>CAZUBA010000064.1:0-1541 GCA_964618565.1 uncultured Candidatus Peribacteria bacterium | reverse complement strand
GATTATTCTCTAGCATCCAACAAAAAAGAATACCAAGTGGCCTGAAACTTTGAGAATCCAACATCATTTGAAAAAACCTATAATCCGTTCGAATCCGATTTCCTCATCTCTCAGTTCTCAATTCTCAATTCTCCTGATGCGAATGCATTAGGCTGAACTTGAGCCAATGTCTACATATCTTGAAACTATAATTGAGTGCTCCTTAAGGTATTCACTTGAAGCACTTATTATTTCGTGCCCACTCCGACATTATTCTGACTGAACGAGAATTGAACTTGAAATGTGATATATGACAACACATTCTGATCAGGGAAAGACATCCTTTCTTGAGTGAACAATGTAGCGATATTCGATTCAAGCAAAGTATACTCAACTTGATCAGATAATTTGGGAAGCGATGACATAAATGATCTTATGACAACGATGAAAGAAGCGTACGCTACCTGAAACGTTACCACTCCTGCGGTGCAGAACATAGTGAACGCGACATGAAGTGCTCTGATTGATCTTTGAAACTGACTAGTCAAGAATAGCTTGTGAGGATGAATAACAGGTTCATCAGACGAGATAACATACTCTTGTGCAACTCCACCTGCAAGCATATCAAATATTTGAGAATTGACTTCATGAATGCCAACTTCTGCCTGACAAGCATGGACTTACAGTAGTACGCCTTGAAACTGCACTTACACTTGCTTGAATTGATATAGCTGAAATAATTGTGAACCGGCTACTAGCTATAGCCATATCTTAAGTCAAGGGAATAGGAAAGAATATAAACCTTCTCTTATCAGCTATTCTTATGAAGGCACTTGGTTTAGAAATGAAACAACAGGTCAAGTTAGCTCAATACTTGATGGTGTCAGATGATATAATGTAACTAATAATATGTGATTAAACACAAGCAGCTACACTAATAATAATTCATTGATTATAACCTTTTCTCTCCCGACCCTGGTAACAGAAATCAAATTTTACCTGTGACATAATATATCTTCAAGAGATCACGGCACTTGGGTGGTGCAGAAATTCATAAATTGATCATGGTCGGGTGACTTAAGCAGTCCTGTATCATTGTCTTGAGGAAATGGAGTAGCAATAGTTTTTGCAATGAATAATTCAGATTTTGTGACTCAATACAGATTAAAACAGGTATCCGGATCTACCGATGGTGGTTGATATTTCGAGGAAATAGAATTTGAAATGGTTCAGTAAAACATGCGCTCAGACTCCTATATTAATTAATAATAATGAGTCGCTTGAATGATTATAATATTAATAAGATAAAACATTTAAGATAAATTTACTGTAAATTGAATCATTAAAGTAAAAAAATTATGGTTATCTATTTCATAAAAAATAAAATATATGATGAACAATAAACAACGGTTAGCCTTCACCCTAGTAGAACTCATTGTAGTCATAGTGATTCTCGCAATACTCGCAACCATAGCATTCCTTTCTTTCTCTTCTCAATCTTGAGGCGCAAGAGATTCTACCAGATTATCAGACATATCGTCCATAAAGAAATGAATGGAGAT
>CAZUBA010000063.1:0-1688 GCA_964618565.1 uncultured Candidatus Peribacteria bacterium | reverse complement strand
CAGATCAAGTCTGGAATGACACCTAGCAAATAGACCTGCCTGCCGGCAGGCAGGTTTCCCCTCCCGCAGACGGGACGAAATGACAAAAGTATAAAAACATCATATCGTTCTTTTTAATTTATTGCACTTCGATTTTAATTATAGCTTGTGGATTGTATCCGGGATTTTTTGACAATGATATTTATTTGATTATAATTTGGACAAAGGAGTCAAATTTTGATTCAGGGGCGGTACGCTATGGGAAAGTACGACAAAGACACTCATGAGCCGAACAAGACGGAAAAACCGGAAAAGGAGCCTCAGCAGGACAGAATATCACATGAACCGAACAATACCGAGAAACCAGAAAAGGAACCTCAGCAAGACAGGAGATCACACGGAGAAGATGTTTCTGAAGAGGGGACTCATAGAAGGGGAAGCATGGGTGGCAATGAATCAAAAAAATGGTAGTACCGAGGAGGTTCAGATAATGAACCTCCTCACTCATAAAAACTCTCACATGAAAAAATATCACATTTACCTATACACCCCATTTCACAAGAATTCTAAATTCATTCCTCATTTATTGGAGCATGTTCTTCTTCAGCGACCCGAAGAGGGTATATCATGATTCTTGGAAGATAATGAAATCATCTGAAAATCAAGGGCATTTTTCACTGAATACATAGTGACTTGCGATGAGAGTGAGCTTTCCTCATTGATTGCAAGATTACGCACAAAACCTAAAAGAGAATGCATATCATCGGAATATCCAGTAATAAGAGATGAACTCAATAGAAAGACATATCATGCCATTCTCTATGAAAAAATATGAAAAAAGCTCATATCTGAAAAATTCAATAACAATAATATCGTAAAACTGAATTTTAAAGATATTTATTGATATCATGAGGAATATTACATTAATTGAGATATTATAGTTCTTGAAAGGGATATGAAAGCGATGGACTCTAAGGTTGATTCTGAATTGAATTACAAAGATGTAATCAAAATTTCATTGCAGTGAATTAAGGAAAGAGTATATATTTGGGATATTTCCCTATTGCAGTTTTTCCATTCGCTATATTTGTCTGAATTCTATAATTCATATTTGTATTATCATTACAGAGTAAATCTCAAGAAATATTCATGAGATACGACAACTTTTTATTTTTATGATTCATTTGTTTGCTTGTCTGTACCTTCTGAGTTGGAAAGCATATTAAAAGATATTTCTCCAGACTTCACCCTTAAATGGAAAGCATATATGAAAAAAAAGTTAAAAAAGAATGTCAATGATTTTTTTAATTCAATGAATTGAGCAATGATGGCAAAATATTGATATACATTATCAATTAAGTCAAAAATGGAGTTGATAGATTTGGTTTCTGGTCATTAATCAATCTCTACCGCTCCTCACCCCGCCTAAACTAGGAGGGGAATTATTTTGACTCGCTTCAGTAAATAGACCTGCCTGCCGGCAGGTAGGTTTCTCTTCCCGCAGACGGGACGAAATGATAAATGTGATTAATGAGATGGATCCTGAAATAAACACCCCAAGAGTACTTCCTTCGGGCGTTCAGGATGACGAATAAAATAATAAAATTATTTTTAAATTTAAAAATAATTTAAACTTTATCTGTTAAAATGTTCATGCGTTGAACATAGAGTAAAAACCTGGGGTATCTCAGGTTTTTATTTTTGTGTTT
>CAZUBA010000062.1:0-1734 GCA_964618565.1 uncultured Candidatus Peribacteria bacterium | reverse complement strand
GGTATTAAGTTTGTTTTTTAAGTTGAGCATAAATATTAATTATAAATAAAAAATTTAATTTCTTATGATAGGATTATAGATCATTCTAAAAGGAAAGTCAATATGAAGCATTATTTCAACCAAATACTTGCTGATCAATTAATAATAGCTGTATAAGTATTTGTTGAACTAGGCGCCCAGTTGTTTGTGGTAGTATTTACTAATACCTTATGATGCACACTCGGGAAATTCGCACAATTATATTCTTTTGTTTCAATTCAATATCAAAAACTATTATAGGTTGCTCATAATGATTCTGCAAAAAGTGCAGGCGTACTTCAAGAAGATCAACAATCATTTATTGAATTTCAATCTCATACTCAATCTCAAACACATTTTTTTATAGATCATACTGGTCTTAATCTTTTGGCTGATACAGTTGTACAAGCTCAATTTGATCATGGAGAGAATGTTACTATTGCTGGATTGGGTATGGTAATTGACACCACATCATTATAAGCTCACATATTTCAATTAAAATTTGTTGAAGTACTGAATCAGATTGCCATTTTTGTTGAATTTTTAGCGATGCTCACAGCTGAAGGTATTGTTCATTTTCAAATCCTATTTGTTCAGCTATAAGTTCAAACCGTAGTCGATAGGTTCGGGAAGCCTCACGTATTATCTCAAGCATAACCGACCAAAGTCCAACCGCCTCAATCTGTAGTCATATCACAATAAACCTGATATGAAGGATTTGTATCAGGTTTAATCCAATATATTCAATCCGATTCTGCTCATGCATTTTTAATATCCAAACAATTTAATCAAGGCTTAGCTGAAGTTGATCATGTTGAAATTATTATTGTTGTATCTGTACCTCAATTTCAACCACCGCTTACTCACCCTCCTAGATTATTTTCTAAAAGTCAAATTCAAATATATATCAAATCACTTCATGTCGCATTAACAATAGCCTGCACTGCAGGAGTCGTGACATTTCATGTAAGATAAGCTGCTTTGACGGTATTCATCATATCTGATATGTCTGTGCTTCATAGATTGTCGGATCAAGTAGAATAAACTTTAGATGAATCGAATATCGCAACATTGTTGACTCAAGGAAGGATATCTTTTCCTGATCAGAATGTATTATCATATATCATGCTTCATGTTCAATTTGCATTCAATCAGAACAAGGTTGGAGTTGGCACGAAATAATAAGTACTTCAGGTGAATACCTTGAGAAGTACTCAATTGTAATTTCAAGAGATGTAGACATTGGTTCAAGTTCATCAGAGGGCTGAGAGCTGAGGATTGAGGACTGAGGAATCAAATGGATTGTAGCTCCTTTCTAGTGATGTTGGATTCTCGAAGTTTCAGGCTACTTGATATTCTCTTTTGTTGGATGCGAGAGAGTAATCGTATTCAGAACCCTTGAGAGGATCTGTAACTTTCTTTGATAGTGGCGGCTTGATTAGCTTGATTGCACTTTCTCACATAATTCACTGATTCCAGACTATTCAGCCGGAAAAAGTATAAGTGATAGGGGAGTCTGGATTTGGATATGTTCATGATTTTACATTATACATCTCAACTGATTTCTTTATGGACGATATGTCAGTGAGTCGGGTTGAGTCACGAGCACTTCATGATTGGGAAGAGAAACTCAAGAAGGCTATGGTTGCGAGGATTGCTAAGATTACTATTACTACGATAAGTTCTACTAGGGTAAATGCGTTGTTTTTGTTGTTT
>CAZUBA010000061.1:0-3014 GCA_964618565.1 uncultured Candidatus Peribacteria bacterium | reverse complement strand
GATAAAATTCCGTACTTAATTTCGAGTCCGGAATTACTTATCCTTTTTGCTATCTACTGCAATCTATCGTATAGCCAATAATTATTTCTCGGATTTAAATTGAGCAACTTTTATCTTTAATATTTTTCAAATAATGTGACATTTCAAGTACAAGAAGGTCCCCAATTAGTAGACCACAATATGCTTGACCATTTAGAGGCTGGCTTCCATAAAGAAGAAAGTGGAATATTTGCTGATAATATTGTAACCATGGAATCTGTCTTAACAGTTACAATCACATTTGTTGATGTAAAAGTCATGTAATAATTCAGGTATTGTCATAAAGTGACAGTTTGAGTTGCACTTGATTGTACTGTATATGATGATACTCAATCAAATATCATAAGTGAAGGCCTATAATCTGAACCGCTAAAAATACCTGTTCTTATTACAAAAGATGGTGAATTATAAATTCAAGCAGCATACTGAGAGACTAAACCGAACATGTCTAAAGTTGAATTAGTTCATGAAGTTATTGACGCTCTCATGTGATATGTTTTTAAATTAGCCGGTATAATCTCTTCTTTGAATAATGTAAATGCTGCTCATGCAGAAGTAAGGGCGCTAAAAGTCAAAGAAGTGGTTTCTGAATATGAAGCATTAGTTCATCATGTATTAAAATTGAAATCAGCAGTGTTCAATATTGAATTTGAAAATGTTTCAATGAAGTTACTGCAATCTGATCATGACCATCATGCATTACATGTTAATGTATTTGGAATATTATTTATATCTGAAGTACTTCATCCTAAGGCATTTTTAATCAATCAGATTCAAATATTTGTCAGCTCACTTCCTGTGGCACTTCCAATTTGCTGAATAGCGGCAGTAGTGATATTTGAACCAGAATAAGCAATTTTAATTGATGTCATCAATGCTGAGACATCTGTATTGCTTAATTTTTCTCATCATGTAGAGTAAATGCTTGTATTGATGAAGTTGGCAGCCTGATTCACTCATGGCAATATTATCCTTCAACTTGAAAAACTATTATCATAAGAAATTAAGCTTTGTCCCGTAGAAAATTTTCAAAATAAAGTAGGGGTCGGAATATAATAATAAGTTGATCCCGTTAATACCTTTAACAATATTCAATTATAATTGCCTGAAATGTATACATTTACTCATGTTCATCACAATGCGTTCGCATTTGGAGAATTGAGAAATGAGAATTGAGGGCTGAGTCTATTCGATTCAAATGGATTAAAATTTTTCTCGAATGAAGTAAGATTCTCGAAGTTTCAAGCTACTTGATACTCTCTTTTGTTGGAAGCAAGGGAATAATCGTATTCCGAATCTTTGAGCGGATCCTTCACTTTCTTTGAAAGTGTTTTCTGTATGAGCTTATATGCAGTATCTCACAATGTTCACTGGTTCCATATTATTCCTCAGGAATATGTGAACGATGTTGGATTGTCTGGAGTCGGATAGAGTCACGATCATACATTATACATCTCCATTCATTTCTTAATGGATGATATGTCGGAAAGGCGGGTAGAATCTCTTGCACTTCAAGATTGGGAAGAGAAAGAAAGGAAAGCTATTGTCGCAAGTATTGCAAGTATCACTATGACTACAATGAGTTCCACTAGGGTGAAGGCTTTGGCTGATTGTTTTGTATTGAACATTAATTATTATTTAAAAATATATATTGCATATTATAAACCACTTATTTAAAACAGGGATTGCCGATAGCTAAGAAGAGGATAAATTATTTAATGAAAATCGTATAATTATAACTGATGCCAGATCATAAATTCCATCAAGCATTTGCGTTTGCAGTATCGTAATCATTTCAAATTCTGCATCCTTCATTACCTGCCCAAGAGCAGTTTAGAAGCTGTCAATCAGCTCTTGGCCTTTGCCTATCTGATGTATCGTCATACCAAGTTCATAATCATCATCAGGAATTGTTTGAAGACGTTCATCAGATGGAAATCCTATCAAGGTCATTTGTATTTCTTCTTGAATTCACCGAAAGATTATTTCAAGAATAAATTATCGGTTCTCTTGAGTCGAGAGAAGCTATTCAATAATTTGAAATTGATGAACTCGTAAATCCGATTGAATTTCATGCATTAAAATATGTCCAAAGAGTTGTATTGGCTCAATCAAGATTATAAGATCTCCATGCTATAAGATTATTGCTTGTGTTTGTTATCTTAACAAGCAATTTAGTTCAAATATCATATCATTGAAAAACTTTTGCATTTTTATAGTCAGTTGAATAAGGGTTAGAAATGTTTCACATAGAAAATGAATCGGATGACCAGAAATTATCATTCTCATAATTTACATTATTTCAATCTGATGTATTGACTCATAAGGCCAGAGTCCATCCTCCTCAATCTGTACTCATATCACAATATGCCTGAAAAGCGTTATTCGAATTTGGTTTTATCCAATAAGTTCAATCTGTGCTTGAAGGAATTAAGGCTTTGATATTATTGCAGCTTATTCATGGATTTGATTCAATGGATCATGTTAGCACAACAACAGGTCAATTCACTTCCTGATTTTCGGTAGGCTTAGAATTTCATCATCATAAACTGTTTTTTATCAGTCAACTTCAGAGATCGATAAGTGCACTTCAAGTCGCATTAGTCAATGATTGTATAGAAGGTGTATTTATATTTGAGCCTGAGTAGGCTAATTGGATTTTGGCCATCAAATTGCCGATGTCAGTGTTTGAAAGATCAGTTCATCAAGTTGAATAAATAAAATTTGAATTAAAATTTGCATAATTATTAACTCAAGAAAGAATTATTTTTCAAGATGAAAACGTATTATCATAGGATAGTGATGGTTGGTTATTCGGATTGATTCAAAATAATGTCGGAGCAGGAACAAAATAATATAAACTTCAGGTGGATACCTTAAGCATAACTCAATTATAATTTCAAGAGATATAGACATTAGTTCAAGTTCAACCTAATGCATTCGCATTAGGAGAATTGAGAATTGAGAACTGAGAG
>CAZUBA010000060.1:0-3169 GCA_964618565.1 uncultured Candidatus Peribacteria bacterium | reverse complement strand
AAGTTCTGCATATTTTCTATTTTATGTCAAGTAGTTGTAAGAGTCACTATAATGATTTTGAGCTAATGTCAAATTATTTATCTTTTGATTATCTTATATATATCTCCGCGTCTGAATATTTGTCAGTTTCATCATTATATAATCAAGTGAAATAAAAATAAAACCTATGATTTCTAGTTCATCAATATTGATATGCTGCATTGCGATTGAGATGATGGCACTTGTAAGTGCTCCAGCCTCTCTTTGTAATTTTTGAACCATTGTAAATTGAATAAGTCAATGATTGCTCAGTAGATATATTGGTTGAACAGACATTCTGCAATCATCATATTTCATTCGTTGTAAGATATCATTTTTGGAATCATCCTATCTCCCATCCCGGGATTCCATCAAAATCAGTTCATTTGATTCAAATCTGAACATAAGTGTTACCTTGAGATGCAATCAATTCATTATAATTTGTGAGTCAAATGCTGAAATCTCATCCTCAAGTTGGAGATCAAGAATATCATGCCGTGCCTAGGGTGATGGTGCTTCCATTCGCCTTTGATCAATATGCGATCCTTGTCCATCCACCTCAGTCTGTCGTCATGTTGCAATATACTTGATAACTCGGACTTGGACCTGGCTTTATCCAATAGACTCAGTCTGTAGCTGCAGGATTCTGAGATTTTATGAGATTGCAGGCAGCTCAAGGATTGCTCATATCTCAAAGCGGAGGGTTATTACAGCTTGATCATGTCCATCATCAAGTGCAGGAATATGGACAACTATTGCCTGTCAATCCTGTAGAATCGGAATATGCAGAATTCGATGGCTTATTCGTACAACTCTTGTAAGTTGTTTGTCATCATTGATCTTGATACTGCCCTGTTGTAACCGCAATCTGCATTGATTGTCAGGTAGCAGAAACATAATTTCATGCACTTGCTACGATACAACTTGACTGTCATGTTAATGGCTGATATGTTCAAGGAAAGCAAGCTGTCTGGCTAGTGGCTCAATTATTCGGAACATAATTTCATGCACTCGCAGGCGTACAAGATGCCCCATTCCAATAATATCAGGATTGGCAGACAAAAGTACATTGGCCGGACGAGGAATTATAAGTCCAACTGATTCAGATTTTCTGAGTTCAATTTGCAACACTGAAATCAGGTGCAGTTCAGGTGCATTGATCCTGTACGCAGCTTCAGGCTTGAACAACATAGTTGATATTGCAATTAATGTTCTCGATTCAGAACGAGAGCATTCAATCAGAGCATAGTGCGCTCATATCTCATATTCCGTTTGAAATGGTTTTTGTGAAATTCATTGAAGCTAGATCATTCATTTCCGATATCGTATACCCGGAATAAGTTGTCGAACTGCAATTATCGCCTTTTCATCATGTGCCAATGCCAGCTCCCATGTTGTTCTTAACAAATCATATGCCAAAATCAGCAAGTGTGCTTCAGCTCGAGCCGATTATTGCCTGTACTTCTGGTGTAGATATATTTGATCCTGAATAAGCTCTTTGTATAGTTGACATCAAATTGACAATATCATTGTTTGAGAAATTGGTTCGTGCAGTTGAAAATACCTCTTGTGCATTATAATTGGCAAAATTGTTTATTCATGGAAGAATTATGGTTCAAGAGCTGAATGAACTATTGAATTCAACATTGGTCTGATTTGTAGGAGTTACTCAAAATAATGTAGGTGTAGGAATAAAATAATAAGTGCTTCAACTTTGAACTTTCAATGCTACTCCATTATAATTTCAGCTTATATATACATTAGTTCAAGTTCATCAGAGAGCTGAGAGCTGAGGGCTGAGAGCTGAGGAATCAAATGGATTGTAGTTCCTTTCTAGAGATGTGGGATGCTCGAAGTTTCAGGCAACCTGATATTCCCTTTTGTTGGATGCTAGGGAATAATCATATTCTGAATCTTTAAGAGGATCTTTGACTTTCTTTGATAGGGTTTTCTGTAATAGCTTATATGCGGAGTCTCACATTTTTCATTGGTTCCAGATTGTTCAGCCAGAATAAGTGAATGAATACGCTCAATCAGGACTCGGATATAATCAAGAATTGACATTGTACATCTCAACTGATTTCTTTATTGAAGATATATCGGCTAGACGGGTGGAATCTCTGGCACTTCAAGATTGGGAAGAAAATGAAAGAAAAGCAATGGTTGCCAGTATCGCAAGTATCACTATGACTACAATGAGTTCCACTAGGGTGAATGCGTTGGTATTAAGTTTGTGTTTTTTGTTTTTTGTGTTGGACATGATATTTAGTTAAATAATAAATAAAACCTTGAAATTACGGTTGAAATTGTAATATAATTTTAAGATTATGTCAAAATTAAAACCCGGATTTTATAAATCCGGGTTTATTATTAATAAGGAGCGGTCGGCGGAGTGAATTCAGAAGCCCAACGTGCAATTCATTTTGAAATACGGAGTTCATCTATATATCCTTGAAAATAGTAATTGTTATAATTGTAGTATATTTTACCTATTGAGACATCTGCGGCAGATCAATTTATAGATATTGCATTGGAATCTTGTTTTAACAGTTTTCAATCAAGATACATTGAAAAAATATTTCAATTTCTGACTATCGCTAAATGCTTCCACTGGTTCAAGATTGCTCACGTGCTATATTCAAACGGATATGAATTATCGTTGAATCCGGAATAAATGCTATTGTTGTTAAGTTGCACGAAAAAAGGCCTTATCAGATCTGGAGATGCTGGAGATCATGCCCAGGCTCATTGCTGGCTGAATATTCATTGGCTATCTCTATTCACTGATGATTTATACCAAAATTCCATAGTAAAAGATCATGTTCAAAAATCCCAATCTGTGGAATCCGGAATATTGATGCTTGAGCTTGATCAATTGAAATAGGCAGCTTTTCAGAAAACTCAAGTGCCATAAGTTATATTAGATGGACTTCAGGTTTTTCATTTTGCGCTATCTATGATATTATCATCGAAATGCATCAATAATACAGTACCAGAATCAGGCACACATTTACTTACGCTTCAAGAATATACATTTCATGCTGAACAAGTTACAGTATTATCTGAGCTAACACTGCTAGCTCAACCTCAAAGACTATTCTTAACAAGTCAATTTCAGATATTTATAAGCTCAGCTCAGCTTGCATTGACT
>CAZUBA010000059.1:0-3662 GCA_964618565.1 uncultured Candidatus Peribacteria bacterium | reverse complement strand
TCATTCGCTGCCAGATTTGCTGCGAAGCAAATGCTCTTGGGGTGCGAGCTGCGGTTCTTAAAATAGCTAACGCAATTTTACCCTTTTGTTCTTGCCACACACCCCCAAGCTCACATTTGAGATGAGGAGATATCCGAACTTATAATAAGGAAGATCGGGAAGAGTTTTGAGGGATGAATAACAAAATTATAATAATTTTTGTTAAATCGACTTTTTAGCTAAACTAGAATCATAATAACAATAATCAACAAAATTACATGAAAATATTCTTCCAATGAGAAAAATGAGCCTATTCTCATATTGCCAGCAAAATAATCTGAAAAGAGCTTGATATCCAAGATGAAAACATCATTGGGCTTGGGAATTTCTCTAAAGTCTGGGAAATGATAGATGATAATTCAATTTGAGTTTTGCCCATAGAAAATTCTTATGCAGGTTCGATTCATGAAAATATGTACAAGTTTCTGAGATTTGATCACAAGGTTATCTGAGAGGTGAACCTTGATATCAGGCATTGTCTCATGAGCAAATGAAATGACATTTCTAAGATAAAAAAAGTATATTCGCATCAACAGGCATTGTCGCAGTGCTATAATTTCCTGAGTGAGCATTCTATGGATGCCATTTCATACTTTGACACTGCCACGGCAGCCAAAATGGTGAGTGAAAATGATGATGAGTCAATCGCTGCCATAGCTTCCTCAGAGGCTGCAAAATTATATGGGCTCAATGTGCTCAAAGAATGAATTCAAGACCAAATCGGCAATACAACTAGATTTTTCATTGTCGCAAATAAAAAAAATAATATCAAACTGACTCAGAAATCAGATAAGATAACAATAATATTTGAAGCGCACAATATTCCAGCCTCCTTATATAAATGCCTTTGAGCATTCGCTACAAACAATCTGAATCTTTCTAAAATCGAGAGCCTGCCAAGCCTTAAAGATCCATTTTCTTATATGTTCTGGTTGGACTTCAAAGGAAAGTTAGGAGACACCAAAGTAGAAAATGCATTGAAGGAATTGAAATTTTTCACTAAGGATTATTTTATAATTTGAGAATACTAGTACAAAATGTTTAATCATATAATAAACAGCCTCACGCTTGAGACAAAGGCAAAAGATATGTCGTTAAAGGATATATTATTCTCATTATTCGAGAACCAGGAACTCAAAGATAAGTATCTGAACGAAATAAGGAGAAGCACTATAATCTGACAAATTGCAAATGATGTCTTGAAAGAGATTTGAATTAAAGATCCATGCAAGATAATGGCAATCTGAGATGTGGAATATTTCTGAGAGTTAAAAGCCGAATGGGAAAAATTAGTCAAAAGAAGCCTTTCAGATTTAAATGTTTCTGATTTGTCCGGATATGATTTATCCGGACAATGAACTCCTGATTTGAGAAATGCGCTTTTCGGATATATGAACAGTTATTATGATCTCAGCAAACAGAATAAACAAGAAATAACTGATTCCATAATCCCCACATATGGCTGAACTGATGGATTTGTCTCTATAATGGACACTCTTAAGCTGATTTATTCTGATAGAAAGATAAATTTCATTTATCCTGAAGCCAGTTTTATTGCAAATGTAAAAATCGCTGAATCATATTTTTGAGAATCAAACCTGATAAAGCTCGATAAGCCGGATAAGGATGATTTTTTCTTCTCCGAAACTCAAATAAAAGCATTATATGAAAATAATGACACGATAAATATTTTCTATTTAACAACAGTCGGGAATCCAACATGAAGCAAGATCGATAAGGATGATTTTATCAGCGTCATGAAAAAAATAATATCAATCGACAGTGAGGCTATATTCATACTTGATAATGTTTATGTAGGAATACTTGAACATGATAATTCTGTGAATATGTTTGAGGAAGTGTTTAATGATAATGAGCCTTTAAAAAGGATAATCTTCACTGAAAGCTTATCCAAGACTCTTGGCACCACATGACTCAGGCTTGGCTGGATATGGACATTGAATAAAGAGTATTCGGGCGAATTGAAAAAGAATATCATCCTAAAAAAGGCATGATTCAGCAAAATACTTAATGGCTTCATTATCAATCTGCTGAAAAACAGAGAAGAAGTGATGGATTTCCAAAACAAGGTTTACGGCTTTTGGTCTTCACAAAGATTAAAGTTCATGGACTACATAAACGAGAATTATCCTCATTTCTACGTATTCGAATCAAGCCCCAATGTAATCGAGAGGGAATGAATTTATATACTTTTAAAAGTAAAGGAGTGATATAGGACAGAAGAAGTTTTTGCTGAAACATGAATAATCGGAGTGTGAGTAAGGCTGTCTGATTGATTGTATATCAGGTACGCCTTCTGAAATGTAAATTATTTTTAAACTGAAAAAATGAAAAATCTAAAGATAGTCATAATCTGATGAACTTCCAAATTCTGACAATTTTGGCAGAGATATTTTGAGGGGAAGTGACATGAGGTCATAGTCTCTTCAAAAAATACTCCCATCAAACCAGAAGAGGCCGTGAAATTATGAGATATAATAATCTTTTCAGTCAGCATTCGCGCTACGATAAGCGCAATCAGAGAATTAATCCCCCTTATCCCGCCAAACAGGCTGATAATGGATTTCACCTGAATTAAGATAGAAGCGACAGATGAGCTCAGGAAATATGCCTTATGAGAAGTTGTCGCAACTCATCCCATGTTCGGCCCTTGGGTAAAATCCCTCAAGGGTCAGAACATAGCATTTGATCCGGTATTAAAATGAGAGAAGTGGGAATATATCAGCAATCTATGGAAAGACGATGAAGCAAACCTCATTGAGCTTGAATCCTCTAAGCACGATGAGTTTGTAGCAATAGTCCAGTCAAGCGTTCATTTCATAAATCTCCTCATCGGACATATCCTAAAGAAACGGGATATCCATCCTGATAAGCTGATGGCAATATCAACCCCGAATTCTAGAATGCAGCTACTCATATTATCACGCTTCCTTAATCAGGAAGCAAAACTCTATGCTGATATGCAGATGTGCAATACTGTTTATAAAAATGAGATAATACCAGAGATAAAAGAATACAGCGAATACCTGACAAAGATAATAACAGACAAAGAAGAGGCTAAATTTGAAGAAGAATTCAATTCAGTCAAGGATTTTATAGGAGTGGAATTCTTAGACAATGCTCTTAAGATAACTTCTAAGATAGACGAGGAATTGAAGAGGAGTGTTTAGACTATAATATCTTACAGGGTAAATAAATTGCCTTCATCTGTTGCCTAACTCAAATGAAAATCAAAAACACCCAAGCTTCAAACAGGTATCATCTATGGGTGGGGCTCGTTCTTCCTCGCTTCACTTCGTTACGCTGCCAGAGACGCCCGAAGGAAGTACTCTTGGGGTGCGGGCCGGGTCAGAAGCCAATACTTTGGCTTCTTAAAATCACTCTGTGATTTTCCCCTCCATTCGAGCCCCACCCGCCAACCATATAAAACAAAAAACACTCCTCTGTTTTCACAGAAGAGTGTTTTTTGTTTTATATTGGTGGACTGGGCGGGGCTCGTTCTTCCTCGTTCGCTGTCGCTCTCTGCCAGAGATGCTGCGAAGCAAATACTCTTGGGGTGCGAGGCCGGGGCCAGAAAACAAATCGTTGTCTTCTTAAATTTG
>CAZUBA010000058.1:0-4188 GCA_964618565.1 uncultured Candidatus Peribacteria bacterium | reverse complement strand
AAAAAATAAAATTTATTTTGAAAAAATATAATTTTAG
This sequence comes from uncultured Candidatus Peribacteria bacterium, assembly GCA_964618565.1. Taxonomy (GTDB): domain Bacteria; phylum Patescibacteriota; class Gracilibacteria; order BD1-5; family UBA2023; genus STC-113. The sequence continues at coordinate 4,151 of CAZUBA010000058.1, read as the reverse complement.
TAATTATATAATGGTTAAAAATTTAAATGAATCATATGCTGAAAATCAGAAAACACTTAAGATCAGATATTCCTTATCGTGTTAAATGGATGAATAATCCTGAAGTCAGCAGATTCTTATGAGATGGATCAGGAAAGAAGACGACAAAATCCGAACAGGAAAAATGGTTTGATGCATATATAAAAGTCAAGAATAAAACATTTTTTACCATTTGCGATGAAGAATTGTCCATCGGCTTCATGTGATTGTCCAATATAAGCAAGATCAATAGGAATGCGGAATTATTCATTGCAATATGAGAAGATGCCTATAGATGAAAGTGATTCTGAAAAAAAGCTTTCCTATGGATCCTCGAATACTGATTCAAAAAACTGCAGCTTCATAAGCTGATATTATATGTTTATTGTGAAAATGATTCTGCCGTAAAGCTATATCAGAATCTATGATTCCAGATAGAATGAACCTTCAAAGATGAGGCATTCATCGACTGAAGATTCCATGACTCTTATTCAATGGCATTATTTTCCTCAGAATTCAATTCAGGAAGCCAATAATTGCTGATAAAATAATTTCGCCATGAAATATTAATAAGGTTTGAATTTTATCAAAAAAATCTTAAACTGTTAATGGTTATTTATTGCATTGACTTATAACTTTAACTTATAACTTATAACTCCCTTAAATGTCCTTATACCAAAAATACCGACCTAAAGATTTCGACTCATTAGTCTGACAGGAATTTGTGAAGATTTCTCTCAAAAACGCATTAGAGCAGAATAGGCTTGTATGAGCCTACCTTTTTTATGGTTCACGCGGTACGGGTAAGACAACAACAGCAAGAATTTTGGCAAAATGAATGAATTGTCTTGATTTGAAAAAAGATGGAAATCCTTGTTTGGAATGTACGAATTGTCTGGCTTTTGAGAGAGAAGAGCTTCTGGATATAATAGAAATAGATGCCGCATCAAATACTTGAGTCGACAATATTCGTGATCTCATTGAAAAAGCCCAATTCCAACCGAACCAATCCAAATATAAAGTTTACATAATAGACGAGGTCCATATGCTTTCAAAATGAGCATTCAATGCCCTGCTGAAAACATTGGAGGAGCCGCCTGTACATGTAAAATTCATTCTTGCGACAACAGAAATCCATAAAATTCCAGAAACTATAATCTCAAGAACCCAAAGGTATGACTTCAAAAGAATCAATGAGAATGATATAATAGACAGGCTTAAATTCATAGCACACTCTGAGAATATCGTGGCAGAAGAGCCTGCGCTAAGCCTTATCGCAAGATTATCAAGATGATGATTAAGGGATGCTATAGCCTTTTTTGAACAATACTCAATTGGGGGAAACCTCAAACTTGATTACTTAAAAGATAATCTGCAGCTTGTATGAGATGAATTTTTGAAGGAGCTTATAGAAAACCTAGTCAGCAAATCAAGAAAAGAAGTGATAGTTAATATAGATTTCCTCAGAACCAAATGAATCGACGTTAAAATATTTCTAGAAGAGCTGACATTCTATCTGCACAATCTTCTTCTGAGCTCCGAAAATCCTGCAAGAACCCAAGAATATATGGGACTATATGAGCTCTTCCTAGAAATCTATTCAAGGCTCAAGTTCGTTCCGAACACTTTCATGCTTCTTGAGTTTTCGTTTATCAAATATCTGACTTGATTCAAGAAGCAAATTCAGGAAGAATATGCAGTTGAGGTCAAAAAAGAAATCAAATCGGCCATCAAAGATAGACCGAAAGAAATCCCACCGGCAAAAATTGAAGAAAAGAATGAATTGACGTCTTTTAAAGAAGAAATCACCATAAAAGAAGTTCAAAAAACAGAAGAAAATATTAAAAAAGAGGAGAAGGCGCCTTCTGCAAATTCCAGATTTGAGATTGACACTTTGATAGATAGCATGAAAAAGGATAAATGAAGATGATTTGTCGCAATGAGCCTTAAATCATCCAAATTAAGCCTTAAAGATTGAGAATTGTCTATTTATGTCAACAATAAATTCAATTACGATAAAGTTTCATCTCCTGAAATAAAAGTCTATATTGCAGGAAAGCTGAGTGAACTTTTTGCCACGGATGCGCAAGTTTCCGTAGTCCTTGACGCATGAAGCGGTTCTAGCGATATAATGGCTGACGTAATGGATGTGTTTTAAATAAGTTTGAAAAGTAGTATTGCCATTAATGTTATAGATTCCCGCCTTCGCGGGAATGACAGAGCCTCCGGCGGGCCCGTTAATGTTAAAGGTTCCCGTTTTCCCAAAGGGAAGCCTTTGGCTCGAGGGAATGACAGAGCCTCTGGCGGGTACCATTAATATTAAAGGTTCCCGTCGCGGAATGACAGAGCCTCCGGCACGGGTATTGCCATTAATGTTATTGCCTGCCGGTAGACAGGTTCCCGCCTTTGCGGGAATCACAGAGCCTCTGGCGTGGCTCAAGCTAATCCTAAATCCTAACCAATAATACACATGAGAGTTCCTTCATTTGCAAGACTCGTATTCAACAAATATTTTTTCCAGAAAATTTTTGCAATCGCTCTTTTGGTGCTTGCAGTTTACGCACTTAAGCAATTCATCCCGTTGTTTCTTCTGATATTCTTATTCTCATATCTTTTCCTTAATCTATGAGAATTCCTTCATGAAAAACTCACAAAATATGTGGTTTCAAAAATGGAGTCAAAGAAATTCAAAAAAACTTTCACTTTTCTTTTTGCAACAAATTCAATAGTCCTTTTCCTTTATCTCCTTTTTGTATGACTTATAGTTTTTGCCGTATCTGATCTGTTGCCGAAAATAATTGAAGAGCTGACCGATCTTCCAAAATCACTTCCCTTCCTTTCGGCGCAAGTTAGAGATGTGCTAGGCAAACTGGAAGAAATAAAGAACTTCAAACAGGATATAAAATGAACGCTTGAGACTCTTCTGACCCAAAGCAATTATGATATAGTCCTCAAGTTCATCGCAAATTTAAAAAGCGCATGACTGATGTTCATAGAATTTGTCGTTGCTCTTATATTAAGCTATGTTTTCATTATTGACAGGATTAAGATAAATTCATATCTAAGAGAAGTCAAGAAATGAAATTTCGCTTTCTTATACAATGAATATGCTGTTATTTTCGGAAAGATATCGAATGGTTTCTGACTTATCTTCAAGGCTCAAAGTTTGATTTCTTGAGTAAATACAATCCTTACCGTACTTAGCCTTTATGTGATTGCGTTTGTCCATTGAGCTGGGACTTTTCCATATATTTTCACTTTGGCAATAATAGTATTCATATTCTGAATGATTCCAGTTTTATGAATGTTTCTGTCTGCTATACCGATGTTGATGATATGATTTTCATTCTGATGAATACCTGTAGTAATAGAAATCATATTAATGGTTACGATAATTCACATGATAGAAGCCTATTATCTTAACCCAAGAATAGTATCATCATATGCAGAGCTCCCTATCTCACTTACGTTCTTAATTCTGGTCCTCTCCGAGCAATTCGTATGATTCGCATGATTGCTTATATGAGTCCCTATTTTCTATATCATAATAGATGTGATGAAAGATTTCGATGTATATATTTCTAAGGTAAGAAAAGCATACGCCTGAATACATATCGTTAAAAGTGAGACAAAGAAGAATATTGAGAATGATTTACGCCTTAGTAGATCTTGAAAGAGGAATATCCATATTTCAGAAAATGACTTATAACTTAAAAGGCTTTTGTAGGCTTATTTAATTTTATTTTTTTAAAATTATCCAATGTTAAGCATAAAAAAAATAAACAGCGCATTCACTCTTGTAGAACTAATAGTAGTCATAGTCATTTTGGCGATACTTGCCACCATTACATTTTTGTCTTTCTCTTCCCAGTCAGGTTCTGCCAGAGACGCAGTAAGATTATCTGACATTGCCAATATAAGATCAGGCTTGGAGCTTAGACAAGGGATGACGGGGATTCTTCCTCTTCCAGCCAATCCTAAGACATATACCTGATGAGCCACTGCAACCGGAGTGTCTGGAGTCACCATAACCGAATGAACAGTCAACAATTCAATTTTATCAGCTCTATCAGCATGAGTCAAGGATCCTTCTTGAGGCGAATACAAGTACTCAACCATATCACAATGATGAC
>CAZUBA010000057.1:0-4389 GCA_964618565.1 uncultured Candidatus Peribacteria bacterium | reverse complement strand
GAATAATGCAGTAACCCACCCGCCCTCCGGGCACCTTCCCTAAATTAGGGAAGGATAAAATTAGTCCTCCTCATAACTAGGGGTTTGGGGACGAGCAGTCTGTCAGCGGAGGCTGAGCCGGAGCCAATACGGAGCGTAGCGGAGTGAGTCTCTGCCGGTCCCCAATGGTTTTTGCTACTTTTTTGCATAAAAAAGTTGGATGTTAAATTCATTAATGAACAATGATTAAGATGATGAACGAATAATATTATTTTCTAAATCATTAAAGAGAATATCATCCTCGTTTGAGGGCGATAATGGGAGAGAGAAGCCTTGCAGAAAATCAGGTGTCTTTAAAATTGAAATGCAGAATCATTTGCTTATAATAAGGGGGTAGAAATAACTATATTTATCTTTAATATTCCATATATGAAAAAATATATCTGAGCACTGCTCATAGTTTCATGAATTGCTTTTGTCGGCACTGCATTGGCATTATCCAATGGTGATATTCTGGCTGGTTCCGGGATAGTCGTGAAGCAAGAGACTGAGGCCTGATACAGGCTGAATGACTTCGTCCTGAGGCAAGAGGTTGTATGAATGGCCATAAAGGTGAATTGACAGGTGCTGCCGGCGGCTTATGGATGTAAATGATATTACACTGATGCTACAGCTGTGCGTCCTAATAATTGGGTTTGCAGGGCGGCCGAGATTGCTGCGGATATCTGACTGATCACTAAAGCGAATACCACATTCCGACCCGAGGATAGAGTCACTAGAGCAGAAGCCTTAGCAATGCTCATGGATGCGGGGAAGATGAATACCGGAGCTACGATGACCGGATCATCCTTTACAGATGTCAACATTCCTTGGCAAGTGAATATCACCGCAAAAGCCTTAGATCAAGGGATCATTGACTGGGGAAGCACCTATTGACCAAATCAAAATGCGACTAGGTGAGAAGTCTTTGAAATAGCAAAAAGGATTATCCAGCCAAATGTTGCGAAAGAGATAGAGATAGATTTCCAAGAGATTTTGGATTTATTGGAGGAGTTGTAGGAGGGGATTGGAATTTAATTCGATCTAGATATTTGATGTAATTATAATAATAATTTGGTTGACTAGCCTTGTTTGTTAGCTATTTATTTAAGATACTTCAAATTTCTAGAATTATAATCATAAATGACTCTTAAAATATTCCTCAACACTCTTATCAACACAATATATATAACATCATTTAATTCATCTTACCAAAAGTGTTTTATAAATATTGATAATATATCTTTTCAATTCTTCAGGATATTCTATTCACCTTTTTCAATTTGAATCGTAATAATTTTTCTTGTTTATCTTGAATTCTTTAAGTGATGGATCGTATGATAATTCAGGTCATATAATTACTCAAATATAATTAAGGTCATATCATTGTAATGTATGAATGCAACCAACCTCATTCAGGGCATTAGGCGAATTTACCCAATCTTGAGTGATGCTATTCCATTGTAATTTTGTTTCTCAAATTTTTATATCAAATTTAGATTTATCCTCATAAGATATCCATGGCCATGCAAAACCAGCTGCCATTCTTGATAGTCAATATTCTTTGTCTCTTAGTTTTATCTGATCTACCATTTCTCATATATCGTCAAATATTTTAAATTCATAATCTTTAAATTTGGTTACATCAGGTTTCCTGTTTTCAAATATGTTATCTATGAAATCAATATAGTCTTCTCATCATAATACCCTCATTTGTGTCGATAGGATATGATCGTAACAGTTTAGACTTTTGAAAATTTTTGGATCAATATCGGATGGCCGAATGCTCTGGTTCTCATCATATAATAAAACTTGGAATTTTGAAGATTTTAATATCCAGTCAAGTTCTGTCCCTTGACTATCTAGTCAGAGCCTTTTATTAATATTATCATGAGAACTATAATTTGTTAAATTTTTCCTTTTTTTGAGCCTATGAGATTCATCAACTATTAATAAATCATAATTTTCATTTATAACCTCTGTGGGTCACATCACCATTGATGATTTCAGCCCTTTTATTTTTCAGATGACTTTTCTTATTGTTTTTCTGAGCGAAGTCATCGGTATCACAAGACCGATTTTTAATGTTTTTGTTCTCTCATCATCTGCCAAAGCCTTCAAAAGATATATTGCCAAAATCGTTTTTCATGTTCATGGTTTTCAGCTCACAAGAAAAGTTTTACTTTCTCATGAAAGCTTATCGATAATGTCTGAAGTCACATAAAATTGATCTTCTGTTAAATATTTATAAGGCGAAAACTTGAAGATGTCACTATTTTTTATCTGTATCAACTCGCTTTTCGCCAATCACATTGAAATAAGTTTTTTCCACAATACCTCAAATTTTGCCCTATATAAATCCCGATTAAAATAATCGTGATCATGTATTCATTTGTTTCAATTTTGAATTTTGAAAATTCAATCAGCAAATATATTCTGTATTAATTGTGATTCAATATCAAGTGTTGCAGATTTATTGAATTCATCATCAGAAATTATGTGTATATTATTTAGATTCCTACGTTTCTCATTTGTCAGATGCTGATTACTTCTTGAATATATATTAGTTGTTTCTCATATATACATTTCATCTTCATTTTCAATTATGTAGACAACAGGCCAATTATGTCAGTGTTCAAGGCTTTCAAATTGCTTAAAATCTTCTTTTCCAAATGTAAATGATTTGATTGTTGACATATTACAGCTGATTATATTTATCGCTTTTTCATTTTGCTTTTGATATCGGATATTTTTTATCGTTTTTACTCATTTTTTCTAATAAGGCCTTTTCTAAATCAATATCTGCACTATCTGCAAAAAGAAGTATGTAATTGAAAATATCAGCTAATTCATCTGCCACATCTTGTTTTTTGGCTAAATCATATGAATCCGCTTGAGATTTCCACAAAAAATGTTCCTGAAGTTCTCAGGATTCTATACTTATTGCTGTTGCCAAATCTTTAGGATTGTGGAATTGTTTCCAATCACGGACATTTCTAAATTCTAAGACTAGTTGTTGTAGTTCTTTAATATTCATTAAATTTACTTAAAGATATTTTTGCGAGTATAGCATATTAGCTATAAATATCAAGAAACTATCTATTAACAATTAAACAATAATGTTTATTAATAATTCATTAATGATAAAGTACCACCCCTGGCCCCTCCTAAATTAGGAGGGGAAACATTCTCAACTTTAAACTTGAAATTTCCCCCATTCCCATTAAAAACAAAACATCAATAAAAAATCCTCATGAAAATCAACAAATCAAATCTTCAACTTTTCTACTTCTTCATCTCCGATCGTCATAACATCTATAAAAAGAAAAACATCCTGGAGCTCCCGCCTCCTTGGTCTGATAATCAGATACTCAAGGAATTCAAATTCACAAATGTCTTCCGTGACCTAGATCCTGGGACGAAATATGTGATTGAGAGCATCATCCCGAAAGTGCAGGACATTCAAGACCTGATTTTCAATGCCATCATCTACAGATTATACAATAAAATAGCCACTTTTGAACAAGTTTGAATCCAGAATGTCAAAAACTTCGATAGGGGAGAGTTTGAGAAAAAATTGAGAGAGATTAAGGATTCTGGGGAGAAAGTCTTTACGAATGCCTTCATTGTTTCTGGGTACAGCTTTGTGGCTTCTGAGTGAGATAAGGTGGCAAGGACAAGCAGGATTATAGATGACATCTCAAAGACGATTCCAAGTCTTTCCGGAGAAATCGAGGAAAATAAATCGAGCGAGTTCACATTTCGGGCAATAAAGGATTTGCCTTGAATAGGGGATTTCTTGGCTTATCAGATATGTGTGGATATGGGTTATGCACGAAAGGAATTGTATGATGAAGATGCGCATGTTGTTGCTGGCCCTGGTTGCAGGAGGTGACTTGATAGGATATTTGAGAGCAGGGGGGAGCATAAATATGAAGATTGCATAAGCTGGCTTGTGGATAATCAGGATGCGGAATTCGGAAAACTATGAATCGACCCTGATATCTTATTTGAAGATAGGGAAGTGAGGCGGCTGAATCTGATGGCTGTGGAGAATTGCCTGTGCGAGTTCTCAAAGTACATGAAAGCGCTCAATTGAGAGGGCAGGCCGAGGAATAGGTATAGAGTGAGGTAAACTTAATTACAAATAAGGATAATAAATCATTAACGAATAATCATCAATCAGCTACTTTTTCTGTCAAAAGTAGGCAAAAGCATCCCCCCCATTTGTCATCCTCGGGCTTGACCCAGGGATCCAGTTCATTAATCAATCTCGTCATGCGTCATCATTAATCATCCGAAATTCTTCTATGATTTATGATTAATCAACTACTTTTGCTGTCAAAAGTAGGCAAAACCATTAGGGGGACT
>CAZUBA010000056.1:0-4879 GCA_964618565.1 uncultured Candidatus Peribacteria bacterium | reverse complement strand
CTTGCATTGTAGCCTACTTTTTTAGGAAATAAAAATTAATTTTTAAAAAAAATGTTTTTAAGTAAAATTCCATGTATTAACCCAACTTAAAAATGAAAATATTCGATATAACAATATTTTGAGTTCATATATCCCCTAGTTACTATTGATTGATGTATGCATTATGATTTATTTTTAGTTACCTCATATTAAGGAAACGTAAATGCTTCAGTGAAAAAGAGCTTGATTCATTGATGTTATATGTTTTTATTTGAGTAATATTATGAGGTAGATTATGATATGTTCTTTTTTATGATTTTTCATATTATCTCAAAAATCCTCTTGATATAATCGCAACATGGAAATGATGAATGAGCTTTCATGGTTGAGTTTTATGAGTAATAATTGCAATGATATTATTCACAATAAAGAATTATAGGGTGAGCCTTAAAAAGGCATCTATTAAAGACTTTAAAAAACAATTCCTGAAAGTGGCCGACAATGTTGTGAGTGTTTTACCGATTTGACTTGGTTTATGAAGGATAGGAAATTATCTGAATAAAGAGTTATTATGAAGGGAGTATGCTTGATTTTTGGCTGTTGAAAAAAATGGAAAATACTACTTCCCCATCCCCCTTCTTGAAGCGCTTTTTGAATGACTCATACTTTATATCATTGTCACGATCATATTAAAAAAATCAAAAAACCCATGACAAACAGGATGAGCCTTCTTATTCTTTTATGGGATATTCAGATTTACAATAGAATTTCTTAGAGTTCCGGATGCTCAATTGTGATATATTTATTGATTACTGACAATGGGTCAGATTCTGAGTATACCGATGATTATTCTCTGAGCTTATTTCCTATTGAAAAAAAATGCAAATTAAGCACAAATTTACATTAGAGAAAAATTGATTATAATTGAACAAATAATTTGAAAATATCGTAAATCAGAAAAAATGGAACAAAGCAAAAGCATTTCAAACATGCTAATTCTCATAAGTATATTTATAACATCTCTCACGATTCCATTTCAACAATTATATAATTATTGAATGAATAATTATTATTTAGGCAATTGAGATTACCTTACATTATTAATTCAATTTTGTCTTTATCAATTTCTGCACTGATGACTATTGCATATTCTATCAAATTCAATATTCATTTATCTTTTTTGAAATCAAGTAGAAAGATTATTGTGAAAAAAAAGATTCCTTATGTTTTTTCTTTTAAATACAATTTTTACCTGAGTTGCAATATTAATATTATCAGAATGAAATACTGTAGGAATAAGCTGATTTGCAATGGCTGTCATGTGATATGTTTTCATGTATATGAGAAAGATCCGTCATCCAGATTATAAATGAGCCTGAACTTTTCTGGCATTGAACATTCTTATCTGATTCTCTTCTAACATTAGCCTCGTATGACATCTTTGATGAGCAGTATTCGGATGCTTATTTTTTATTTTCGAAAGTAATTTGAAGAAAAAGAAATTCAATAAAAAAATCTATGAATTATAGTAAAATCATAACAATTTGAGCTTTTGCAACTTGATTATTGGCTTTCTCTTGAGTTAGCGAAAAAGCTAGAGCAACTGACGCGGTAGTAAATACTACCAAAGAAAATGTAGACTCAACTTTATCATGAAATACAGTTGATCTGAACCCAAATACAGATATTGCCAAAGAAAGAGCTACTTTCAGTAAGAAAATTTCGGAAATGAAATGAACCCCATTAGAAATGAGGGGCATTTTTTCAAAAAATTCCCTAAAGCAATTCCTGTGACTTAATCAATATGAGGTGGTGTTTGAAAAATATAATAAAGATATGGTCAAGTATAGAAAAGATTGAAAAATAGATGATTCTAAAGAACTATATTTGCAATGTGAAATATATATACCAAGAATTTATGATGAATTGACAGAGTATTTTCCGGAAACTTTGGATGAATATATAAATAATACACCTAAAATAAGAAAAAATGTTTGAAATGATAGGACTTTAATAATCATAAGCAAGGTTGGAAATTGAAAATTCGCCTTAGCATATTATCAGCAATCAAAATTATTTTTAGCAACCCATGTTTCACCCTGAGATGAAATTCCATGATTCTATGAATACAAAAAAAATAAGAAAACTTGAAAAATGACAAAAGAGTGGATACCGCCATGACATTATTCACCAAGTTGAACTTTTAAGCTTACGAAAAATGATTATGAAAAGTTCAAAAGATCAAGAAAATTCAAAGCTTCGACTATGCCATATGCAATTCATGTATATAAATGAGTATTTTTCCATCATTGAGTAAATGTAGATTGATGAAAAAAATCACATTGATGCATAAGGGTTCCATGATTTTACCAGGAAGAATTATACAACAATGTGAAATCTTGAACAAAGATTATAATAAGTGATACTAAGAATTAGCTTTTTTTCTCAGTAATGCCCATTCTCAAGGGTTATTTGGCATATTGAGAAATACTTTGAAGCTGCCGCCATGGGCAGCTTCTTTTAATTCTCCTTTCGGGTCTACAATAGTATCCACAGTCATATTAAATTGGCTATCAGGAGAAATAACCCTAAGTTGATCTCCTAAATCAAATCTATTCTTCACTTCTATTTCAGCCATTTTGGATTCTTCATCATATCATCTTACGATTCATATGAATTCCTCTTCCTTAAGTTCAGCATTCTTCTCGAAATAAATGCTTTTATCTCATAAATCACCAACCACGAAACCTGGTATATATCCCCTATTTGAAATTGCAAAAAGCTCCTTTGATAATTCTACCGCATCATATTTCTCTCATTTTTCTACGGCTTCTACGGCTTTTTTATATCCCCTTCAAACTCATGCTAGATAATTGATTGTCTTGCTTCTTCATTCGACCTTAAAACTGATTATTCAAGCATCTTTCAGCTCTTCTATATAGTCGATCAGGCACATATCCCTTGAATTCATGATATATGTTCAGAATTCATCTTCATCAATTGGCAACAATTCTCATTTTCGTTCTCTTTCTTCAAGATAGAATTCTCATTCCAAAGGAACATAATTGGTGGGTCTTCATGTAGTATCATAAAGATCCTCATTTGAAATCTCATTTTTATAGACTTTATACTCCCATCTGCAGGAATGTGCACAGGTTCATTGATTAGGGTCTCTGTGTGCCATATAATTCGATAGAAGGCACCTTCCTGAGTAAGCCATGCATATCGCTCAATGAACAAAGAATTCAAGTTCCATTTCCGGACAATTCTCATGGATTTCTTTAATTTCACGAAGTGATATCTCTCTGCTCAAGATTATCCTCTTGATTCAGATTCCATGCCAGAACTTTGCTTGGGCCCAATTAGTATTATTTGCCTGAACAGAAAGATGCAATTCAGCTTCAGGAAATTCTTTTCTTATAATTCAAATAAGTCCAGGATCAGACATTATAAAGGCATCCGGCTTAAGGGCATACATTTTTTTGAAGGCTTCGATAAACGGCTTGATCTTAGCGTTGTGCGCATAGATATTTGCAGTAAAATATATTTTTACTCATCTTTCATGGCAATATGTAACGGCTGTTGCCAGGTCTTCCCAGCTGAATTGATTTTCTCTAGCCCGAAGAGAAAACATTGGAACTCAAGCGTACACGGCATCGGCTCAATAAGCTATCGCGTATTTCATTTTTTCCAGATTTCAAGCTGGCATAAGAAATTCTAATTTTTTCATCTTGTATGATTTTTAAAAACGTCAATATATGCAAAATAATTAAAAAATCAAAATAAACTTGATTTTTGCTTCAAAAGGATTATATAAATTAAGTGTATTTTTTAAAAAATGTCTATGGGAAGAGAAAGCGACCATAAGATAGTCCGGGATAGAGAATTCCCCAAAAAGATAAACAAAGCTATTGAAAAGTGAGATACTCAACATCTTATAAAATTAAGGAGAAGGATAACAACTAAAATAAGCCGTATTATAAGCGCTGGCACACTTGAGGCTTGTAATGGTTGGAACAATTTGGTTCAATATATAGATGATGCAATGGATGTTGTTTCAGCAAATAAATAAAAAAGTTAAAAAAAATTTTGACAAGAATATTTTTTTTTATAATATGTGCGCACTTCATTTGAGAAGTAAGAACTAAGAACTGAGAACTGAGGAAAATATTCTCAACTCTTAAGCCATTAAATCTCAACTCTCAACTCTAGTATATTCTTCATTTGAGAACTAAGAACTAAGAACTGAGGAAAATATTCTCAACTCTTAAGCCCTTAAATCTCAACTCTCAACTCTAGTATATTCCTCCGTAGCTCAGTGGTAGAGTAGGTGGCTGTTATGCCGAGGCGTCGGCACGTTGGTTAGCATCAAATCAAAATGTGGAAATTATATATAATTGAAAATCCTGAATTGAAATTATATATATGAGTTACAGGTGATTTAGATAAACGAATAAAAAGCCATAACAGTGATATTACAAAAGACTGGACAAAAAATAAGTGACCTTGGGAACTTATCTATACAGAAGAATATGAAATTAAGTGTGAGGCACTAAAAAGAGAAAAGACACTAAAATCTCTCAAAGCCTGACAAAGAATTAAGAAAATACTGAATATAAATAGTTTATCTTAAAGATAGATTACATATTTTCCGTCGCTCAGTGGCAGAGTAGTTGGCTGTTATGCCGAGTAGTCGGCACGTTGGTTCGAATCCAATAGTCAATCGGAAAGTAATTAATATAAGTTATATATTTTTCAATTTTATTGAATTATATTATATTCCTCCGTAGCTCAGTGGTAGAGTAGGTGGCTGTTAACCATTTGGTCGTTGGTTCGAATCCAACCGGGGGAGCCAATAAAAAACAATAGAAGAATCTCGTATGAAAATACGGGATTTTTC
>CAZUBA010000055.1:0-4964 GCA_964618565.1 uncultured Candidatus Peribacteria bacterium | reverse complement strand
TTGGGATAGCGATCCTGATAATATTGCCTGATCAAACTTCTCTTTTGATATAAACAGCCTGTCCCCCGGCGGCATAAAATACGATAAATGAGCGACACAGAACATATGAGACGTTCTCAAGACCATAGCCAAGCTTCTGCTTATGGTAATTCCGACGCTCGCCGTATTATTCATGGTATTCGGTGCAATAAAAATAATACTGGCGGGCTGAGATTCAACTAAGATCAATAATTGAAAAGCTATTATCATATACAATATTACAGCTGTCGTGATAGCCTTATTGAGTTGGTCAATTATTAAATTAATCATTTGGACAATATGAAGCGCAGTATAAACAAAGCCTTTTTTCTTGCAATAGGATATTTCTCTATGGCAGCAAGCGTTTTCGCAGATATAAAGTCCCCTGATTCGATGTGACTTCCTAGATTCGGGGAAAAGGATGAAATTGTATTCTGACTTCTAGAATCAAATAAGCCAAATCCGCATTGATTTATAGTCAATACAATAGCGGAATGAATCAAATATATCTGATTGCTTGCCGTGCTATCCCTTACTATCTGATGAATCATGTACATGACCTCTTATTGAACTGATGAAAAAACAAAAAAAGCCAAGAATATCATCATGTATTCAATTATCTGAGTCGTAGTTTCAATGGGCGCATTCGCCCTTGTGGAAATAGTAAATAATATTAATCTTAATTAATTGAAAATGAATAAAATAATCATTGCTATAATTCTCGCATTCCAACTTATTTGAATGGCTTTTGGAATATCTGAAATCAGCTATGCTGAAACAGACATCAATCAATCCGAATTAATGGTCGGTAAGCAGGAAACCCTTTTTGACATATGAAAAGATAAAGTAGATCTTACTTTATGAGTAGATGCCGAAGATGTTAATATAAAAGATAATTTTATTAGGGTCGTTCAGAAATACGCGCTTTGAGTGGTATTTATAATCGCTATAACAATGTTTATCTATATTTGATTCCAATTGGCAACCGCAGAATGAAAACAAGATCAATTCACTAAGGCAATGAAGGCTCTCGTGTATCTTGCAGTCTGACTCGCTGTTATTCCTCTGGCTTATATAGTAGTAAAAATCACAACCTGATTTACTTTTTAAAGATTAAAAATGAAGAAAATAATAACAATCCTGCTCCTTCTGATAAGCATTAGTCTCATATCTGTGGCTATTGTGAAAGCTGCGGGCTCATGTTGAGATATTGATAAGGAAAAGCTTACCAGCAGCAGCGTATCACAATTGCTAGGCGATTGTGAGCCTAAATGAGCATTGCAATGAGCTCAGAAAAAAGAGTTGTGATCTTTTCTTTGAATTACAGTAAGCACTACCGATAATGAAGGATACGAGATAGCGAATGCAAAATGAAAAGTGATGGCTATAACAAATAAGCTCGTCATATTGGCTGCCATTCTTGCAATAGGATGAATAGTTTATGCGGGTTTTCTTTTCACTACAGCTTATTGAAATAATGATAAACTGAAAAAGGCGAAAGAATCATTAAAATGGTCTTTATTATGATTGCTTATCGCTATAGTTTCACAACAATTGGTGAATGCTGTTATCAATTTGGTATATTGAATTTCCGGCTAAAATAATATGATTGAAAACAAATACAGATATATAAAAATTTTAAAGGCTCATTTTAATTTCTTATTTGAGAATAAATATGATGTTTTGAAGTTTGTGATTTACGTATGTTTTTTTTCATACTTGCTTTTTACTTGGCAGAAAACATATTCTCCTGACGGAGAAGCCATTCTTAACAGTGCCTGAGAACAAACATCCATAGAAGAGAATAATCCTATGAATGATACGACATTTACTCTAGGCAAGAAGATTCAAAAAAAGCCTGTGTTGACGCTTGATCTGAATCCCGATCTAGCTAAAGTGGATGATACTCTTCTTAAGGCGATAAAATTTAATGTTGAATCAAAAATCTTCAAAGATAAGGTTACACCACTTGACCTTACAATAGATACGACAAGAATCGATCCCCGATGAAGAGTGACTTGAAATAAATTAATGTTATCATGAAAAATAAAGGATTTGAGCGAAAGCATGAAAGTGCTGGTGCATGAGCTCGGGCATCTTGTAGATCTCCATTATCTGCCTAATTTATGAGATTATGATCCTTCTGAAAATTTTTATAATATCAGCTGGCTTTCTTATAATGTAAAGAAAAAATGATCAAAGATGCAGGATTTCTTATCAGGATATGCGCTTACAAATAAATATGAGGATTTTGCAGAGAGTTTCACATTTTTTATTTTCCATAATGAGGAATTTAAAAGCAGGGCCGCTAAAAATATCATGATTGCCAGAAAATACAATTTCTTTAAGAAATATGTATTCATAAACACTGAATTCTCTAGTACAAGTTTTGAAAAACTGCAAGTATCATATTATAATTGGGATTCCACAAAAATTCCGGTCAATTTGAAAAAATATTTGTATTACATAAGATAATGAATATAATCTACTCTAGTTAAGAAATATCTTTCTCAATAAATAGCTAATTAGTGTTTACGTAGTCTAAAAAGGATTTTAGATTGAAAATTGCTAATTAGTCACATATTCACCTTTAAAGATAGTTTTTTTCTTTCTCTTAAAGAAACTCTCTTTTTACGGTTTTCAGTGTCTTAGCAAAAACAAAAATGAAATGTACAGGAATCTGTCCATAAGACAAAAAAGGAATATCTCAACGTATCTTTTTAATATCCCTTTCATTTTCACAATTTATTTATTTACATATTAACAAATTATGTCAAACGATTTTTTTGATGATTTAGAATCAGATCTTGTAGTTACCGATTGAGGTAAGCCTAATAAAGATTCAAGATGAGAATCACCAGATTTCTCTTCAACTTTGGAGGATCATTATGAATTCTCCAAAAAACCTGTTCCGCCAGTTCATTCGAATCATTCTGCTACCCCAAATCAATGACCAAGAGATGCAGAGGATACACATGTAAGCAATTTTAACAGTTCAAGTGATGTCCCCCATATATTCCCGAATTTCAAGCCGCAAACTCTGCCGCCTCTAGAAAGATGATTCACAAGAATCATTACCATCTGAGGCCATAACGAAGTTGGAAAAAATATGAGCGTAATGCAATATGAAAAAGAGCTCATATTGATTGATTGAGGTCTTCAATTTCCTGAAAGCACTATGCTTTGAGCTAAATATTGCCTTCCTGATATCTCTTTTTTGATCCCATTGAAAGATAAGATCAAATGAATAGTTATCACTCATGGACATCTAGATCACATATGAGGGCTTAAACATATCTTGCCGACTCTCGGTTATCCGCCTATTTATGCGCCAAAGCTTACAATCGGTCTGATTGAGAAACAATTGGAGGATGCATGAATTAAAGATAAGGCAAAACTCATTACAACAAATCCTGATTCTGACGGAGTTTTCAATATTGGAATATTCAAGATTGAATTCTTCAGAGAAAACCACAATATACCTGATGCATGCGGTATCTTTATAGAAACTCCGAATGCAAGAGTCGTATATACATGAGATTTCAAGTTCGATTTTACCCCTTCTATAGATAAGCCTGCCGATCTGACAAAGATCTGAGAAATAGGATCTAAAAAGATAGATCTGCTGATGAGTGATTCTACCAATTCTCTTAAAGAATGATTTACACAAACTGAAGCGGATATCTGAGTTGAGTTGCATAAAATAATTTCTGAGGCTCCGGGTCGTGTAATTATAGCAACTTTCGCCAGCCTGATAGGGCGTATCCAGCAAATGGTACAATCATCAGAAAAAACCGGAAGGACAATCTTCTTGAACGGACGATCTATGGTTGAAAATGTAAGAATCTGAAGAGAGCTAGGTTATATAAAATGTAATCCTAATCTTGTAAGGAGACTTACTAATGCTGTTGATTCAGCTCAAGATGATAAAGTTATAATTCTTACCACTTGAAGTCAATGAGAGGAATTCTCAGGCCTATATAGAATGGCTTATGGTGAACATCCGATCATTAAAGTTCGCCCAGGCGATAGCGTAATTCTTTCTTCAAATCCTATACCGGGAAATGAAAGATGAGTAATCAATCTCATGAATGAGCTTATCAAGCTAGGAGCAACCCTATATACTAAAGATGGTATGGATATCCACACAAGCTGACACGCTTCTCGTGAAGAACAGAAGATCATGCTTAACCTTATCAAGCCAAAATATTTCATGCCTGCGCATGGTGAATTATTCATGCGTGTCGCACATAAAAAAACTGCAATGAGCCTTGGCATAAGCGATAAGAATATATTCCTTACAGATAATGGGGCTATAATTGACATTGATCCCGAAAGGAATATAAGGAAACATAAATACAAGCTTAAATTAGAAGAAATCATAGTCGATGGACAATGAATTTGAGTTGCAACAAGCCACATAATCGATGCTCGAGCGCAAATGATGAAATCTTGAACTGTGGTAATCGTATTTAAGGTTGATGAAAAAACTAAGTCCATACTTGGGCCGCTTAAAATCGAAACTCGCGGACTTGCATATCTTGATGAAGTTAGAGAAGTTCATAGAATGATCATAAAGAAGGCTAGAACTTCGTATGAGTGAATGATAAAAGATGTTCCTGATGTAGAAGAAAAAGAATTGATCAAGATCATCAAGAAAGATGTAGAATCGTATCTTGCTTATAAAATTGAAAGAGAACCTATGGTTGTACCTATCATCATAAGCGTATAAAATATTTGACTCAAAAAACTAATATGTTAAACTGCCCTGCAAGTAATTTGTCAGGGTAGTTTATTTATATAGCCAAAAAATCTATGTTCACGCAAAAATACAACAATTCATGATTAAAAATAAAAGCTTCAGCCTTCACATTAGTAGAACTTATAGTAGTCATAGTCATACTCTCAATACTGGCAACGATAGCATTCCTTTCTTTCTCTTCTCA
>CAZUBA010000054.1:0-5146 GCA_964618565.1 uncultured Candidatus Peribacteria bacterium | reverse complement strand
CTCGCAAGGGCACCGAGAGTTCGAATCTCTTCCTCTCCGCCAAATGTTTAAAAAAATCAAAGTTCCTGAAGAGATGAGAAGTTTATGCCTGGGAGTGAAACGTACGGGTAAATCTCTTCCTCTCCGCCAAATGTTTAAAAAATCAACGTTCCTGAAGAGATGAGAAGTTTATGCCCGGGAGTGAAACGTACGGGTAAGTCTCTTCCTCTCCGCCAAATGTTTAAAAAATCAACGTTCCTGAAGAGATGAGAAGTTTATGCCCGGGAGTGAAACGTACGGGTAAATCTCTTCCTCTCCGCCATTAAAATATCTCATCTCTTATAACAGGAGATTCCCGCCTTCGCGGGAATGACAGAGCCTCCGGCGGGGATTATTTTTAATTTTCAATTTTATATTTTCAATTCAACATTGAAGTTTATGCCCGAAAGGGTAAATCTCTCTCAGAGAACAGCAACAAATAATCTATGTTAGATCAAATAAATCCTCCATGTTGGAGGATTTATTTGATCTTATTGCTTCCAATGGTATCACCTGTCTATAGTTCAAGAATCATCCTGTCAATTAGTTGAAGTTGAATTATTAGTGATTCAATATCATGCAAGAGTTCATATTCAGCTATCCAATTCCGGACTATCAGAAGCTTGACCAGATGAAATTGCAGAAAGGAATTTATATGAGCTATCAGTGAATTTAGGATCTCTTGTTGTCACATCTCCGGTTGAAGATATGTAATTGGAATTATATGTCGATCAATTTGAATAGAATGTATTGTTGTATCAGGTTATCTTATATGAAGAATCTCATACGTTCATTCAATGATTGGTGTTATAAGCAATGATATTATTTTTGAATTCTCCTGCTCAGTAATTAAAGGTTACTCAATATCAATTTCAAACTATAGTGTTATTGATCAAATTTCAATTCCAACGCAAATGAACTCAGTCATCAGCTCATTTTACATAGTTATTAATAAAATTCACTCAATCTGAGCCTCATCCTGAGTCGGTTGTGACTCAATTAAACCAAGGACCGGATATTTCAGTATTCTTTACAGTCATGCCATAGGTATTGGTTTGAGCAAGTATTCAAACTCAGGCATGATAGGCAGTGGTGAGTTTTGAATTATATATTGAGGTATAAGAAGAATTCGATAAAGTTATTCATCATTGGATATATTGAGATGTCGAGGAGAAAACACTAATATCCCTAATTATCATATTTGCACTGCCTACGCCAAAGATTCAATGCAATTGATAACCGCTTCAGACAAATGTCGTAAGATCAAGTGAAAATCACTCAATTATAGTATTAGGCGAATTATTGATCACTATTGCCTTATGATCAGCTCAATCTGACAAGACTGCATATATCTTGATATTTGTGCTATTTTTGTTTTCTCAATATAATTTTATGGTTTTATTTGAAATATTGACATTTTCGATATAGGTTCAGCTGAAGACAAATACAGTCTGTCAGCTTGATGCTTTTGAGATTCACAAGCTTATTGTATTACAGGGCAAAGCCAATGTACCACACAACGCTGCTCAAGTTCAATTTTTGGCCACATAAACATTCGCAAGAAGAGTAGTTGAGCTAAGCGCTGTTAAAGTGCTGCATCAGTCAATATTACATGCCCTGACATAACGTGAGATATTCACAGAAGGAGAAAGTCACGATTCATTATAGGTAAGGATATTTCATAAAGATATCCAATTTGAATTATCACTCGAAAATTCATATCTCGTAGCTCATGAGGAGGTATTCCAATTCCAAGTAACAGAATTGAAAGTGATGTTTGTGGTCGCCGAAGCTATTGGAGCATCCAAGGAGCTCAAAGCAACACTAGAACCATTGACATATGACCCTCAGGTTCAGGTATATCAAGCAAGTATAACATCAGCTAATTTCGGATGATTGGAAGTATTATCCAAAACGCATGAAGCTCAAGAGCTATACGCTCATGAATTTGTATAAAAAGAAGTTCAGGCACTATACAAATCATGGGCGGGCGTATAATTATTGGATCATGATTGAAACAATATGAAGCATAATGGATCTCACTTTGTGAAAGTAAAGTCATTTTTATAATATGCATTTGTCTGAGGGAAAAAATTGCCATCTGCATACTCATATGATAAAGATTGATCATTTTCTAGAAATCAGACCACCTGAGCCTTATTTTGAGCTAAATTCACATTATATGAGTAATAGTTGCTGTTGACTGGGTCAATTCATCATCAAGAAGATAGATTGACTAATTTGAGGGTATTTTGAGCGACATTTCATTGATATCAGATTTGAGTAGTTCAGGAAAATAATTTAATGCTGTTTTCTGGTTGTGGAAATTTTCAAGCATGAGTCTGATACAGTACAAGTCATCTATATATTTGATTTAGGTCAGAAATCCTGACAGAGTCTCTAGCAGAAGAATTGTAAGAGTTGAATGATAGGAAAGCAATTGTAGCCAATATTGCAAGTATAACGATGACAACTATAAGTTCTACCAAAGTAAAAGCATATTTTTTATTTCTGAAAAACAAATTCATAGGTAAATATAATTATAATGATAAATATTATTTGAGATTATAGCACAAAAAAAATCATTGTCTAAATTTAATAAGTTTTACTTGCTAGCTGTTATCAAATTCATAATTAATCAATAATTTAAGGAGACTTAGCATTATATTTACAAATGAAAAAATCAAACACAAGAATGACAAGCTATTCGTTTAATAAACTTTATTTAAAGTATGTCTAATTTTTGCAGTTCTTCAAGTAAAATTTTTTTGTTTTTTTAAAAATAATCTATATAATAGCGCCGCATTTAATTTGTAATCCTGAAATGGTATGAAAACTAAAATAGAAAAGCTGTGCCAAGATTTCTTTGGACTTATGGCTGTAAAAACCACAAGCCTGACAGTCAAATGCGAAGATGAGGAAAGAAATATTTATTTCATTCATCTGGAGACTGAAGATTCAAAACTTATAATAGGGACTCATTGACAGACTCTTGAATCAATCAAACATCTTCTATCAAGAATGATTGAGAATTCATTTGAAACTAACACAACGGTTCATATTGAAATCAATGATTATCTAAAATCAAAAGACGAAAAATTATACAGATATATAGACTGAAGAATAGATTATGTCGTAAAAACACAAAAAGAAGTAGTATTGCCAAACTTCAGCTCATACGAAAGAAAGAAAATCCATAATTATATTTCAGAAAAAAAATTAGAAACAATCCGTTCTTACAGCATGTGAGAAGGAAAAGAGAGGATGATGCATCTTGCGCCTTCTTGAAAAATAACAAATGCAAACATAGATATAGATTGAATTGATATTTAAGAAATTTAACAAAATGAAAAAGAATATCCTACTTTTGCTATTTACCTGATTTGCATTAGGCTCAATAGTATGCTTTTATTATATATGAGGTTTTATAAACTACCCTGTTCATCTTCAGATTAAGACGAATGTTGTAAATCATCCTGAGTTTGTGCCTTCCAAAACTTTTGTAAAAGCCTCTTCAGCATGATTTGAAAATGTCGTTGCCGATTATTATTGGCTGGATTCAATTCAATATATCTGATCGAATGCAGTAGACAGCGAATATAAGAAGTATCTTTTTGTAGTGCTTAATCTCATCACAGATCTGAACCCTAATTTCAATTACCCTTATCAGATCTGACAATTATTATTATCCTCAAGCAATGACAGATATGAAGAGTTTGATAAGAAAGAGCAGGATAAATATATTGACCAGTCAATTTCATTATGACTTAAATGAATAAATAATACTTGTGATCTGGTTAAAGTCGAAGCAATCAAAAAAGAATTTGATTTAAAAAAGCTATGGACATCCGCAGAATATAAAAATCCCTGTTCTGAACCAAATATACCTTACTATCTTGCATATACGCAATATTGGAATAAGTACGATTGAGCTCGTTCATCTGAATATTATAGAGTCACTTCAGCAAATGAAAAGGCTCCAGTCTGATCAAGAGTCATGGCGGCTGTCATGCAATGAAAATCATGAGATAGGCAGAAATCTATTTTAATGTTCTTATCATTAGCAGAATCTCTGTGAACACAAGAAACCAAGGCATGTCAGGAATTCTCATCCTATATCTGATGAATGCTCTTCAAATGATTTCAAGAATGAAAAAATCTTAGCTGAAAATTCGTTAGTGATATTGATCTTGTGAGAAAGGAAATAATGCTTAAGCTATGACAGAAATCAACAGAGTATTCTATTGCAGATGAGTCAAACTGTTCAAATTACCTTAATAAAGCTGTAAGAGAAATGAATCTTGCTTATCTTGAAGCTGCAGATAAAGCATATTTTGAAAAAAATAAGATTCATGCATCAAATCCGGAAATATTATATTCGGAAAAATTTATAGATTATATTCCACAAGACTATCAAGTCGATAAAGATTCAAAAGTTATCTATTATTTCAATAAAGATACCTGACATTGGGACAATAAAATGTGAGAATAAAATTACTAGAAAAAATCTTCTGAAAGGAAGATTTTTTTATTGACATTAAAATCAAAATATAATATTCTTGTCTTAATTTATTTGTTTATCCCAATAATATGCCCCACCAAAAATACAACATCAAACAAAAAATAGAAAATCCAAAATCTCACTCGCATACAAACTTAATTGCCTTTACTCTAGTAGAACTCATAGTCGTTATAGTCATACTTGCCATACTCGCAACCATAGCATTCCTTTCTTTCTCTTCTCAATCTTGAA
Source organism: uncultured Candidatus Peribacteria bacterium (assembly GCA_964618565.1). GTDB lineage: Bacteria > Patescibacteriota > Gracilibacteria > BD1-5 > UBA2023 > STC-113. Next base: position 375 of record CAZUBA010000054.1, on the reverse strand, counting down.
GCGCCAGAGACTCAACTAGATTGTCCGACATATCGTCCATAAAGAAGTGAATTGAGATGTACAATGTAAATTCAGGATTGTATCCCATACCGGACAAACCTACACCTTTTACATATTCTTGAGGAACAATATGGAACCAATGAACACTATGAGATACTGCATATAAGCTGATACAAAAGACATTATCAAAGAAAGTTACAGATCCTCTCAAGGCTTCTGAATACGATTACTCTCTGGCTTCCAACAAGAGAGAATACCAGGTAGCTTGAAACTTCGAGAATTCAACATCATTTGAAAAAAACTATAATCCGTTCGAATCGGATTTCCTCATCTCTCAGTTCTCAATTCTCAATTCTCCTGATGCGAATGCATTAG
>CAZUBA010000053.1:0-5316 GCA_964618565.1 uncultured Candidatus Peribacteria bacterium | reverse complement strand
TATAGGTTTTTTCAAATGATGTTGGATTCTCGAAGTTTCAGGCTACTTGGTATTCTCTTTTGTTGGCGGCGAGAGAATAGTCGTATTCTGAATCCTTAAGGGGATCCTTCACTTTCTTGGATAATGTCTTTTGTATCAGCTTGTATGCGGAGTCTCATAATGTTCACTGGTTCCATATTGTTCATCCTGAATAAGTGAAAGATGTAGGTTTGTCAGGCGTTGGGTACAATCATGAATTTACATTGTACATCTCCATTCATTTCTTTATGGATGATATGTCGGAAAGGCGGGTGGAATCCCTTGCAGAGCCTGATTGAGAGGAGAAAGAAAGGAATGCTATGGTAGCGAGTATCGCAAGTATCACTATCACTACAATGAGCTCCACTAGGGTGAAGGCCTGTAAATTAAGTTTGCTTTTTGTTTGGTACATGATTTTATAATTAAAAAATATTCTGGGGAATAATATCATATGTAAATTTAAAAATCAACTAACATATTTTGACTTTAATTATTTATTAAATACAATTTCTGAATCTAAAAATAATATATGTCAGAGAACACAGAATTAATTGCCCAATATGCAAAAAATCCCCCAAATAAATATGAAATGGGGTTTTTTAGCATTGCCCATAACGAAGAAAGCAGGGTTTGCGGAGATACGGTGATGGTTTTTCTGAACATTGAATGAAATAAGATAATTGATTATTCGTTCACTTGAAATACATCGATTATAACGACTGCGAGTGCCTCGATATTCTGAGAATCTATAATCGGAATGGATATCTCAGAAATTCTAGATCTGAATATTGATTATATAGTTTCGCTCATATGAGCTGTTTCTCCAAAAAGAAAACACGCCGCTACCTTAGCGATTTTAGCGACAAGGAACGCACTGCACAAATATCTGCAAGATTGAATAAGCGATGATTTTAGCGATGTTCTGGAATAAATATTGCTATCAGAAAAATATGTCCACATTTTAAAAATGTGGACATATTTAAATGTTCCCCTAATTTAAGAAGTCATTTTAATGAAAAAGTTTGTTTTTTGAAACTTGGCACGAAAGCTAGTGACGGCATTATTCAAACGAAAATCGATTAGGCGATAAAGTTTGTTTTAAAACTGCGTACCAAAGTGGGGATAATTATTAAGTTGCAATGCACAGGTATCTAAAGCCATTACACAAAAAATCATTTAAACAAGAGAGTTTACTTTTAAAATTGAGCATTGTAGCGAGATGTGGCAGCGCCACAACGAGCGAGAAGCGGAAATTTTAAAGGTGAAATCTGAAGTTTAAATGATTTTTTAACAAAAAAAAATAGCCTGGAGACAACGTAAAGGAGGAAAGTTGTCCCACAGACTTAAATAGATTATAATAAATATATTTAATTTGTAAAGTTTTTATTCCTCTTCTTCAGGAGAATTTTTTTTGTTTTCAATGTAGGCATTGTACCAAAGTGCTTCGACAAATATCTCAAGCACGGAATTAAGATGTGATATGAATAATAAGAATGCTGCGAATATGATGAAAATTATTGTCACTCACACGATGAAGAATATTTTTGTTGACACATATGCAAAAAGGGCAGAAAATATCAGCGGGAATATCGTAAAGACTACTATAGTTATTATTACACGAGCATAAACCAGAAATAAAGTATAATAAAGCTTTAATGTTATGTCCATGCTATTCAATGTCATTCTGGTCGAAAGGCTGATTGCTTCAAATACCGATTTTTTTTCAAAGGTTATAAAAAACTTTGTATAGACAAAAAGAAGATTTATTCAAACCGCAAATATCATATATATCCCCATTATTATACTTATAGGAACGGCGTAATCCTGACCAAAGACTCTTAAAAGAAGAAAATAAAAAGTTACAATTGAAAGGAGCCTGAACAATCACATGAAATTATGGAATTCAAAAAGAGGAAGGAAATTAAGAATCCCTTGTGATATTCAATATGAGATCTTTTGCTTTGACTCTTCCTTCTTTGAAAAAGCATCTATCATGAAAAGTATTCAAGCTTCGGCTATAGGTTGCAATAGGAGGTAGAGCAGCAGTCAGATAATCGCCCATATTACGACTTCAATGAAGTATGATTGATGAATGAAGTTAATTACCAAAGAAAAGAACTCATCTTTTTTTTGAAAAATTATAATATAGCTGTAAGCTACCTGATAAAGAACTATAACGCTAAGATAAATAGTCGAAAGAAGCGACGGAAGAAAATTGAATTTTTTAATTACATTTGCATGGTTGACCAGCTCCCATGACGGCATGACTATATTATGCTTCATATATTACAAATGGTTTGTGATCCAGCTTAAAAATCATAATAAGCTCTTTTTTGTATAATCAATCACCCAATCCTCTTTTATATAAGAATTTTTTATTGCCTCATGAGTGTTATATGAGTATGGAAACATTTCTGCCTTATCGATATTCTTAAGATTCTTATCGACATAAAAAACTGAATAGGGGCTATAGAAAGTCTTTACTACTGCCTCATTCTTAAGTACGAACAATGATTCTTTTTCAATTGAAGATAATTTTTCATCAGACAAAGTGCTTGATTTCAATTTTTCCAATAGGACATCCAGAGGAATATTCTTGATCTTAGAGAAGTTAAATCATTCTTTTGCTTGACCTGAATGGAAAAACGGAGAAATATTATAATAATACAATCCATGATTAACTCATGTCAAAATCATATCATAATTCTTTTCTCATCATTTTACTATATTCTCAGTCCTCTTCTGATCTGTCTCCTTGATATTGACATCTATTCAGATTATCTTAAGTTCATTCTTTATCTTTTCAGCCAAATCTCAAAAAACCGGTCAATTGCTTGAATATACAAGATTAAGCGTATACCTGTTCAGATTCGAATCATAATAATATATAGGATCAAGGGTTCCTATTTTTGCAAGTTGTTCTTCTTTATTTTTGGCAGCTTTTTCATTATCAGCTTTGCTTGCCTGAAGTGTCTTGGTCAAAGATTCATTTATTTCAAGTTTTTTCTTTTCCAGATCTTCAGCCTTATCGTAGGCATAGACCGTTATCGTCTCTCTTTTGACCTTTTTTCCTCAGACTTCTGTGCTTAGAGAATAATAATTAACGCCTTGTTTAAGAGTCAAATATTCTTTTTTTGCCCTGAAATAGAACTTTGTATTTCAAATTTTGAATGAAGTAAGCTTATAATCGTCTATGTAAACGGCTTCTGTTCATACTGGAACATTTCATGATATTAGGATTTCTGAAGTGTTCTGCGTGAATGAAATCTTCTTGTTCGAAGGTGTTGCGAAATATACACTGTTAGGAATTGCGGCCACCGTTACTTGAGGCTTAATTTGCGCATCTAGCTTTTTTGATAGGTTTCAAATAAGCTCATCCTTCTTGTAAAAGCCTAACGAATTCAAAATTGAAGATATGTTTTTATTTTTTATAACTGGCGAAATACTTTCATTTGTAAAAAATGGGTTCGCTACAATCTTTCAGTGTTCTTTTCAATAGATTTCATTGAAGTTTGCATTATCCAGTTGGAAAATAATGAATTTCCTAAGATTTGCATCTGCTATCCTATCGACATTAAGAAACATTCAGATATATTGAGGAAGCGTATATTTATAGCTTAAGAATCTAGGCGAAACGCTAAGCTTTTTTGTATTGCTATCCTCAAATATCAAGTTAAGAGTATCTTCATTTTTTGATAATGAATTTGGATCGCTGAAAAATTTAAAGACAAATTTTGAGATGTAAACATCTTTTATTCACCCTCACTCCTTCCTGAAAACCGTAATCTTCTTGATATTGTATTTATCATCCAATTCTTTTTTTCAGAATATATAGTCTCATGAAGTTATAGGTCCGTTACTTATGTTATTTCCAGCCAAATATTCATCAACTTGTGCTTTTTTCATAATAGGGATCGCGAATGAATCCAGAAGCAAAACATCGGCATTTTTTGATGCGAACTCTATATAATCACCCTTATCGCTTATATCTATGGCGTCTAAAACCTGTTTCATCGATTTATTTGCTCAAGTGTTTTTTATGGCATTATAAGTGGCAAAAACATCATCTTTTGTTATCGGTGTTCCATCGCTCCAATAATTATCAGATTTTATGAAACATTTGATCTTTGAAAAATCCTTTCACAAGTCACAGTTTGCCAAATCACCCTCCATACGCCGGGTTTTTATGTCATATTTAAGCAGTGACTTATAAAGGAATTGCAGAATATAATCATTTGTCGGATTTGTTGAAATTTCCAAAGGATTGATGCTTGGCATCTCTCAAACGAATCATACGCTCACAGTGCCTCAGACAATAGGATATTTTGCCGATCCATCAAATAGATAAGCATAAATTAAGTGGGCAATGATTGCGACTGAGAAAAACACTGAAAGGAGAAACAGATACTTCTTTACTTTTAAAAAAACTGACATTTTGAAAAAATTTTAAGGTCTTAATGGATTAAGCCATGAAAAAATAAGCAAGGCTAAGCGCGATATAGATAGTTCAAAGCCCTATTGTCAGAAGGTGAAGAGTTTTTTCAGGTCATCTTCTTTCAAATTTTCATACTCCTTCATTTCCGAAAGTAGTAAGATTCAAAGAGCTTTTTTTAGGCTGAATCAAAATTACAAGAATCAAAAGTACTCAAACGACTATTTCTAGGATTTTTATGATTTCTAACATAAATTAAATATTTATAATAAATTAGTTTTATAACTTGCTAAATCCCCTCTTGAGAATCTATTTCTTCAAGAAAGTGTTATAGATAATATTAAAAACAGTGAAAATTGCAACAGCAATTATAAAATTAAGAATTCATTTTATTTCAAAAGTGACATCCGGAATACTTAATCCTGCTATGATTTTCTGAAGAAGATAAAGGATGATTCAATTTATGACAAGCATAAACAATCAAAAGGTCAGAATAATGAATGGCAGTCACAATATCTTGAGCAGAGGCTTAACGACAAAATTAAGAAGTCCAAGGATAACTCAACCGATAAAATAAAGCTTTATTCCTCAGACTGCAGCCACTCATGATATGAGCATGTTCTTATCGTCATATATCCCAGGCATAAAAAATGCTATTGCATAAAGTATAAGGGCATTGAAAAGTATGGAAAAGAATATTTTCATAAGCTATAGTTAATGTTAATCTTAGATTGCATATTACAGTTTTCATTAAATTTTTCAATTCTTTTGATTTTTTGCACAAACTATAGTACAATGACCTAAAGTTTTTAAATAAAAAATATGAAAAAATCGATTATTTTTATACTGTTTTCATTGGTTTTGAT
>CAZUBA010000052.1:0-5710 GCA_964618565.1 uncultured Candidatus Peribacteria bacterium | reverse complement strand
TCTTCTCTCTTACTAATTAACTCCTCAATTATTCTATCCAAATCCCCTGTAGCCTACCAAGTTGAATACAAAGCCAAAAAACACTCAAGAAATTGAGTGTTTTTTGATATTTAAGCTAATATAATTAATTTACTTTTACCAGAACTTCCACCAAGTCTTTATTTTTCAATTATTTTCAGTGATAAATTCTCATAAATTATTTCTTATATAAATTAATCTAAGATTACTTATTTCTTTTTCAATCTCATAGAATTTGTTGTCACATTCTCCTAATTTTGTTTCTTTATAAGAATCCGAAAATGCTTCTAATGTTCAAGATTTTTTTGTCTTAATAAATAAATCTTGTTCACTAAGTAAAGTTTGAATAGCAGAATCAACTATTTGAGCCATTTTCTCAGCTCACATTGCAGCATATCAGTCTCTTGCCTCTTCTGCAAATTGACCAGTTGAATTATAAAAATATTGATTAAATCCTCAGTTATTTACTTCAGCCTCAAGCCACCATGTTGCATAAACATTCTGCATGCCTTTTGATAGGCTTTTAACTATTTTATATTCTTTTTTGTAATTGTCTTTGACCTTACATTCAGTTATGTGGTCAATAATTGCACCTTCAATTTCAGTGTCAGAGAGTGATTGAAGGTCATCTAAACTAAGGCTAACGTAAATTTTTCTATTTATGTAATCATCAATTGACTTTGAAATAATTTCGTCTGATACTTCCATAAAAATAATTTATAAAATAAATTTATATTTACATTAATATACCACACTATTTTAATATTTACAATCATCGATTATGTTTATCAGTAATTATTTCTATCTCTTCCCTACTCCTAAGTAACTCATCAACAATTCAATCCAAATCCCCTGTCATCAAAAAGTTAAATTTGTAAATAACAAAATTATTTTAAATAAGACCTTTCTAAGAAATTAAAGAGGGCTAATTTTTGTATTATGGAATAGTTTTGACATTTATCAATGCATAAATATAGTTAATTTAACTACTCTCAATAACTTAGATAATATGACTCTGATTCCTGAAATACGACATGTTCCAGATTTCAATGAACTAACAGAATATTGACCTACAGCTGAAGATTCTCTACATAATCTTCATGGAAGTATGAATATGGTGTATTATGGGGAAACACGATTCGCCTGAGTCACTCCTACAGATTTAATGATTTCAGTTGCAATGAAAATGGAATATTATATGAGAGAATGAGTGTCTTTAAGTCTTCATAATGATACAAAAATGGCGGAATCTATTTTTTTTGTTCTACTTAGAGATAGGTGATTAGCACAAGCTGAAGAGAAGAAGAAAGAATATTATTGAACATGGAGAATGAGCCAGATGATCACGAAACTTAACGTCATACAAACACTTCTCGAACCAGAAATCCTAGAACATAGGACAACTTAATACAATTAAAATAAAAAGTTACTTTTTATTTTATCTTAGCTTCCCAATTTTTTCTCTTTAAAGCAAATGCAAACTAAAAGCTTCATCTTTTCAGATGAAGCTTTTTAGTCCAGAATATATTGATTAAAATATACTTTTATATAAGATAATTTTTGAAATAATTAAAATTAAAAGTATTTATGATCAATGAAGAATTAATTAAAAAGGCACAATCAGTCATTAAACCAAAAACAGTTAAACATTGATTCATTACCTCTGACTGTGGCTGTGCTCTTGAATCAAAAAGCGGAAATATTTATCTTTGAGTAAGTATAGACACGTGTTCTAGTATGGGTTTTTGTGCAGAGCATAGCGCTATTGCTGCAATGATAACTGCTGGTGAATATAAAATAAATAAAATAGTTGCAGTTTTAGAAGATTGAATGATTTTGCCACCTTGTTGAAGATGTCGTGAATTTATGTATCAAATTAATGGGGATAATCTAAATGCGGACATTATTATTAGCGAAAATAAAATTGTTAAACTTAAAGACTTACTTCCATATACTTGGGATGAAAACCTTTAACTAATATTTTTACTTTCTGCTGTGGGCTGTCTCACCAAAATTGAATAATCAAGAAAAAACACTCAAGAAATTGAGTGTTTTTTGATGTTATTTATTGATTTAAAGCAAAATTTAGTATAATTATATGTTTAATACCTAAAATAAAGATTTATAAATGAAGTTTTAATTGTTCGAATAGATCTAAAGTGAAAGGATTTACATGATTATATCTTAATTCAATAAATATGAAAACAGATGCAAAAATAGTACATAGCCAGAAAATAACCCCATTTCTCTGGTACAGAAAAGGCGCTGAGAAGGCAGCAGAATTCTATGTAAGCATATTCCCGAACTCTAAAATAATAGCTACCACCTACTACCCAAAAGAAGTCGAAGAAGTTTCAGGAATGGAAACCTGAACTGTAATGACGGTAGATTTTGAGCTTGATTGAATTAAATTCACTGCAATCAACTGATGACCTCCATTTGAGCTTACTCCAGCGGTATCATTCTTGGTTAATTGTGATGATCAGAAAGAGGTTGATTATTATTGGGATAAGCTTACTTCGGATTGATGACAAGAAGTAGAGTGTGGCTGGCTCACAGATAAATTCTGACTTAGCTGGCAAATCACACCCTCAATCTTAAATGAATATATAACAGATCCGGATCCAGCGAAAGTATGAAGAGTGATGGGAGAAATGCTAAAGATGAAGAAAATCGAGATAGAGCCATTGGTAAGAGCCTATAAGGGAAGTAAAAATTAGAGTAATTTAAAATAAAATTCGATCCATAAGTAGTTACGGATCAAGCCAAATGAAATTATTGCCCAATCTTAATTAGTACTGGTTTTTTAAAAGCAAGATATTCATATAATCTATTGAACCAAAACAGCTGTTCCATAACAAAGCACTTCCGTTACTCCCGACATGACATCATTGGCATCATAATGTACTCCGATGATGGCATTTGCTCACATTTCTTCTGCATTTTTAACCATCAATTCAAATGATTCCTGACGCGTCCTTTCGCATAGACTTGTAAATAACGTGATATTCCCGCCTATTATAGTATGGAGTGCTCCGCCGATTGTTCCGAAAATTGATCTTGATCTTACTGTTATTCATCTTACCAGTCCGAAATTTTTAATTATTTTTTTGTTCGGTAATTCTAATACCGTTGTAATATTTTGATGTTCCATATCTGCAAAGTTATTAATTAATTTACTTGATTATATTCAGAAAGTAAATTATATCAAAATATGAAACTTGAAGATTATTTATTTTGTTTCCAAAATATTTTTGATATAATAAATTATGTTGATTTAAACTTAATTTAATTTAATTTTCATGAAAAATATCATAATTCTATTATTCATATCCTTCATGCTTATTTCTTGTGGAAAAACTGAGGAAAATAAGCAAGAAAGCAGTACAAATGCCTGAAGGATTGAAACCTGAAGTTTAGATACTAATACTTGAGCAGCTAAAACCTGAAGCATTCAAACATGAAGCATAAATACTGATGACTGAGTCATTGAGGGGGATATGGCTTGAGTTACAGATAATGTTATAGATAGTGTAAATTTTTCAGATCTTCAAACCAAAAATATTCTCTCAAAAATTGATGAAAATTTAAGAAAACAACGTGAATCAGAGAGAATTAGTACATGAATATTAGTGCAAGGTGAGTTTAAGGCTGAGTACATTGCACCAAATGATTATTCAAAAGATACTGATAAGATAATTGTCACCGTTTCTTGAACGACCTACGAATTGCCTTGAACTTATTGAAAAGATAATATTCCCGGAATCAAAAAATGCACTAAATTAAATAGTAATATCAAATTAGAAAATATTATTGATAATTGAGAGTGTCCATTTTGGAGTTTCTCATGATTCAAAGAATTTTCTCCAAGCTGAAATTACATATCATATAGGGCTTGAGGTTATGAAGGTGGAGAATTTAGGATGATGGATATCAAAACATGAAGGATGGTTTTTAAAACATCTTCAGATGTGAGTTTGCATTTATGGACTCTTGATAAAAAACAATTCATATATTGAACAACTTCTTGAATTTCCCAATGAGAATGATTGCTTATTACAAAAAAATGAACTTTTCCTGAACTTATCACTCTAGGGAAAGATGATATCTTATGATGATATGTTGATAATGATTATTTATACGTACAATTGGAAGGGAAATATAATACTGATATGAAAAAGACAATAAAATATCTCAAAGTGTATGATTTAAATACATTAAAAGAAGTGTTTTCGAAAGAAATATAACAAATTAATTATTTAATTTGAAAACATGAAATGCTTTTGTGATGAAAATATAAAGTTCATTGACTTTGGCTTTTATGCAAATACCAATAAAAAAATTTTACCAAATAGGCAATTTCCTTTATATATTTCATAATCCTCTATCATGAATACTTTTAATATTCTTGATAAAAACATCTCAACCCCAATGGCAGCTCCCCTATCAGACAGGAATCTTAATGGTCATCTTGAGCTTATATTAAAAAACGGATGAACTTCTGCATACGTGTGTCCGGAAATGGGAGGAATGGTAACCAGATTTCAAACTATGGTTAATGATGAGATAAAAGAAATACTGCATTTCAATAAATCAGATTTTGAAAATTCCTGAAGAAAACCAAAACTTTGAATTCCTATACTTATGCCATTTGCATGACCGGACTCGATTGTCCGCCAGCATGGTTGAGCAAGAGAGATGCCTTGGGTTTGGGAGGAATCAACAGAATCATCCATAATGCTTTCCTTGAATTCAAATGATATTAAGGATGAGCAACTTCTAGAAGAGCTTAAGAAGAAATTTGGAGAATGATTGGATTTTAATTATAAAATCATGATTTCTGTATCTGAATGAGCTCTAAAATATGATATCAACATTAAGAATAACAGTGATTCGGATATGCTTATAGCCCCATGACTGCATCCTTATTTTAAAGTCGACCCAAAAGACCAATCAAGCATAACATCAAATCTGCCATGATTTGACTTATCCAATCATTCATGGAAATCTGGAGAAGCAATGTTCTTTAAATATCCACAAGGTGAATCTGCTTGGTTCAATATACCCGGAATATGAAAGATAACTATGGATTGCAATCCAGAATTTGACACTATTGTTGTATGGTCGAAATATAATGAGAAATGAGAGCAAGAGCCTTATATTTGCATAGAGCCTTGGGTTGGCGGGTTTGGCAGCATCAATGATCCTGATCGTAGAATTAATGTAAAGCCATTAAAGGAATTGCATTTAGGAGTTGATTTTATTCTTGATCAATAAAGAAGCCATTAATTAAAATTAAAAATTAATATCAGTATCAATTTCTTCATCCCTAATTTGTTATTGAATCATAAGAAAGAAGCCTACTCAAAAGGAGCAGGCTTCTTGCTTTTGGAAAGTCATTGATTAAGAAATCGCCTCACTATTCTCCAATGAATTCAGATGATACAGAATCAAAATCATTAAGCATCTGATACAGTCTTTCAAATGTTCAGCACGCTCAAGATGGGACAGTAAATCACGCAGTTAATTCCTTAAGAGCCTTGAGTGATTCTTGTATTGGTAAATTATCAATTTTGGATTCTTTCTCTGATTTGCTTATATCTTCGATAAGAGTTAACACAAGACGATGAACATCGTGAGTTTCAGGATGGCTTGGTCCATGTACAATTGATACTTTTTTAGAATATTGGAC
>CAZUBA010000051.1:0-6123 GCA_964618565.1 uncultured Candidatus Peribacteria bacterium | reverse complement strand
ACTGAGAGATGAGGAAATCCGATTCGAACGGATTATAGTTTTTTTCAAATGATGTAGGATTCTCAAAATTTCAGGCCACTTGGTATTCCCTTTTGTTGGCGGCGAGAGAATAGTCGTATTCTGAATCCTTAAGAGGATCCTTTACTTTCTTGGATAGGGTTTTCTGTATAAGCTTATATGCTTTGTCTCATAATGTTCATTGGTTCCATATTGCTCATCCGGAATAAGTGAAGGATGTAGGATTATCAGGAGAAGGATATAGTCAAGATCAAACATTATACATCTCCATTCATTTCTTTATGGATGATATGTCCGAAAGTCTTGTGGAATCTCTAGCTGAACCGGATTGTGAAGAGAAAGAAAGGAATGCTATGGTTGCGAGTATGGCAAGTATGACTATGACTACAATGAGTTCCACTAGAGTGAAGGCAGTGATATAGGTGTTGTTTTTTGTGTTGGGCATGATTTTAAAATTAATAATAAAATATCGTATACATAATAATATATATTAAATTGGAAATCAAGTATAAAATTTTATAAACATGTTAATAAGGTGAATTTGGGGGGGTGAAATTTCATGTCCATAAAGCTTTTCATTTGATTATCCTAACCTCATCAATCAATCAATTTAACCATCTGTAATCGCTATTTGAAGGATTCTGATATAAACCGATCCTTAAGGCATCTGAGCTATTGTAAGGCACTACACTGGTAGTTCAAGAATAAGTATTGACTCAATTTGCATACATATAAATTACACTTCAGCTTCTTGTGACAGCATAATGTGACCATGATCAATCTGAAGTTCATGTTGTTATATAATTAGAGCTGAAATCCCAAGTATTTCATGCTGTTGACATTCAAAAAATTGATTTCCAAGGAGGGGCATTATAAAAAATATATCAGAAAGATGAATATCAATCTCATTGAGTTATAGCTCAAAATCAGCTTCCTCAATTAAACTTTGCCCAAAAATCAATAGTAAAATCTCATATCAAATACCAATCATCACTATCTGCAATAGAAATATGCTGATTTGTTCAATTGAAGCTTAATGCACTACCGAATTTTCAACCTGAAAAAGCGGCTCAATTATTATTTGTAATTGTTCCTTGATTAAATCATGAATTAAGAAGATTATTATCCAAATGCAAAAGAAGAACTGTGCCTGAAGAAATGCAAGAATTACCGCTCCATATAGTTCAATTACCACACTCCTGAGTTGTTGATACATTGCTGCTGCTTCATCCTCACAAGCTATTCTTGACAAGTCAGCTTCATAAATCAACTAGAGCACTTCATGTCGCATTTACTATAGCCTGGACTGCAGGAGTGGTTACATTTCAGGTTGCATATGCCGCTTTGATCGTTGCCATCAGATTATCTATGTCTGTGCTTCATAGATTATCGGATCAGGTCGAATATACTTTGCTTGAATCGAATATCGCCACATTGTTCACTCAAGGAAGAAGGGTTTTTCCTGATCAGAATGTGTTGTCATATATCACATTTCAGGTTCAATTCTGATTCAGTCAGAATAATGTCGGAGTAGGAATGAAATAATAAGTGGAACCTGTGAATACTTTGAGAAGGACTCAGTTGTAGTTTCAAGAGATGTATACATTAGTTCAAGTTCAGCCTAATGCATTCGCATTAGGAGAATTGAGAATTGAGAACTGAGAGATTAGGAAATCGGATTCGAATGGATTATAGGTTTTTTCAAATGACGTTGGATTCTCAAAGTTTCAGGCTACTTGGTATTCCCTTTTATTTGATGCAAGGGAGTAATCGTATTCAGAATCTTTGAGAGGATCCTTCACTTTCTTGGATAGGGTTTTCTGTATGAGCCTGTATGCAGAATCTCATAGGGTTCATTGGTTCCATATTGTTCATCCTGAATAGGTGAATTCCACTGAATTGTCCGGATTAGGATAATATCATGAATTTAGATTATACATCTCCATTCATTTCTTTATGGATGATATGTCCGACAGTCTTGTGGAATCTCTTGCAGAACCGGATTGGGAAGAAAAAGAAAGGAATGCTATGGTTGCGAGTATTGCGAGAATCACTATTACTACAATGAGTTCTACGAGGGTGAAGGCATTTTTATTATTTTTAAGCACAAATTTGCTAATTAAGATTATTTTAACAACTGGTATTGGTTTTGTATTTCCGTTGATGTCAATACTCGATTATAAGCGGCAAATTCATCTATCATTCAGCTGAAGAATCAATACATGTAATCTGGGTTTCCATTGTATCAGATGGCATTACCTGTATTTGCTGTCAGCCAATTCGGCGTATCACCTGGGGCAGAAGCAGCTAAAACTCAATCCACATATAATGAGAGGCCTAGAGTTGAGCTTTTTGTCATCGCAACCTGATGCCATGCTTTTTCTGATATATATCCTGAAGAATATAATGAACCTCAATTAGCACCGTTATAATAATATGGATACTCCCAATAATACAATCTATTATCTGAAGTTATACCAAAAGTCATTCTTCATCCTGCGCCGGTTATATCTTTATTTGTTGTGCCGCTATTGAAATTTACCCAGGCAGTTATGGAATAATTATTAGAAGGATAGAATTCCGAACCTCAATCTCGTCAATGATTCCTGAGTCTTACAAAGTTATTTATTCAGTCAAATGTGAGAGATGCTGCTCAGGCAATCTTATTAGAAGTGTCCCATATTGCTCAATTTAAAGTTCAGTTGTCTGCTGCAACATTAGTGCCACCAGTATTATCATATACAATACTTCAAGCACTCTCATTAAAATGCCAAAGTAAAATAAGATTTGAATCATTATTAGAAATTTCTGCCTTTACAGTTGGTGCTACTGGTGCTACTGGAATTGGATTCACAGGAGTCGTATATCAAATAACAGCACTGGTACTCACTCAAGTAGAACTTACGGCATTATCGCTGATGATAATCTTTCAAGTAGTCTGAGAAGTATCTGTAATAGTAAATCAAGTGGAGGTCTGGATAGAAGGAATATCTTGAATAGGAGTATATATAGGATTCGAAGTGGTTCAGGTTTGTGCTAATAATATTCATAGCGTATCTCATTTCTCATAAGGATATCTATTCGTATAATCTGTAGCAAAGGAGTCTGATATTACATCAAAAGGATTATATCATAATTGAAATGATGATTGATTCTCTAAGAAAGCAAGCAGCTGATGCTTGTTTCGGGTGTTATTGATATTATATGTATAGTAGGTTCCTCCCAAAGGATCTTTTCATCATCAGGCAGATAACTTTAACATTCCGAGCAGTTTACTTCATGCTTCTCATTGATATCATATCAGAGTGGTTCAGGAATATATGCTTACCGATTTGTCAGGAATAGGATATTTTCATCCTAAGGCATTGAATACTCATAGTCATTTGGATATGTTGGATAGGTCGCTCATACGAGTAGAATCTCTGGCTGAAGATGATTGGCTTGAGAAAGATAGGAATGCTATAGTAGCTAGTATAGCGAGTATTACTATAACTACTATCAGCTCTACTAGGGTGAAGGCTGAATAATAAGACGAGAATGATATTTTTTTTGTGTTGGGCATAATTTAAAATTAATTATAAAATATCGTATACATAATAATATATATTAAATTGGAAATCAAGTAAATTTTATAAACATGTTAATAAGGTGAATTTGGGGGGTAATTCATTAATTTTTGTTGAAATTTAAAATGTTGTAATGTTAAAGTGCATTTTGATTAGTAAGGCGATGTGGGTGGAGTAAAATTTGATGTCCAAACAGCTTTTCATTTTACTATTCTGAATTCATCCAACATTCCATTTAAGAAAGAAGTATAAATAGGATGCCTTCAAATTTCTAAATTTCCAGTTAAATTCGGCATGGAATTAGCATTAGTTATTGATGCTCACATTTTAACTCAATTCAAGTATAGAGAATTCGATCAAGAATTTCTTATAAAGGCCAGATGTTTCCATTCGTTGATATTTACAGAAGTTACTCTGAATAATTCAACCATATTAGTCGGATAAGATCCATACCATACTCACCTGATCTGATGTCATCAAGAAGTGCTTTCATTTAGATAATATAAGGCTATCGCATTAAATCCATCAATTCTTTGGATGAAGAACATCTGATTTGCGTTGTCATTGCTTAAAGCCTTTAAGTTAAACCAAGTATCGATAGTAAAATCTCATGTTCAAAAACTCCAATCATTGCTGTCTGGAATATTAATATAGTCATTTATTCAATCAAAATCTCATGATTTTCAGAATTTTCATCATGTGAAAGACATTCAATTATTGAAAACTTCTCAAGTATTTGTTCACGCATTTACAAGATTATTTTCAAAATGCAAAAGCAAGACCGTGTTTGAACTATCTGCAATACAATTATTACTTCAATTCCAAATGGTTCAATTAATACAAGAAAAATAACACGCATTTCAAGAACTTGTATTCTGCCAAATCTGATTAGTCTGGACAGGCAATCAAATTACAAAATTTGCATTATTATAATTAGGCTGATTTAAGCATCAATTGGTTGTAGATTGTAAATTGCTTTGACCTGCGCCTCACAAGCTATTCTTAACAAGTCAATTTCAGATATTGACGAGTTCTGCTCAGCTTGCATTGACTATCGCTTGGACTGCAGGAGTCGTGACGTTTCAAGTTGAATATGCTGCCTTGACAGTATTCATAAGATTTGTTATGTCTGTGCTTCATAGATTGTCGGATCAAGTAGAATAGACTTTAGACGAATCAAATATCGCCACATTGTTGATTCAAGGAAGGATATCTTTTCATGATCAGAATGTATTATCATATATTACATTTCATGTTCAATTGGCATTCAATCAGAACAAGGTTGGAGTCGGCACGAAATAGTAAGTGCTTCAAGTAAATACTTTGAGAAGGACTCAATTGTAATTTCAAGAGATGTAGACATTGGTTCAAGTTCATCAGAGGGCTGAGAGCTGAGGATTGAGAGTTGAGGATTGGAATGGATTATAATTCCTTTGAAGTGAAGTTGGATTCTCAAAGTTTCAGGCGACTTGGTATTCCCTTTTGTTGGATGCCAGAGAATAATCATATTCTGAATCTTTGAGGGGATCTTTGACTTTCTTTGACAAGGTTTTCTGGATAAGCTTATATGCAGTATCTCATAGGGTTCATTGGTTCCAGATTGTTCCTCAGGAATAAGTGAATGATGTAGGTTTGTCAGGGGTAGGATACAGTCAAGATCATACGTTATACATCTCCATTCATTTCTTTATGGACGATATGTCGGATAGCCTGGTGGAATCCCTGGCGCTTCAGGATTGCGAGGAGAAAGAGAGGAATGCTATCGTTGCCAGTATTGAGAGTATGACTATTACTACTATGAGTTCAACGAGAGTGAATCACTTTTCATTGCCTTGTTTTAAATTCAACATATAATTAAAATAAAATAAATAATAAATTTAGTTATTTTGCACAACGGAAACCTGTTGTACCTCAAGATAAACTATCCGCTCAAATAGCTAACATATATATTCCCCCGCCGCCTAACCAGTCACGACCGCGATAAAAAATATTATTTGAAAGCATTGCCGTATTGGAATATAACCTTCAGATCCCATTATCAGAATTCAAGCTAGTAATTTTAGGTCAGATAATCGAATATGAATATCAATTTACCCAATTACAAGCTCATCAAGGAGGAGGACTGGAATCTCAGGAACCAAATGAGTAATATCAGGTAGCTCAAGTACAGACATTTGAAACCATGATTGTTCAATTATCGAAGTTTGTTCAATCAAGAGAATTGGCTTTATTTACATGTTCCCAAACATTTCCTGCAAGATCCCAGATAACCTTTCAGTTTGATAAGCTAAGTGTGCGTTTATTATTAGCAAATGCAGTATTTCAGAATCATCATGTCATTCAAAACAATCAATCAGAATCATTAGTGCTTCCTGTGAGGATATTTCAAGGATTACTATTATTGTGTCAATTGAACATATATCCGGATCAAGTAATATTAGAAGACCAATTAGCGGGTACTTGTTCTAAATTCCTAGAAATGGTCATCCATTCGTTCTCTGTAATGAGATGATATCATTCTCATATAGATTTACAAGCA
>CAZUBA010000050.1:0-7736 GCA_964618565.1 uncultured Candidatus Peribacteria bacterium | reverse complement strand
GTTATCATCTACCGAACCGTCGCCTCTTAGTTTAACTCCGTTTACCATATCGTCTACTCATGAATGCCTTGGAAGGTTATCATCTACCGAACCGTCGCCTCTTAGTTTAACTCCGTTTACCATATCGTCTGCTCATGAATGCCTGACTGAATTATCGTCGGATGATGAGCTTGAAGAAGGACTGCTTGATGACGAACTTGAAGAACCTCCTCCACTTCATCCGCCACTTCCACCTTTTGCATAAGCGTTTGAACTTAATAGTGCTATACTTAATATTGCGAGAACTGAGTATAATTTTTTATCTGTTTTCATATAAATTTTGTTACGTTATACGTAACTAGTATTCTATTAGTTTTTTTTATAAAGCAATACAGGAGTGGTGAACAATCGGTGATTAAGAGGTGATTACAGTGTGAAGATGCTTTAAGTAAATGATTTATAAGAACTTAAATGGCCTTATAATAGTATTTTTGGCTATTTTACGTGATTATTATAACATATTTCTGATATTTGGCAAGTAGGCTAAATATAATCAAAATGCTATAAAAAAATTGAGGAATATCACTTAATGATTATAATATGAAAAATAATTAAAACATGACTGACACTATATTGGAAATACCTCACTTTTCCCAGATTCAGAACACTGATTCAAGCATTGCAGAATGGGAAAAGAAGATCTGCTGACTAGCGTGCATTAAAATGTGCATTGAATTTTTTTGCGGCCAATCCCCAAGCCTGGAAGAACTTCTTGAATTCAAAGACGTGGTTCTCAAATGATTATCCCTTCGTGATTGAAAAGAAAAAGAATATACATACTACCTTCCTTGAATCTGATGGTTTCATTATGGTCTATTGCAAATAGCAGCCTCAAAAGGCCTCTACTGAAGGCCGCTTATGACAGGAAAAATAAATACTGAAGCCAAATTCTCAAAACTGATAGAAGCATGATGCGCCATAATAACTTCAGTATCGTTGTGATTTGTGGCGAAAGAAAAGAATTGATGACATCTAGTAGTTGTAAAATGAATAAAGAATTGAAATTTCATCATAAATGATCCGATGAATTTGGATTCCGTAGAGTTATCCATTGAAGATTTTGAAAAAAGCTTTTCTTGAGCGATTATTGTAATATCAGATAAGGATTCAGAAGAATTTGCTTCAAATAGGGCAATATTCATGGATAAGATATCCTTTTGAGCGTCTAAAAATACTTATGTGCATTTGCATGGCAATGAGCATCTTGCAGAATCAGAAACTTTAAGCTTCATCAGAGAAAATGCTTGAACCCTGCTTTCCTTTAAGCAGAACAAGGAAAGATTCATAAGATTTGAAATAGAAGACGCCCATAAAAATAAGGTTTTTTTGCGAATAGATCCAAATAGGATATTTGATGATGCCAATCTCGAGAAAACTATTAAGGAAAGGAATTCTCATCTTGAAGAATCTCTTATAATTTTATCAATGGAAAAATGATTGCATATCAGGAACCATATTCTATTAAAAATCGAAGAAACTAATCCAGACATTATAATTTGAGTCCACACGAATAAGCTGCTTGATATAAATGATTTTACAAAGAAAACAGAATTTGTGCAAATAAATGAAAATTTGCCTTATAATGCCTTCATACAAACTGTTAACAAGAATGATTTCGATGATTTGAGTTCTATGGGCATCAACTGCGTGTATTATAAGGACTGAGAGAATGATTGATCTTTGTCTGATTATATGCAAGCAAAATGAAGGCGTTTCTTTACTGTAGAATCATGATATCATGATAAAGAAGTTTTTAGTTTGCTTTTGGAATGTATCAAAAAAATCATTTAATCCTATATCCTTAAGGTTTAATTTTATTATAAAATCTATATATGCTCAATTGAAATAAAGAAAACTGAAATCCGCATGATTCAGAAAATATTCCTGTTTCACACGTTTTTCCAGTAGAATTTGCAACAAGCGTAGCAGAAATCCTTAGAGGAGAAGAAGAGGCTATTAAAAGATGAATATATAGTTCCATCAGACCTCATCCGAGATTCAAATATACCAAGCTGTTATCGGGTCTGGATTTCACTCATGGCGAAGTTTCTGTCATTGCCAATCATAAGGATCAGATAAGCTCATTATGGATAACTTGACTGGAAGATACATGAATTACATATGATAAGGATAAATGAACCTTTGTTATCCCAGAAATCAAGATAGTCAAAAATCCTGAACTCCACAAGAATAATCCTCATTTAAGATTTGCCACGATTGTTTTTGAATATTCATGGAAAAGCGCAGACACATATCTTTGTTGACTTCCAAAATTTGAAAAAACTCTAGCTTATCTTGATTACAGAGCAGGAATTAAAGATCAAGACATTAAAAAATCCTCTCTGGACCAGAGAGGATTTTTGTTATTTTTCATTATTCATTACGCGATTACTCATTCTTTTAATCTATACATATTTCTTCAGACTCTTTGTACGTATTTTCTATTTTGAAGATTCATATATACTGTAGAATTCTTAACTTTTCTTGTCTTCAGGACTCTAGAAATGATATCATCTGTAGATAGCGGAGCTTTAGCTTTTGCCAAAATATCAACTATAACATCAATAACAGTCCCTGGCTTGTAACCCCATTCCTTAAGTACATAAATACCTCTTCCTATAAGTACGAATTCATTATTTCTTATAAGCTCATTATGGATTGTTGCAACTTTTACAGCTTCACCGAAATGATTGGAGATAAGATTTGTAAGCTCAACGAAGTGAATTGGCTTTTTCTCTTTTTTCATTACATAGATTGCTTTATCCTTAAGTGTAGAAGGATTAAGTATCTTCCATTTTTCAAGGCCTAGGAATTTTTCTTCTCCCTTGACTATATCAGTAAAGATATCAAGAATTGAATCAATAAGAACAGTTTCGACCTTTCCGAATTGTGAGAAAAGGTTTATCTTGATCATTTCATATAGAGAGGAATTCTCCATGATATCACCTTTTTTCTTCAAAATCTTATAAGCTTCTTTGTGTACCTCATTAACCAGCTTCTTGTTTATTTCAGGAAAGAAAAAATGAGTTCTGGCTCAAAGCTGAGGTTTTGATTTATTTATATTGAAGTTTGACTGGATAATCATTTCTATTACTTCAGAATTGATGTCAGAATCCAATTTCATCTCATTTATTAGAGATGAAACAATCCTATCTCTTATAAGAAGGCCCCCATGCATACGAAGAACTTTCTCTGATTCCTCTTGAATTTTTGATAATTTTGTAGTTTTGATTATACGTCCTATCTTCTTGATTCATACGTCTTCTATCTGCCTAACTCTCTCACGAGTAATACGGTAGCTATTACCTATATCCTGTAAGGTTTCTTTTTCACCGCCAAGACCGATTCGTCTTGAGATTATCGTACGTTCTTTTTCCGTCAAATTTTGCAGAATACCTGTAAAGTCCTGCATGATTTCTGAATTTTTTGTTACCATCGAGGGAAGTTTTATATTAAAGATAAATTTAAAACACTGCCTATTGTATAATTTTTTTTCTTCAAAAGTCAAGATTATTTCACAAAAAAAACAGTTAAAATAAGAGCTTTGAAGAATAAATTTTTTATACTCAGCATTGATAGGCATCCTTAAGCGCTTTCAAGCTTTTGAGATTATTGTATTTTTTTAAGTTTTTTTTATCAAAAATGAGATATGTCAAGTGGAAAAAAATCCGCTTTCCTTATATTTTGGCTTAAAAATAATAATTTACAATAAAAAATCCCGAATTATCTCTTCGGGATGGTAATATTTGACCAATAATAAACATTAAATCGGTAAACTCATGTTTGATTTATTATTTCATGCAGGGGAACTTAGTATATCCTTATAATCCTCTAGATCCTGCTGAGCTTCAAATTTTGAATTTTCTATATATATCTTTGACAATATTTCCTGCTTCTTTTCCCTATAGCTCAATACTCAGCCCAAAAGCACAAATATAGATCCGACCACCTCAAAAATGATTCATTTTCAGATTGATATTCATTTAGAAAACGTCGTGAGTCCCCTAATTGAATTGAAAATCACTAGGGTAAGCAAGAAAATTATAATTCAAGAAAATACGATTATCGTATAATCATGAAAAATAACTCAGGTTTTTGTCTTAAGCTTTTCCTTGTTTTTATTCGAAAGGATGAGAAATGTGAGGAAAATCAAGATAAGCCCTATGAAATATCCCACGTGTCATGATACGATATTAAAAGAGCTGTATGGGGTGATTCCGTCATATTCAACGGTAAACCAAGTAAAGAAAAGAGAGAAGAAACAAAGGATGATTCCTAAAAAAACTATCTTTTGGCTGGCTGTAAGATTAAGAAAATTAAAGCTCAATCTATCGACCAAAAGATGAAGTTTATATTTCAATTTTCTATTTTTTGAATTCAGTATATAATTCATTTGATTTGTTTAAAATATCAATCGCGAAGATACATTATATTTATATTAATATTTCCAATAAAGTAAAGGCAAATATGTTTGACTTTTATTTGGAATATGTTTAAAAATTAATAAGAAAATCCCTTTATGAAGCAAAACAAGATAATAATAATTTTCGAATTGGCAATTAATTTCCTCAGATCTTTATGAGAAAGCGTCTTTTTGTTCTTCAGGCATTTATCAGGCAGCAAAAAAACATCTCCGCTCAATGAAAATAGATTTTTGGATGTTTTGAATTTTGTTTTGCACACCGGTCCAAAGGGTTTTTGGAAAAAGCCAACATGAATCAAAATCGGCAGAAGCATAGCAACTTTTTTGCATTATATATTCAATAAGGAAGAGAAATTCAAGCAAATCAAAAAATAATTTGACAAAATTGTCATTTTTCATAGAATTTGCGCACCCAATTATTTTATTTTTAAACAGGGAGAATTAAATGTTAATTTATGCTATAAGAAATAAATCTGAGTCAAACGAGAAACTCGTACTAAGATACAAAAAAATGTTTTTCCAGACCAGGATAGCAAATAAGTTAAGAAAAGAACGTTACGCAGTTAAATGATTATCTGAGAGAAAACTTAGAGAAAAGGCTATAATCAGAGAATGATACAGAGCTCTTAATAATCGTTAATAATAAAATCACAATTTGTCAATAAAAAAGTCCGAAAAAGTTCGGACTTTTTTTGACCTTTGAAAAAAAGTATGGTAGACTGCCTTAAGTGGCAAAACAAATAAAAATACATATTAAAATAAAAACAAAATGCAAGAAATTACAGACGTTACAGATGCGTCTATAATCAACAACATAGAGCCTTCAACGCCAGAGCTAGATTTATCCAGCCTTATATCTGGACTAGATGAAAAATTAGAGATAAACGATGCCCTTGCTTCCGTGGAAACCACTGAAGCCGAAGCTATGCCTTCTTCATCAGAAGAGCCTCTGGTTATGGCTGAACCTTCAGTAGAAGAATTTATTCCCGTCCAGGAAGAGCAAATAACTGAAGAAGCCTTCATTGAAGCTCCGATCCAAATGGAATCAGATAAGGCTGACGATTTCTTGAAGATGATAGATGCTATTGATCCTGTTTCACTTATAACTATCTGATCAGAAACTACGACAGATGATTCATCACAGAAAAGATTCGAACAAGAACTTGAAAAGATCAATTCAGAAAGAAAACATAAGAAAATATCTCAGTTCTTTGCGGACAAGGTGAAATTTCTTGCAAATTATGTCATAGTTTCTACATTAGTATTTTTCATACTTCTTTGAGCAGCTAATTATTCAGCATATTCAACTATAGCTTATAATTTCATAAATCCAGGAAATCTTAAGAACTCAAGCAGAGAAATATTAAGCGTAATCGATAATTCTAAAATCAAGGTATTTGCAGATGAAGAAAATACACTTCTATGAAAAGACCAGCAACAGACAATACAAAAAAAGCTC
The DNA here is from genome assembly GCA_964618565.1 of uncultured Candidatus Peribacteria bacterium. GTDB lineage: Bacteria > Patescibacteriota > Gracilibacteria > BD1-5 > UBA2023 > STC-113. The sequence goes on along the minus strand of CAZUBA010000050.1, from coordinate 1,815 downwards.
GCCGAAGATAATGCCCAGCTTCGGGATACATATTTCTCGCCTAAGAAGCTTGTGCCGCTTAATTCAAATGTAAATCTGAGCGTTGACATCGTTCCTTATGAGAATAGGATAATAATACCAAAAATAGGCAAGAATGTGCCCCTTGTTGATGTTGACGCAAGAAGATGAAATCTTGATTTCACTAATCTAGAGAACATATTCATGAACGAATTGGAAAAATGAGTCCTACGCTATCCATGAACTGCAAAGCCAGGCGAAACTGGAAATGCATTCATATTCGGGCATTCATCAAATTATCCATGGCTGAAATGAGATTATAATGAAGTTTTTGCCATGTTGGATGTTCTTAATTTCTGAGATGAGATAATAGTCTATTATAATCAGAAAAAATACACTTACGTGATCAAAGAAAAAAAAGTAATCAAACCGGGTGATGTAAAGATATTAGAAAGAGACCCAACCAAGAAAGAACTCAGCCTTATGACATGTTGGCCGATAGGTACTTCATTAAATAGGCTTATAGCTTTCGCTGAGCTTAAATCAGTAACTCAATAATCGCAAAAAATATGAAAGTAAGCACTTACAATTTCCAATATGATCCGAAAAATCTAGATATGTTCAAGCTGGATATCTTCTGAGGCAATTTAGACTTAAGCCTGCTAACGCTAGCTGCTGTAATAGCAGCGGTTTGATTGGTTTTCTACTATATTGGCCCATTTTTAAAAGGCTATTTTATAGTTTCAGCAGAAGAGAAAAAGAAAGAAGATAATAAAAATAAGATAAAAGAGCTCATAATGATGAAGGAAGTTCAGACTGAACTTGAAAAAGAGATTGAAGAATCACTTCTTAGCGCAGGATTAAAAACCAGCACTATTTAACAAGAATCGTTAATTCTCAAGCCTTCACCTCAAATCCCCTGTTCTTGAAATTATAATAAAGCATTGAAGCGAGTCTTACGAGACTCGTTTTTTCTTCTTTGATCATTGATTCTATGTGAATCTTGTCCCCACTTGGATTATTTAAGCTTATTGTTGATATTATTCAAGAATTTATCGCGGATCTTATTGATTTTTGATGCTTAGGCTCTCTTGGAGGAGGCACAAAAAGGATTTTTTCTTTTAGTTGTTTATAATCTTTGAAGCTATAGATTATATTATTCATGCTGACTCATATGGTTATGGGCGAGTCATTGAAGTCGATTTCAAATCTATTTAATTCTTTATTGAAATAGCCTAGCTCAAGGTATAGGTCTTTTACCATCTCGATCTCTTCAGAAAGCGAAATGTTTGAAATATGAATTTTCTTATCATTTTTTATGGCATCTTCAAAAACTTCAGTGAATATGCGAAGCTCGTCCTTCGGCGAATAAACCTCACTCCATAGCTTATAATCTTTTTTATAATCCAGATTAGGGTTTTTTGAAGATGATAGCAATGTTGCCAAATCGACCTCATTTTCAAAAGTTGCTTCCAGAGGAATTATAAAAAGGAACTTATTATCAAATTTATTCTCATCTATATTTATTATTGAATTCTGTGTTACTTGCTTCATTTTTGATTTTTAGATTATTCGGGGAGCATTATATGGAAAATGCACGCATATGAAAATCGAAAAACGTAAATTCCTCCTTATTGGCAAAGACAGATTAAAGAACATAAAGTATTGTGGAAAAGCTTTTTATGGATAAAATCAAGAAATCAATTTAAAGAAAGATCTAGATTTAAATCATTTCTCAATAGAAAATTTTAATAACACATTCCATGACTGCATACATAGCATTTTTAAGAGGGATAAATGTTGGCTGAAATAACATCA
>CAZUBA010000049.1:0-8096 GCA_964618565.1 uncultured Candidatus Peribacteria bacterium | reverse complement strand
CCGCATGGTGGCTGTTATGCCGAGCAGTCGGCACGTTGGTTCGAATCGGGGCCGGTGGGAGCCAATAAAAAAGAAGGTGAAGCAAATGAATCGCAAAATTGGATATGATTGAACTTTAATACATCATTTAGATTTTATTTAAAAGTTAAATTCTATATAATAACAAAATAATATATTTAAATTTGAATTTGTGAAATGGACAAAAGATAAATTACATACTTGGGCCAAAGAAAATAGAAATAGATTGGCAAGAGATTTTTTTAAAAAAAAGAATCTTGCAAAGTCCGATGAAAAAATAGCTATATTTATGGCTTGATCGCCATGAGCAGGTAAAACCGAATTTATTAATAGATTATTAACTGAAGACCAAAAAGCCGCTTATTATATTCTTGATCTTGATGAAATTAGAACATGGATGCCAAATTATAAATGAAATTATGCAGATAAATATACCAAGGGTGCAATAAAAATTCTTGAGAAGCTTTTCGATGTCTGTGCTCATAATGAATATAATTTTATTCTTGATTGAACTTTCACAAGTACGGATGTTATAGATAGAAATATTGATCATCTATTAAGGAAATGATATAAAATTAATGTATTTTATATACATACACAACCATACATCTCCTGGATTTATACGTTATTAAGATGAAATGATGATAATAGAAGAATCCCATGGAAAAAGTTTATAAAATTTTATCATGATGCCTTTTCAAATATACATATTTTTCAAGAAAAATACTCATGAAAAATTACTTTCTACATTTCTCAAAAGATAAGAGATATAGATTGATATATAATTCATGATGATAAATATTATTTATCTAATTCAATTCAAGAAATGAATGATATATTTGACAATAAGGTCAGATTTTATTATAATCTATGAAAAGATTTACTTAATGATACATTGTATTTTCAAATTACAAAAATAATTTCTTTCTTCCCCATCATATGAAAACCTCTATTAAGACATATAGCAAAAATACCAAAATGACAGTAACATTAAAAGATGTTTTTTCACAAAAAAATATTTTAAGAGCCTTACGTGAAAGTACTGAAGATCAAAGGAAAGTATTAAAATGAGCCAGCTTAGACCCTACAAAAATTAACTAATTATCTAAAAAAGCATCTACAATTAGTCTTGATGAGCCAATAAAAAACAATAGAAGAATCTCGTATGAAAATACGGGATTTTTCTTTCAGTTTACAGTAATTCTTGTAAATAAGTACCATAAAGGAATTAATTATAACGTAAATTGGCTATCTAATTAGAAATTTTTTTATAAAAAAGTCCAAATCAATTAACAATGAAACGTTTAATATATTGAAAAAACTATTTGAAAAATTTGACAGTACTAATATTTATTATATTATATATGTTATAAAAATATTATGTTGCTCTCAACAGAGCCAAAAACAAAAATTCGGAGGTGCAAAATGTTCAAGAGGATGGTCGAAGGCTTTCAGATGTTGCTCGGGCTGAGGAAGATTGAGTATGAGACAAATATGTCCGAGCCTATAAGCGAGGATGCCATCGTCTCAAACAAGGTCTATACCGAAGCCGGTCGCAGAAAGGCAATGAAACTGGTGTTGACACTTGGGGGAGGATATGGCTACGGAAGTGTCGAACGTGACTTCCCCGAGAAGTTCTCCATAACCTTCAAGAACAGTAAAAGAGAAATCACCGTCGAAGGGTCGGAAGAATTCTGCAAGAACGTCTTCAACAGCGTCGCGCTCGGTCAGAAAGTTATAATCTCCTTCTACGAAAAGCGCCACCACACGGTATCGGTGACTAAAAGAGATCGTTCCATCAGAGCAGAAAGGCTGATAGGATACGACTTCATAAGTGCAGCACCTGCCGTATGATCGGATATCGAAGTCTGATATTCGACAAAAAAAAATAAGCCCTTCTTCGGAAGGGCTTATTCTGTAACAATGTCTCATTTTCTAAATGAGCCAGCTTAGACTCTACAAAAATTAACTAATTATCAAATAAAACATCTACAATTAGTTTATAGTATTGATGAGACAAAAGAATGAAAAAGTAATATTAGATTGATTTAGGTTATTATCAATAACTAATAAATTCGATAGAATTATTTTTTGTATTTAAAACAATAATCAACTTTTTTATCCTTATTTTTAAGGCACAGTTAATTGTTTTTTTCATGACTAATGATAGCATCATGAGTATAAAAACACTGTGTGTAACTATCAAAATAGATTCATCTGAATCCTTATTTCTAAGAGAATCAAGAAATCTATTTACACGTTTCCTCACATCCAAAAAACTTTCTCATCAAAGATGTTTGCGATATGGAAGTGGCTTTTTCTCATAACTTTCCCAATCGATATCCGTCTCTTTTTTTCATTCGGCTATTCCAGATTCCCTCTCTCTAATATCAAATAGTTCATGTTGCGGAACTTTTAAATAAGAGGAAATAATCTTTCAAGTCTCAACTGATCTCTTGAGATTGCTAGTATAAATCTTAGAAATGCCAAATCATTCATTTAATAGAAATTTTCAAATTGATTCTGCTTCATGAATTCAATTTTCTGATAACTTTCATGGCAAAGATCAAAGAATGACTCATTTTAAGCCCGCTATAGTTTCTCAGTGTCTAATAAAATATAATTTCATAAATTTATATCCTGTTAAATATATTCTAAGTCCGGCTTATCAAAAAATCCTTGTATTGATTTAGTCATATTTGCTAAAATAGTATAAAAGTATTTTGTAAAGTCAATAAGGAAAAAGCTATTATAAATGCCTTAAGACTTCCGAAATGAAACGCAACTATTTTTGAGTAAAAAAATTTGCTTGAATATTGAATACCGTATCAATTACATGAATAAGAACAAAAAAATATAAAGATTCAGCCATTCTAGAATTTAAATATAAAAATCTCCAGTCATATTTGACTGGAGATTTTTATATTTTGTTATCAATTAACGAATGATTAATTTAAAATTTTTCTTTCATTTTCTTAATATTGAAACGTTGTTATGGAAATCGTTATCTGTGATTGTAAGAGAAATATCCTCAACTTTTTTCTCATTTAAGAAAATTCAACCTCATTCAATAAGTTTTCTGGCATCTCATTTGGATGAAGCAAATCAGCAAGAAATCATTGCATCGACTATTTGCATGTCTAGAGAATAAGGGATGCTTCCGGTTTCCTTAGCTAATGCATCTAAATCTTGCTTTGATAGCGAACTTAATGTTCATAGCTTATCTAGACTTCAAAAAAGCATTTCAGATATCATTTCAGCTTGCACGGCAAATTCTTTTCAGAAAATTATTTCTGTTACATAACTCGCAAGAGCCTTCTGTCATAATCTTAATTCTGGTTTGACTGAATGTTCATTTACTATAGCGGCAATTGCTTCTAAATCCATAAATGTAAGCAATTTCAATAATTTATCTACATCCTCATCAGATATATTCAGCAAATATTGGTAAACGAAGTAAGGGGAATTCTTGTTCGGATCAAGCCAGATTGCGTTCCCCTCTGACTTTCAGAATTTCTTTCAAGTCGAATCTGTTATTAATTTATTTGTTGCTCAATAAACCGTCTTTCATGTCTTTTTTCAGACTAATTCAACTCAAGACAATATTCCATCCCATTCATCTGCTCATCATACTTCTAATTTGACTCCATATTCTGTAAATAACTTAAAGAAATCGTATCACATTATCAGCATATAACTGAATTCCGCATAAGAAATCGATTGATCGGGATCAATGATCCTTTTCTTGACTATATCCTTATTCATCATCCAATTCACAGTCATATATTTTCAGACTTCTCTCATGAAATCCAAAACATTCATATCTTTAAAGAAGTCATAATTATTTATAACTTTAAATTCTAGTTTTGTTCAGATCTTTTTTCATACATTTTCAAGTACTGTGTACATTTGCTTTTGGATTTTTGCCGCATTCTCTTCCACTTTATCAGTTGTAAGAAAATTTCTCTCTGCTGATTTGCCTGTAGGGTTTCAGATCATTCAAGTCGCTCATCATACGATAAGATAAAGCTGGTTTCATTTCTTAACATAATGCAGTGCATTTAAAAGAGAAATGAAGTTACCTAACTGGAATGAGTCAGCAGAAGGATCGATTCACCAATAGAGTATCTCTCATCATTTATCATATAAATCAAAAAGTTCTTCATGCGTATATTGATGTAAAAATCACCTCAGCTCTAATTCTTGCTTTAAATTCATAAATATAAAATAATAAGTAAATTGCATTTTTACTGATAATACTCAGCAATAACTATAAAACTTTATCTAAATTTCATTAAAAATCAAAAGATAATGAATTTAGAAATCATAATAAATTATATATTATTAAGAAAAATATCAATCTCATTGAAATTATTGAAATTATAATGTTTGATTTGATTATCTTTACAGAAATGGCTAAGCTTTCAGCATGAGAATACAAAATCCGCATTTTCTGCCACTCAAAAATCTGTAGTGCTATCTCAAATAACATATACTTTTTTAATTCATTTTGATCTGATTTCTGACAATATGAATCCCTTATCTGGAACTACTTCATCATTATCGGTATCTTGGACATATTCTATATCCCATATATTCTCATTGAAAGATATCCTGTTGCTGAAGACATTAATCATATCAGAGGAATCAAAATCGATTCATTCCACCGATTCATTAAAAGATAAATTAATATCTTTGAGTACGGATTTTATGTAAAAATCCCATCATCAGCTAATGATAATGGGCAGACATCTTCTTTTTCTGCAGTTTTCAATAAAAGTGAAAAAACCTTCCCTTATATTTATATTTTCATTTAAAAAAAGCTCCAGGTCGTGAGGAGAAACATCTAAATGATCTATGAAAATCCTATTGAGCTCTTTATGAGATATTTGTTGTTGATCATAAAGTTCACCCGCCTTATGCCAATTATCCTTTCAAAATCTATTCATTATCTCATCACAAACATCTTTTGAAGTTATTGTTCAATCAAAATCGCACAAGATAACAGTATCATATCAAGCAATATCTTCCACTTTACATGATATTCACATATTTATTATTTGTTTCAAGAATAAACCAAATCGAATTCTTTTTTAAACGTAATCAATTTTTTAATGATATCTCTAGCAGATTTCTTGGTAATATTAGGATTCAATGGGTAAATTCTGATTGCCGGCATCGGATGTCAGGTCTCTGTATATATTGCGGCAGAAGATTTGCTTATGGCTATCCCGTCGCTTATATAGCTTTTATTTTCTATCAAATATTTTGCAAATTTGTTCAGATATTCATTATTTGTTACAAGCAGTGATGAGTCTATCAATTCTGCATCAAATACATTATCCGTATCCGTTCAGGCATTATAGCATCTTACAAACACATCGCATCAGAAAGAATCTTTATTTACAACACATATTCAATTTGATGAATTTAATCAAATCTCGTCTCTTATTTCCTCTGAAATCTCCAAAGTGTGTCAGATTAAAGCTTGAAATCATTCAAATCAAAAAGTTTTTAGCGTTAGCCAGGTTGCAAGAATATTTGAGGCCGAACGCGATGTTTCAAGTGTGAAAGTTCAAGGATTATAAGCAAGGTCATCATGGAATAACGGAGTCATCAAGTCTCAATCTCTTCTTAATCTCTTGAAGTCATGACCATCTTTCACCATGATCATACTCGATACGTATGGAATATATCAGGTTTTATGAAAATCAACTCAGTATGAATCAGCGTACTTAATCATTCTTAATTTATCACAGATTTTTTTTAATTTGTCCATCACATTAACACTGAATCCTAAATTATTCAGATCAAAATCATATTCCAGAAAAAACAAATACACCCAGCCTAGGACTGCATCTACATGAATATGAGGTGAATAATCAAGCCTAAACTCATCTACGAGTTTATTCCTGAAATGATAAATTGATTCGATGTCGTCGATTCACATATTTGAAGTCGTTCATCCTGCAAGCTCTATGCAAATGATCTTTTTTCAAGATTCCAAGACTTCCCTGCACTTCAATTTAAGTTCTTCCAAATTTGTGGTCTGATTGATATTTGATTCTACTTGCACATAATTATTCTGTCATAATCCAAGCCAATCAACGCTGGTCCTATGGCAATAATGAGAAGGTCTTGATCCAATAACCACTCAATCCTCTCTGACTCAAGTTAAATGATGGTTAGGAAAAGCTTTGCTTAATCCTATTTTTATTGCGTAAAGATTTGTTCCGGTTCATCAGAATGTAAATACTCAAGCTGATTTATTCTTATCATATCAAGATATGTCAGATAAGAAATTTGCACAAAAAAGCTCTGAATTCAGTATATCGCCTGAATCCTCTCATGTAACGGCATTTGGCATATATAATGAAACTGCCAGATTCGTGGCAAGGTAGATGAAATTCGGTAACGGTATTACATTTTTTACCATGTAAGGATGAAAAGCTTTTACCGATCATCACATGTGATCAGGAATTGTTGATAATATTTTATTCGGCTCCAATTCAAGTGAATCCGGTATTTTTGAATAAGATGCAATCTGAGTTTTATCCTGTCTCAGAGATCAATTATTGAACATTGGTCAATCTCAATGCTTGCTCAATATTCAATTAAGGGCAAAATCAATCATTCAAATCAGGCTTTCCGAATTGCTTCCATCTGAAGATAAAAAATATTTATCCAGCATTCACTTTAAGATCTTCTCATATTTTGCTTCAATATTTTTATCTCCCTTAGGCATAAAAGTTTAAAGTTTGATTTTATAAAATCATCTTTTTCAGATCTTCAGTTTCAATCAATCTAAATCTCTGACTATATTGTAAATATCAGTAATTTTGGCTCAATCTAGGCTTACTGCTCATGCTTCGATAAGTTTCTTGATTGCAGATTTGCTCTTGTCTTTAATTATTGACGAACATAAATCCACTAAAGCAAGATTCTCCTTAGGCAGATTAAGACTGCTAAAGTCAATATCAATAAATTCTTTTGAGTCAAGCGCTTTATCTTGCACTTGCTTATAAAAAAATGCTTCAGCCTCGATTGCCTGACTTTCTGAATGATATTGTTTTACTACATTATAAGCGACTGTTTTTTTGACTTCCATAGGATTCTTGCCTGAAATCAAGGCTTTCAAAATCTCTTCTTTCTCTGCGTCATCAAAATCAGTAGCAAGATTTATATAATCATTAAGCGCATAATCAGGTATTGACATTATTTTTCAGAAAATTTCGTTCGGATGTTCAGTCAGTCAGATATAATTACCGAGAGACTTGCTCATTTTTTCTTTTCAGTCAGTTCAAACCAAAAGTGGCATTGTCATGATTATTTGAGCGACTTTTCATTTCACTTCTTGCATATAAGCTCAAACAAGACAATTAAGCAATTGATCATTACCTCAGAGCTCAACATCTGATTCAATGACCACAGAATCATGTCATTGCAATAATGGGTACACTAATTCATGTAAAGCTATAGGTATTCAATTGTTATATCTGTTATGGAAATCTTTTCTTTCAAGTATTTGCGCCAAAGTATGCTGTGACATGAGCTTGATCATATCAGTAAGATGCATATTATCAAACCATTTAGAATTGAATTTCACTTCAAGTTTGCTTAAATCCAGAATCTTTGAAAGTTGATTCAGGTAAGTCTCTGCATTTTCTGCTACTTTTTCCTTTGATAAAGGCGGACGTGATTTATTTTTTCATGTAGGATCTCAAATTTGAGCAGTAAAATCTCAGATGATAACAACTATCTTGTGTCCCATATCTTGGAATTGCCTGAGTTTTTTCAGTACAACAGCGTGTCAAAGATGAAGATCGGGCGCAGTAGGATCAAATCAAAGCTTGACGACTAACGGTCTGTTCTGTAAATGTGCCAACTCTAGTTTCTTACGCAATCAATCATTCGGGATTATATTAGAAACTGTTGATTCCAATAAATCAACTCAACTTTGAGGTGTTTTCATAAATGTATAAATCAGAATAATAAAAAACTTAATGTAATTTTTGCTTTAATTGAAGCATTAAATGCTCAATAAAGTTAGGTTGTTTATTATTATATAAGAAGTATTT
>CAZUBA010000048.1:0-8494 GCA_964618565.1 uncultured Candidatus Peribacteria bacterium | reverse complement strand
GGTCGCTGGAAATTGCACTCTCAACAGCCACACGATCAGCTGAAGCTTCTGAGGCAATGCAAACGGAGCAACTATAAATGTATGCTGAACAAATGTCACTGCGAATACAAGTTGAGTTTTTACTGCCGCAAGAAATCATTGAAGCGTGTGCAATACCATAACTGCAACTAGAGTCTGATATACATGCAGTACGACAACAAACTGACCGGCAAGTCTGTCTGGTAATTTCACGTTGGTCGCTGGAAATTGCACTCTCAACAGCCACACGATTAGCTGAAGTTTCTGAAGCAATGCAAACGGAGCCACTATAAATGTATGCTGAACAAACACGACGGCAAACACTTCTGGATTTTTCACAATCTCTGGAATTCAATATTGAACAGCATGCAACAACTTATCGGCGATCCGATTGAATTATACATGTTCCACAACTGTAAACGGACCAGCAAGCCTTACGGCCAACTTCACAAATCTGGCTTGAAGTTGTACACCAAATACCAAGACATTCACATGCTCTAATACGAAACCTGCAAACACATCATGGAATACAGTATCTTCATTTACACAAATATGGGATTGATCTGCATGGACTCCTGCAGATTCCACAACAGCCTATAACACGACCGCTTCCACCAACAGTTGCCGGTATAAGTGCATAACATGATATCATACTGAAAACTCTTGAACTTCTTGCATATCGGATACTAAAGCATGCACAATAGTCAATTGAGCATGAACTCAAACGTGGTGAGGATCCTCTTGGTGAAGCTGTGCATTATCCAGTTGCAACTCAGGGTATGCGCAAAGCGGAAACACATGCATCCCTAAATGCAATACAAATCCAAGCTTCTCTAATATCTGAACGCTCTCTAACTGAATCCCCACGACTCCTAATCAGGCATGGACATACTCTGCAACACCAGGCAATTGCACATATACCTGCATAAACTGATTTGTATGAAGCAACTGTGCTACTGATATACAGCCGCCCACAATCACAGCCATAATATCACAAACGCGTTATTGCAATAAACTTGTCCTTAAGGTTCAATGATACGCTGATAATGGCCCTCTGCATACGATACCTTACAGCTGGGACTGATGAACCACTTGGCATTCAACGACAAATTCTGAAAGCTATAGCAGCATTGATACGGATCCTTTTATAAATATCATTTCCTGGGGCAGCTGAACATACTTATTGAAAGCCGGTAAATTTAAAGCGAGAGATGCTGCTTGAAATATATATACAAATCCATCAGATATCGCATGAGCAACCGATTGTTCTGTTTCGAATGAATATTGACCTCTTACTTATAGTGGAGCGATTACTCAATGCAGTAGCTTATGAGCATGATGGAAAGTTCCCGAGAGCTATGACTTCAGTATGTGAAATTATTCATGCACTGCTAATCCAAGTGGCATCAATTGCCTTTATCCGAGCTTATTTGCAATCGGCAAGATATATTGGTCTTCATCAAGCTTATGGTCAAATTGAAATTATGACCATATGTGAAGCCTTGCTCCATGATGAACATACAATTCTTATGATGCATGCAATAGAACATATACGTATTGCAGATCTTCAACTTATACAAATAAATGAATGTACAGTAACGCCTGAAATATGTATGTAAGATGCGTGAAATATGGCAATCCATTTTAATCTTTGGCTTTAAAATTAATAAAAGAGAGCTTTTCATTAAGCTCTCATCTGACAATTCTTTTCTGGACAGTAATTTCAATTCAGTTTTTATCTGTCATTAGCCCGATCTACATTACATAAAGGGCATTTCATCTTATTGTAAATTAAATTATTAAAATGAATTTTCTAATTTGTTAATCCTGTCATCTAAATCGGGATGTGAACTGAAAAGCATTGCAAATGATTTTTTTCAAGAAATCTTGAATGCGGCCAATTGCTCATCTTGTATCGGTTCTCTTACTGACGATAATTGCTTCAATCTTCTAAGTGCTTTTATCATGTTTTGTTTTGGTGTGAATATGCCAGAATCTTTATCTGCGGTGAATTCCCTTCTCCTAGAATATGCCATGACTACAATCAAAGCAAAGACCGAAAGAACCATATCCAAAATGATGACTGTGGCATGATATGCGATTCATGATCTTTCTTCATCCTTGCTGATGGCCATATCTATAAAATAAGCAATGACTCTAGCAAGGAAAATGACAAAAGTATTTATGACTCATTGAACTAAGGTCATCGTAACCATATCGCCATTTATAACATGTGACATTTCATGTGCAAGAACTCATTCCAGCTCATTTTGATCCATGTTCTCAATTGCTCATGCAGAGAAGGCTACCAATGATTTATTTTTGCTTGGTCAGGTGGCAAATGCATTGACTTCAGCTGATTCATAAATTCCGAATTCAGGCATATTAATTCATTTTTGATTTGCAAATTCTCTTGTTTTAAAAAAAAGATGCTGAACTTTTGGCGGATAATTTCTAATTTTTGATTCTTCTATCAATTCTATAGAATATGCTCTTTTTGCAATCCATCTTGAAATAGCAAGACTGATGAATGCTCAACTGAAACCATATATTGCAGAAAAAATCAATAACGGAACCATTCATGATCTCAAATTTGGAGAAATCTTGATTCAGAAATAACTGTCTAATATGAAAATGATAATTCATATAAGAAATAAAATAGCAATATTTGTCATTAAAAAGAGGAATATTCTCTTAAGGATTTTCATAATTTTTAATTAAATTTTTAAATGTCTTATTATTTTTTGTAACTCTTTTTAAAGAATTATTATATACATATTGCAGACAAATTCAAATATTTAGATTATTAATTAATATTGTGAATCAAAATAATTTTTAGATAATTATTAGTATAATATTGCTTTAAGTGCAAAATTATGCTAAAATTAAGATAAATTATTACTTGCCCAAAATATAATGATAAATAGTTGCACAGAAGATCTGGAACGGATTCCTTCTGAAAAAGTATGTGATACAACTCTTGAGGCTTTAAGATCAAAGCCAGCAAAACGAGTTTTAGAACTATCTTTAGAAAAATATTGATCAGATAAACAGGAAAGGGATTATATTCTTAGAATATTTGATGATATAATAAATAATCACGATATTTCTGAAGAAGACATTAAATCTTTTAAAAAAATTTTAAAAGATGAAAAATTTGTAAAAAATTATTATAAAATCCTCGATAGAATAGCTTTTAAGGATGTTACAAATGAAGAACTGAAAAATTTATTTGAAAAACTAGAATTTTTTAAAGTGGCATCAACTTTAAAGAATCTTATTGTGAAATCCAAATTGTTAGAAATATTGCGGATAAAAGAAACTGATTCAAAAAGTAATGAATGATATCCTGATAGCATTCCTGAACAAAACATACAAAAAGCTAGCATTGAAGCAGAAAAAATTGATAAAAACCATAAATGACGTACATTTGTTGAAATTGAAGGCAATATATATGAGCAAATACAAGAAGGTATTTTTAGAACCACATTAAACGAGGAAATAAAAATATATGATCTACAGGCTTGAAAATTGGTTGAAATTTTATGAATCAAAGAACCTGAAACAATTACAAGAGCAGAAAGGAATATAAAATGATTGGATAAAGATATTATTGCCTTTTATATATGATCATGAGATTTTATTTCATTAGGCTATTTATTTCGTCCTGAGAAAAAAATAATAGATTTTCGGTGAAGTTTTGCAGAGGCAAAATTAATAAGAGTATGAGAAGATGTTAAATTGGATAGAAAATGAAGGATATTCGTATCAATTCATTCTACTGATATCTTAATGATTGACCCTATTAATATGGAGATAATTGCACATAACGTGAATCATTCTTTTGATTACAACTGAAAAGAGTATTTTATAAACATTGACAGAATATCATTTTTTAGTGAAGTGTATTCAAAAGAAACATGATTCGTCTGTAGGCTAGATTGAATAAAAAATCTAGATGAACTTGAAATTGATGAAAAAAATTGAGTTATAACTTATGGATGAATAATTGGCCTTATGAAGAAAAAAATACAATTAATGTAAATATTAGAATAAATAAAAGAGTCCCAAGGACTCTTTTATTTTGCTTTTTGATATAGCTATCAATATTTCAAAAATTATTTGAAAAAATTATTTTATAGCTTCTTTGAATGTCTTTCAAGCTTTAAATGCAGGAGATTTTGAAGCAGGGATTTTTATAGCCTCTTTAGTTTTAGGATTGATTCCGTTTCTAGCAGCTCTATTAGAAACCTTAAAAACACCAAATCAAGTAATATTGATTTCTTCACCTTTTTTAAGCTCAGATGAAATCAATGAAATTGCTCCATCAAGGAATTTACCTGTAACATCTTGACCCATAGACAATTGATTTGCCAAAGCCTTTATAAAATCTAATTTCTTCATATAAAAATATGTAAATATAAAATAAAAATCAATGATATTTTCTTTAAAAACACCATCTGCAATTCATTATAAGCATTTTTTATTTTTTTATATATTAAAATTTAATTTAATCTAGCTTTTTTTGTAAAAATACTCAAAAAATAGAATGATTAATGGCTGTTTAATGGAATTTAATTTAAAAATTGCAGTAATACCAACTTAAAATATAAGATTTTTTCGAAGGTAGTTTTTTGGTAACTAAATGAAATTTGTTATTTGTGTGTAAATATATATCCTTTATTTCGTTTTACTACTTATCCTATAAATAATAAAACGCTTATATTATTTACTTTTGTCTTTTTATGAAAAAATTTACTGCATTAGCTGTATTTCCATTAATTGCATTGGCTTCATGTACAGAAACCAAAGAAACAACTCCAACAACAATCCTTGATGCTCCAAATAATGAAATCAAATCAGTTTCAACCGCTTGAACTGAAAATACGGAAAATCTAGATGAAAACATATCCAGCGTTACAACAGACTCTGCAACTGCTGAGTCAGAAAAAACATTTGAATTTTCATATGAAATTTGAGGGAAAAATGTTCCGGTTAAATGAAAATTCTTATTAAAAGATTGAAAAGTGACCTCAATGACTTTTGATTGAGTTGATCTTAATTGAAAATGACCCTTGGTTGAATTTGCAAAAAATGCCCCAGCTCAAGTTATCTGACATGAATTGAAATGATTGAAGATAGATGTTGTTTCATGAGCAAGCCTTACAACAGAATGATTCAATAAATTTTTATCAACAGTAAATTAATTTTCATTGGATGATATTTCTCAAGATATGAATTAAGCTAAGAGGTTATTTATAAAAATAGCCTTTTAATCTTTAATAAAAATTATGAACAATTACATCAAATATATCAAACTGATTTTGCTTTTATCTTCTTTAGCATTTATTCTGGTATTCATATCTCCAAGAGAAACATTTAAACAGTTCGGGACCGTTTCTTGGTTATTGTTGGTTTTGGTTATGATTATAAGACCGCTCAATGATATATTCTCAAGAAATAAATTGCTTAGTTTTATCATAAAATTCAGAAGAGAATTAGGGATTTTAGTTTGAGTTTTCTCTATTGCCCATGCAATCTGAGCATTCAGTGAAATCATGTACTGGGAAAATCTGAATTCTAGCATCGATGTCTTAAGGAATTCTATACTTTGGGACTATGAGCTTAATTACCTTTGGGGAATAATTGCTTTCCTGATTTCCCTGCCCCTATTGATCACATCAAATTCAATGGCGACATCAATATTAAAAACTAAATGGAAAATCCTGCAGAGATTGTCATATTTCATGTTCATATTTGTTGGCTTGCATATATTTATGATCAAATGAGATACTTGACCGCTTTATATCCTTTGATTCTGGATATCTATTTATATTTGAGCCTATATAAAAAATAAAAGGAAATTAAAAAAATCATCAAATTCGCCAAGATGGCTGTGTGTTCCATGTTCTTATATTTATGATGAGAGCAT
The DNA here is from genome assembly GCA_964618565.1 of uncultured Candidatus Peribacteria bacterium. Lineage (GTDB taxonomy): Bacteria > Patescibacteriota > Gracilibacteria > BD1-5 > UBA2023 > STC-113. The sequence continues at coordinate 2,544 of CAZUBA010000048.1, read as the reverse complement.
CTGAGATATAGATGGCTGAATCATGTCTTGAACAAAATTTGAAGATATCCCCATGGATTGGAGATGTCCAGTGTGTTGAGTGACTAAATCCGATTTCATATTGCTAGAATGAGAAATAACAACAGATGAATCCAAAATAGTTTCACTTAAATTTTTAAATACAGAAGTAATTGAATTAAAGCTTGAATTAAAAGACGATTATACACATGCGAGCTGACAATTCTTAAATTTTGCCTTAGAAGATCTGAATTGAAAATTCAATAGAAGCTATTCGATTGCTGATAAAAAATGAAATGTTCTAATGTTTTTAATAAAATTGAAGCAAAACTGAAGAGCTTGAGAAATATTCAAATCTTTAAAAGCTTGAGATAAGATTTATCACACATGAATTTCTTGAAATTTTGTTTTAAATAATACTCTGGAGCCAAAGGTCTTTATCGCAACTTGAACATGATTGGCTCCGATATATTCAATGCTCATAAACACTGAAGAAGATGTCATGAAAAAATTATATTTCTGAGTGTCCAAAGCCTCTGACTTGTTTTATACAGATGAATTAAAACAATTTAAAAACTTGGAGATTAACATTTTCTTATCCAAAGAAGAAACAAAGGGATATAACTATTGAAGGATAAGTTTAGAAAATATTGATTTTGGGGGAAATTGTGAATTTTATATATGTTGAAATCCTTGAACTACGGCTGATATTTCAAATAATCTTTTAAGCAGATGATTTGGAAAAGTATATTTTGAAAAATTCATATAGATGAAAAAATTTGAATACAATTTTAAGGCAATGTGAACTATTTGTTCAATAATTGTCATAAATGAAGATGATAAATCATTAAAAAAAATCATTAATGGCATTTATAAAAATATTGTTGATTTTGAAAATGAATTCTCTAGATTCAGAATAGATTCACAATTGTCAAAATTAAATCGGGATAAGAAAATGCCTGTAAGCGACATCTTTTTATTAATGCTTGACAGATCAAGAGAGATGTTCTCATTGACTGATTGATATTTTAATCCATTGATAGATCTAAGAAAAATATGATATTCAGACAGTTTTGAAATTTGAAGATTTGAAAAGATTAATCTTGTTGAAGATTTGAATTTCAATGATATTAAAAATTATTGAAACTTGCTTGAAATATGACAGGATATGAATCTGGATTTCTGAGCTATAGCAAAGTGATTTTTAGCTGACATATTATCAGGCGCATTAAAATCAGCATGATATAATGATCATATGATAAATCTATGAGGAGATATCTGTCTTTCTTGATATAATTTATTTTGAGGAAAATGGCAAGTCGGCATATCCTCACCTTTTGATAAGAATGAAATTTTCACAACTCTAGAACTATCAAGCAAAAGCATATCCACTTCATGAACCTTTATAAGAAAATGGAAAATAAATAATGAAGATTACCATCATATAAGAAATCCTCTTTCCGATAAATCAGAAAATGAACTAATTAGCGTTAGCGTGATAAATAGGTATTGATATAAATCTGATTCATTGGCCACTGCACTTATTGCAATGTGAAAAAGCAAGGCATTAGAATTCTGTGAGGATAATGATATCGATTACCTATTTATAATGAAGAATAGGGAGATATTAAGTAATCTTAGGTAAAAGAATCTTGACTGGCCTTATATCTTAATTCCGAATAATTCAATCAATATAAGATTTTTAAAAAATAATTATTTTCAAATACTTTTATAGTATTCTGGAAAATGCTTACAAATCAATTTAGGCAAATCAATGCTTGATCTGGCAATATATTTACACATAGCCAAAAACATCTTTTCCATATCTTCTCGGTTAATAATGAATTGCCTAGAAAATTTGCCATATCTTCATATTTCTACATCTCACTGCTTATCTTCAATATAAAAGCAAAGACTTCAATTTTCAATAACAGGAAAACATTGTCTTCTATTTGATAAGCTAAATCCGATACTCTCGGGATCTATTTCTGCTACATTAGCAGGAATCTTACTGCCAAGGCTATATAAGATTCACTTACATAAAGATTCATGTCAATAAGGAGGAATTCCTGAATTTCATTTCCATGGATTTCACCTGCAATCCAAAAAAACTTCTTCCCAGTTCCATTTTTTAAGGGTGTTATCAAGATTAACATCTATAGCTTTAATATAATGCATGAAGGTTTCTATAAGCGGTGATATATCTTGATGAAATGAAAGATGTCATTCAGTGGATTGTTCTGTGTCGTAGTTTGAAATAATGGTATCTCAATGAGTCATAAGATTGTATTCATATACGTATTTTGAATCGCAGCTTCTCCATATTTCACTAGAGTATCATTGTTTTGAAATTTCCGTAAGTACAAGAAGTCATATATTTTCTTGAATATCAACTTCAGTTCATTGTAATTTGAGAATTTTCAAAACAGCTTTTCAAATATATCTAGTATGTTTAAATAATACCCTATTCTCATCTCAAAAATAATCATCTTCCTTTAAGGCTCCCTTTGGAATCCATGACATCAATCTTCTATTATTATGCTTAAG
>CAZUBA010000047.1:0-10408 GCA_964618565.1 uncultured Candidatus Peribacteria bacterium | reverse complement strand
AGAACACAAAAAAAATCCTTCCGAAAATCACATATTTCGAATGAGTTTCCGGCTACGTCGAGTTGCTGGAGGATTCGCTTGATACTGACAATAAAGAGATATTGATGATAACGAATACCAATTACCGGAAAGAGAATGTCGGCGATGAGGTCAAGCTGGAAGAGCTTATCAGATACGAAAGGAACGATTTTCTCCATTCAAGATTGAAGAAGAAAATCAGGCTTAAATTGCTGACAAATGAACATTGAATTTCACCATGACTTCTCAAAAAAGATGATGAAGAGCTTAGAGAAACCAGAATCATCCAATCATGATTCTGAGATATCGAAACTATGGTCATTTCCTGAAACCATGTTATTTTGGTTACCGACAACCATCCCGTCGTCTGAGTCCATATCCAGGAAGAACAGCTCGCCACCATGATGAAGAATATGTTCAATTTTGTCTGGCAGAATTCGAAACCCTAAGACTATTTTCATTTGCAGCGTACTGAAAAAAGAAAGCTCCGCAACGTGATGTTGCGGAGCTTTTTTCTGTGTTTAATTATAAGCCAAAACATTGCATACCAATCCATCTTCATATAGTCAGCAATAGCAAGAAACGAGATAATGCTTATAGACTCTGATTGCATAGTCAACATCAGTGACTTTGCTTTTTTCTTCTAGTAATCTCCTTATTGATTTTTCATTTTTGCAAAAATTATCAAACCAACATTGGAGAGTTTTGGGATATGACTTATCCGGGAGCTCATTATTATCAACATATTTGAAATATTTCCTGAAGACTTCCAGATTGTGCTTAAGTTGAGGAATGCCTGCGCCTGGAAAAATATATTTCAACAAAAAAGGATCGGCATCTATAAGCTTTTTTGTTTCCTGAAACATTGAGTGTATCAAGGTCTTTCAATTTTCTTTGAGCGATTTAGAAACTTTTTTATAAAGATCATCGTAATCAGTGATATGTTCCATGACGCCCACGCTTGTGATATAGTCGTATTTTCATTGAATATTATGGATGTTGCGTATCTCAACATTTACAAGATCTCTTAATCAGCGCCTGTCTATCTCTTCATTAATATATTTAGCTTGAGCCACAGATAGTGTCAAGCCCGTGCATTTGATGGAATATTTCTCAGCCATATAGAAAATCAATCATCACCATCCGCACCCCAGATCAAGAAGTGTTTTTCATTCGGATCTCTTGAAGATTCACAGTCTTTTTGCATAAAAATTAAGCTTATTTTCTTGCGCTTCTTCAAGCCTTCGTGTTCATCTGTCCCATTTTCAGCAGCTGTATTGAATGTATTTCGCATTCAGCCACATAAGGTAGAATTCATTTGAATCATCATTATTGTCAAACCAATTACGCAAGCTATAATGGCTGTTTATGTCGGCTTCTTGAGATCAATATGAAAAATACTTCCTTCCGTATATCGCTCTGAGAACCCTGAAAATATCTAGTAGTCTTAATTTCCAAAGCAGTTTCTTGTTATACGTGATGCGGACGAAGATGAATATGAATTCCCTATATTCGTCATCATCGACTTCTATTTTTCATTCGCAATATGATTCTCAAAGTCAGAGCGATCATTTTGTGAAAATTCTTTTCAGTACATTCTCAGTATCTCTAATTTTCACATTGATAATCTTATCCGATTCTCATATCCGCTTTTGCTCCTCTCAATCAAAATCAAAAATGAAAGCAAAATCCATATATTGCTTCACATATACTTTGCATATGCGTAAAAAAATATCTTTATACATGATAACATCAGATTAAGAATAAACCTTTATTGATTTATCAAATATTCTAACGGCGCTGAACTGTTGGCTATTGAAATCATCCTTTAACAAGATGTGTGAAAGTGAAGCCATTTTATATCATTTTATACAAAAATCAAAATAAATATGTGAAATTAGAGTGAGATTAATGAGTTTTTTGATAGAATTATCTTATTTCATATCCTAGATTGGTTTGAATTTTTTCTCTGATTTCAAAATACATCTCATTTATTTCTTCATTTGTAAGAGTTCTTTCAATTGATCTGAAGACAATCTTGATGCTGATAGATTTATTATCCATTGAAAACTTCAAATCATTTTCATACATATCTATGATTTTGACCTCTTCAATAAGATCTCATCAAACGTCTCTGATAACTCAGGTGATTGCGAAGAAATCTGATTCAGTATCTTTTGTAAGTTCAAGCTCTCATGATTTTTTCTCTTCTTCCAAATCCTTCAAGAATCTATCTTTTGGAACCACCAAGGAGATTTCCTTATAGACAGGCGGATAGGAACTGACTTCCTTATATGGTTCAAAATCTCACCATTGCTTGGTTATCCTTTTGTCATCGCTCCAAAATATCCTTATGTCTGGAATCTGCTTAAGCGCCATGACAAGCCTCTCAATTCAAAATCCGAATGCCCATCAATTATATTTGCGGGAATCCAATCATAATTTTTCCAGAACATCAGGATGCACTACTCATGCTCATAAGACCTCCAGCCATTTTCATTTGTACATTACTTCGGCTTCAAGGCTGTCTGTCGTATAGGGGAATGTATCAACATTGAATCTATACTCTATCTTATTTCAGAATAGGGCTTTTATGGTATTCGACAATACATCTTTTAGGGTGTCTTGATTTATAATCTCCTTTTCTTTGGAAGCTATTCTGAATCAATCTATCTGATGAAAACATTCATGATGTGTCTTATCGAGCTCATCGACCCTATAGACTTTCCCCCAGGACAGGGCTTTGACTTCTCATTCCTTTTCCAGTTTCTCTATTCATCCTCATTTCACAAGATAATGGTACCACATCACAGAAGTGTGAGGCCGTAATAAGATGCTTTCATTTTTGATAGCGGATTTATTTATGAAATAGCTATCGCTTGGTCTTCTCGCAACATGATTTTCAGGGAAATTAAACAGGTCGAATGTCTCGAATTCAGAAACGATTTCGGGAACCCCTATCATATCAAATGATTTATAGAAGGGTGAGCTGATGATATTTTCAATCAGAAGATTTACAGGATGTCAGCTTATTTTTGTCAGGTCCGGCATTCCATGAACCCGAAGAATCCTGCTCAAATAAGCTTTCTGAGTCAATGTAATATTTTCATCTTTAAGCCTATCTCTCACGATATCCAACCATATTTTATCTTCATTCATAAATAAGTCATTAAGTTATAAAATAAAAAAGTCCTTCCTGTTTATTGAAGAACTTTTTGTCATCTTTAATTATTTTTTAAAAACAAGAAACAATCCTTCAATTTCATTTTTTGAAGCTGAAAAAGAAGAAAGAATTTGATGTTTTTATGTTTACCATAGTTTTTGGAGACGGTTAATCTGGTATTAATTTAAAATATTTTTTTGTTTTGTCAAGATAATCTAGAAAATCACTATTTATTTTAAGTGAAATATAGCCGCCAAGTTCAACATGATAAACTGCATTTATAATCTAATATTATTTGTATAAGCCATTAATTTAGCCGCCAAGCTTCATGGCATTACCGCCAAGCTTATCAAATTGTATAAAATGTGTTAGGATCCCTAGGAGATCTTGCATTCCTAATAATCAGCCCTTTTTCTTCTAATTTTTTTATATTCTCTCTGATAGTTCTATCTTTTAATCCTAAATCTTTTGACAGTTCCTTAACTGTTTGTTTTCACTTTTTAAGTAAATTAATCATTATAATTTGTTCAGATCTAGCTAACGTACTTAATGATTTCTCTATTTTATTTCTTATATCTAAAGATATCATTCTATCATCAAAAGCAATATTATTCTTTAATATTAGAGTAACTATATTGTGCTCATCTTTATATTCCGGTTTTGCTAAAAAATATTTTTCCATTGATTCAAATATTCTTTTTACTCACTCATTAAGTTCTCTGACATATCACATCTCATAAAGTACTCTTGCAATTCTTGGATTTCTAGAAAATCTAGTATTCAATATATTTTCAATAGTTACAAATGATGGTAATGGTCACGAATTTGAAATTTCTAATCTATCAGAATAATGTTTTATATAAATTACATTTCATTGTAAGTTATATGATCTATGCGTCAATGCATTTATTATTCATTCTAGCCAAGCATCTTCTGGGTATTCGGAAACTTTTATGAATTTTCATTGTTCTATATCAAGAAAATAAAAATCTTTCAGCACATTTTTCATAAACCTCTTAATGGTTTCAATTATCAAAGGAATGCAACCATGAAATCTTTCATCTTTTATAATATTAAGTGATACTCATGTTTTCATATAAGTTCAGTCGTATCTTATATATCTCAATGATGCTGAGGGAATATATTTTTCAGGATCTTCTGAAAATAAAAGTATCGCAGAATTTTTATATAAATAATTTCAATTTTTATGAATTGCAAGATTTCTGTTAACTAATAAATCTCGATAATCTCCTACAAAAGACATTTTTTCCTTATAAAAATCCAAAACAGTCATTCTAAAATCACTTTCCACAAAATCAAGTCTTGTTTGATCCTCAAAACTTCTTAGATTCCTATCATATTCCAGTTTTTGGACTTCATCTCTGCTTAATTCTCTAGTTTCATCTCAAATTCTCAAGTAAATATTTTCATTCCCTTTTCTTTTAAAAACCCTCTCATATTCAGGTTCAATATGATAAATAAAAATTAATACTCAATCTACAGTTATTTCTTCAATTTTGACATTACAAGGAGGAAGAATTTCGTTTGCCATTATTTGCCTAAAATCATTTAATTTTGTATTTGATAAACTATTTAAATCTTGAATATTTCAATTATTTATTCATAAAACAATAACTCATCATTCGGCATTTAACATACCTATAATTGAATTTGCAAGTTTTGAAAGGCTTACTTCAATTCATTTTCTCTCAAAATGAATTCACTCAGCGCTGCTTAATATGAAATTTTTTGTAAGTTGAGAATTTTCTTTTGAAAGTGAATTCATTTTCAATTAATTATATAATAATTTTGCAACTTAAAGCTCATGTGCCTTAATATATAAATTTGTTCACTACATTGCAATCTAAATTATCGGTTCCACGAATTCTTCGATTTTTTTGATGACATCCTTTTGTTCGGAATTAACGACTTTTTTGGCCTCTTCAAGGGAGCGGGAATATCTTTTTCTGGATTCGTTATAGATTGTCTCGATTCGTTTTGTATCCACTATAGGATCCTCAATATAGAGGGTCTTGAGGCTGAATGGATCTTTGACCTGTCATCTGACTAGGAGTTTGCAATAGAATTCCCTTTGATTGAGATTGGCAAGGTCATATGCATCAAGGAACGGATCGAATTGCTGTTTCATGATTAGCGCATCTTCTGGAGAAATACGGAAACTCACTATTGTTCAGACATTTCAGAATAATGCTTCAGAGATCTTTTGAGGAATCTGGCGGATGAATTGGTGGGCTACTGTCAATCATAATCCATATTTGCGTGCCTCTGATAGTATCTCGTTGAAAGTTTCTGTCGCAAAATTCTGGAACTCATCTACATACAGATAAAAAGGCCGTCTTTGATCTTTTCATTCAGATTGCCTGGACATCGCAGCTTGGAAAATCTTGGTAATCATCATCGCTCACAGGAATCACATTATCTCTTCTTGAAGCTTGCCTTTTGGGAGCTTGATTAGGAGAATCTTGCCTTCATCCATCATCTCTCTGAAATCAAGCTTGTTTTCCTTTGAGGCAAAGATATTCTTGATCATGTCAATAGAAAGAAGCTGTCAGACTTTGTTGAGAATCGGCATTATCGCTTCTGTATTGAATTGCTGAGACCATCATGCAAATTCATTTGTCCAGAAATTCTTTACTACATCATCCTTGATGCACTCGATCATCTCATATCTGAAATCTTTATTGGTAAGAGCTCGGATGATATCGAATATAGTTGAATCAGGCTTGTCGAGAAGCGCTAAGAATATCATCCTGAGAACATGCTCAAGCTTTGCATTCCAGTTGCTGCCGAAGAATTTCTTGAATATGTCTATGAATCATTTTGCCAATACTTGTTTGGATTCGTTTGATTTGAGATCCAGAGGATTCATACAGAAAGGGAATTTCTCATCGGTCGGATCAAATATGATAACATCTTTTTTGCGTTCTTCGGGAATATGCATCAATGCCTCTTCAAAATTATCTCCATGCGGATCGATAAGTCATATTCATCTTCATTGCTTGATGTCATCTATGATCAGGCTCATCATGAATTTTGATTTACCCACTCATGTCTTACCGATGATATAGGTATGCTTAAGCCTATCCTCATCGTAAATCCCAACCGGCACAGTTATTGATCTATAGTCTGATATTCAGACGATATTCATTTCTTTCGGGTATTCTCTTGCGACTATCTCTCAATTATTCGCTATCCTATAATTCACAGTAGGAACTCATATGGGCAAAGCGAGTTTTCTTGCTGTAATCTTAAGAAGGGAAGTCTCTTGTTTCGGATTTTTGGGAAAATGGTAAAAAGATGCGATTTCTTCTGATGAAAGCATATATCTTTTACCTAGTTTTGAGCTGTCCCTGTAGGCGTCAGGCGAGACATTGTCCAATATCTTCAGGTTGAATTGATTGAGAGGGTAGTTCTTGAAGACTCAGAAATTGTTGAATATAGAACGGACTCTTCATTTTGCTGTTTCTTTGTTTGTTGCTTGAGCAACTATATAAATCCTTGTCTCAAAAAGCTCTTTATGGAATTTTTCCCTGAAATAATCATATCAGGCCTTTTTCCAGCCAGAGCCAGTCTTAAATGAAAATAAGTATTTGAAAATCCTGAAAAAAAGGGCAGTCCTGAATTTGAAATATTGAAGTGAGGATCTGAGATAAAATATTGAGCTTTCTTCAATTACGGGTTTCACCTCGACAAAAAGAGAAAATTGATCGTTTATTATATCAAAATTCTCAAAACTTCTGAAAAGATTGAAGACAAAATCAGTATCATCGCTTCAATTGACTTTGAAAGGGAAAAACCAGCTATTCTCAAGTTGGATTTCGCCTATTACTGTCCTTGAAGCATCAAATCACCAGATGTTCTTATTGTCTTGGATTATCTGGAAATCGTTGAAGGAAGTATAGAATTTTGATTCAAGTGCGGTGTAGGTTTCTTTGTGCGTTGTGAGTGAATATGAGAATTCTCATTTGGTATAATTAAGTCCGAAAGTCATCTTATGTCATTCGAGAGTTTGTCAGACATCATTTAAAAATTCCTTGAAAATTAATTTTCATTTATTGAATCCGTGATAGATTTTCAGTAAATATGTCTGCATCCTAATTAATTAAAAATACCTCCTCTATTTTAGTATATCAGAAATGCTTCATTTTTCAAAAAAATTAATGCATTTTATTGCTTATTTATAATGATAATCGTTCATTTAACACTTTTACCCAATTCATTTTTTTTAAATCATCTATAGAAACCACATTTATATTATCTACATGCAAATCAAACTTTTCAGGATTTTTTGATATAGCTTGTATTATTTTATTGACTGAATCATTGGAGACATCCATTTCATTTTTAGGCAGAACTCTCTTTAAGGTTCGCCAGATTGAATCGCCTTCCCTAATATTCACTTGCAGATTTTCTGGTATCCTTATGCCGGTCATATCCTTAATCAGATTTGCGTTTAGGCTTAAATCTATTTTTTTAGTCTCAACAACTTCAAGAAGCTGGTCAGTCAGGGGTTGCTTGAAATCCGAACCTTTCATATAATTTTCATATTGTTCGGATACAGGCTCTTTGCCTATGACTGTATCTTTACTCTTGCTTTCGCTGGCTTCATCTATGATAATCGATTCCGCGAATCCGAATTTTTTGAAATCAATTCCTAGGGAATCATAGAATCATTTAAAAAGGCTGAAATGATCCCATGCAGTTGAAGCAAGCCTTCAGACAGAATCGATAACTAGCAGACTTGCTACTCATTTGCTCGTTTTTTCCAACACTCTTCACCAATATGACAATGCATCAATTGTTCAGTGAGTGCTGACCATCCTATCCAAATCTCTTAATAATTCATCGTTTTTGATCATAAGCAGTCTCATTTTTTCTTGCCTTTGATTTTGAGAAAGTCTTTGATCTGATTGAATAATTGACATTTTCCTTCTGATTCAGTCGATATATTGCCTTGCATCCTCCTGCAATAATTTCTGAAGAAATCAGCTTTCCATAAAGTCTGCATTATCTAATCTTGATTTTATGTCTTTATGAAGATTCTGCATATAAGCTTTTTCAAGATCCTTTTTGGTAAGGGCTCATTCTCATTTCTGCTTGAGTGCAGTTTTATAGATTCTCCAAGCCTCATCATGTGCCCTTGATTCCTCTATCCGAGTATTCTCTTTTACTTCCGCATTGTCCAGTCTGGTTTCTTTTGCCACTTGAATGCAGCGTCATGCGAACATTGATATTGCTGTTATATTCCTGAAAGGGTTTATAGTTCAGAATGAAACCGTATCGATAGCATCATATGCAATCCTTCAGAATTTCATCATATTCATAGCTCAATGTCATATTCAGGTGAATTTTTCAGAAGCTGATTTTTGAGCTTTTTCTTTGGCGGCTTTTAGTCTCTCTTTCTCTTCGATATGCAGTTCGCTCCATTTTCAAAAAAATGAACCGATCATTCAATCTTTTTTAGAAATGTCCTTAACCATTGAAAATAGGCTTCACATTACTTTATTCTTAAGTTCAGAAGTCTTAAATCCGATTTCAGATAATCCATCAGAAAAAGACTTTTTATCTCTACCGTTCATTTTTCTGATTCTTCCGATCTCTTCATTCTCTAGTTTATCAGCAAGATTTTCTGCCTCTTGAGCTATCCCGGCGTTTTCGGTCAGAGACGATAACTCTTCTTTCTTCTCTTCCAATTGCTTTTTAAACAGTAGAATTCTTCATCTGTATTCTCTTAACTTCCTCTCAAATGCAGCTTTTCTTTTTTTATAATTTCACAACTTAATATTTCATTTTTTCAATTTTTGAGCTATTTGAGAATTACGTTCGGATCTATCGATGAAAGACTCCAATATGTCCATATCTCAAGCAAGTTTAAATTTAGATTCTTGCACTTCACTGTCATAATTTTCTGGTTTAATCGGATTCAAGGATTGGAAAGAAGCATCTGGATGAATAGCGACTTCTGTTACCTCGCATTTAACCTGGATATCTGCAAATTGATTAGTTGATTCTACATTTGCATATATATCAATTACAGTTTGCTTGTTTCAAGGGAAGGCACCTCTGTTATTGATATAATAGGCATCTGTATTTAGTTTTTCATTTATTGCAGAGAGCCTTGTATGCAGGATGCCGATATCTTTTTTTATTTTAGAAATGATTTCAGCCCCCTGTAACGTTGAATAGATGCCTTTTTCATCTTTCTCTGAATCGATTCTTGCCAAATTTGCCTTTTGAGAGAAAATTTCTTCAATCAATTCTTTTCTTTCAGAAATCAAGCTGCTCAAACGAGATATCTTCTTTGATTCGGGGCTTTCTCTATTATTATTTTCATAAATTATAATCGGTGAATGCTTCAGATTAAGCTTATCTAAAACACTATAGATTTTTTCTTTTGCTTTTGAAATTGCTCAAAAAAATAATCCTCCTCAATTCTTGTCAGAGAAGCTACTGGCAGGAATGTCAGTTTTTATATCTGCTCACATATTCTATAAGTTTGAAAAATGTATCCTGTTGATTCCTATATGAGATTATAACCTGAATAGAAACCGATAAAGGGTAATGGGATACTTGCATTTGAACATATTTGTTTGAGTTTTGTTTTTTAAAATAGCTCATATTATACTAAATATGAGCTAGTTGTCAAAAATTGGAGATTAAAACGACATTTCAGTTTCAGCACCTTTGATTATGGTTTGTCCATAAATCGAACTTATGAGCTTTACCATGATAGTCATCTGGTCATCAAACTCTTCAGGAAGAAAGTTAATATCCATGAGATTATATCAATCTTCTTTTAATTTCTCAAGGAATCTAGTATTGTATTCAGGCCGCTCTATAAGCTCTGTGCCCTTTTCTATATATTTTCACCTATGATTCACCACATTATATTCATATTCCATGCAATCAAGAACATCTCACTCATAAAATGGGTTTCTAAAATACATGATATCTCCAGCTTCATCCCTATAGATATAATGCTGAATCCTTACAACTTTATCTACCCGAGGATGGACATCGAATTCAATTTCGTCATCGATATCCTTTTCTTCATATAGAATCAGAAAATCTTTTTTGTTCATCTCCTTATCGACAGGGGTTCATACTATCTGACTTCAATATATGAGGAGCGTTCACTTTGAATCAAGATATTTTTCAATTTCACTTCTCTTTAGGATATTGCTGACTTCTTTTGCCTTTCATCAT
>CAZUBA010000046.1:0-10629 GCA_964618565.1 uncultured Candidatus Peribacteria bacterium | reverse complement strand
GGGAAAATTCCCAATGGTAAAAGCTTAGTATCAGCAAAGGAAGATGATGAAAAAGAGAAAGCCATTGAATCAAAGAAATTGATTATATCTTTCATGAAGTTAAAATATAAATTCACTAAGACCTCAAAAGAAGCATAAAAAATACATTATTCCGACGTATCAAGTGTTTAATGGATGAAAATACAATCATATAAACCTTGGTGTGGGGGTTTGGGGGCTGAACAACATTCCGTCTAAACGTAGCGTAGCGGAGAGCGATTTGTGGCGCCCCCAATGGTTTTGCATACTTTTTACATAAAAAGTATCATAACTGAAGATGAGGGTTGAAATAATATAATAAAGCCCCAGGATTTCTCCTGAGGCTTTATTATTGATCTTATCTCTTATCGTCATCAATATATTTTCCGAAGACCCATCCAGTTCATTTCTGAGAACGGATTTCATACCAGCCATTGACTGATTTTGAATCTAGGATAAGTACGTTATCCTCATTATTGAGATATCCAGTTTTGTCATATTCCTTGCCTGGTCACTTGCGGACCCAAACTGATTTATCTACTTTAATCTTGCGCATATCAACATTTGCCTGAAGAGTAACATCCAGAAACACTAATTGTGAGGCAGTCCTTCCTCTGTCTTGCCTATTCTCGTCTCTTAAGAATTTGTTCCTTATGAATGCAGTCTGCCCGTTTCCGAATCCGATTTCACTCCAAAGATCATCTGATTTGATGAGTTCTACTTTGTAATTCCTTGGTAGATAAGCAACTATTTTTCATTTATATGAAGGATGTGAACGAACCACAACGACATGATCCACCTCGATGAATTTATTTAAGGATATATTCTCATTGTCATCTGTTAATATTTCAGTTCAGGCAAATTCATTATTCGCTGATTTATCGATGATTTTGTCTGTAAATTCAATTTCGCTTTGCAGATCATCTAATAATGATTTTGCCTTTGTGATTATATTATTATAAAGATTTGCTTGATCCTGAGTTATGCTTGGATTCTCTAGTTTCTCATTCATTTCTTTTATGACTTTTTGCCATAGATCAACTTTTTGCTCTGTAGTAGTCGCTTGAGGATAATTATCCTGTTTTGTATCCAAGATGTATCTTGTAGCATCCTGATCGACAGTGGAGGTTGCTCATGTTGCAGCTCAAGCCGCTGTTCAAGTTGCAGTAGTGGTTGCTCATGTTGCAGTCGAAGTAAGAAGTGTTCCACATGAACTATCATAGTAGCTTGGAGAAGTATCTCAGCTTGGACAATAATCGACTGCCGAATTTCATCCTCAGCCGCCTTGAGAATTTTGTACTGGCGTTGGAGTCGGTATGACTATTGGACTTCATGCGATGGTTGCAAATCCGAAATAACTTAAAGAGCTTGATTGGAAAGTGCATGCATTGCCGGCACTCACTACACATGTTGATGCAGGAGTATTTGCTGTCCAGTTGATTCAATCTGGAGATCTGTAGATATATAAAGTCTGCCCTGCAAGATTTATGGTAAAATCAGCAGTTATGGTAAACAATCATCCGCTTGCAGTCAATGTCATATTTCATCATGCGAATATTGTCTGCTGCACAGTTCATGCGAAGGTTGTAGTGGAGTTATTCATTGCTGTAACTATCGGACTTAATTCTGAGTTAGCCAAAGCTTGTGAACTATTGGCGTCGACCAAGGTTGGAGACGATATTGTTCAATTCCATCATGTTCAAGATAATATTTCGATATTTCATGGAACAATAAGGCTTCAAGAAATCGTAGCGGTTGAAGGATTTGAACTGATTATAATAGTTGTTCCTTCTAGACTAGTGACTCATGACCCTCAGGTAGGCAATGTTGCAGAGCCAGTTTGGCTGACAACTCATCATCCAAGCGTCACATTTCCAGCAGTTAAAAATGAACCCGCGCTTATGGTTTGATTTCCGAAATCATCTCTTAAAGTAATTGTATAATTATATATGGTATTGCTAATCAGTCATGTGAATGTCAAGTCTCAAGAATTTATTGCATTAGAGTATGTAACATTCGGAATCAAGCTTGAACTTGTGACTCAATTTGAGATATCCACGTTCCCTGATGCAAGGGTTCAAGTATTGAAATGTGCATCTTGGAAATTGAAATCAAGTTGTGCTCAAGCATTTGTAATATTGCTTATGTTCTTGGAAATGATCAGCGGACTAGAGCTATCGATGGTATTGATAGTGGAAATGGCTGTTTGTGAAGAGTTTCCGAAGGCATCGGTAGATTGTACGAAATAGTAGTAAGTGGCATTCGGAGTCAAGCCAGGAATCACTCATGCATGACTAGTTCAAGATGTTGCTCATGTAGCCAGAAGAGTGGCAAACACATTAGCTCAGCTTCAAATATAGAAAGTAGATTCAGAGGTCTCATTTGTCTCAAATGTAAAATTTGCATTCAATATCGGCCCGGCGATTACTGGGTTTACAGTAAGATTTGAAATAACAGGTCATACATTATCATTTACCACTGTCAGACTTGCTCAAGTGGAAATATTTCCCGCTAAATCAGTCACTGTTCAAGTTATATTATTAGTTGAATTTCATACAAGCGGAAAAGTAAGGCTGAATGTTCATCCTGCGTCTGCAACAGAATCGATTGTAGAAACTCAATTTGTAAGCGACACTGTAGCATTGGCTTCAGTCAATCAATTTAAAACAATATCAGAAAGATTCGTATTGATTGTTCAAGTTTGGCTAAGAGTAAGCTCAGGCGCTACATTATCATGATTTACGATGAAAGATTCGCTCATAGTAGTCAGAGTATCATCTGTTGCAGATACGACTATATTATTCTGAGAATTAATGTTCAAGGAAATATTTCAGCTGAATGCTCAAGAAGCATCAGCGATAAGATTAAGCGTTCAGCTTCCTCAAGTCACATCGACAGTGGCTCCTGATTTAGTCGTTCATGTAAATGAGAATGAATCTTGATTTGTCCAATTTATAGCTTGTACTCAAAGAGTTACGAATACAACTACAGGGTCATGAGTAATGGAAATATTGCCAACTCAAGAATTTCAAGCTTGATCTGTGGAAGTTACTACAAGATCATTTTGGATTCATAGATTCAATTCTGCAGGGATATTAAAATTTCAAACGTTATCGGATACTCAATTGAAAGATCCGCTTCATCAAGTGATTGAAATGGTGCTATTCGGCTCTGTTGTTCAGACAATACTGATTACTTGGCTGTTTGTAGGATGATTAGGGGTTGTGATATTTACGGTTGGAGTTATCGTATCATTTGTAACTGTGATGCTTCCTGATACTGCATTCCCAACTTGATCAGTTGAAGTGACTAGCAGAATATTAGCTAGATTAGAATTCAGATTCACATCAAGTGAGAAATTGCCGCTCACATCAACAGCGACAGAAACTGGAGCTGCTCATCATGCTATATCCACTGTAGAGCCTGCCCTAGTGGAGCCTGAAACAGTTATTGTAGTAAGTTGAGTATGGAAAGATGGAGTATTTATTATAAGTGCATTAGGTATACTGTCTTCAAGTATTGATACTCAAGTTGAGCTTGAATTTCAAGCAGGATCTGTTGCTGTGACATTTATATTGTTCATATACTGTTCGCCAGAAACTTGATTCAATCAGATAGTTGCGCTAAATGCTCAGACTCAGTCCGCTATAGCAGAAGCGGTCACTCAAGAATTGTCCAGTACTACCGTGCTATTAGGTTCTGTAGTTCAAGAGATATTAATATTAGACAGATGAACCATTGTAGGCAAGGGATCTAAGATTATATTCGGAGCTATTGAATCCTGAACAATTAATATATTTCCTGAAGCAGTATTTCATGCAGCATCTGAAATCAATACGAAGAAACTATTTACAGTATCTGAAACAAGAGGAACATTGAAATTTTTGAATCAACTCAAGTCAGTAGTTCAGCTTTGGATTAAAGCTCCAGAAGCATATACCTCAACATATATTCAAGACTCAGTCGTAACAGACATATTGGCGCTTCAGCTATTGGTGTATGCCGGTCCGTTCAGGATAAAAGGCGAAGGAGTAAGCGAATCTTGTGTTATTGTCACACTTCCTGATCATACGTTTCCTGCAATGTCGGTTGCAGAAACTTCAATCTGGTTGACTGCATTGATATTTAGTCCTACTACTCAGCTAAAAGATCAAGCTCAATCTGAAACAATATTGATATTGCTTTGTCATGATATGATATTGATATTAGTATTAGCCTCTGTAGTTCAATTGATTGATATAGAATCAGAATTTACTATTTGAGTAGGTGTAGAAATATTGACAATAGGCGCGGTATTATCTACAGTAAGCCATCCTGGAATTATCTGTGAGACATTATGGTATTCGTCGACTGCTATGAAATCATACATTCAATCCAATGCTCAAACCGGAACGGTAACAGTGTAGTCAGTATTTGAATTCGCTGGACTGGAAACTATGAATGCAGTTTTATTTCATATGGCATTCGCAATATCAAGTTCTGTTGTTATTACAGATCAGCTTAATACCATGTAAATAGCTCAATCTTCATTTATCTGCACATTTGAAGTTGATTCAGAGCCTGATTTCAGAGTCTCTTGCGCGCTTATAGGCATAATTACAACTGGAGGAGTGATGTCGATCGCTTGAGAATCATAAGTGAAAGCGATGCCTGGAATTGAAGAAGTCAACTCTAGGTATTGTCATGAAATATCCGATCAGCTAGAAACTGTAACTCAAGTATTTGATATTGCCCCTTGTAATCAAGTAATTATTTCCGGGATTCAGTCAGTTGCTAAGGTAAGATAATCATATTCAGTTCAATTTACCGTAACCCTGAAGGTTATTGCTTCTCTGAGAGTTCAAGCCGGATACATATTCACAACCTGCGCTTCTGGGACGACATTCTCAACCTTAAGCGATGGGATGGTAGTATTTACTATGCTGACTTGGCTAACGGTAAATGGAGTGCCGGCAACAGTGCTTCTCATGTGAATTGTTGTTCAGCTTTGGTATTGAGAATTTACAACAGTGCTTGCATCTATCTTATTAAGAAGCTCTGCAACGGTAGTCGGATGGTCGGTGGTGAAGGCTTGAGTTATCGGTGTTGCATTTATCGTAAGAACAATTTGATCGCCAAGGACAAAAGTGGGAATATCAAATACTGATTCTTGTTTTACAGCCACCACATTATTTACTGTCGTTGTCGCTAGGCTTGTATTCTCTATTATGAAATTTGCAATATCAAACTGCACTCAAGGAACGGATGCGGTGAATGTAACAGTGTTTGATAAAGTGGTCGCGATAGCTCAAGAGAATGAAGAATTTATGGCATTTGCAAATTCTGTAAGCGTAGTTGCTTGAGACCCGGTAAAATCCTGAGACACTGTAGTTCCGCTCAAATCCACACTTAGCTTATCTCCCTCTATAAGATTTCTTGGGAGTGTTACGTTTTCCACCTGAGCCACAGCTGGAACATTAGGAACTTGATTCACGCTTGAATTGACAGAAGTTATTGTCAAAATTCATGAAGTAAAAGGAGTTCCGGGAGTTGAAGATGTTATAGTGAACATCTGTGCTCCGTCATATATTGAGTCGACCTCGCTTAAGGCATTGATTTGATCATTTAAGGCAGTTAATGTTGCAACTTTGTCTGTTAAGAACGCTTGTGTCAATGTTGAATTGGCAATAACAAGACTCAATTGATCTCCAGTTGCAAGATCTCTTTCAATAACAAGATTATCCACTTGTGATCATGATTCGACATTAGGCTGAACATTTGTGGAATTTATTATTGCTCAAATATTTGAGAATCAAGCAGCAAAAGGAGTTCCAGGAGCAGATGAAGTTATAGTAAATGCCCCCGAAGCGGTATCATAAGAAGAATTTACATTAGAAAGATTGTCAATTTGCGTATTGAGCGCACTCAGAGTAGTCGTCGCATCTCATACAAAACCTTGTGTAAGCGTTGTTCAATCGATTATCACATTAAGATTATCAGTTGAGGTTGGAACAAATGGTATGGCAAGAACATCAATTTGTGCGACTCATGGGACATTTGTTGATGTGTTGACTATTGGAGTAGTGTTTTTGATTTCCAGTTTATCTATTACAAAAGGTTCTCATGCAGTTTTTGCAGTCAGCACCATTCCGGCTGCTCATGAAGCTGTAGCGGAAACTGAAGTTTGAGAATTGATATTGAATATCAGATTCCCCATTGTAGTGCTACTGTCTGTGGCGAATGGCGTTAAAGTCTGAACTCAATCTATAGTGACAGTTACGAGGTCTCCGATTGCAAAAGGAGCTGGAAAATTAATATTTTCACTCTGAGCTACAGCTAATACATTTGAAACTGTAGTCTGCGAAACTTGAGAATTAACAAATTGTGCTGAACTTAGATCAAATAATAGTCAAGGAGTCTTAGCGGTGATTGTTATGGTACTATTTGATCATGTGGCTGAGGTATTCGGAAGAGCATTCAATTGAGTTACAAGATTATTAAAAGATACTCAAGCGCTAGATAGGAAATTCTGAGTTACTGTAATTCCGTCGACCACGATCTGCATAGAGTCTCCAGGAGCAAATGATCTTGGAAGGTTTAATGTCTCAACTTTTGCCTGAGGAATAGATGGATTCGTCAAAGAGGATAGTGATATATTTCAATCTATATCGCTTAAATCATAACTTATATCAGTAGAGATTACTGGTGTGTTCAAGGCTGAGAAAACTACCTCACTTCCCACTCATCAAGTAGTTAAAGGTCATTGATTTGCATCAGTGACTCAAACTAGTCATCTCATTAAAGTTGCTGCAGTGCTCGGATCATTGATTCAACTTACATCTAGATTTGCCGCTTGGTCGCTGCAGTCGTTTTCTGTTCAAACATTGTCAAAAGATACTATACACTCTCAGATAGTGAGGGTATCATCATTTCCAGGTACGGAATTGACATTGAATCTGATAGCAGCTTTTGTTTCTGTAAGGTTTGGAGTGATAAGCTGTCATGAAAAAGATTGGCCTTGGGTAGAAATATCAGTTACTGCAATTTGAATTCAGGCCTTTTTAGATTCAATTACAAGATTCTTTCCTATTACTTGGGAAGTAAAATCCGATAATGAATTGATTTGTGTGCTTAAATCGGATAATGTCTGATCTTCTGTTGCATTAAAGCCTTGAATCAGAGTTTGATTAATTGTTTCTCAGCTAAGCGTCAATGTGATTGTATCTCAAGCAACCAATTCATTTGCAAAAAATACTGTTTCTTTTTGCTTAACTGGCGTTACGTTGGGAATAAGGACAACTGGGGCAAGAGTATTTGTTATAGTCAGGTTCTGAGCCGTGAATCATACTCATTCTACTGTAGCTTGAAGTTCTACGATATTGCCTCATGTAAAGCTAGCAAAAAGAACTCCAGAATTGCTTGAAGTAATATTTTCTGCAAATGAAGTCAGAGTTTCTATAGATCATGTTGCAAAATCCATTGTTATCGGACTTCAATTGATTATTGATGAAATCTGGTCTCATGGAACCAAATCCCTTGGAAAATTATAATTTGAGATCTGCCTTTGAGCGACTTGATTCAATGTTTGATTAGTGCTTGCAAAAGCGGATGTGACATTCAGAGTAGGGTGAGTAAAAGCCTTTCCTGCTGATTTTGCCTGTATCGTGATATTTCTTAATGCATTATTATATGCGCTAACCTGATAGTCATCAGAAGCATTTATCTGAGCCATAAGCTGACCTATGGTGTAATCCGAATCAAGAGTGAATCATTGTGAAATCGTAGCTCAAGAAATGTATAGATTAATAGTATCTCATAAAAAGACATCTCTAGGAATATTTATTATATCTTCCTGGCTGACAGCTATCTGGTTTGGGATGAAATTTACAGAATTAACTGTTCATCATGTTATATCAATGCTTCCGACTGTAAAGGGATTTCAAGGAATTGTGGAAGTAATTGTAATGTCTCAAGCAGAAATAGAGCTTGATACGAACCCAAGAGAATTGATTTGTGAATTCAGTTCATTTAAGGTCTCAGCTGAGCTTCAAGCATATGCTTGAGTCAGAACAGTTCCGCTTACTGAAAGTGAAATAGTCTCATCAGGATAAATGATTCTTGGGAAACTGATTTTCTCGATCTGTGAAACAGGTACAACATTTGCAACGGTATTCAATACAGGGACTCAAGTTGAAACTATTCTAAGATTTGACATGCTGAATCCTGTTCAAGGAGTTTTTGCAGTAAGGTTAATTTTTCTTGATATGTTGTCAAATGATCAAGACGCAATAGTGTTTTGGGTTATGCTATTTGCAAAATTCGCTAAAGTGGTATCTGTATCTCAAGCGAATGCCTCATCTATGGAAATTCATTCTACAGTGAAATATATATTGTCTCAAGCAAATAATTGTTGTGGTATGGATAATTCTGATTCCTGTGCTATGGCAACGACATTATCTACAGGAGTTGACGGATTTATCGCTTGGCTAGTAATATGAAGATCTCAAATAACAAAAGGCACTCCAGGAATCTCTGCGGTTACAATGAAAGTCCTTAAAGAATCATCATAAATGGAAATAACCTCAGAAAGAGCATCAATTTGATCATTTAATAATTGTGCGGTTTCAAGATGGGTTCAGCTGAAAGTTTGAGTAATCAGGGTTCAGCTGAATGAGATATCCAGAATATCTCAAGCGACCAAATCTCTTGGTAATTTTACTTCATTGACTTGAGCTACTGCAGGTACATTAGGATGAGCCAAGGTATTCCCGAAATTTGGTAAAGATGCATAAGTAAGCGTTGGACCAAAGATATTCATTAAAAAGGCCACCAAGACAATTTTGCTTGTGGTCTTTTTTGGAGTCCAGCTTTCTTTCCTTACAAATGAGTAAATCAATGTTTTCATAATAATTCAGTTTAACATGAAATAAAAAAACGCATATCTTTATTTTAAGCTAAAATATGCAATTTAAGCTTTGTTTTTGTTTTATATTTGCTATGTATTATACAATTTATTGAATATTTGTCAAATATTGGGCCATTTCACTGGAAATATGATTTTCAATTTGATAAAAAACTGAATAATTGGAGAAAAAAATATAAAAAGAATCCTCATTTCTGAGGATTCTTTAATTTTTAAGATGATAAGATTAATTATCTTACGAATACTGAATATGAAGCATAATTACCGCTTCAACATATATTGAATGTAGAATTAGTATGTCATTGCCATTTTCAACAATTTCATGGCCAACCTGCCTCACACATTCAAGGATAGAATTTGTTTTCTGTTCATCCTCAATTCGAACATCAAAATCACCATCAAAAACTCGCTGCATCGAACTCGCTATCAGTACCACAAGATTGATCTGTTCAGCTTATATTCCAAGTTCATCATACTTTTGTTTTAATGCTTGATGACCATGTATATCAAGATAGGTTCGGTGATAGTATGTATTCGCTTCAAGTATCTGAACATTTTACCAATTGTTTTCAAGATCATCCTAAAATCAAGTTTACTTCTGTATCTGAAAGATTATTAACTTTGGTCCATCATCAAGATGATGTGGTCATTTCACATATGACTTTAATAGCAACTGCTCAAGGCTTAATCCAATATTGTCAATTTCAGGTCGATCAAGTATAGCTCTTCCCTGTTGGGGGATTTTTGTATCAATTACAATTTGAAGCATATGTTCAATTTGACCAATTTCTTCATGATGTATCATCTCAAACAATTTTTATATCGATGGTCTCAGATACGGATGAATTGATTTCCGCGCTCCCTAATCCCAAGCTATTCTTAACCAGTCAATTTCAGATATCGATAAGCCCTGCTCAGCTTGCGTTCACAATTGTCTGTACAGCAGGAGTCGTGACATTTCAAGTGAGATATGCCGCCTTGATCGTTGTCATCAGATCAGTTATGTCTGTGATTCACAGATTGTCGGATCAAGTCGAATATACTTTAGATGAATCGAATATCGCTACATTATTGACTCAAGGAAGGATATCTTTCCCTGATCAGAACGTATTATCATATACCACATTTCATGTTCAATTAGCATTCAATCAGAACAAGGTAGGAGTAGGCACGAAATAATAAGTGCTTCAAGTGAATACTTTAAGAAGGACTCAATTGTAGTTTCAAGAGATGTAGACATTCGCTCAAGTTCAACCTAATGCATTCGCATTAGGAGAATTGAGAATTGAGAACTGAGAGATGAGGAAATCCGATTCGAACGGATTATAGGTTTTTTCAAATGATGTAGGATTCTCGAAGTTTCAGGCTACCTGGTATTCTTTTTTGTTGGATGCTAGGGAATAATCATATTCTGAATTCTTAAGTGGATCCTTCACTTTCTTCGATAGTGTTTTCTGTATGAGCTTATATGCTTTGTCTCATAATGTTCATTGGTTCCATATTGCTCATCCGGAATAAGTGAAAGATGTAGGATTATCAGGAGAAGGATACAGTCAAGATCAAACATTGTACATCTCCATTCATTTCTTTATGGATGATATGTCTGACAATCTGGTAGAATCCCTGGCGCTTCAAGATTGAGAAGAGAAAGAAAGAAAAGCGATTGTTGCAAGTATTGCAAGTATCACTATGACTACTATGAGTTCTAC
>CAZUBA010000045.1:3737-10761 GCA_964618565.1 uncultured Candidatus Peribacteria bacterium | reverse complement strand
GAGCCGAGCTTATAAATATCTGAAATTGACTGGTTAAGAATAGTTTGGGTGGAGGTGTTGGCCCTACTCCAAAAGACGATAATGTTGTCATGGCTCCTCCAAATTACTCATGAACTTCATCATACTCCATTTGAGATACATTCAGTAAAAGCGGTTCAAGTTTCAAGGTTGCCCAATTACTTAGTTCAGTCATTATTGCATATACTAATTCTAATTGATCTGCAATTTCTAGCCTTTCAAACCCTGATGATGTTATTTGAATATTTTCTTGAAGTACAGCCTATTTTATGCAAGCTTCAAATGTTGGCGCCACACTAGTCTGGAGCGGACAAGCTATTTCAGTAGGAGCAAATACTCATACATATGCCTGAAGAATATTCCAATGGTGAGAGATGTATTGATGGGACCTGAATAATTGAAACACTTCTGTCAATAATATAGCATATCCTTCATGAACTGCTCAAACATTATGGCAAACGACAGTTTCTGATAATAATTGATGAGGATCTGACAGATGGTGACTTACTGGTTCAAGGCAATGACCTTGTATGACATGATACTATGTTCCATCAATCAATGAATGGCTGACAGTTAGAGACTTGGTAATCTGAGCTTGAAATACAAGCAATAACACATTATTGCAATCAACGTTGAAACTTCCTTTTTCGGGCATCAGGGATTATAATGCTACTGGCACCATATCCAATCAAGGATATGGATATTATTGGTCGTCAACCCCATATGGCTCAGATTGAAATTATTCTCGTAATTTTTTTGTAGGATGAACAATCTCACAAGACTATGCTTGGCGCAAAATGGGAGCGAGTATAAGATGTTTTAAGAATTAGGTCATTTAATACAAAAATTCCTACCGAAACGGTAGGAATTTTTTAATTTATTTAAAATTATTCTTCAATAGTCAGAGCTATTTGACTGTCATCTCATTCTTCTGTAGCAAGAGGAAATTCGTCTTCTTCTTCTCATTTTTTCATCACAGTAGCACTGATAAGCACATCTGCTTTTCATTTTATTTTAGTCAATATTACACCCTGTGTCACACGAGATGTTACTCTTATCGTCTTAAGGGCTATTCTGATCGTCTGACCATTCTTTGAAATCAAAAGCACTTCTCAATTATCTTTATCCTCTTCAGTAAGAAGGCTAACTCATATGATATCACCTGTTTTTGCTGTCATGGCTCAGACCTTGACTCAGCTTCATCATCTTCATTGTTCTCTGTATCCGTCAATATCTGTCATCTTACCTAATCAATTCTCTGTAACTGTAAACACATATTTATCTCATTCAGATACAACGTCGGCCTCAATTACACAATCATCTTTTCACATTCTCATTCACCTTACTCATGCGGCAGCACGGCCCATTACGCGCACATCTTGTTCATTGAATTGTATAGCTTTTCATTTCTTAGAAACTATAAGGACATTGTCTTCTCAGTTTGTAACCTTAACCCAACCGAGTTCATCTCAATCTTTTGGCTTCATTACTATCAAACCTGAAGATCTTATATTCTGAACATCTTCAAGATCAAGCCTTTTCACTATTGCGTTTTTTGTTATGAGAACGAAATGTTTCCCATTGATGCTATTCATATCAAGTATAGTGGTAATATCCTCATCTTTTTGAAGTGACAATAGATTGATTATCGGTTGTCATTTTGCTGCCCTTTGAGTCTCTGGGATTTCATAGGCAGGAAGCGAGAATACTCTGCCCGTATTCGTGAAGAATAGAAGGTCGTTATGGTTCTTGGTTGAAAGAAGAAACTTAACTTCATCTTCATCTTTTACAGCAACATTGACTCATCTTCATCCTCTTCTTTGAGTTCTGAATAATGATGACTTCATTCTTTTGATGTATGAATTCTTAGATAATGAAATCACAATATCCTCATTTGGGATAGTATCTTTCGGATTGAATTCTCAGATTGCTCATTCATTTACAAGAGTCTTTCTCTCGTCTCAATGTTTTTCTCTTATTTCCTCCAGTTCTGTACCGATTATTGTATTAACTCTTTCCGGTTTAGTTAGAATATCTTTTAGGTCAGCAATAAGTAATAGTTTTTCAGTCAATTCGTCCTCAATCTTTTGACGTTCTAATCCAGATAATCTCTGCAATTGCATTTCCATAATGGCTTGGGCTTGCCTCTCAGAAAGCTTGAATTTTTCCATCAGATTAGTATGTGCTTCTTCTCTAGTTTTTGAAGCCTTTATCGTCGCGATAACCGCATCGATATTGTCCAGAGCTATTTTAAGTCATTCTAAGATATGTGCTCTAGCCTCTGCAACTCATAGTTCATACTTAGTTCTTCTTGTTACAACTTCTCTTCTGTGTTCTATGAATTCTTCAAGTATCTCTAGAAGATTGAATAATTTTGGTTGGATTCCGCGCTCATGAAGAGCAATCATATTGAATCAGAAACTTGTCTGAAGCGGAGTTAGTTTATATAATTGGTTTAATATCTTTTTTGGGAAAGCATCTTTTTTAAGCTCAATAACGACACGCACATCCTCTTTGTTGGATTCATCTCTGATATCGCTTATTCAAACAATGATCTTATCTCTTACAAGATCAGCGATTTTAATTACAAAATTTGATTTGTTCAATTGATATGGAACTTCTGTTATAATGATAACTCTTTTACCGTTTTTTAATTCATCTATTGTTGCCTTTCATCTTAAAATGACACTTCATCTTCATGTCGCATAAGCATTAAGTATATCTTTTTTATTGTATATTATTCATCCTGTAGGGAAGTCTGGTCACTTTATGAAGTCCATCAAATCCTCTACAGTAATCTCAGATGGATTCGGATGACGGATGATGAAAAGAATTGCATCAAGCAGTTCTCTCAAATTATGAGGTGGTATGTTAGTCGCCATACCTACTGCAATACCCATCACTCAGTTTAAAAGCAAATTAGGCAATCTGGTAGGCAGAACTGTTGGTTCTTGTGTAGATGCGTCATAATTATCCCTCCAGTCAACGGTATCTTTATCGATATCAGCCAGAAGGTATTCTGTCAATCTTGTCATCTTTACCTCGGTATAACGCATCGCGGCAGCACCATCTCAATCCATTGAGCCGAAGTTACCCTGTCAATCTACTAGAGGATATCTCATAGAGAAATATTGTGCCATACGTACCATGGCATCATAAACGGAAGTATCTCCGTGTGGATGGTACTTACCTAGAACATCTCAGACAACTCTTGCTGATTTACGGTGTTTACCACTCGCCTTCAATGAACCTTCATGCATTGCATAAAGAATTCTTCTGTGAACTGGTTTCAATCAATCCCTGATATCAGGTAAAGCACGTTGACATATCACAGACATGGCATAATCAATGTAACATGTTTCCATTTCTGTCACTATTGATTTATCTTGATCTCATATATACGAGACGGCTGATGTTGTTGAGCTTGTATCAGTAGGCGTTTTTTCGCTTTCTTCTGGGAAAAGTTCACTCACTTCTGGGTCTAGATTTTCTGACATAAAAAAAATACGTATAACGAATAAAAATTGCTTTTAAAATATACGTATTTTTAGAGTTTTTGCAAAAGATTTTTTAGCTTTTGTTAGGCTTTGTAGTGGTTAAATTTTGAGAAAAAACAATTAAACGATTTTGATATGAAATATATGTTTTTTATCTAAAATTCATTCATGATATATTAAAAAATATCACAATTTTTTTATTGTATGAATTTATTTCCATTCTAACTTCTCATCTGCTTTTTCTGAGTAACATATTATTTATCAATAATCACGCGACTACCTCATTAGTTTTAGCATCAGTAAGCTGCAATTCTCAATTATTATAACTCACATTATAAGATTCTGAAAACTTTCAGAATTTTAAAGTACATTTTCAATTATCTCAATCATTAAGGATTCAATTTCAATTTATGTTGCTTATTCATGAAAGCTTATCTAGGTGTTCTTTGTCTAAAGTTTTTCAAAATATCCTTGATTTTCAAGTATTCCTATATGAAACATGATGTCTTTCATAAATATTTATCTTTTCAGCATTAGTTAGTCATTCTACAGGAGGATTCCTTGAAATGAATCATATCTGTATTATTTGCGGTATCTTATCGAAAGATTTTGATTCATCATAAATTCAATAACCATCCAGCTTTGTCTTTGGGAATTCTTTTCTTATCTCTCAGATTATCTGTTTGAGTTGCAGTCTTTTGCCTGCATCAAATCTTCAATCCCTATTAACCAATTCATATTCCCTGTCCAAAAATCTATTTATAATATTAACATCTCAAATTTTTCATAAATAAGTCATTATATCTTGAATCTTATCATCCAACTCCACTTTAGATGAATTTCTATCCACTAAAGAAAAAAGTTCATCAAACGATTCTTCTGATTTTGCTAATTCCGAACGTGCGGGATATTCCCTTATTCATTCTCTCATATTAAGAAGGCTTATTTTTTAAATTTATAAGTCAGGCCCTTAACTCCATATAAACCCATTTTCCAATTCATGGTGTCTTTGATCTTTCTTCTATCTCATTTCTGATTTCTCTGAATTCTGAATCGCTGCAACTTTCAATAATCTGAAGCAACTCTTGCTTCTGGAGATTTGCCAGTTCGAAGATCTTATCAAGTTTTCTTTTTGTTATTTTCTTCCCATTAGCCTTTATACCCATCAGCACATTTTTTGCCTCCAAAAAAGTGTTCTTATACTCCTCAACCATTTTAAGTATAATGTCAGCTTTTTCTAATTCTGCTGTTTCTTTTAGTTTATTCATAAGAAAGATATGATGTATAGCATCAGTCTATCATATTTAACTTCTTTTTGCAAAATTACATAATTTTTTTAGAATTGAAACGTATAATCTTAAACCCAAAATAAAGATGTTTGTAGCCATAGAATGAGTAGATTGAGCTTGAAAAGCAACCCAAACGAGGCTTCTTGTGGAAAATCTGATTAAAATGTGATACAGCGCGGATTCTGTGACTTTTCCAGCATATTGAGAATGATCATGCAGATTCGTAGAGAATTTTTTGCATTGAGCGTACGGACATCCGTCTGAGCTGAATTGATATATCTCATCGAGCTTCTATATCTTAGACAGGTTTGAGCAGATGCCAAAGATTGTGGAAAAATTGAATTCAAATGATTTCCTAGTCTCTGATAGGTACTCCGTTTCTAATTTCATCCATAGATGAACCAAGTATCTCGAAGATAACGATACTGAAGGGCTTCATAAGTTCTTTGATTGGGTTTATGATTTTGAATTCGGGAAAGCTTCGCTTCCTAAGCCGGATATCATAGTATTCCTTTCATTATCTATGGAAAACATTAAGAATATGATCCAGAAAAAAACTGAAGAGAACAGATGATATATTCATGAATGATGACTGGATCTGGCCGAAAAAGATGTCAAGCATCAGGAATGTTCGCTTAAAGTCTGAAAAGAGTATCTGCCGAAATATTTTCATAACTACACTATACTTGAGTGTGAAGATGATAATGGGAATATGCTGACTGCAGAAGAAATATCGGATAAGCTGTTGAATCTTGTATTATCAAAAAAGATCTAACCCCCTCCCCAATGTCCCAAACAAGAAAAGCTCAGAGCTCTAATAAATGATTCACATTGATTGAAATACTGATTGCTGTAGCCATCTCAGCACTTCTGATGACTTCTGTTATGGTTTTTACT
Source organism: uncultured Candidatus Peribacteria bacterium (assembly GCA_964618565.1). Classification (GTDB taxonomy): domain Bacteria; phylum Patescibacteriota; class Gracilibacteria; order BD1-5; family UBA2023; genus STC-113. The sequence goes on along the minus strand of CAZUBA010000045.1, from coordinate 5,060 downwards.
TGAACAACGCTAAAAAATAATACAAGAAGCCAAAAAATACTAACCTCGATGAATTCTAATTCAAGCTTTGAGCAGAAGCTCATGGATGTTATTGCTTCGACTTCCTGAAGCGGAGTTCTTATGTCCTTTACAGGAATCTCTTTATATGAAAGTTGAATATTCCTATCCACTTCAAATTTTTCCATGCCAATCACATTCATATGAGTCAAGACTTCTACATGATATTGTGATGCATTCTGATCTTCTGTGACGGCAACTTGAACAATTAAAAAAATTGCAATAAAGCAATTGCTACCTGAATCAACCCATGGCAACACTTACTGATGATATGCCATAGATCCATTGAACAACAGCATAACATTAAGCTCTACAAGAGTCATATGAACTGGAAATATTTGAGACGTAATCAATGAAGATGAACCATTGCAAACAGAACTATCCCAACCAAACGCAATAATTGAAACTCCCCTATATTTGTATATAGCGGATACTTGAAATAATCGGATACTGGCTTATGACAAGACCATTAAAAAGATTAAAAAAATATTAAGCCAAGATGAATGATTAATCTCTCCTACTGACATCTATTTTACAGGATCTGAATTATATGTGGCGAACTCTTGAAAATGAGAAATTCTGATAATAAAAGATGAACCGTCATCATGAAACAATCCGAGTTTTGATTTCAAACTGACGAAAAATATTAGCTTTAATAAAATCCGAATAACCTTCGATTGAATAAGCAGCGTCAGCTTGCCCGTCAATAGGGATGATTTTACATTTTCTTGAATAACTTCCGTGATTGGAGATAGTGTTTCCTCATGATCAAGCCTTACGTATTCATTCACTTGATGAATCAAGAATCTCAACTCAAATACTCCGTATCAGATTAAAATAAATAATCTATGACCAACTCCTGCTTGACCAGGAAATTATTGAGCAAAAATAGAATTCTTATCAGGAGGAAGCCTAGTCTATTCAGAAAACCTTCCATATTTAATGAAATGAGATTCGTCTTTATACTCATCGTCTTGAAATATCATTAGCAAAGCCTATGAGTGAATAATTTATCCCAATAACATCATAGACGAATCGACTTGGGATGACAATATAGATGATTGGGCGAACTTACTTTCAAATGGGAAATCAAAAACCGTCGAGAGCGAGCTGCCAATAAATACTTTTGAATATTCTATAAATAATTCTGTCTTGACAATCAAGTATACTTACTACAAGTTTTATGATTGCTTAAATTGAAAACATATACTGAAAGAGAAGATATTCAAGAAAAAAATAAATTAAAAAATCCTCTCCGGTTCCGGA
>CAZUBA010000045.1:0-3727 GCA_964618565.1 uncultured Candidatus Peribacteria bacterium | reverse complement strand
AAAAAAAAAAAAAAAAAAAAAAAACCCCCCCCGGGGGTTCCGGAGAGGATTTTTTAATTTTCAATAGCTTATAAATCTGAAAAATCAGCAGGCAATTCATCTTGCCCAGTATCAACATCTATATTGATTGTATCTTTTGATCAAAAGAACTTGTTTGATAAATCTTGTATAGTAGAGAATATCGCATTGGGAGAGATATATTGTGAAACATTCAGTCAGAGCATATCACCTACTTTCGGCGCAAGGAATATAGACAGGATGATTACTATAAGTCAGATGACAGAATATCGGATGCTATTTATTGCAGGTTTTGTTTTTTCTTCCTTTCAACCAGATAGGATTAGCATCACTCATCACCAGATAATGAAGAAGACGGCAAGCATTCAAGAAAAAAGCACGACAAGAGCTATCGCCACTCTGATGATATCCTCTATTGCATAAGCTTTAGTCGGATCTATTCATATGTCACCTGCAGCAGAGGCTGCATTTGCAATTTCAAAAAACATAATTTTTTTTTATTATTTATTTAAATCACTAGCACTATAATTAATGAAGTGAAAATGTAAAGGAGATTTTAGAAAAAAAAGTTCCTTTGTTAAGGAACTTTTTTTTATTATTCAACAACTTTAAGATTGACTCTTGCATTAGTTTTTGATCCGAATACTCTTAGGACAGTGCGGATAGCATCGATTGTCTTACCACCCTTTCCTATTACAGTACCCATATCGTCTTTATTGATTTTTAGTAAAAGCAATGTACCCATATCATCGTCTTTTCTTTCGATTTCAACATCTTCTACATTTTTAACTAGAGATGTAACGATGAATTTTAAAAAATCTACTGCGTCCATTATAAAAAAATTTTAAAAAATAAAACTATTTGTTTCTTTCAAGGATCTTTTTCAAACTATCTGAATATTGAGCTCAGTTTGAAATATGCTTTTGAGCCTCATCTGAATCAATTTTCAATTCTTTTGTAATTGGATTATAAAAACCAAGAACCTTTTGGTATCCGTGTTGAGGAGCTTTTTTAGCTTCTGTAAGTACTATTCTGTAGAAAGGAAGATTTTTACGTCCAGCTCTAGAAAGTCTAATCTTTAACATGAGTAAATTAGTTATAAGTTATAAACTACAAATTGAATTAATCTGTAATTAATTGTATTTAATTAGTGTACAAAGACAAATTTTTATCTCTGGTTTACTAAGACAAAATGCCCTTTTATTCAATCCCCTTTGAATCCCGAAGGAATTCGAATCAAAAAACATTTTGCCTTAATTTATTTTAATTGGTGCCCGGAGCGGGAATCGAACCCGCACTCCCGAAGGAACAGGATTTTAAGTCCTGCGTGTCTACCAATTCCACCATCCGGGCGAAAAATGTGGTAGAACTTAGATTTTGGATATTGAAACTTAAGTCAATGCCCTAAGTTTCAAGTTCCAAGTTCTAAAGTCTTTTAAAGAACCCCTTTTAGTTTAAGAGTCTTGATAGCCTTAGCGCTCAATCTCATTCTAAACATAAGTCCAGTTGCAGGATCTTTAATATTTCTCCAAAACAGGTTTGGTTGAAATGTTCTTTTTGTTCTTCTGACTGAGTGAGAAACATTATTTCAAGTACTTGTTCTCTTACCAGTCAATTGACATACACGTGCCATGTTGAATACTTATTAGGAATTATAAATTTGTTTTCGAAGATTTAAGCTTTTGGCTTAAAGAAAAGGTATTACATAACTTTTATATCGACACCTACTCAAGATGGAATATTGATACCTTGAAGTAGTTCTAGAGTTTTTGGAGTCGGATCTTTTATATCAACTATTCTCTTGTGTCTTCTGATTTCGAATTGTTCACGAGCATCTTTATTAACGAAAGTTGATCTGTTAACAGTTATCTTTTCGATTTTTGTTGGAAGTGGAATTGGTCCCACAACTATTGCTCAAGAATCTTTTGCGGTAAGAACAATTTTTTTAACTGCCTCATCTATTAGTTTATGCTCAAAAGCCTTAACTACGATTCTGATATTTCCTGTTTTTTTAGCAGACATAAGAAAGAATTACAAATTAGAAATTATAATATTAATTATAACTTTATTTCTTAGACTCTAGCAAGCCAGAGTCTAAGCGTATAAAATTACAATTTTTAGAATTATGCTATAACCTTAGCAACAACTCATGATCCTACTGTTCTACCACCTTCACGGATAGCAAATCTAAGACCTTGATCCATCGCGATAGGAGCACCTAGCTCGATAGTCATTTTGATGTTATCACCAGGCATTACCATTTCTACACCAGCAGGCAATTCAATTGCTCAAGTTACGTCTGTAGTACGGAAATAGAATTGTGGTTTGTACCCCTTGAAGAAAGGAGTATGACGTCCACCTTCATCTTTTGTAAGTACGTAAACCTCAGCTTCAAATTTTGTATGTGGTTTGATTGATCCTGGTTTAGCAAGAACTTGTCCTCTTTCAACATCATCTCTTTCAATACCTCTTAGAAGAAGACCTGCATTATCTCAAGCTTGACCTTGTTCAAGTTGTTTGTGGAACATTTCTACTCATGTAACAGTAGTTTTTCTAGTATCTTTAAGACCTACTACTTCGATTTCTTCACCAACTTTGATGATACCTTGATCGATTTTACCAGTAACTACTGTTCCTCTACCTTTAATAGAGAAAACATCTTCAACTGACATTAGGAAAGGCTTATCAAGTTGTCTTTCTGGAACTGGAACGAATTTTTCAATAGCTTCAAATAGTTCGATTATTGATTTAGCACCGTAAGCTTTATCCATATCAGAAGGATTTTCTAAAGCTACTAGACCAGAACCACGGATAACTGGAGTGTCATCACCTGGGAATTCGTATTTAGCAAGAAGTTCTCTGATTTCCATTTCTACAAGATCTAGCATTTCTTCGTCACCGACCATGTCACATTTATTCATGTAAACAACGATGTAAGGAACACCGACTTGACGAGCAAGAAGAATATGTTCTCTAGTTTGAGACATCGGTCCATCAGTAGCAGCAACCACTAGGATTGCAGCATCCATTTGTGCAGCACCGGTAATCATGTTTTTAACATAATCAGCATGCCCTGGACAGTCAACGTGAGCGTAATGTCTAGTTCCTGTTTCATATTCGATATGAGCAGTGTTGATTGTTATACCTCTTGCTCTTTCCTCTGGAGCTGAGTCGATTTTTGCGAATTCAGTTACTTCACCAGTACCGAATTTTTTGTTAAGAACGATAGATATAGCGGCAGTTGTAGTAGTTTTACCGTGATCAACGTGTCCGATTGTACCAATGTTCAAGTGTGGCTTTGAGCGATCAAAAGTTGCCATAATTTTAAAAAAATTAAATAAATAAAAATAAATACTTGGTTTAAAAGCTAGTAAATTTTATGAAAAAATCCGTAAAATGCAAAAGATTATTTTTGTAATTTTCGCATCTTTTTAGTGATTCTTTCGTTTGCTCTTCTCAATTTTTTATGAGCCTTTGTAGTTAATCTTGGCATGTTAAATCTTATTAATGTTTATAGAGTATTTTCTTAATTTAACCTTAACGAATACTAATGCATTTTCTAGCCATTTTGTTTGACCTTCGAAAGCAATCCTTTCGTTAAGCTTCTTGTAATGAGCGATTGTATTCTCTATTTTTCTTCCTGACTTGGCTCATTTTTTCGTAACAGCGTAATTGAGAGCTCTAGGCCTTTTGTTGCTTAATCACATAA
>CAZUBA010000044.1:0-12253 GCA_964618565.1 uncultured Candidatus Peribacteria bacterium | reverse complement strand
CTTCAATCCTCAAGGAATCATAATATCTGAACCTTATTCTGGCCAGCATTTGTGGCATACGTATAATATGAGGAATTATACAAAGGATCCTTTCATCAATTTGAAATCTTTATCATATTGAGGACAGAGCTTCATGCGTATCATTGATATCGGATTACAGTTCATGAGGCTGATATCGTGATTGCATCATCAGGCATCGGCAGCTTGCCCGCGACAGCATTGAACACTCATAGTCATTTTGAGATGTTGCTTATGTCAGTCAGACGTGTTGAATCCCTAGCAGAAGCCGACTGCAAAGAGAATGATAGAAATGCGATTGTTGCTAATATTGCAAGTATCACGATGACCACTATTAGTTCCACAAGAGTAAATGCGTTGTTGTTTTTTGTCTTATACATCAATAATAAATTAAAAAATAAAAATATAGGATTTCATCTAAAATCAGGCCGATTTGGCTTGTTGGTAGATTTCAGAATCAGACAGTGCTCTATTGTAGATCTTTACTTCCGAAATGGTCCCCGAAAAAGTTCAATTTGGATCAGTTGGAGTTATTTTTCACATATACCAATCCCAGTTGGATGTTGATATGATTCATGACAAAACTGCCTGATTGGTAAGATTTCAATTCAAATAGATCTTTATTTTAGATCAATCATATGTCATTGCTCAAAATGCAGCAGAGCCTTCAGCTACAGTGATTGTTGAGCTGAGATTCTTATAATTCAAATTATTCGTCGACAATTCTCACCATACGATTCATCTTCTGAAATTTAATGATTTAACTGAGGCTGTATTTGCTCAGGCTCTTATTATCGCACAATTTCATCCTGTGTTGCAATATCATGACATTTTTCAGATTATAGTCATTTGTTTTTCTCATGCTAGCATGCCCGTTGAATTAAGTATCTTTATAGAAGATCAAGTCATTCAATTGAAAAGCATTCCTCATGATACAAAAGAAGGGCCTACAGATCAACAAGATCATGAAAGTGTGTTATCTCCGTAACATTTACCATTCCATCAATTGCCGCTTATATCCTTAAGGTATGTTATTCATCATGAGCTCTCTGTAGTCTGCATATCCCACATGGCGATAAGTCAACTATCATAGTCTTTCAGCGCCATATTTTTTTTCTGAATACAGTTACTTGCGTTAGAAATAGTGTTTGTTGTTGAATTATTAAGCACAAAACATATATCAGGATTGAAGATTCATCAGTCCTCAGGCGCAGTTGATCCTGTCAGTAAAAATAGAGACGGAAGAGATGGATCAAAACTATAGCTTCATTTTAAATATGTGACTTTACTTGTTGCTGAATCTCAGAAACTTGTAAACGAATCTTTGTGAGAATTGAATGGGTTTAGCTTATTTATATGTGAAATTGGATTTTCAAGTTCAATGGCAATTTGATAAAAAAGAGGGGCTCATCATTTTGATATTGTTGAATATTTATATTCGGTTCATGAAGGATCTTTTATTCATGCAGATATTGCCGGAAGTATGGAATTATTTATTGTTCATGCAGATATTGTCACTCATGTGATTCAACTAAAAGCTGATGCTCACGCATATATAGCGGGATTTGCTGGCACAGGAATGACTCAGCCTACGGCCACCTTAACCTCTATTCATTTTCTTATGCTTGATATATCTGACAGACGTGCAGAATCTCTGGCTCAAGAGGATTGATTGCTGAATGATAAGAAAGCAATTGTGGCGAGAATTGCCAGGATTACTATGACTACTATTAGTTCCACAAGAGTAAATGCGTTGTTGTTTTTTGTAATCATGAATTGAAGTTAATTAATATAAGCAAAGTATAACCTATTTCTCTGAAAAGAAAAAAAGTTTTTTAAAAAAATTAATTTGCAATTTATATACACTTATATATACTTTGTGTATAAAGCAATTGAGAATAGAAAGTGTAAGTGTTACTGCTTTAAGAAAAGAATTATAGAATAGATAGATTCCACTTAACTATAGATAGGCTTATAAGTACGAAAATGACAGCAAGAACTTTCTACTTTTAATTTATATTTCCAATATGCTTAAACAAAGACATAAAATAATACCCGCCATTTATCTTGTTCTTATAAGAGAAGACAGTATCCTTATGCTGAGACGTTTCAATACTGGATATGAAGATGGCAATTATAGCTTGGTAGCCTGACATCTCGATTGAAATGAAACTTTCAGACAAGCGATGGCAAGAGAAGCAATGGAAGAATCCTCCCTGGAATTCAATCCTCAGAATATAAGGATTATCCACACTATGCATAGGCGCTTGATTGACGGTGAGGATACAAGAGAATATATTGATTTCTTTATGTCAGTCGATAATTTCATTTGAGAACCTGTAAATAAGGAGCCACATAAATGCGATGAGCTAAGATGGTTTCCTGTGGACAATATACCTAAAAATACTATTCCATATATAAGATACGCCCTTGAAAGCATTTTCAAAGGTGAATCTTATAGTGAATTTGGTTTTTAAACTGCATAATTATTTTTTTAATATTAAACTTATGTTAACAGACAAACAACAGAGAGTCTTGGATGCAATAGTCGCGTTCATTGAGAGGCATTGAGAATCTCCCACTCTGGAAGAATTACAGAATACGCTTTCTATAAAAAGCAAAAGATGAGTTGTTCAATTTCTTGAGTATCTTGAAGAAAAATGATTTATCCATAGAGGATGAGGCTATCGCTCTATCAGATTATGAGATAGGATTGTGGGCTCTCAGCTCGCCATTCCTATTCCTATATTGGGTTTTGCAAATGCATGAAGACCTCTTAAATATTGAGAAGAGAATGATCTAGGTTCGCTTCTGATATCAAAATCCATAATCAAATGAGATTCCGGAAGATATTTCTGCCTGAAATTGGAATGAACTTCTATGAATAACTTTGTAATAAATTGAAAAGTGCTTTCAGATGGCTGTTATGTTCTTGTAAACAAGGATTTCTGATGGCAGAATGATTCCAGTTGAGCGTATGTCTGCATAGTAAACGGTTTTGCAACTGTCAAAAAAATCAAAAAAGAATGAGAAGACACTTACTTATTGCCGCAATCTAATGATTCCGAACATACACCGATAGTTCTTTCTCAGGATGATACGGTTGAGATAAACGGCAAGGTGGTCGACGTTTTCAATTTCAAGTAAAAACATCGATCTTTACGTTCTAGCTTTGCGTTCCGCACTCACCGTAACTTCCGTTACGACTCGCTGTGGTACGCAGCTATCACATAAATATCTTCGTTTTTACTTGAAATAGATTTAACTATTCACTTTAGCGCTCAATTCGTACACAAACCTGCCTGCCGGCAGGCAGGTATCTTTGTTTTTAAAAATTCAGCAATATTTATGAAAAACTTCGGTTTGATTTTAAAATTATCTTAATAATTAACAATCCAAATTTATGTACAAATGAGCCATAATAGAAGAAAGCCTTACTGACAATAGGATATTGAATGACATCAAGATCCTAGAGTTGGAAATCACTTCTGATGAAGAGCCAGAAGATAGATGGCATATATTCACTGTAATGATGGATAAAGATCAGATAATGAAACTCGCATGATTTATAAAACCTGCAAAATATTATGCACATTTCTGGTCATGAGACGAGATGCTGATAGCTTACCCGAATAAGATATTTGAAGTGAGCCTAGAGAATAAGAATACCTGGAAAGATGCCATAGAACACGGATTATCGATTGATATCCCGCTGGAACAATTAGATTTTTTAATATAACATGACAACAATTACACTTTTTGAAGAATGAGTCAGTGCCTGATTCTCGTCTTTTGTCGGTGAAGATGATTCATACAAGATATCCCTTGAGCAGTTTCTTATTGAGCGCCCGAGCACTACAATAAGCATCAGAATAAAGGGTGAAAGCATGTTGTGAGCCGGTATCCTTCCTTGAGATATTGCAATTGTCGATACCGCAAAAATTCCTTTCAGTTGAAATCTGGTGATTGCCATCCTTGACTGAGTTTATACGATTAAATTCCTGCAAAAGGATGCTAAATGAAGATCTTTTCTGAGGGCTGCCAATAAGGCATACTGAGATATATACCCCAATGAGGATTTGTCAATATTCTGAGTTGTTGTAGGTGTGATAAGGAAATATGTTTAAAGGGATTTCTCGACTGACGCTCGAAATGACAGCCCCTCCGGGGTGGAATGAAAACTTATCTTTTGAGTCGTTGTAGGTACATAGAAAATATAATTGCTAAATCTATAAATTAACCAATTACATTATGTTTGATAAAAATGATCTTTGCAGATTTCTTTCAGAAGCCAAAAAATCCACTTATGCCTCTGGAGATTCAAAAATGAAAACTATAAATGAAGACAAATCGACCACTATTGTTTTCAGTGAGTGACATTGGGAATATAATGATAATTATTTCTGATGAGAGCCATATGGTTGAAGAGAGGTTGTTTTTTACAATGGACTGCCTGTTTACATGATGGTTTATTACTGAAATGTGGCCGAGACTTGTAAAGATTTTCAAGAAGTGTATACGATACTGCAGGAAGCCCTTCGTAATATTCCCGAAGACAATCCTTATAGATGACCAAGGTCTCTTGAGAGCGGTAAGAGTATATACATTAATAATTATACCTGAGATATCGATGATTTTTTTGGTGAAGAAATAATAAAGATAGATTGAACTGAAGTTTATAAGGCAAAATATATTTGAGGATTTGTAGATCAAAGAAGATAATTTTTAATAAAATTATATTTTAATGCTATCCTATGCTTTTAAAGATAAAATTTGCTGAAGCGGCCGATAAGAACAAGGCTATAGGCTTTTTCCTTAAAAATGTCTTAAAAGATAATGACGCTGTAATAAGTTATGAATTCCTCTGCCCTTATTGAGTTTCAGCAGCGATAGATAGAGGGCAGATAATAATAATTACATGCAGAGATGAGGTCATCTGATGACTTCGGTTTTATGCAAGAAAAAGAGATAAAGTAGTTTCATTATATCAATTTGCCATAGATAAAGATTTTCGCTCAAGATGACTTGTAAAGAAAATGCTAGAATTCACCTGATATGCATCATTTGAAGGAGCATGTTTAAAATTATCAGGTTTTAATGATTATTATAGAAAAGAAGGTTGGGAAAATATTAAATCAGATGATAAATATAATTATTGGAGATATGAGATGACTTAAAATATAAGCTATATGCCCTTTTCATCTCTCCATCTCTCCAATCTCTCAATCTTTTCATCTTTAACTCTTTAACTCTTTCAATCTTTAACTCTCTGCATGAAATTCAATTCCTCAAATAAAGTTTATGCGCATGTTGATTGCAATAGTTTTTTTGCTTCTTGTGAAATTTACAGAAATCCATCATTGAAAGGAAAATGTGTATGTGTGGGTTGAGAGATAATAGTCGCAGCAAGTTATGAAGCAAAAAAATATTGAATTAAGACCTGAACTCCTGTTTGGGAGGCAAGAAGAATATTAGGTAAAGAATTTATTCTCATTCATCCGGATTTAAGATTCTATAAGCAGATTTCAAAAAGATTCACCACATTTCTATGAGATTATTCCAATTCAATTCAAATTTTCTCAATAGATGAAGCATTTATGGATATAACTTGAATTGCTGAGTATCATAAGATGGATTACCTTGAATTTGCGATTTTTTTAAAAAAAGAAATCAGAAGATGTATATGAATACCAGTTTCGGTGGGGATAGCAAACACCAAAATCAAAGCAAAGATATTTTCTGATATCAATAAGCCATTTTGAGAATTTGTAGCGTTTGAGGATGAGCCCGTATCTAAAATGTTGTCAAAATTGAAAGTTACCGACACGCCTTTCATAGGGAAAAAAACATGAGAAAAATTACAATATGTATGTAAGACAATCGAAGATTTCCGTAGATTATCTTTTTGGTCTGTGGATGAAATGCTTGGAAAGAATTGAACCGATCTCTGGCTGGAGCTTAATTGAGCCGATATTATGGATTTCAGCGGGAATCCTATTCCAAAGTCAATCTCCCGGACTTCCTCTTTCAATAAAAAAATAACCAATGATAAGGACTTCTTGTGGTCTCAGATTGTAGAGCATTTCAATCAAGCTTATTTTATTCTTACAAAATATAATCTTGAATTGAAAAATATTGCAGTTTATTTAAGGGATAAGGACTTTTGCAGATATGCCTATGACTTCAACTTTGAAGCCCATACGAATATCAGGACAGATTTATTGGCAAGATTAAGAGAAGTGTTTAATTCTAAGGTTCCTTTTTCTCTAGAATATCGCTCAACTGGCGTCATATTATCTGATTTCAAGGAATATATCCCCAAACAATTATCACTGGATGATATAAATAATGTAACATTTGAAAAAAACAAAAAACTTATGCACGCCATAGAGGCTGTGAATAAGTTTTATTGAAAAAAAGCTGTAAATATCTGAACCCTTTAAGGGGTATCATATATAAATCCTATGTCAATTTTATTCCTTATTTATTGTCATGTCTCAGACAATGTAGAATTTTATAGATTCATCAGTCTTAAATATTTCTTCATGTTCGCCTGACTTGTTAAAAATAAATTCTTGTCAATTATCATAGGCGCGTACATCCATGCCTATGCTTTTGGCCATCTCAGGAAGCGCCCATAATCATACTCAAAAATTACTTCATCATATTGAGCTCCAACTGTGGGTCATGGCTATTTCATAAGCTTCCTCAAAGCTAAGGTCATTTATTCAGGTTGATTTTATGACATTATCTTTTATTCAATCTCATTTATCAGCAATAATAAATGAGATTTTTATTTGAGAATTTCCCTTATTTCGTGTGATTCTGATTCAGAAGTATGATTCTTTATCGGTATGATCCAAAGAATTCTTGAGCAGCTCTTTTATGATTTTAAGAATCTCTTTATTATAAACATCAAATCATTTTGTATTTTGAACAAGGGTTTCATAAAGTATTTTTGAAAATTTGGATAATGACTTTCTTTTATCCTCTTTAAGGGTTTCTGTTCATAAAATGCAGATGGGGAAGGTGAATATGGTATTTCAAGATTCATCTTGATGGATATCGGATTCTAGATTAGGTATAGGATCATTCCCGATTATTTTTATAATATTGTTATCGCTTATAATGGGATTTCTTTTATTAAGCCCTTTCATATGATATACATTTCTGGCCTCTTGAAGTATCCTTCTGATTTTTTCATGTTTCTTCTCTGGGGCATCTGAGCTATCAAATTCAATATTTTCATTTATTGTTTCAATAGATTTTTTTATACCAGGATCTCAAGTAATCGCAAAAAGTCATTTGAGATCATAAATAAGTCATTTCAGCACTGATATATCTTTTTGTGTCGGTTGATTATTGAGATTTGCAATATAATCGATCTTTGGAATTGTTTTTCTGATTCTTTGAAAAATCAGATTTTCTATATCATGAATTCAAAAATATATTAAGAGCGACAGGGCCTTATATTGCATTAATGAGTTGTCAGCAAGATTATCTGTAGTGTATATTTTTTTGAGAATTTCTGTAAACTCAAGGGTGATTTTTTCCCCGCATCCTTCTTTATCGACTAGTACCAGATATGATTCATTTTTAATAAAATTATTCTCAAAATCTTCTCATAAATTTAATTTTCTAAGTTCAGTTTCAAGATAATTTTTTATAGCATAATATCTGCAGCTTCAGCTTACTTCATTGAATGAGGAATATTTGAATATTTCCCCAATCAAAGGATTATTTGTCACTGAAAGGCTTTCATAAAGAATTTTACTTTCAATGGATGATTTTTTAAGCATTGCAAGCGACTTGAAGAATGTGATAATCTTCTCGCCTTCCGTTTCACTTGGCTCTTTCAGTTCTTTTAAAAGCATGAATAGTGTCTTAAAATCTTCATCGATAAAGCTAACGGGCTTTCTTTCTTTGAAGATTTTTGTTTCAAGGCTTCAGATAATGGCTTCAATTGGATTAATCAGTGATTCATCAACAGATTTCTTTACTCATTTTGTAATCTCATTTGTTGCCCAATCCTTTCATTCTCATTTATAATCAATAAGCTTTAAAGCATGTGAACTTGTACAAAATCCACCTATAATTGATTTAAAGTTCTCTATTTGAGCTTTGCTAATATATTTTATTCATTTCAAATCTTCAGTTAGGCTTATCAAAGCATTTATAATTTCAAAATTGTATTCTTCTGAATGCCTTAAAGAATTCAGCATAAAAATTATCATATCGAGTTTGCCTGTAATATTTCTATCTCCCCTTGCTTTATAATCATTTCTTTCTATGTAATTTACAAGATTATCCAATACACAACTAATTTTCTGTATTATTTCATTTTTTATGTTATTTATTTCTCCAAAGTAAACTAGTAGCCATAATGCTTTATATTGCCCATAATTTTCAATAAATTTATTATGAGAGAATATTGTCAGCAGCCTATTTTGATCTTCTTTTGAAAGCTTCATGCTTCATATCTCAAATTGTTGTTCATAAATTTGTTTTGCTATATATGAATAAGTTATTTTTTTGCCTGATTTATTATGGGCTCAATATCTTTCAGCAAGCAATGAAATGAAATGATCAGTTGCATTTCACTTATTGTTATAATATGGATCATCTATAACTGCTTCAAAAAGAAAATCATATTTGAAATCTAAATCAGATTCCTGAATAATGCTATACAATGCATTTCAACTGCAAGTTGATTTGTTGGACTTGATTATCTTTTTTAACTTACGAGACAATTTATTGATTTGTTCCTGATTTAATTTTAATTTTATGATTTCTTCTATCAATTCTATCAGTTTATCCTCGTTCTGATTGCTTACGTCTTTTAATTTGCAGATATGAATATTTATAAGCCTTAATAAATATTCAAAATTCCTTTCTCATTTGATGTTCTCAATAACCGATTCTGAAATATTATTCCTTAATGCAGCTATTCATGTTATCTTTCAATCAATTTCTATAATTGTCTGTCAGGGATAATCTCTATAATTCATATTTTTTTATTTCCTTAAAATGTATAATTTTCATCTATAACTTTTCCATCTTTCAGGAAGATAATCCTATCTGCATACTTGGCGACATCCCGAGCATGCGTTACCATTATAATTGTTTTCCCTTGCTTTTTGAAGTCTGATATCAGTTTCATTATTTCTTGGGTTGTTGAACTGTCAAGATTACCGGTAGGTTCATCTGCTAGAAGTATTTCTGGATTATTTACCAGAGCTCTTGCTATTGCCACCCTTTGTTGTTGTCAGCCAGACAATTCTCATGGCCTATTAAATATTTTTTCTCAAAGTCAGACTTTTTCTAATAATTCTGCTGCAATCCCTTCTCTTTTTTCGCCTCAAGTTCATGCATATATGCTTGGTAAGGCCACATTCTCAAGTGAGCTCAGCCTTGGTAATAGAAAGAACTGCTGAAAGATGAAACCGATTTTTTTATTTCTTATGTAAGACAGGGTTTCATCGTCTTTTATTTCAGAGATATCATCTCAATCCAAAAAATATTTTCATCAGGTTAATGGATGCAGGAATCAGATTATATTCAAGAGAGTCGATTTACCGCTTCCTGATTCTCACATTATTGCTACAAATTCGTTTTTCTTTATTTTCAGATTAACTCATTTCAAAACTGGCACTTCTTGATTGTTTTCCAAGTAATATGATTTGTAGAGTTCTTTCATTTCAATAATATTTTCTTCTTTCATGGTAATTTATTTAAATTGAACAAATATCGCAGATAATATTTATATTATGAATTAATCAGCATTGTTAGCGAATATCCTCATTGTATCTTCTTCGTAATCTTCAAGCAAATCAAGTATTCTCTTAACCTTTGCTCTAAATTGTTCCTTTGTACAGATGCAATTACCTGTTTCTATTCATAATTCATTCTCATCATCTATGCATCACTGACACTCATCGAACATAATCTCATTATACGAAAAGAGATGTCATCAAGGAGTCTCAAAAGCGAATTCATGATATCATGAACATTTGATTTCATTCACGACCTCAACTCTATATCATTCGCTTTTTGCATCTTCCAAAAAACTTCTATCATCTTCTTTCAGATTATTGCCCATATTATATTTATTTATAAAAAAGATTTTCAGATATTCACTTTTCAATCTTCACTTACATATACAAGTTCTTGTCTTCCGCTCAAACATGAAATAATCATGTCAGCTAATTCATCATTACAAGGATTTGGCCTACTCTTACGCGCAATGGTTACATATTCATATAATGTGTAAGTGTCTCAAATAGAGACTGTATTCTTTGCTTCTCATCTTAAGATTCTTGAAATTTCCTCACGAAAGCTGACTCAGCGTATAACTAAATCTGTAGAATAATATCAAAATATTTTAACCACCTTAGCTCAAGCGGCATCTTTGGTCTTTAAAATATCATTGTTTACTAGGGCAACTCATGTCGGTTCTTCAGTATATTTTCAGTAAGACCTTAATCAATGGCACATAAATTTAATATTAAAAAAATATAGCTTATCTTAAAGCATCTACAGGGTCAAGGTTTGCAGCTCTTCTTGCAGGATATATTCAGAAAAATATACCTGTGGCAAACGCAAATACTATGGCAAGTATTATTCCCGAAGAAGAATTAACAACTTTGTAAGGACTGAATGCATTAAATATAAGAATAACTCATAAGCCGAGGATTATTCCGATAATTCAACCCAACATCGTGAGTATAACGCTTTCTATCAGAAATTGGCTTAAGATGGATTTCTTGGTTGCTCAAATAGATCTTGCGATTCATATTTCTTTTCTCCTTTCTGCCACTCATGCGAACATCACATTCATAATTCAGATTCATGATACCACAAGGACTATAGTTCCGACTCATATTAACAGATATTTTGTAGCTGAAGCAACTCATCTGGCCAATACTAGTATGGTTCATTGATCTCTTACTGCAAAATCATCATCTGATCAGGGTTTGATTCAGTGGCTTTTCCTTAACATTGTTTTCAGTTCTTCCATCGCATCTGGCACTACACTTATGTCCTTAGCCAAGAAAATCATATTCTTAGGCTCTGTTGCACTTGATAGGAATTTATTTGTTGTAGCTATCGGCATTATAAGCGAATCATCAAATGAAAATGGTCATATTCATCCGGAGGAAAGCATAGTGCCTATTATCTTAAAAGTTTTTCAGCTTATAATAATGGATTTGCCTACAGGATTCGTTCATTCTCAGAATATATCATCAACGACTATCTTTCACACGATTACAACTCTATCTCATCTTACTGCTTCGCTATCTGAAAAAAATCTTCATTCTTTAATTCAAAGTGGCATTGCCTTTGAAAAGTTCTCATTTCAGGCTAAAACATTATATTGTTTTTTCTTATCCTTATAAACCGCAGTCGCTCTGCCAAAAAATAATTCAGTCCCAATAGAAATATGTTTGGAATTATTCATAACATACTTTATATCTCTTGCATCCAATTTTGATTGTCAGCTTGTAGAATTTACCGGAACCACTACCAAAGTGGTCACATTTAAGAATTTGAATTGATCTTCTATAGCTTTTGAAACTGTATTTCAGATTGCGACCACAAGTATTATCGTAAATACTCAAATAACAATTCAGAGCATGCTAAGTCATGACCTGAGCTTATTTGCCCGAAGCGATTTGAATGATAATTTCAGTATTTCTAAAAATAACATTTCCCGAATTTATTAATATATCCTTTTGTCTTCTTTCCTGTCTTTTTTCATTTCATATTGAACAAAAGCAAGGCAATCAATCACTTTTTTTCTTACAAAAACAGTAAGCTCGTCAGTTTTTCATGTAGTTTCTTCTGAAAATTCAATATAGGCATTCTTATCGCAGGGATCGCATCAGTTTCTTTTCAGCTGCCTTATGCTCATTTTCATTTTCTTGGTTTTCTTATCATATTCTATCGTAAGTTCTCATTCTTGATTCTTTACCGTAACTTTTCAGACTCTTCTTCTTTTTTCAAATTCGACATTTTCTCACTCAATCACTAACTTTAATTTTACCAGAGCCGCATAGGTATTAAGCGCAAGATATCATCAGTGGATATTATAGAATCTTAAGGCTGCATTGCTGTTTTTATTGAACCAATTTGCTATTTCAATATAGAGATCCAAATTTCATCTCAGTACTTGGATTCCGATTTCAAAAGGGGCTCAAGTGTCGGGATGTCTTCATGCAGATTCTAAAACGGCCAT
>CAZUBA010000043.1:5972-12306 GCA_964618565.1 uncultured Candidatus Peribacteria bacterium | reverse complement strand
CAAGTGCTGATGATACAACTTCCAAGATAGTCCAGTTGAAATGAAATTATATGTTTGATCCTAGTCTGCCGTCATTATTCATATTGTCCGGATCTACAAGCTCAGCAAGCTGATGAATATATAATCCTGATGTGTGCTTCGCACTTGATTGATCGGCTACTAATAGCTTCTCCAATAAGGATAATTGCGTAGCGAAGAAAGATATGAACCTGAAGGAATATGATAAAAGCTTAGTCGGTTATTGGGATATGGAGACATTGACTGCTGATTGAAAATTGAAAGATCTGAGCGGGAATGGGAATGATGGAGTGTTCAGTGGAGTAACCGCTCCGACCAAGGATTTATGATTATTGTGATGATCATATTTTTTCTGAAGCTGATGAACTAATAATAATTCCTGATTCGTACAAATAGCGAATAGTGAAAAATTCAATGATCTGCCGAATTGATTGACAATAAGCACCATAGTCAATAAATCGATCTGTTCTCCAAGCAGTTTCATTATCATAAAAGCCTGAAAAAAGGTAAATTTGGCCAATTATCAAACATGAAGCATAGAAAATAGCAATATGATTTATTATTATAATTGGTGATATTATTTATTCAGCGCCAATTGCACTTCTGATAATATCTGATTTTATGCAGTGAATCAGATACCCGATGTAAAAATAAACATGTATAACGTTGCGCATTATATTTCAGAAAATTCAGCTCCAGATTCAAATTATATAGCAATCAATAGGCCGGTATTATCAGACAATAAATACCATATAGTGACCTCAACTATGGATTGAAAATGAAATATAAGGAAGATATATATCGATTGAAGGAGATTAGGCGAATTCACAGTTCCTGCAGAGGAGCAGAATTTCTGAATCAGAAAATCAAGCTGAGATCTGTTCATTTGATCCAATATTCCTAATTTGAATTGAATATATTCAAAATGAGCGCAATATAACTGAAAAATAGATGATATAAAAATCTACAATCGTGTTTTATCTGATTCCGAAATCTATCAGCAAGCCAAATCAATTTGATTCTAATAAAAAATCCCGATCAAATCGGGATTTTTCTATTATTTCTTTTTGTAATTATTCCAGAATCTGTTTCTGAAAGCATCATAGTCTCAGGCAATGATATGTTCTCGGGCTCTTTTTGATATATTTATCAAGAACTCCAGATTATGCAGGCTCAGAAGCTGTCAGCCCAAGAATTCTCAAACCTGAAAGAGGTGTCTCAGGTATCAGATAGAATAATGTTTTGATACATAAGTCTCGAGCTCTGGATCTATTGGTATTCATCATTTCTCAAACTCGTATTTCTTATTTGTGATTTTAAGGTTTCCAGCCGAAGAAAATGCGACTCAATGCCTTCCAAGCCTTGTCGGAAGAACACAGTCAAACATATCGATTCATCTGTAGATTCATTCGATAAGATCTTCAGGAGTTCATAGTCACATCAGATAATGAGGTTTTCATTCAGGCAAAATGGGAGTGACTATATCAAGTACTTTCAATAGATCTTCTTTTGATTCTCAAACGCTTAATCATCAGATTGCAATTCCCGGAGTATCTAATTGCGATAGGAATTCTGCAGATTCTTTACGCAGGTCTTCATAAACCACTCATTGGATTATAGGGAAAAGCGCTTGTGGATTCTGTCATTTCTCGACTCTTATTTTTTGAAGATTCGTATGTTCCTCAAGACATCTCACTGCCCAATGATGAGTCCTTGTCATAGCTCTTTTTGCATAATTATGAGTGGAATCTCCTGGCGCACATTCATCAAAAGCCATTATGATATCGGCTCATAGCTTTTCCTGTATCTGCATAGCTTTTTCTGGCGAAAAGAAATGTTTTGAACCGTCTCTATGAGAACGGAATTGCACTCAATCCTCAGTAATCTTGACTAGGCTTTCTCAACTCTTATAGCCGGAAGTTCAGCTTTGTCATAGTGAAAATACCTGAAATCATCAGCTATCCGTAAGTATCGGCATATCAATAGACATGAATTTATGAAGTCATCCGAAATCCTCAACCAGAAGTTCTCATGGCTTAAGATATAGATGATAAGTATTCGATAGGATTATCTCGGATCAGATTTCTTTTATTTGTTCTCTGGTGATTCATTTCACTGTCGCCTGTGTTCATACTGGCATGAATATCGGAGTTTTTATGATACCATGTGGAGTTACGAACTCGCCCGCACGTGCGCTTCAATCTTTCTTAATTATTTTAAATTCAAACACAAAAAAATATAGATAATATAAAAATAAATCAATTGCTATAATATCTAATTAATTCAAGTTTCAAAATAAAAAAATCCTAAATTCACATTTTACTGATCATTTTCCCTCTATAGCCGTTTATAATGACTATTGCGTCAGCTTGTGAAATATCCAATCAGAATTTCTCTTTTCAAATGTTCCTTACATCCTGTTCATCTTTGGGACAATAAAACTCAATTCATGCAATTAATTCTTGCACCATATCTGTCTCATTATTCAATTGGGCAGCAGATTCATGAGTATTTTGCCGATCTAGATGCGACAGTATATCAATGATCATTTTACTTCTATACTTGCCAATGATGATGACTGCATCGGCCGGTGAAATCTCCAATCAGAATTTTTCTTTTCAAATGACCCTTACATCGTGTTCATCTTTGGGATAATAAGGCTCAATGCAAATTGCCATTTTTTGAATCATGCCCCTTTCTCTTGTCACAAGAGCAATAAATTCTTCAGAAACATTTGTTTCCTGATGTGATGATAATAACATAAATTATGTGCGTTAAACATATTTAGGTTTATATACTATACCATATATATATTATATGTCAAGCGACAAATATGCTTAAGCAATTGCCTTTTTATGTTTTGAAAATCAGTATATATTAATTTTGAAAAATCCGGAATATGTCCATATATGCAACTAATATAGAGAGAAGTATGAGCAATCAGAATCAGATTATATGAATGAATGTCTCAACCTTATCGCCGATAGCTTTTTTTCAAAAAACGAAAATTACCATCGAATTAAGAAGCATTATGAAAAATCTTCATCCATCCAATGCTGGAAATGGCAAAAGATTGAAAATTCACAGGTTTACGCTAAGCAACGCAGCGACTATGACATAGAAACTGATATCCAATTTCAATTCAACGAATTTGACAAATTGATCTCATAGTCCTATCGGTCATTGAATGCTGTTCATTGCGGCTGATCTCTCATAGGCGGTATCGGGAGCCACAAGATTCTTAACTATGATGAAAAGTATCTCAAGCACTTGCCTTGACTGATTGTAGACTTCAATGAATCATTCTTTCAGTGCTATCTTCCATTCATATCTATATGTCAATTCAGTATCTTGCGAAACTATATTATATCCGACATACGATCATATCATGCCTTTATCGGGTGTAATATTAAGATCAAATAATCTATTATCCCTTTTAATGGTAAATTTTATAGGCGCTTCATAATATTTTATAGCATTAACCATTTCTTCAGGTTTGGATACCCTTTTTCAATTTATAGCTATTAAGATATCTTTATCTTTTATTCCGGATCGTGCGGCCAAAGATGTTGGGCTTGTCGGGGATAGCATTAAGCCTTCAGCCTTAAGAAGTCAGATTTTCTGAGCTTCATCGAAGTTAACGAAAATCTTTGATTGATGAACAGTTTTGAATTGCGTATCTATAACCATCGGCTTTATTCAGTCATAGAAAAAGTATGAAAAAACCAATCAGGCAAAAATAAAATTCATCATGACTCCCGCAAGGACTATAATCATTTGCTTATATATAGGAGAGCCCGCAAGTGAATCCTTTTCATAGACGCTCATTTCATTATAGCTTTCTCATTTAAGACTTACAAATCATCCTATCGGCAAAAGATTTATCGAGTAAACAGTTCAAGACTTATCCTGATAAAGGTTGGCAATCCTAGGAGGAAGTCATATTCAGAATTCCTCTACCTTGATCCCGAATAACTTTGCAAATATGTAATGGCCAAATTCGTGTATAAAGACTATCGCAGAAAAAACGGCTATAAAAAGCAATATTGCTAAAATGTGATTTGTAATGAAATCTATATTCATGTGCTCTGTTTACTTTTTAAAAAAAGGGGAATTTCTTTAAGAATTTCCCCTAAATATATCTGAAATTTATTTATTTGCCAGTTCTTCTTTAAAATGATCAAACAAATGATTTATAAGGTCATCTAATTTTTTATAGTCTTCTCTCTTATATCTGAATCTCTTCCCATCTATGATAAGTTGCAACGAACCGTTGAAAAGATCCTTTTTATTTTTTTCCAATGTTAATGAGAGTTTTCATTCAATTTCTTCAGATTTGAATTTTTGTAGGTAATTATCAAGCTTTCAATTTAAATTTTCTTCAACAAGCCTTTCTGTTACAGGTCTGTCATTTGCCATATTTTTCAAGTTTATCTTTTTTTGAAGATTCATAAAGAATTTTTTTAGGTTATAAATTTGCCTTATATTATCGGCATCTGCATTATAAATAATAATATCTAAAATAGCAAGAATTTTTTAGCGAAAAACATGTGAAGATAAAAATGTTTTAATTTATTATTTAACTTCAAGCTTTCAGGTCCTGTAATCAAAAGTTATATGCTTAAGCTGATCCTTATATCAGGCGGTTATATCCAAACTTATTGTATTAGCCGGCATTTGAGTGGTATTATCAGAAAGCACTCAACTGAAAGATATATTATTTGAAATCCTATCAAAAATAATTTCCACAGTTCATCAAGTTAATGTGGATTCATCGATCCTCTTATATACTATGCTGTCAATCTTGTATCCATTATCTTTAAAAAAGGGAGGAGTAAATGATGTTCAGGCGACTATCAAGCTTTTTGCCGAATTAAGATATCTTATTGTCATTCAAGATGAGCTCATTTTCAAGCTTGAATAATCATAGTTAATTATAGAACTTCAATTCTTTATGCTTTTTCATGTTATTGCATTTATCTTCTCCGCATTGATTATAGATGATACCATATTCACCATTCTGTCACGCTTTTCTGTATCTGATTGCCGATTAAAATCAAATTCATTCATCATCATTGCCATAGTTCAAATTATAGCTATAACTACAAGCATTTCTATAAGGGTAAATGCCTTCTTTGACATAGAATATCAATTAATCAATAAAAAATATTAATTTTTTTGCAAAATATCTGAAATTAGTATATAATGCCTAAGTACAGGTGAATTATATACAAAAACACAATATTGTACAATACAAATTCATTTATTTTATATTTACTTTTTTAATATTTTTATTATGAGACACATAAAAAAAATTGCACTTGTTACTGCCGCTCTAATGCTTACAACTAGTGCTTTCGCTGCTTCTGGTACTGTAACTCCGCCTACTGCACCTGCTTCAGCTTCTTTAGAACTTAAAAGCGCTCCAAAGCTTGTAAGTAAGACTTCCACTTGAGTAACTCTTGAATGGGAAAAAGTTGACGCTGCTTCAACTTATATAGTAAAATACTCAACAAAATCTGTTGCAAACTCTACTGAGACAAACCCTCAATATGATAATGAAACAGATCCGGTTACTGCTACTGGAACTACTGTTGAAAATCTAGAAGCCAACACTGATTACTATTTCTCAGTTGTTGCTGTTGATAAAGATAACAATGAATCAGACACTTATTCAGATGAGCTGAATGTAAAAACTGATGCAGCTACTGCAGCATCTGCTACTGCAGGAACTGGTGCTGCTGCCGCTTCTAGCCTAGCCATCACTAATGTGACTGCTCAAGACAACAAAACAATCACTCTTGAATTCAGTGCTGCTCTTGGAACAGATCCTGTAACAGTTAAAATAACAAAAACAACTGACAGCTCAGATGTTCCTGTTGCTGAAGTAACTCCAGATGCTTCTTCTCCAAATAACGTTCTTGTGAAAGTAGCAACTGTTCTAGATGCAAATTCTAGCTACTCTGTTACGGTTATTAGCGCAAAAGATGCTGCTGGAAACAATATACAAGAAGGAGTTAACGGTGTCAAAGAATTTCAAACTCCAGTAAATCTTGCTGCTAGCCCTGAAGCTGGAGCCCTAGATGCTGCTGCTGGAACTGGTGCTTCAATGACTGGCGCAACTGCAACTGGTGCTCTTAATGGTGCTCCTGAACTGCCTGCAACTGGTACAAAAGAAAATATGATCGTTATCGTTGCACTTATGCTTTCTTTCGGAATCGTTTACGGTTACCGCAAAAGATTTGCAAAATAATCTCCAAAGACAATTCACCCAAAAAACCCTCAGGACCTTTTTTTGAGACTGTTTTTTTTTTTT
>CAZUBA010000043.1:0-5962 GCA_964618565.1 uncultured Candidatus Peribacteria bacterium | reverse complement strand
CAGGAAATTTCCTGAGGGTTTTTTCTTGATTTTTGGAAAATACGCATATATTAAATATGCCTTTTAAATAAACAGAAAAATGCTTATAAATTACATAACATTCAGCATCCTCATATTTTTGGACCTTATAAAAATCCTCATCATCATTGAGGTTATATTGTCCTGGCTTCAATTATTCGGAATAGTCGTAAGGATAAGATTTTTACAAAGCATCACAAAACCAATATATGATAAAGTGAAAAAATTCATCCCCACCTCTTTCTGACCGATTGACTTCACTCCAATAATCGTATTTATTGTAATTCAAGCCGTTTATGCATTCATTTTAATGTTGAATCCTTGAGTATTAGTATTATTACCATAAAAAATGAAAACAAAGGCTATAGATTATTCTCTATTTTTCATCGTGTTTGCCCTCATGATTTTTTGAATGATCATGATAAGCTCAGTAAGCGTTTATCCTTCATACAAGGTCACTTCAGCGATGGTTGCACTTTGAAAACTCAAAGAAGCCAATAATTCTTTTTATCTGCTTAGGAACATCAGCCACGTCGTAATATCACTTTTGACTCTTTGACTCTTTACAAAGATGTCTTACAAATATCTGGAGAAATATGCAAAACAGATTTTCTGATGAGCGATTGTATTCATGATTATAGTCCTTTTTGTCTGAGCAACGTATAACTGAGCAAAAGGTTGGATCAATATCCCATATATCCCCTTCTCTCTTCAGCCTGCAGAATTCCTGAAATTATGAGTCATAATATATATGGCATATTTTTTGAAAAGAAGAAAATGAGAGATAGCTTCTCTTAATGAATGACTAATCCCTTACCTCATAATAATTTCCATAGTGGTTCTGCTGGTAGCCATGCAGCCGGATTTCTGAACGATACTTATAATTGTGCCTATCACGATAATAATGTTTTTTGTGGCAGGAGGTAATGTCAAGCACCTAGGAGCTTTATTCCTTATTTGAATCATATTCGTACTGGGGGTATATTTTGCATGAAAAGTGGGAGAATGATCAGAAAGGAATACCATTTCTTATATCACTGAAAGATTCGACAATTTCTTGTCTGACAATAAAACATCCATTCAGGACAAGACCATAAATTTCCAGACCTTGCAATGACTGATTGCAATATGAAGCTGATGATTTTTTGGCTTATGATTCTGAAAATCCATACAGAAGTTCTGATATCTTCCGGAAGTCCAATGAGATTTCATATTCTCTGTAATATGAGAAGAGCTGGGATTCGTTTGAATACTTTTCCTTCTGCTCCTATATCTGATGATCGCACACAGATGATTCAGCATAGCCCAAAGGGTTTCAGATCCTTTCGGGAAGTATTTGGCCATATGATTGACGAGCTGGATCATGATACAGACGTTCGTAAACATATGAGTAAATCTGAATATTGTCCCCCTTACTTGAATCACCCTTCCGTTTATAAGTTACGGTTGATCTTCGCTTCTCTCACTTATGATATGAGTATGAATACTTTTAAATATTTCACGCGACAGCGAGTACGAGAAAACCAAGACATCCGCAAATAAATTCTTCAGAAAAAACAGAGTAACATCATAAAAAAAATCCTCCAGAAATTATTCCTGGAAGATTTTTTTATTTTAAATTTCTATCCATTTGATAGCGTCAACAGGACAAGCATTTATTGCGTCCTCTACTCAAATGCCCTCATAATTATCCAGCCTTACTGCTTTTGCATATCATTCATCGGTAAGATCAAATGCATCTGGACATATTGCCATACAAGCTCAGCATCCTATGCATCTTTCGTTGACCTGAGGTCTTTTGGATGTTTTTTTTGCTTTAATTTCCTCTTCTTTCATAAATATCACTAAAAATATAACCTGTGCATTCTAAATAAAAAAATGCAAGTTGCAAGAAAGAATTTGCAGTTTTTGGAATTTTTATACAATGTTTCAAATAAAATTAATCAATAAAATAATTTTAAAAATGGAAATTTTCTGAATAAAATTAACCAAGCTTACCAACAAGGATTTCTATGCGGAAATGAGAAATCCTACCAAGCAGTCTTTGATCTTCACTCCGAATCCTGAAATACTGCTGGCATGAAAAAATGATCCTGCTTTCAAGAAAATATTGAATGGCTGAGATTATCTGATTCCTGATTGAATCGGCATATATGCAGGATTCCAGATTATGGACAACAAGCTTCCTAAGATAGTGAATTTCCTTATGATACCTTTTTATTGATTGAATCTTTTCATAAAAAGAAAAGCACTTTATGCGAAATATTGAGAAAGGATCTGTGGGAGCGACTTCACAAAAGAAATTGTAAATTATGCAAATGAGAAGAAGCTCTGAATAACAATAATAGACAAATATCAAGCTCCTGGAAATAGATGAGACAATCTTAAGATAGAAAGGCAGAAGACTCTGGTCCCTGATTTGAAGAGCAGATTTCCAGATGCTGAATTTCATATGCATATTTATACTGGCTCAAATGAAGAAGAGATAATTGAAGAGATAAATAAGACTCAGGATGTTTATCTGTTCTCAAGCCAAGGTCTCAAGGATCAGGAAATAACGATATCAAGCATGATGCCGAAATTGAAGAATATAAAAGTAGCTTCAGGAATAGGATGAAGTTTTGACCTTGTTACATGATTCAAGAAAAGGGCACCTAAAATCTTTGTGAGACTATGATTGGAATGGCTATGGAGACTGTTTCTGGATCCGCAAAGGATGATCAAGAGAATATGGAGAGCAATATTTGTTTTTCTGTGGGAAGTGGTAAAAAGCAGGTAATCATTTTTAAAAAAACCAGAATTGTCAGACAATATAGTTTGACAATTTTTTAATTATCATTATTAATAAGTCTACTCGAATTTAATCCCGTTTTACTTACATACATCAAACAAATACAAAAAGGAAGGTGGATTATGCAAAAGATGACTTTAGCAAATGGCCTAAGGATTATTGTAATCGAAATGCCGCATCTGTTCTCTGCAGAGATCGGCATACACTTTGGAAGCGGCAGCATTGATGATCCCAAGGATAAGGAAGGGGTTGCACACTTGGTCGAGCACCTGTTGTTCAGGGGGACTAAAATATGCCCAAAGCCAGAGATTCTGGATGCAGAGTTTGAAATTATCGGAGGTGGCGCAAATGCTGGCACCGATGAGGAAACGACTTGCTACTTTTCTCGGGTACACCCAAGCTATACTGACAGAGGCATAGAGCTCATCTCTTCCATGATATTAACCCCGCTTCTCAAAGACATGGCAATCGAGAAGAGGACCATCATTCAAGAAGTCCTAGAAAACCTGAATTCCAAGAAAGAGAATATTTGTCCGCATGAGGTAGTCCATTCGCTTCTTTGGCCTGATTCCAAACTTGGCACTCCGGTAATCGGACAACTGGGGAGCATCAGAAAAACAACCCTGGGAGACGTCAAGGAATTCATCAAAGATCATTATACTCCTGACAATGCCGTATTATGCGTCGCGGGGAAAGTGGATGCTCAGGAGGTTTTTGCATCAGCTGTAAAGTATTTCAGCTCTTGGACTGGAAAGAGAAAAGCCAGAGTTGAGCTTCTTGAGGATTCAGAACAAAACGGACCGAAGATCAGCTTCGTTAAGAATCCGGATAGTCAATTTTCAGTTAGCATTGGATTCAAAGGATTCCCTAGATTTCATGAACTGACAATGATCTCAAACTTCACGAAGTTCTCTCTTTGTCAAACCTCCGGCAGACTCTACACAAATGTTCGGGGAAGGAATGGGCTCGTCTACCATATTGATTCCGAAACGTCCATTTTCCCTAATTCTGGCGGATTCTTCGTGAACTTTCAAACGGAGCCGAAAAATGTAGTGCGAGCGATTGAAGTGTCTCTCGAAGAACTTTGGCTGCTTGCTGAAAAGCAGATTGGCCCAGAGGAGCTCAGGAGATACATAAACTCTTACATATTTGAGCTTGATTTCAGCCAGGAGTCAAGCTCAGAGATCCAGATGCGGTATGGTTCAGGCGAAATCCTTAATTATATACGCACAATCAATGACGACAAAATCAGGGTTTCCTCAATTACCTCAGAAATGATTCAGGAAACCGCAAAACTGCTCTTCAGCCGAAGAAATCTGCA
The DNA here is from genome assembly GCA_964618565.1 of uncultured Candidatus Peribacteria bacterium. Lineage (GTDB taxonomy): Bacteria > Patescibacteriota > Gracilibacteria > BD1-5 > UBA2023 > STC-113. Next base: position 1,832 of record CAZUBA010000043.1, on the reverse strand, counting down.
CATCGCAGTAGTCGGACCGATGAGAAAAAAGGTAAAAACAGAAATAGAATCGCTCATCGCAAATTTAAGATGATGATATCAAGAAAGGAGGAAAATAAAAGCCGCACTCATCAGAGTGCGGCTTTTGCATTTTAAAAAACATTTAAAGGCTTAATAATCCATCGTGGCAAGATAATATTTGTCATCTCTTATTCAAGCATAAAGTATTTTATTTCAAGTTTCTGAGACAAATATATTAGTGAGTATATCTGGTGTAGTTTTGATTATCGTTCAATCTTTAATGATATTACATGCATCATTGTCATTACATCAAATGTAGAAATAATGTTTTGAGTCTGAGGAATATATAACGTTTTGAGAGCTTTTGAATGACGTGTTTATAATGACTCAATCTTTAGCTACGGATGTTTTTTGTCATCATGAATCCACCACAAATGAGAAACTTTTAGAATCTGGGGAAAAAATAATTTCTCTTGGTCGATATGAATATCATTTGCTTACTACTTTTCCATTTTTGATTATATACCATTTTCAGTTATATCAGGCATAAGCTAGATTATTTGAATCAGGAGAATACGTAAGAAGAGCCATAGCCGAATATCAACTCTTTATCACTTTTCAATCTTTAATCAGAATGCTAATTAATTCAAATTTATTATCTCTAGAAAAAAGATAAGAATAACTTGATCAATCGGGAGCAAATGAATTTCAATTCAAGGTTATATCATAATCAGAAAATATAAGGCTTGAATTTTTATATAGGCTGGTCTTATCTTTGAGATGCGTAATATAAAAAATATCTGAGCTTCTTGGAGAATATTTCAATGAATCAATGTATTCAAAATCCTTGGCTATGATTTTCCCGTCCTTTATAAGATAAGCCCTATCATTTTTATATCAGACATACGAAAGGCTTTTGTTATCATCGGATATCGCAAATTCAGATACATCATAATTTTTTGAAGATATTACTTTTCAATTCTTCAGAAGTTCGCTTCTATTATTCTTTTTTCAAAAGAAATAAAGATCTCAAGCCTTAGAAAATGAAGGATTAAAAGTCTGTTCATAACGTCATTTCAATATTTTTCAATTAACCACAACTTCTCAATATGTGTAATCGCTTCCGTCTTTATGAACCCTTATTCCTCCTTCATAGGCAAATTTTTTTCAATCTGGAGAATAAACAGCATTAGAGATGCCGCCATCATATTTTCAAGTGATATTTTTTCAATCTTTCAGTCAGGCGTCATAAGAGGTTGCAGAGAAACTTGAAAGGTCTTTATTAAATGAAAAGTCGATGAATTGGCTTTTATAGAGTTCGCTTAAATAATCTTCTGCGTAAGAGATATGCATTGATAAAAGTGAAACCAAAAAGATTAGAATTTTTTTCATAATGTCTGATGATAAAATGATACAACATCCAAAGAATATCATACATTATCTATTATGCAAAACTAAAATATGAAAGCACTTGTTTTTAAAAAAAATAATTTGATTCAAAGATATGATATGGTACTATAACTTGGTATTTTATTTATTCAAACTACGAATATGCCCAACACAAAAAAACAAACATTACTTCCTCCGCCTGAATTAGGGGGAGCCAGAGGGGGTATAAGACCAGCGAATGCCAACTCCATACCCCACCTGACCTCCCCTAAACTAGGGGAGGGAAAAACAGCGTTCACTAAACTAGGAGAGGGAAAATTCAAAACTAAAGACTCTCCACTAAAGATTCCTTGATTCACTCTAGTAGAACTTATAGTAGTAATAGTAATCCTTGCAATACTCGCAACGATAGCATTCCTTTCTTTCTCTTCTCAATCCGGTTC
>CAZUBA010000042.1:0-12663 GCA_964618565.1 uncultured Candidatus Peribacteria bacterium | reverse complement strand
GAGTTTCAGGATGGCTTGGTCCATGTACAATTGATACTTTTTTAGAATATTGGACGATAGTTTCTAGATATTCAGCCGCAAAATTGAGATACGCTTGACTTTTTGTTAAAGTGGTAGTTTCAGTTTCCATAATAATATTGGATTATAAATAATGTATTTTTTGACGTGAATAATATATGGATAAATATATAAATGCAAGTTAAAGAATGCTTAAATCAAGAAAATATTCTTATAACTGCCATTTCTTCTTTATATATTTACATTATGATTTTTCTTATTAAAATAATGTACATATCTCTTTAGAAAATATATATGAAAAATGATTTATACTATACTAATGGACAAAAAATATCAGAACAGAATGGCGATATTCTTACTTATTATTTTAAAACGGGTAAAATAAAAGCCAAATGAAAATCAATTAATGGAATAATGGACTGAGATTGGATATTTAATAGAGAATCAGGCGAGTTATGGCAGATTTGAAATTTTATGGCTAATGAAAAACATGGTGAATGGATAAGATATGGCAGAGAATGAAAAATTGAATACCATGCTCTATTCAACGAAGGAAAGATAGTCAGGAAGATAAAATAGCATTATTAAATTTGATTAACCCTGAATAATATGTATGATATATAAAATTAAAATGTCAGGACAGTACTTTGAATAATAAGCTTTGAAGTGAAACTTTACAAAAAACCCTATTTGATCATAGGGCTTTTTGATTCAGGAGGGATAATATAAGGATTAGGCAGCTTGATAAAGCCTGATATCTTGATATTAAAAAACTGGCTCTTTTGAGGTTATATTTGTGAGAGATTCAAGATGATGGATTGAATCCTGCAAATATGAAAGTAACTCCTATTTTCAAAGAAATAGCCTTAAAAGAAATAAGGGCTATCGAATTATGTGGCATATCAAAAAAAGATTTATCAAACATACTCAATAAAGCCTTCAATATTTATTTTAACAATGAGTCTTCTTTGCAATATTCTTTTGATTTCAAAGAAGAATATAAGCAAGAAAGGGCTTTGAATTATCTTAATAATTCATTAAAACATATTTTTGATTATTCAATTTGAGATATCAGATGATTTGTATTATGAGATCATGCCATATTATGAATGGTCGAAATAATATCAAATTGCTGATATAGGGAATTTTATTGAGTTTTTCAAGATTTCATCAAAAATAATTTAGATAAAGATAATTACATAAAATCAGCTTCACTTCATTTTTTTTATGAGAAACTTATCGTACAAATCAAACAAAAGGCCAACAAGTGACATATTTCCATAATAGAAATTCAAACAAAACAAAAAGTTGCAAATTCAATTAATGGCAAATTGATTTGCAGTTCATATTAAAGAATATTTAATAAAATTAAATAATTTAAGTTAACTTTGACATAAATAACTTAGTCTACTATAATTAAGGAAATATTCTTCTATCTTTAAATATGTTCAATAAAAAACTTATTTGAAAAACTGCTTTCACACTAGTGGAACTAATAGTAGTAATAGTAATTCTGGCAATCCTGGCTACCATTGCATTTCTTTCTTTCTCTTCTCAATCCGCATCTGCTCGTGACTCTACCCGTCTTGCTGATATGAATAATATTACTAAATGATTATCAATAAATTATGCATTGGCCGGAAAATATCCAATGCCAGATTCATATGTAACACTTACTGCTTCGGGTACCCTAGCGTGATATCAATGAAAAGCTTGAATTAGTGTATTAAATATGATCAAGCTGTCTGATTGATGAAGGGATCCATTAGATAGCTGAGTATTTTATACATATTCCATAAATTCAAGCCAAAGCAAGTTTCAGCTAATGGGTTTTTTAGAAGATTGAAGCAATAGTGCTTTAAGTTTGGTACCTGTATCTTTAGCTTTAGATTATTCAAAAAGACATCCGATCACGAGATGAGATAACATTTGAATTTTATTAAGCAGCTGATCTCTGGATCCTGTCGAAAATAAAATCTCAAATTCATTTACCGGAGTTGATTTAGTTAATGTATGAACATGAATTTATGTAACAAAATTGTCTGCAAACGAAACAATAAATGATACTATTTTATCAAAATATTCAACATGATTGATTGCGTATTGGGGCATGGATGTGCAGGGTTGAAATATATTGGCAGACTTGAGCTGAAACTGAAACAATTGAACTTTAAGCTGAACAACTTCTTCAGCAGGAAAAATATGAAATGCAAGAATTTTCAATTGAACGACTGAAGTTGCCAGCACTACCAGCCCACTCATAAGCGGCACAATGGATTTTACTATTTCAGCCTGGATAAATAATTCTTCGAAGAAAACTGTAAATTATATCGCATGAAATTATAATTTATGAAATAGTCCAGGTGTGGAATTTTATATATATAAAAATAAGCTCACAGCTTGGATGTGAACTTGATTTACAACGGGCGAGACATCTTTATGACTTAATCAATGGCATTTTGTAACATTAACAAGAAAAAATTTTAAAGTTAATTTATATGTAAATGGAATATTGAATGCAAGTTCGATTAATAATGCCAATATAGGAAGCGCAAAAAATTTTAGTATCGGTAATGGCTCCGACTATACATCGGAAGCATTTTTAGGAACTATTGATGAAGTTCGTGTTTATAATAGGGCTATTTCTGATACTGAAGTTTTAGCATCTTACAATGCAAATAAATAAAATATATGATTATTCCATCTGAATTACTATGGCTGATATAAAAAAAGTTAAAAATTTCATATCCTCGCAGCAAAGCATACAATTTTATCAAAAAGCTAAAGACGCATTTCTAGAGGTATTACTGAAAATGCCTGAGGAGCATTTTGATATTGTGTCTGAAAATATGATAATCATGGCACTGCATGAGTGAGTTCTCGGACAGATGATGCATTTTCCGAATATTGATGAATGATGCAAAATCATGCAGCTGACGATTCCTAGGGATATGCCTTTTGATGCGCTTAAATATGTAATAGCTCATGAATTCTGACACGCAATGCAATGAAGGAATTGGAGAGAATGAGACAATGATTTTGAGAGCGGGCCAAATGAATTTGCTCAAAATTTGTGATTTCCAAGAACACCTGAAATAGCTTCGTATATCAATAATTATTGGAGAGATCCTGAATAATTCAACATAGATTATAAATGATCAAAAGCAGCTTGATATTATCAGAACAGGATTAATTTTCTATAAAGAATGAATTATATAGTTTTAACCTTCAATTCATCATTAAATTTAAACTGAAATAATTAATTTTAAATTCAAAATACAAAAAATCAGCATTGATTATCGAGTCATTTTTGCCTTAATTTAAAATATATGTTAGAATAGTTCCGTATTTTTAAATAATGAAGATGATTTCGTACCATATCAATAGATTCATACATTCTGTCATAAGAGAAAATAAATTATTTTACCTTATGGAGCTTCTTTTATCTGAAGATAAAAAAGAGGATCTGCTTTTTGTAGATCTGATAAAGCAGCTTAAAAACTTTCTCCGGAAAGAAAATGAACAGATATTCGATGATTCAAAGTTGAAATATATGGCTTTTCTTGGTGATTTTAAGCAAAATGTAGATAACATAAAAAATCTTAAGAATAAGGGTAACATTGAGGTAAATACGTTATTATATAAGCTTTATGATATTCCCAAAAAAAGAAATAATCTGTTTCTGGTATTCTTGCTTTATTTCTATATAAATAATAAGAACAAGCTCTGGTGAGATGAAATATTCAAGATCATATATGTATATTTTATGATCATCGTTTATAGGAACAGGGTATCAAAATGATCTCGAGAGAAACTGATCGAACTTGATAAATTGAGATTCAGAAGCCTCAATGCTATAATAAATGAAAAATATAAAATTTTAACAAGGAAACATTCTTTTTTAAGATCACGCGCATTATGATTTTCAGTTTCAGTCATTTGAATATGCCTCATCTCTTTAATATGATTCTTTAATATCAATTGAAACTTATTAAGAGCAGACCTACTCAATTCTGCAAATAATTCAACATTCTGAAAAGTTGCTTTTGATTCAATAATGGTATGAAGAGTGAGCGATACGATGATAACTAGCATTCAGGGGATCTGATTACAGAATATTCTTCTGGTTGTCGCTCTTGCGCTACTCGTACAATCATTCAAGATGAGTCTTACGACTATATTTTTCAATTGACTGTTAACTAAGATTTTTCATTTCTTATGGACTTTGATCAAATACATATATAGAGTCGTATTTTTCATTTATGATTATATAACTTATAAATTGGCTACAAAGTATATTTTCAAATTCTTAAACTTTATCATTAATAATAAGATTGCACCAGGACCGATAATCATTGGCTTATTCAGTGTTGTGTATTCTTCGATCTATTTTTTTGTTGTTTTCCTATATGCATTTTTCTTCATCTGGGCATTTAATATACCGCTTGATATAATTTATATAGTTTCATGATGAATTATAATTTCATTTTTGGTAATGTATCTGAATTTTCATGATGATCTTAACAACTATAAGACTTTCCTAATAGAAATTGATTGAATAGTAAAAGACATATATGATAAAGTTGAAAATGAGAAAAAAGAAGATTTAAATATAATTCCTGCTTAATCAAAAAAATTTATGAGCCCTCTATGATTAGAGGGTTTTTATATACTTGAATTTCAGGATGTTTCATATTAAATTTGCATTTACTTTTTAAGAAAAATCGTTATATTTTAGGCAAATGATATAGTTAAATTATTTTGATTATATAAACTGCTTCTTAAAGCAATTATTTAAAATTATAAAACCTCTTAAAAGATGTCATTCGTCCATTTGCACGTACACACGAATTTTTCAATATTAGAATGACTCGGCAAGCCAAAAGAATTTGTCAAAAAAGCCAAAGAATTATGAATGACATCACTTGCTATCACGGATACGGGTAATCTGTACGGTTTTTTTGAATTTTATAAATCATGTAAAGAAAATGATATAAATCCGATAATCTGAATTGAGGCATCTATTTCTAAGAAATGAATCTGAAATAAAGAAAAGGACAATGAGTTCTATGAGATAGTGCTATTGGCTAAAAATAGAGAATGACTGAAGAATATCATTGAAATGACAACTATTTCTTGGCTCAATTGATTTTATTATAAGCCCAGAATCGATTTTGAATTATTAAAAAAATACTCTTCGAATGTAATTGCGCTTTCGGGATCATTTCTTTGAGAGATTCCTCAGCATATCATAACATGAAAAAGCGAAGATTTCATAATGTCAAGAATTGAATTTTATCAGAACATTTTCTGAAAAGATGATTTTTATCTTGAATTGCAAGAGCATCCTGACAGACCAAGCCAATCAAAGGTAAATGAATATATCCTAGCGCTCTCAAGAAATCATGATCTTAAGGTTGTCGGAACAAATGACGTGCATTATTTATCTGAAACAGATTCAGAAGCACAGGACTTGCTTTATTCGATTTGAGACGGTAGAGCACTAGATGACCCAGATAGGCCAACTCTTATCGAATGAAATTATGCCCTCAGATCATGAGCTGAGATGAGGGAAATATTTTCATATTCTCAAAGCGCATGTAATGCAACTCTTGAAATAGCTGAAAAAATTAAAATCGATATCCCATATTGAGAAACACTTATACCGGTTTCTGAATTATGAGAAGCTGAAAAGATTATTCATAGTCGTTATCTTGAATATGCAAAGAATATACAAAATCTGAAAGAGCTTTGACCTGAAGAATGGTGTTTGCGCTATCTTTGCATGAAATGATTAAATGATAGATATGACTATTGATTTGACGAAAAGACTTTGTTCTTGCTCGTCAATAAGACAGATGTCCCATGACCGGATAAGAAGCTCAGTCAAATGTCAGCCGAAGAATTGCAAGCTTTATCAAAATCATATTTCTCAGAAGAAAAAATTGCATTTGTAGAAAAGCTTAACCCAGAACAGATAAATATAATAGATAGGCTGGAATATGAACTTGTGGTGGTCGAACTTATGTGATTTAACGGATACTTCATCATTGTAGCAGATTTCATAAATTGGGCTAAGAACAACTGAGTGCCAGTATGACCATGAAGATGATCTGCTGCCTGAGCGCTTCTTGCTTATTTATCTTGAATAACAGATATCGATCCGCTTAAATATTCGCTGCTTTTTGAGAGATTCTTGAATCCTGCTCGTGTATCCATGCCAGATATCGATGTCGACTTTTCTGACGAATGAAGATGACGGGTGCTAGAATATGTCCGCAATAAATATTGACATGATCACGTGGCTCAAATTTGTACGTTTGGTACGATGGCGGCTAGAGCGGCCGTAAAGGATATCTGAAAAGCATTTTGAGTCCCCTTCTCTGAAATGAATAATGTTGCGAAGCTTATACCTGCAAAGCCTTGAATCAAAATTAAAGATGCATTAGAAGAAAGTACAGAATTCAAAGCATTATATGCATCAAGCGATAAGTATAAGAAGATAATTGATAATGCCATGCGATTGGAGTGATCAGTCAGGCAATTATGAGTTCATGCTTGTGCCGTAATCATCGCTCCTGCAAAAATGACAGAATTCTGTTCCCTGCAACATCCTCCAAAAGATGATACCGTTACAGTTACTCAGCTATCTCAATATCCTCTTGAAGATCTAGGCCTTCTGAAGATGGATTTCTTATGACTTAGGAACCTGACAATCATAGACAGATGTCTCAAAATCATCAAGAACCAACATGATAAAGATATAAATCTCCTTAAAATCGATTACGAAGATAAGAAGGTTTTTAAGATATTCTGTGATTGAGATACGACTTGAGTATTCCAATTTGAATCATCTTGAATGAGGAAATACCTAAAAGAGCTTAAGCCCAATGCATTTGAAGATATCATTGTTATGGTATCGCTATATCGTCCAGGGCCATTGGCGTATATCCCGACATATATCAACAGGAAACATTGAAAAGAAAAAGTCCAATATCCGCACACTTCGCTAGAAGTAATCCTTAAGCCGACACAATGAATAGCTGTTTATCAGGAGCAGATAATGCAGCTCGTACAAGCTTTTGCCTGATTTTCTCTATGAGAAGCGGATATCTTAAGACGTGCGATAGGTAAGAAGAAGATTGATCTCTTGATGGAACAAAAAGAAAAATTCATACAAGCAGCGATTTCAAACTGACATCCGAAGGAATTGGCGAAATATATATTTGAGGACATAATCGAGCCATTTGCCGGTTATTGATTCAATAAGTCCCATGCGGCCTGTTACTCTATGATAGCATATCAGACAGCATATCTGAAGGCATACTTCCCTACTGAATTCATGACTGCGTTAATGGTATCCGATGAAGAAGATATCGATAGGATAACACTTGAAATAGACGAGTGCAAAGCAAAGAAAATAAATGTTCTGGCTCCCGATATAAATGAATCCATGAAGCACTTTACTTTTATTGATAACGATAATATCCGTTTTGGACTTAAGGCAATCAAATGATTATGAAGCTGACCGATTGATACGATAAGATCATGAAGAGAAAATTGACAATACACAGACGTTGTAGATCTTATCAATAAGACTTCCTGAGATGTCATAAATAAGAAATCACTTGAAGCATTAATCCTCTCGTGAGCTTTGGACGCTTTTTGAGAGCGCGCTTCCCTGCTCGCTTCCATTTCAAAAATTACAAGCTTCTTGAAAGAGCATCAGAAAAAGCAAGAAACAAATCAAACATGATTATTTGATTTATGATGATGAAATCATGATGACCATAGATTTTCTCTAGAAAAAGCAAAACCGATGACATATGAAGAAAAAATAATATGAGAACGCGAAGTCATATGATATTCGGTTACGGGGCATTGACTTGATTGATTAAAGAAATATCTGAACACCAAATCAAGCTGACTTGAACATGTTGTAGAATTCAAGAAAAAGATGAAGGAGCAGGCAATGCTCATTACAGAAGTAGAGCCTGACCCTATCTGAATCGTATCAGATGATATTGAATGAAATTGAGAATGAGAAATATTTCAAGAAATTCCAGTTCCCGCAGATGTTCCGGCACCAATTGAGGAAATAGAAGCTCCAGCCCCTAAAGTAGAACCGAAATGAAAATATGAACGAAAACAAGATCCGAAAGTAAAATTTTTCTGACTCGTCACAAGCATCCGCAAAATTCAGACAAAAACAGGAAAACTTATGATGACAGCAAATTGTGATTCTACATTCTTCAAATTCGTAATTACAGTATTCCCAAAAGATTATGATAAATTCGTTAATCTTATCCAACAAGATTCCATAGTGATGATTGATTGAAATATAAGGTTCAATGAACAGATGGAAGAGATTTCTGTATTGCCGACATTAATCCGATCTACAACTATAACATCACTCAGAACCCAGGCTCAAGAAATAGGTACATTCAATGAAGATGAAATAATAAATTATCTTGATGATTGAGAAGATATCATCACCGCAGTCAAAAAAACTGAGGAGAAGCAAGAAGACAAAATAGCAAAGACAAATCAGAGCAAGTATGTCATAAAGGTACCTACAAACTGAACTAAGGATGATCTCTTGAATCTGAAGGAGATGATGATGTGAGAGCCTGATTGAGATATTAAGATATTCCTTGATATCAGATGACAGGAAGTGGATACCAAGATATCGCTTTCTGATATAAATTGAATAAAGAAATGGGTGAAAGAGAATTGGTAATATATAAATAATATTTTAATGTCATTAGAAAGGCAATCTCCAAAATCAATCAAAGACGCAGAAATAACACACTTGGCAAGATATGAATTCGCTAAAGGTTTTATCAAGAATAATAAAGATATCATGCTTGATTGTCCTTGTTGAAGCTGATATTGAGCGCTTGCATTAAGCGAAAGATGATGAAAATGCATTGGAATTGATAATTCTCCAGATGCCATAGAGCATGCAAACGTGTTTTTTAAAAATGAAAACACTGAATATGTGATTTGAGATATAGAAATATTAAGTTCATTTTTTGATATAAAATTCGATCTTGTGGTGAGTTTTGAATGAATCGAGCATATTCATTGACAAGAGCAATTTCTCGATGAAATTAAGGAAATCCTTAATGACGATTGAATATTCATAATCTCAACTCCTAGAAAACCGCATTGAAATATCTTTCATGTAAAAGAACTTGAATTGGATGAATTCATTGATCTGCTTGAGGCAAGGTTCTCAATTAAGGAAATATATACTCAAATTTACACCGAAATAGCAAAGTATGATGATAGAAAAGACTATGGCGAATATAGAAAATTGAATTATATTGCAATATGCAGAAAAAAGTAAATAATATATTTTTGAGTTGCGCTTCCGGACTTTTACTTAGCCCAAAAGCAGAAGATTATTAAATTTAATAAAAAAATTTGCAAATACTTTTTTTTTCATATAATAAGCCCACCACAAATAATGCGGCGGGGTAGCTCAGTGGTAGAGCAGAGGCCTGAAAAGCCTTGTGTCGAGAGTTCAATTCTCTCCCTTGCCACCAAATAACCACAAACGCTACATAAGATTATAAAAACGACACAAAGCCTACAAACCTTGTGTCGTTTTTTATTGATTTGACTATTTTCAATATTCGATAATATCCATTTAACCCATTAATAAAATATAACATATGAATAAACCAAAAAAGTTCCACATTATTCTTATATTAATACTAGTATTTTCAGCTTTTTATTTTTATTCGGGGAAAGAACAATTAAAGAATTATAAATGAGATTCAGCTATAATAAAAGACTTGCGTGATTTCAAGACTCCCACATTAGCTGATGCAAAAATATTTTATAAAGAGAATAATACGCAAATTAAAATCCCGTTTCTAAATATAAGATTCATGGATATTATCGCATGATTATGATTAATTTCGATACTACTGTTTCTGATTCTTAAGAAACTTAATGTGTAATCAAAAAAAGCATCCAAATCAGTTCGGATGCATTTTTTGATACTATTTTTTATCTAATTCTGATACTAATTTTCCTAATTCCAGCATCTTTTCAAGCGATTTGGAATTAATTCAATCATCGATTATGCTATTCAATCTTGATGATATTTCAGAGCGCATCTTTTCATATAATCATTTGATGATTGAATCCTTCTGTGAATCAGTTAAATCCAATCCTAATTCATCATCTTTAGGTGTATGGCTTACATCTCATCACACGATGGGCAGATCTTCAAAAATTTCCTCTCATTTTTCTCAAATATTTATTTTTCTTAATGGCTCCAATGTTCTTTCTGGTGCTTTTGATATTTTTTTTGAATCAAGTCACGAATATATGGAGGTTATCAGCTCATCCCTTGACAGATCTCATTCAAGTAAATATCTGATTTCTTTGACAGACCTTTTTAATTTTGGTGCCTGGAGAGTCCTGGATACTCTTATAACTTCTTCAAGTGTAGTTTGACCGTCTATTATTTTTAAGAATCAATCTTCCACCATAGAGGTCATTCAAAATTCTCTTGCCATATCTTCAATCTCTTTTGCCGTAGCATTATGCAATACCGCTTTTTTAAGTTCTTCATTGACACATAGCAGCTCATATATTCAAACTCTTCACTTGTATCAGGTGAATCTGCATTTATCACATCATTTTCATCTGGTGAATTTTATTCATTTATTCTCAATGAGTTCATCTATTCAATCTATCGTCACTTTAAAAAACTCCAAATTATCCTCAGTTGGTTCATATTCCTCTTTACAATGAACACAGGTCTTACGGATAAGTCTTTGAGCCATAATTGATACTAGAGTCGAAGAAAGCATAAATGGGCGTATTCATAAATCAGCAAGTCTTGTTATGGATGATACCGCATCATTCGTATGTAGTGTCGTGAATAATAAGTGTCAAGTCATTCATGCTGACATGGCAACCGATGCGGATTCATTATCGCGCATCTCTCAGAACATAATAATATCCGGATCTTGTCTTAGGGTGGATTTTAGTGCGTCTAGATAATTTACACCATGTTTTTCTTTTCATGATCTTACCTTAGCCTGATTTACTCATGGAATAAGATATTCCGGCGGATCCTCAATCGTCACGATATTGACTTCATCGCTCTTAAGATGATTCATAGTAGAAAACAGGGTAGTTGTCTTACCGCTTCAAGTAGGTCATGTGACTATGATTATTCAAGAGGACATCCCGCACACTTTTTGATATTTAAGCCTTGTGTTCTTTTTCATTCAAAGATCAGTAAATGTTGGAACTTCTGAATTTTGAACAAGCAGCCTGAGTACCATTTTATCTCAATTTAAAAGAGGCAGTATCGAAACTCTCATATCAGCATGTATTTTTTTGTCTACATAAAACACTTTGAATCTTTCATCAAATATCTTATCCAGCTTGTGTGCATCACTGAAAGATAAAACATATTTCAATCATCGCATTAGGCTTTCTTTCATCTGTATTGGCAAGTCGCTATCCCATTTCAATACTCAATCGATTCTATAGCGTATTCTCATTTTGTTTTCTTCTGGCTCAATATGTATATCAGAGGCTCAGTAGTCCAATCATTTCTTTATTATCGAAGAAAAGGCTTGAATTATTTCTTTTTCAGAGGTATATTCTTTTCAGATGTGAAATGTAGGATCATCTCATCATAAATAATCTTCCACTCGAAGTTTTTCTTTATTGATGAAGGATTCCTTATCTTTGTATACTGCTTTTACGAATTCATCTATTTCAGTTGAAGCAGATATGCAGAATTCTACTCTTATTTTTTTATTGGGCATTTTATATGCCCTCTCAGCTCAAAGAAGGATAATTTTTGCAATTTCTTCAAGATCTGACCTTTTTACATCAGTAACCAGGACCTGCACCACCCTTACATCATCGTCATCATAGTGATTGTATGGAGCGAATGATTTTGAGATAATTAAATCCTTGCTTACGGAAAAAAATATCTTAGTATCAAAATATGCTAAATCAGGTCTTATTCTAAGATTTCAATATTGTTTTGATAGCACAGAAATGAGAGTGTCTTCGGTAATGATTTTCAGATCTTCGACTAATATCTGTCATAATTTTTTTCAAGTAGATAGAGCCTGTATCTTAAGGGCTTCGTTAAGCTGATTTCCAGTGATGATGCCTTCCATTATCAAAATCTCTCACATGGGAATACTGATATTATTCTCTCTTGCCAATTTTAAGAACTTCTGTGGTTCTATATATTGAAGATCAACAAGTATTTGCAAGAAACGAGTTTCTTTTCCGCTTTCTTTTAATTCCTTTTGCTTACGTAATGCATTTTGAAAATTTTCGAGTGTTATTATTCAACTTTCAATAAGCATTTCTCAAATTTTTTTTCAAGGAATTTGTTTGCTGATATTATTTTGTATTTGATAAGAAACCCCATTCCTTGCTGTTGTGAGGATATCTGCTAATGCGCCCCTTTCGGTAGTCATGTCTGGAACTCAGTTGACTTCTATATTGGCTGGTGATAAAACCATGATCATATTGTTTTAAGTTGATTATCTATATAATGATATATTTGTATTTGTCAATAGATAATTATTATATTGTAGTTCCAATAGTTAAAATGTCACCATTCCAAAAGTAGAAATGTCACCTTTA
>CAZUBA010000041.1:0-12796 GCA_964618565.1 uncultured Candidatus Peribacteria bacterium | reverse complement strand
AATCCTTTCATTGCTATGAGCGAGATCATTGCAAGTGCTGATGATACAACTTCCAAGATAGTCCAATTAAAATGAAATTATATGCTCGATCCTAGTTTGCCATCCTTGTTCATATTGTCAGGTTCTACAAGTTCAGCAAGCTGATGAATATATAATCCTGATGTGTGCTTCGTGCTTGATTGATCTGCTACGAATAATTTCTCCAGTAAGGATAATTGCGTGGCGAAGAAAGATATGAGCCTAAAGGATTATGACAATTCTTTGGTATGATATTGGGATATGGAGACACTGACTGCTGATTGAAAATTGAAGGATTTGAGCGGGAATGGAAACAGTGGTGTATTCAGCGGTAATATCTTACCTGTTAGCACTTGAGGCATTAATTGAAAAGGGTTATATTTCAGTTGATCAAGCATGATTTACACTGCTCAAGTCGTAAAATACTGATCAAGCAGCACTGCAACAATCGAGATTATTGCTGACACAAGAGCTCCAACTGTGTGAATATTTACAATATTGGCGGAATCATCGGCTAATGCAAATTCAAATACTTGATCTTGGTTTATTACAGATTACTATACTACAACAAGTTGTGATTGATCGAAAGCCATGTTGGTTCCGTTATTAAAACCTGATTTGGCTTGGTGAAGGATAACTTATTGTCCATACGATAAATCTGAAGGGAAACCAAAATTCGTCACTATGATATTTGATTCATCAAAACCGTACATCACAATATTCTTGAATTGAAATAAAATGAAGACATACCCTAACTCAGGTAATTCCACCAAGCCTATATCCGAGGCGGTAAATACAGCGATAAAAGATTATGTCTTACATATTTGAAAAAGATGATCGGATATAGGGAATTGAACGATAGGATTAATCGATGATGTTAAAGTTTATAATAGGGCTTTATCTGATTCGGAAATCAAACAACATGCCAAATCAATTTGATTTTAATTTATAATAACATTTATGACCCATAGAGGAACCATTAACTCTATGAACAATGCATTTACTTTAATAGAACTTATAATAGTAGTAGTAATGTTGGCAATACTCGCCACTATTGCATTCCTATCATATTCGAGTCAATCGGCTAGCGCTAGGGATTCAACTCGATTATCAGATATGACGAATATTTCCAAATGACTATGAATATTCAATGCAATGGCTTGAAAATACCCAAAGCCTGATGATTCAATATCAATTACAGCCTCATGAATTCATATATGATTTCAATGATACGCATGAGCAAATGTATTAAAAATCATAAAATTGTCAGAAGGATGAAAAGACCCATTGGATAAAATTACTTATTACACATATTCATCTAACAAAAGTCAGAGCAAATTTCAATTGCTTTGATTTTTAGAAGACCGTAGCAATTTGGCTTTATCTTTTGCCCCATGAATATGAAATCCTACCAATGCAGACTCCAGTTCATTTTCTTGAAGGTATGCAATTGTAAGATGAGATGAATTGGGAATAATATTGAGCAGCTCTTCATCGATTCCTGTACAAATGCCATGAGTGCTCAGCTGAACAACTATTGACGTTGCAACAACAAACACCGAATATAAAGTTCATTTCAATAATACGGATAGCATAACATGAAGTTGAAGCAAATTAATAATTTTAAAAGGCCTAGAAGACGCCTCCTACAAATATGATACATCTTTAGTATGATATTGGGATATGGAAACAATTATATCTGATTGATATTTGGCTGATATTAGCTGAAATTGAAACCACTGAACATTAAGCTGAAATATAAGCATGTCAAATAAAATGCTTAATATGAATACGAATTGAAATATAACAACTTCGTATAAGCAAAATCTAACTAAAAAAACTATTATATCAAAAATAAGCTCTTCTGTCCTTGGTAGCCAGACAATTGTGAATCAATGGTGATGAGGGTGAGCTTGAAATGCATCTTATTGATTCAGGTTATATCTTTCTGGCTGAGTTAATAAGCTTTTATTTGAAACGTATAACACATCATCATGAAGCTCATTTATTGTTGCCGACAAAGCATTGGATTTGAATAAGATTTATCATGTATGAGTTGTTTACGATGAAAATTCAAATCCGAATAGTAAATTATATATAGATTGAGTAATGGTAAAATCATGAAATGTTAATAATAATCAAGTTACAAACTTAAATCTGGCTATCTGAAGAGAAGCGTCATGAAATAAGCAATTCCTTTGAAATATCGGAGCAACAAGATTATATAAAAGAGCCCTTTCTGACACGGAAATCACAAATCTTTATAATGCATCAAAATAAAATTTCAAAAGATAATTAGCAATAAAAAATTATTTTAAAATAATTTTGATATTTACTTATCTTTACTATAATACTGCATTGTTTGTTAAGAAAGTTACATATTAAAAATCATTTTTGATGTCTATACTAGAAAAAGCCTGACCACATATTCCCACAATACAGGGACAAATCATCGAATGAACCGAATTTAGTATTCTCGGAATACACTTTTGAATTACAAATACAATCCTATCGACCTGGATTTTCATGATTGTTTTTTTTATTATTTTGTATTTCTTTAAGATTTCAATCAAAAAGAAAGGATGATTCTTCAAGACAACTTGACTTATAATTATTGGTTTGCTGTAT
The DNA here is from genome assembly GCA_964618565.1 of uncultured Candidatus Peribacteria bacterium. Classification (GTDB taxonomy): domain Bacteria; phylum Patescibacteriota; class Gracilibacteria; order BD1-5; family UBA2023; genus STC-113. The sequence continues at coordinate 10,150 of CAZUBA010000041.1, read as the reverse complement.
GATATGGCAGCTGACTTCATTTGAGATAAAAAATTTGCAAGAAGATCCTTGTTTCTGATCTGATGATTATTCATTTTTATCTTCCTTTCAAATGTCTTCTCTCTATTTCTTGATTGGATACTTCTATTTGCCGGCCCTTCATTAGGTCTCCATGAATATCTTAGGCCTATAAATTCAGATCCTAATACCACATTTGCATTGTCTCTTAGCATAATAATAATTTCTCATTTTGTTGCAGTCTTCAAAAGATGATTGCCGAAATATATCAAGTGATACTTGTTCAACTTCACGGGAGAGAACATAATGGAAAAATGCGTATATGTATTTGTTTGATGGCTTCATGCAATCTGAGAAATAGTTAAAGCACTCTCACTTTCTCTTCGTCTATTCTGAAATATCTTTGCCTGAGCAGTACTCATATCAATGCTGGCATTTCTTGGATGAATGCTTCATATATATGGACTAAGAATCTGAGAGCTTATAGTTCTGCCATTCTGGTTCTTTGAATTATTCGTGGCGCTTATTCAGGCTGTCGTATTTTTCATCCTGTCGTCTATGTATTTCAGATGAGCCATCGAAGAACATCATTAGAAAGAATTGAGAGTTAAGAGTTGAGTGAATGGAGGATATTCGGTGTCATTCTGAGAGAAACGAAGAATCCAGTGTTGATCAATACTTATTAATAAGAAGCTAATAGACAAGTAAACCTTTCTAATCCTGGATCCTTCGCTACACTCAGGATGACGAAAGAAATAAGCTAAAAAATAAGAAGTAGAGATTTTGAGAATCGCTCAAAGTTTTCCTTTTTACTTTTTTAAAATTAATACTTATGAAAGAAATTGCTATTGCACTATCATTTTGACTTGGTGCATTCTGACCAGCTATCGCTATCGGTCTTATTGGTTTTGCTGCTCTTAGTGCAATCGGAAGAAATCCGGCTTCTAGCGGAGAAATCAAATCAACAATGATTCTTGCTATCGCCTTTGCTGAAGCGCTTTGAATATTCGCTTTCGTTATTGCAATGATCCTTAAATTCTTATAATAAATTTACTGTCATTCCTGCCGTCCGAAGGAAGTGCTCTTGGGGTAGAGGCAGGAATCTACAGATTATACTCATCATTTATATTTTAAATAATGATAGAGGAAAAAATGATATAATAATATGGTTTGTTGCTAATTTTGATATTAGGAAGATTCCTGCCTCTGCAGGAATGACAAATCTAAACTAACCTTTAGATAAGGCAATGCCTGTATCTCTACTTAATTCTTAAATCCTAATTCTTACCATGGATGCATTCGTAAATCTTGGTTCATTCATTATACAGTTCATTAACATTTGTATAATAATTTTTGTGATGAACAAATTCCTAGTCAAACCATACCTAGCTTATCTTCAAAAAGAAGAAAAGAAAAGGAAGGAACTTGAAGTAGCTCACAAAGAGATGGAAGAAATAAAGAAGGAAGCAAAGGATGAAGCAAAAGTGATTCTTGAATCAGCAAAAAAAGATGCGGTTTCTATCAAAAAAGATGCCGAAATAATTGCAAAGCAGGAAGCCACATGAATAGTCGAAGAGGCTAAGGGTGAGGCGACTAAGATAAAGAAAAAGGCTGAACTTGACATAGAAAATGAAAGAAAAACCCTATATGCGGAACTGAAAGGCAAAGTGCTTGACGTGGCCCTAAAGGTTAATGAAAAAATGTTTACAAAAAGTGATGCTAATAAAGATTTCATCAAGAAAACATTAGAAAACGAGAAGGTTTAAATGGTCCATGTCATTCTCCAGTGTAGTGTAGCGAAATCGAAAAATCCCTTTTCAGAAATCAATATTCATTAGTCAAAAGCGACCCATTCGACTTCACTAGAGGGTCACAAACAAGATATAATTTAACTATTATGGCACTGAATTGAAGAATATTTGAAGAAATTACCTGAAGAGATCATAGGGAATTCAATTGAGACCTGAATGCAATTCTCGAATGTGCAATGTCTGAGAGAGCTGAAGCCGTAAGAAATCTCATAAGAATGACAATAAGCGATAAATCTCATTTCAGCCCCGATTGATGATGAGGATGGGTTACGAAGCTAGGAATTGAACCGGAAATGCTTGGTTGATCTCAAGAAAATTTAGAAAGTTTATAATAATGTCTAATGTCATTCCAGGCTTGAACTGGAATCTATAAGAATAAAATAACTTGTTAAATAAATTAGGATTAAAAACATTTAACAGATTCTGGATTATTGAAAAGTACGCCTTAGGCAAAAGTCCAGAATGAACTAAAAAGAAATAATAACAACCACTTATGAATCTAGAAAAATATTCTAAGGCAGAACTCCTTGAATTATCAAAAATCCTGAAGAAATTCAGGAGTTTAAGAAAAAACATAGGCAAGAAATCATCTGAAATCCTTCATTACGAATTAACAGGAACTCAGAAGATATTAGTTGAATACTTCCCTTCTCTTAATAAAGAAGAAGTGCAAACAGAGGCTCAGAATATTTTTAAAGATTTCTTTTGAATTGAAATAAATTCTCAAGATATCACTTGGAAAGAAAATGAGATTCTAGCTTGATGAATGCGATTGTTTTTCTGAGACGATATGGTAGACCTGTCTTTTGAAAGTGTGAGGAATAAATTGGGGAAGATATAGGCATTCATGTCATTCTTACACGCCCGACAAACAAAATAAAATATGTAGAGACAAGGCATTGCCTTGTCTCTACCAAGAATAATTTTTAACCATTTACATCTACCCATGGCTAATACAAACATTTTAGATGGAATAATAAAAGATATCGAGACACGTCTCGATTCTAAAGACATAAATCCTGAGAGAGTCAATCTTTGAGAGGTTATCTATCTTTGAGACTGAATTGCAAAAGTCGTATGACTTCGTGATATTTCATATAATGAACTGGTAGAATTCGAGTCCTGAGCAATGTGAGTCGCCTTGAATCTTGAAGAAAGCTTTGTTTGAATAGTAATCCTATCTTGATTTTCGACAATCAAAGAATGAATGATTGCTAAAAAAACAGGTAAAGTGCTTGAAGTTCCAGTCTGAGAATGACTGCTTGGACGTGTTGTAGATGCTCTCGGCAATCCGATCGATTGATTAGGGGAAATCAAAGCAACAGAATATTATCCTACAGAAAGGGTTGCAACTTGAGTAATGAGCCGTAAATCAGTTCATGAGCCGCTTGAAACCGGTATCAAGGCACTTGATGCACTTGTACCTATCGGTAGAGGACAAAGAGAACTTATCATCTGAGACAGACAAACCGGTAAGACACAAATAGCAATTGATACGATCTTGAATCAAAAATGAAAAGGTGTTAAATGCATCTACGTTTCTATCTGACAAAAAGATTCTAAAGTGGTTGCAATATCAGAAGAACTGAAGAAAGCGTGAGCAATGGATTATACGATAATCGTTTCTGCTTGATCATCTGCTCCAGCTGCCATGCAATGGTTATCACCATTTTCTGGAGTTGCGATGGGTGAATTTTTCATGTTCAAATGAGAACATGTTCTTATCATCTATGATGACTTATCAAAACATGCAAATGCATATCGTGAAATGTCACTGCTTCTAAGGCGTCCGCCAGGAAGAGAAGCTTATCCATGAGATGTCTTTTATCTTCACTCAAGACTGCTCGAAAGATCTGCAAAATTGAATGATTCCCTTTGAGCTTGATCAATTACTGCACTACCTATTATCGAAACTCAAGCCTGAGACGTTTCTGCATATGTGCCGACTAACGTCATATCAATTACTGATTGACAGATATTCCTAGAAACAAGTCTTTTCAATGCATGAGTAAAACCAGCAATCAATGTCTGATTATCTGTATCTCGCGTATGATGAGCAGCCCAGACAAAGGCAATGAAGAAAGTTGCTTGAACGCTTAAATTAAGCCTTGCTCAATATCGTGAGCTTGAAGCATTTTCACAATTTGCTTCTGACCTTGATGAAGAAACAAGACAACAATTAGAAAGAGGTAAGAGAATGGTAGAGCTTCTGAAACAAGATATCTACTCCCCTATCACATTCGAAAAGCAAGTTTGTGCGATTTATGCCGGAATCAATGGTTACCTTGATAAGATAGAGGTATCTAAAATCAAAAGTTTTGAAAAAGATCTTTATGCTTTCCTAGATAAAGATAAAAATCTGCTTGAAACGATTCAGAAAGAAAAAGCATTAAGTGATGATAGTGTTGAAAAGCTAAAAGAATTAGTGAAGGAGGTTGTGAATATATATTAGTATTTATAAAATTCTTTAACTGCAAATCATGGATATCATCGAAGAGATTAAAGAAATTGCCAAAAAAGAACTTACTGATTGTCCAGCGCATAATTTTGAGCATGTTATGAGGGTCTATAATATGGCACTTAGATTAGCAAAAAATCAAAATGTTGATATCGAGGTGATTAAAATTGCTTGTCTGCTTCATGATATCGGCTGAATGAAAGAGATGAATGATCCGTCATGAAATACCGATCATGCAATAGAGAGCTCAAAAATGGCTGAACCAATATTAAAATGATTTGGCTTCGATGACAAAAGAATAAAGCATATTCAAGATTGCATCGTTACGCACAGATATAGGACTTGAAATAAGCCTGCATCATCAGAAGCAGAAATCGTATTTGATGCAGATAAGCTTGAATCAGTCGGTGCCATATGAATTGCGAGAGCATTTTCCTGGATATGAAAGAATAATGCAATCATATATGGGAAAATGGCTACTGAAGAATATATAAATGAGAATCTTTGAGGAAAGTTAAACTGAAAGATACAAGACAAGAGAAAACATAGTTTTCATCTGATGTATGAAACAAAAGACAAATTTATACTGGATTATCTTTATACTGAGAAAGCAAGAGACATAGCAAAAGAAAGGCTTGAATTCAATAAAATTTTCTTAAATAAGCTTGAAGCCGAAGTAGATTGAGAAGAATAATTAAGATTAAATCAATAAACATTATTTCATATTAATTATATATGGCATCTGGAAAAGAAATAAAATGAAGAATAAAAACAGTTAAAAACACTGCCAAGATTACAAAGGCAATGGAGCTTATTTCAACAGTTAAAATGAAAAAAGCCCAAGACTCTGTTTTGTCGAGCCGCCCCTTTGCTATTGAGGCGATAAAAATCCTTAAAGAAGTTTGAGATAGTCTAAAAGAATCCGTATATCTAGCATGACCTAAGAAAAAGACAAAAAAAGAGCTTATGGTTATAATTTCTTCAAATAAATGATTATGCTGAGGATATAATGTTAATGTATTTAAAAAAGCTGCTTCTTATATCAAAGAAAACAAGGATAAGCAATTTGATTTCATAACTGTATGAAAGAAATCTCAGGATTTTGTAGTCAAAACATGATGAAATCTGATTGAAGATTTCAGTGAAGCCATAAAGGATAATATAGAAATATCAGATTCAAAGCTAGTGAGCAAGAATTTGATAACAAAATATGCGAGCTGAGAATATGACAAGATAATTGTGATCTATAGTTACTATTATTCAGCAATAACTCAAAAGGCTCTTGCGAAGCAATTTTTGATGATAGACAAGGCTGATATAATAGAATATCTCGAGGATATAGTATGAGTTAAAGTTGAAGATAAATGAGAAGCAAAGGAATATAAAATAGAACCGAATAAAGAAACGATAGCAAATGAAGTGATTCCGATGATACTTGACATGATGTTTTATGAGATTCTTCTTGAAGCAAAAGCTTCAGAACACGCATCTAGAATGGTGGCAATGAAAAATGCCAAAGATTCTGCCGGTAAAAAAGTATTTGAGCTGACACTTACTTATAATAAAGCCCGACAAGCGTCGATAACGAAGGAGATTTCAGAAATCGTGAGCTGAGTTGAAAGTATGAAAGACTAAATTAAGTTAGAAGTTATAAATTATAAGTATAAATATGAAGCACGCTCATTTTTGAACAATATATCCTGAAGAGGAATGAACAGTCTACAGATGAACTGTAAATAGCTGATATTACAAAGATCCTGATAAATGAGTAGATGAGGTACTAGAAGCTGGAGAAGAAGAATTAGCGGATAACAAATTACATGTGCTTATAGCTAAAGTGAGTGAACTTACTCTTAATGCAATCCATGCCATATGATGACTTTAAAGGTATACACTGATGGATGAGCAAGATGAAATCCATGAATAGCTTGAATCTGAGTATACATAACAGATGTAAACTGAAATCCTGTTGAAAAAAGATATAAATCGCTCTGAATAAAGACGAATAATCAAGCGGAATACCTGTGAGCCCATAATTGAATAGAAAGAGCAATAGAGTTATGAGCAGATGAGATAGAATTATATATGGACTCCGAACTTATTGTGAAACAACTGAAATGAGAATATAAAACAAAAAATCCAGAATTGAAAGAAATACAACTTTGAATCCAAGAAATGCTGCTTAAATGGAATTGAAAACTTATAATAAGCCACATTCCAAGAGCCAAGAATAAAGAAGCCGACAGATTAAGCAATGTGGCGATGGATAGAATGAATTAGCAATTAGAAATTAATTATAAACATTGAATTCATCAGGATAGATGAGAAATAAGTCATATTTAAAATAATTTTTTAACCTAAATATTTATGAATAAGTGAACAATAATTAAAATAATCTGAGTTGTTATCGACGTAGAATTCAAGAACGGTCAAGTGCCTAGCATTTATGACGCGCTTGAAGTTATCTGATCACCAGAAAAACTTATTCTAGAAGTTCAACAGCAATTATGAGATAGCATAGTTCGTACTATTGCAATGAATCCAGTTGAATGACTTAAGAGGTGACTTGAGGTTGTTGCAACTGGCAAAGCCATAAGCATACCAGTTTGACCGAATGTTCTTGGAAGAATGTTTAATGTTCTAGGTGATCCTATAGACGAGAAAGAAGCTCCAAAAACGGATGCGGTTTGGCCGATACATAGAGCTTCTCCTGCTTTTCAGGATCTTTCAACACAAACAGAGGTATTTGAAACTTGAATCAAAGTAGTAGACCTTATATGCCCAATGCTAAAAGGTTGAAAAGTATGACTTTTCGGATGAGCTTGAGTCGGTAAGACTGTAATCATGCAGGAACTTATCCATAATATCGCAAGTGAACATGGATGATATTCTGTAGTTGCATGAGTCGGAGAAAGGACGAGAGAATGAAATGACCTATATCATGAAATGAAAGAATCAGGAGTTATAGATAAGACTGCCATGGTTTATGGACAAATGAACGAGTCTCCAGGACCAAGAGCCAGAGTTGCGTTAACTGGGCTTACAATGGCCGAATACTTCCGTGATGTCGAAAAAAGAGATGTTCTATTATTCGTGGACAATATATTCCGTTTCACACAAGCATGATCTGAGATTTCAGCATTACTATGACGTATCCCATCTGCAGTATGATACCAACCTACTCTAGCAACAGAAATGGGTACGCTTCAAGAAAGAATAGCCTCGACTAAAAACGGTTCAATCACTTCAGTTCAGGCAGTTTACGTGCCAGCGGATGATCTGACTGATCCTGCTCCTGCAAATACTTTCGCCCATCTAGATTCAACTGTAGTACTGGCTCGTGGTATTGCCGAACTAGGTATCTACCCTGCTGTTGATCCTCTGGATTCAACATCAACCGTACTTATCCCAAAAGTTGTCTGAGACGAACATTACAATACTGCTAGAAATGTACAGAAAATCCTACAAAGATATAAAGAACTTCAAGATATCATCGCGATATTATGAATGGATGAATTATCGGAAGAAGATAAATTGGCAGTTACTCGCGCACGTAAAATCCAGAGATTCTTTTCTCAGCCTTTCTATGTTGCAGAACAGTTTACAGGAACTCCAGGTTCTTATGTAAAACTAGAGGATACAATCAAATGATTCAACAGAATCGCCGCTTGAGAATTTGACCATATCAATGAAAAATTCTTCATGTATAAAGGTAAGATTGAAGAAGTCATAGAGGCTTATGAAAAAGAGAAGACTGGTGCTTAATTTTTTGTCAGATATATAAAATTTCTAATATACAATTATAATTAAATTATTAATTAATAATGTAGTATGAAAAAAATTATTGTTATAATCTTGTTCTTGATATTTGGTTCGGCAAATGCCGCAACGGCTCGTAATTGAAGGCTAGAAGCGCTTATCTTAATGAAAAGCCTTACAAATAAGAATTATCTGATAAAGTATTCCTGAGCTACTGAAGATAAGATAAAAGAAAATAAGATAAAGGAATTCTTAAGAGTCACTTTTCATAATAGGGTTGATGATGATAATCTGAAAATATATACTAATTTTGTTGTTTATTGAACAAAAAACATAAATAAAACCGTTGATAATGAAATAAATGAATATTATCTTAAAAATTCGAAGATAATTCCGACAAAATCTGACAAAGATTTCTTAAAAACCATATTCCGTACAAAGATATTATTATCATTTTGAACTAAAAATAAGAAATATCCGACTGATAAATATGAATGGAAGGAACTATCTGAAAATAATGAATATTATAAAGATTTGCAGCCTTCAGGATATACAGAGAGCAACCTATTGATATGAACAAAAAGCGATTATAAAGAAACCGATAACATCTCTGGAGGTACAAAAAACGGTGAACTTATTAACTTAAAGCTTTCAGTCAGCAAAAAAAATGATTATGTAATCATCAACAGGTACTTATTCATTTCAACCAAAGATCCATATTGAAAATGTTTGCAAAATTCGAAAATTATTATCTGAAATACCGAATATACTAATCCTGATATCAGCGAATCATCAGATACGAATCCCACAATGTGTATCTATCAATTCAATGATATTCAAAAAGTCATTAAATCCTGAGCAACAGCCGAAATGAAATTTCTTGCTGACATACCAGTGAAAAATTCTTCAAATAATGATATAGTTATAATACCGAGGACATCATACACAACAGGAAGAATGTGATGGTTATCGACAACTGGAATTTGAAATGTCAATTACAGCTTTGATAGGGAGTGAAATGAGATGATAATGAAAACAATCACAATAAAATAAATGATGAAAACATTGAAATTCTCCCCTCCTCTGCCGAAATTGATTATGAGCTGAGAAAAAACCACCACATGGCGGATAAATGATGACAAGGACTTTAAGGTTTGAGATATGATTTCACTTTTGGGTCGTCCTGATTTGGAAGAATTCACAAAAGTTGGGATAGTTTCGATAAATATGACAACATTTGAGAATCTGACTCCTGAGGATTGGGATTGACATGAAAAATTCAACTCTGAGACAGAAATGTATGAAACTTATTCCAGATATTATAATGTTACAGCAAATCCAAAAACCGAACTGAAAGTGATTAAATTCAGACTCTTATAGCCTCACATATTCTATTTTCTATTTTCTATTTTCTATTTTCTATTTTCTATTTTCTATTTTCTATTTTATATTTTTAACTCTTCCCAATGTCCGCTCTATATAAACTCATTGAATTGACAGAACTTAATAGAAAACTTGATCCCTATTATGAATGAGTCAAGTCTGAAGAAAGCTTTGATCTTGTCATCTGAGAAATCAATGAAGCAAAAGAAGAGTATGATAAAAAAGATTACACTGAACTGGAAAAAGAGATTTGAGATATATATTGGAATCTTCTCATCCTAACAAATAAATTAGAAGATGAGGGTAAGATAAATAAAGAAGCAGCATTCGAATGCATCTACAATAAGATGATAAAAAGGAAAACTTTTCTTCTTGAATGAAAAAAAGTCAGCAAAGAAGAGGCAATGATCATATGGAACAATGCAAAAAGAATTGAATGATACGAAGAATCACGACTTTGGATTAAATAGAGTCTGTCATTCCTGCGCGCCCATAGGAAGTGCCCTTGGGGTAGAAGCAGGAATCTACAAATTATTGGAGAATAAATGAATAACTACTTTGTATATATATTAAGTTTTATGAATGACTATTATAACTGTCATTCCTGCGCGCCCATAGGAAGTGCCCTTGGGGTAGAGGCAGGAATCTACAAATTATTGGAGAATAAATGAATAACTACTTTGTATATATATTAAGTAACTCAAATAATACAGTTTTATATATTTGAGTAACATCAGATTTA
>CAZUBA010000040.1:0-13438 GCA_964618565.1 uncultured Candidatus Peribacteria bacterium | reverse complement strand
CCTCCCGCGTGACAGGCGGGCGCTCTAACCAACTGAGCTATGGCTCCATAAAAAAATTGTGCGCGTAGTATATGTTTTTTAAAAAAATATGCAAATTATTTTTTATAATTTGCATATTCTTTTTTTATAGCGCTTGTGTTCAAAAAAACTAAAAAAATTTTCTGAAAAAGAAATCGGCCACCTTGTCCAATCATAAGTAATCGTCGATCCAATACGCATTATCCAATTCTTGTCTCATCTTCAGATATTTCGCCTCTGTTTCTTTATTTATTTGCTTGATAAAATCCAATCATTTTTCTTCCATAGCTTTTCATTCATTACTTTCATCAAGGCTCGTAAGATAATTCTTTACCTCTTCCAATTCTCCTATGTCCAGATAGATAGAATGGCAATTATCACAGAAATTGATATGTATGCCTGAATCATATGCATATTCTTTCTCAACCATAGAGTTAGAGCATGCTGCACAGGTTAGTATTTTACCTTCGTGATCAGGCTTATCGTCTCAAATGATTATTTTTTCACTGACATCAGTTGTTGTCTGGGTATTATTCAAATTTTTACTTATTTCTTCATAATCAAAAAATGTTCCTCAGCAATCTGGACAAACATCAATTGAAATAGATTGATTGAAAACCTCATTCATGCTAGCTCCACATCAAGGGCAAACCCTTTGTTTTTCCTCCATATATAAAAGTTTTTAAATAAATATTCATTATTGTAGCATAAACTTTGTAAAATTACAAAATTTTTCTCAAGCTTCAGGTTGGTTTTTTATTTTATAGTTGTTTTGCTTATGAACTTCTGAGATGAAAGAAATCAGCTTAGGAGTCAGAGCAATGAGATTGAAACTATTTCATAGAAAAAATATGATGAATTTGAAGCCAAAAATCTATTTACGAATCAAGGGAAGTCGTCAATCAAATAAATATTCACAGTCTTGATGATGTAGAGGAATATTATAAAGCTTAATAACGAAGAAAAGAGGGTATATAGAAAACCTTGGACACTGAACGGTCAGTATATAAAAACATTGTCTCATCAAACAAGTTTAGTTATCTTTATCTCATCCCTATAGAAGAAGATGAAATTCCCTATTATATTATAGATAATTATAAATACCGAAAAGAAGAAAAAGGCAATGATGCTATATATGCCGAGCTTAATGGAATTAAAAACCTTAATGACAGAATTGATACGATCGTATTGAGCTCTATAATCTATAATCTTCTTCTTGAAGCGTTTTTCATCATAAACTATTGCAGATTTATATCGGCCTATTACCGTGTCTAGTTCATTATATCAATTTATTCATATGTTCTCAATCTTTATCGACGCAGGAAGAGGGTTTTCATTTGGATCTTCCACCAGTTTCGTCAGTTCAGGATCGCGCTCCTTCATTGTGCTGAATGCCTCTTCCGGAGAAACATAAGTCACCAGAACTCATTTATTCAAGGATCTTATGCTTGACACAAGATCAATCACCTCTGAATTCTCATTGGTATATCATTTATTCAATGTAACTGATAGCGTCAACCTCTGGTTAATGTTCTCTATGAGGATATCAGTGGTATAATTAACCAGCAGGAGGATGTTTATGAAGAAAATGATAAGCGATAGCACCAAAACAGAAGACAATGAAAGAAAGGCATTTCTTTTTATATTCTTAAGAGCGTATTTTAGAATTCTCATATTTTTAATAAAAATTAATCTAGTGCATTGTATTCATATTTATGATATGGCAAATTTTTACAGAAAAAAGATAGGATAATCACATTAAGATAAAATCGGATATTAAAATTAAATGATTAAATAATCCGGGCGAGATGAGATTGTATATTTGAAAACAATCAAAAACCCCTAAGGGATATCCCTTAGGGGTTTTTGATTTTGTGTGGTATTATTTTACGCTTACGTAAATATCTTTGTAGACTCTTTTATCAAATCTAACTCTTCTTTTTTCTTCAAAAGAAACTGTACCCTCTATAGTAGAGAACAAAGTAAAATCTACACCTTGAGAAACATTTTCTCAAGCCCAGAATTTATTGCCTCTTTGGCGGATAATGATTCAACCTGCCTTAACCGGTTGTCCTCAAAATACTTTTACTCCAAGACGTTTAGCTTGGGAATCACGACCATTACTGGTACTTCATTGGGCCTTCTTATGAGCCATAATCTTGTATAATTAATAATTAATTGGGTTGATGTAGATACAAGGCATTGCCTTGTATCTACGAATTATTTTTGAATTATCTGTTATTAGCGAATCTAGCGAAGGCTTTATTTGCTTCTGCCATCTTGTACACTTCTAGCTTTTTCTTGAATGCAGCTCAAGTTTCTTGAGAGGCTTCAACTAGTTCTGTAGCAAGGAATCTGTGGAATTCACCACCAGATTTTCCATGTGCTGAAGCTAATATCCATCTAGCTGCTAGGGCTAATTGTCTTTTTGCTTTAACTTCCTGTGGAACTTGATAGATAGAACCTCAAACTCTTTTTGGTCTGACCTCAATTTTCGGCATAACATTCTCTAATGCTTTTTCAAAAATTTCTTCAGGATTTTTATGTCCTTTAGCTTTGATTTCTTCAAAAACATTGCTCATGATCTTTAGTGCAAGAGTTTTCTTACCATCATTCATAACATAGTTAGTGAATTTGATAAGTCTTTCATTTTTGACACCAGTCATTATTTTCCCTTTTGTACTCATACTATTGAGATTTATCGATAATTAAATTAAACTATTTTTTTACTTTTGGTCTTTTAGCTCCGTATAGGCTTCTTGATTGATTTCTCTTATCTACTCATTGAGTATCAAGGACTCATCTTAAGATATGGTATCTTACTCAAGGAAGATCCTTAACACGACCTCATCTGATCATAACAACTGAATGCTCTTGCAGATTATGTCCGATTCATGGTATATAAGCAATAACTTCATAACCGTTCGTAAGCCTTACCTTCGCAACTTTACGTAACGCTGAATTCGGTTTTTTTGGAGTTGTCGTATAAACCTTGGTACAAACTCATCTTTTTTGTGGACAAGCAAGTGCGGTAGTTTTTCTTTTGATCGAATTCTTTATCACCTGTAAAGCTGGAGATTTGCTCTTGCGAGTTTTATCAGCTCTTGGTTTTCTAATAAGTTGATTAATAGTTGTCATAATATATGAGGAATATGAGTAATAAAAAGATATTAACGTTTTGACCATTGAGTAGCCTTTCTTGCCTTGTGCAGACCTGGTTTTTTTCTTTCAACCTTCCTTGCGTCACGGGTTAGAAGACTATTTTGTTTCATAGTTTTCTTCATAGCAGCATCCACTCTCGAAAGAGCTCTGGCTAGACCATGTCTTATGGCTTGCACTTGTGCGCTTTCACCTGAACCGACCACAGTTACTTCAAAGTAGTATTTTCCTTCTCAGCTAACTAATTTCAAAGGAGATAAAAGAACAGAATAAAGATCTCATCTAGACACATAGTCTTGGTAGTTTTTACCATTGATCATTGATTGTCCTTCTCATTCAAAAAGTTTAACTTGTGCTACGGCAGTTTTTCTTTTTCAAAGCGCGTAAATGTATTTCTTAGAAGCCATAATTGTTTAAATATATTAAATTAAAGAGTTATAGTTACAGGAGTTTGAGCCTCATATTTATGAGTGCCTCATAATTGCAATTTTAATCTTGCAAGCATATCATCTTTTAGTCTAGTTTTTGGAAGCATTCCTTGTATTGCAAGTCTGAATATTTCAGTAGGCTTTTTCTCTCTCATAGTTTTCACAGAAGTAGTCTTAAGACCACCCATGAATTGTGAATGAGTATGGTAAACCTTATCTTCTTCTTTATTACCGGTCAATTTAATTTTTCCTGCATTCAAGACAATAACATATGCGCCATTATCAACGTGCGGAGCAAAATCTACTCTATCTTTACCACGAAGTATAACCGCTACTTTTGTAGCAAGCCTACCTAATGTTTGACCTTCAGCGTCGATGACATACCATTTTCTTTCTGTATTGACGATTTGCTTTGGATTTATAGTTTTCATAATATTTTCTTAAAACAAAAAAAATTAAACGAGTTGGATTTTTACTAGCTTCGCACTATCACCATCTCTGAATTTGATTGGTGTAATAGAAGTTAATCCACATTTCTTATCTTTATATTTGGGAGCGATGTTGTTGAATAGTTCCAAAGAAGATTCTTTTGTAAAAACATGTCTCTCAACTTCTCTAATAGCATTCATTTCATCTTTGCTGTTTACAACATTGATAAGATTATCAACTATAATAGAAAGTGCTCTTGCTCTTTTTTGAGTAGTAACAAGGCTTTTGTGTATGAAAAAACTTGTAGCAAGATTTCTCAAAACAGCAGATCTATGATCACCATCTTTATGGTTGAATTTGAATGTATTCTTAACTCTATGTCTCATTTTAACTAATTGTAAGTTATAAATTGTAAGTTATAAGTTATGTGTCAGAATTTATAATCTCTAACTTATAACTTTTAATTGATTTAATCGTCACCTAGAAGTTTCAAACCTCTTTCTTTAAGTGCGTCTCTAACTTCTGTCATTGCTTTTTTACCGAATCCTTTGATAGAAGATAATTTAGCTTCTGTACATTTTGTAAGTTGTTCGATTGAAAGTATATCCCCATTCACTAAAGCATTTAGTGTTCTTGGACTAAGTCCCATGATTTCAATTGGAGTGTACGTCTCTTTCTCAAGTTCAGTTTTTATTTCAGCTTTTTCTTTTTCAATTAGAGTCTTTATGTCTCCTATAAATTCACCTTCAATCTGAAGCCCTTCTTCATTGAATAATTCAAAGTAAGATTTAAGCATATTAGAAGAGAATCTTAGAACGTCTTGTGGAGACATTACTCCGTTTGTCTTTACTCTAAGCTCTAATTCATCAAGGTTAGTGATATCACCAACTCTGTATGGAAGTATTTCATATTGAACATTGACTACTGGAGAGAAGTTAGCGTCTAATATCAAGACATTAACATCATCTTCTCTTTTCTTAAGCTCTTCGATACTCATGTAGCCAGCTCATTTCTCGATTCTGATTTGTATTTCAAGCTCAAGTCCGTCTTTATCAATTTCAGTTATATACATTTCTGGACTGAGAAGTTTGATGCTAGAAGGGAATTTTATGTCTCCTGCAGTAACAACTCCTGCTTTATTTTTCTTAAGGGTCACCCATTCAATTCAGGAATCTAGTTTTTCAACAACCAAACCTTTAAGGTTAAGCATTATGTCAAGTACACTGTCTTTGACACCTGGGATAGTTGAATATTCATGAGTCACACCTTTAACCTTAATACCAGTAACTTTTGCTCCTGGGATAGAGGAAAGCATAATTCTTCTTAGTGAGTTTCATAGTGTCACACCGTATCCGCTTGGAAGTGGTGAGATATTAAATATTGCTTCGTTCTCAGATTTTTGTTCTTTTGTAATTTTTGGAACTCCGATAATATTGTGAATAATGTGCATAATACGCTATAAGGTAATAAATTAAATGCGTAAAAGTGATTATTTGGAGTAGAACTCGATTATTTTTTGAATATCGATAGTCTGGTCGAAATCCTCCTTTTCTGGTAATCTAGTAACTGTGATAGACAGCTTATCAGGATTAATATCAAGCCATTTAGCACCTGTTATTGTTCCTGCTTTGTTTTTCTTTGCAAATTCTTTGAATTCTTCTATAAGAGTTTTGTATAATGGAGATTCTTTCATTTTTTCTCTAAGTTCGATTACATCGCCTACTTTGATAGAGTATGAGGGTATGTTTACTTTTTGTCCGTTAACATTGAAGTGAGCATGTCAAGTGAATTGACGAGCCTGCATGATAGTACGAGCGAAATTTGATTTGAATACAACGCTATCAAAACGAAGTTCAAGCAATCTCATCATGTTCTCTCAAAGGATTCATTGCATCTTAATGGCTTTCTTGTAGTAAGATGCAAATTGTTTCTCAGTAACACCATACATTCTTTTTGCTGCTTGTTTTTTTCTAAGCTGCAAACCGAAGTCTGAAATTTTCTGCATTCTTGATGAACCAAGAAGTTTTCTGTGATTTTGACTCAAGTCATATTTCTCTGTACCGAAAAGATTTAGAGCTTCTCTTCTACAAAGTTTCATTTTAGGACCAGTATACCTCATACTAATGAATTATTTTAATTTTTAAATTTATAATTATTAACTCTTTTTTATAGTTTACGTACTTTTTTCTTTCTACAACCATTATGTGGAACTGGAGTTATATCAAGGATTGATTGAAGTTCGATTCCTGCGCTTATTACACCACGGATGGCTTGTTCTCTTCATGCACCGATTCATCTTACGTAGATTCTAGCTTTCTCCATACCATGCATTGTCTTAGCTTTTGAACATGCATTTTCAGCAGTGATCTGTGCAGCATATGGTGTAGCTTCACGAGCTCATTTGAATCAGCTTGATCCTCAAGTTGCCCAAGTCAATACCTTTCATTCAGTATCTGAAACAACTACATGTGTATTATTGTAGTGAGCCATGATTGAAACGATACCTTCTGGTACATTTCTCCTTGTTTTCTTTGTTCTTTTAAGTGCAGCTTTTGCCATATGGTTTAGTTAATGTTTTGTAAATTATAGTTAGAATATTGTTGAGACAGGCATGCCTTGTCTTACGATTTATTTCTTCTTGTTTGCTATAGATACAGCCTTACCTTTTCTTGTACGTGCGTTAGTCTTTGTTCTTTGTCCTCTGACTGGAAGTTTTTTCTTGTGTCTTGTACCTCTGTAACAATTAATCTCTTGAAGTCTCTTGATATTCTGAGCAACTTCTCTTCTTAAATCTCATTCAATCTGAAAACTCTTAAGCTCATCACGGATCTTATCAAGCTCCTCTTCAGAAAGGGATTCGATTCTTTTGTTTCTTTCGATTCCAACTTTATCAAGTACTTTTTGTGAAAGCGAACGTCCAACACCATATACATATGTTAGTGCGATTTCAACATGTTTTCCATTAGGAAGTGTAACTCAAGCAATACGTGCCATAAAATTAATTAAAGGTTAGGTTTTAGTATATTTAATAAAAGTCTAAACTCTTAAGCCCTGGGCTCAGAGTTTATCCTTGTCTTTGCTTATGCTTTGGATTTTCGCAGATAACGCGAACTACTCAATATCTTCTGATGATCATGCAATTGTCGCAAATCTTTTTTACAGATGGCCTTACTTTCATGGTTATTTAATTTTTTAAAGTTAAAAAGCTTTAAAGCATTATTTTTTTCTGAAAATAATGCGTCATTTACTTAGGTCGTATGGAGTTAATTCCACCAACACTGTATCTCCTTCTATCAGGTTAATGAAATTCTTTCTCATTTTACCGGATATGTAAGCTCTAATGATTATTCAACCTCCTCCGAAATCATCGGGAAGCTTAACTTCGAATAGCGCTCAAGGAAGGGTCTTTACAATAACACCCTCTACTTCAATCTTGTCTTCCTTTGACATGTAAGGAAATTTATTTAGAAATATCTAAAAATAATTAGCTCGCACATTGTATAAAAAAACCTTTATATTGCAAATTTATTTTCAAGAAAATGCAATTTTATAAAGAAACCCTCTTCATAAAGGTAAAAAACCTGTACAAAAAATTTTCTCAATATTCAAGTTATTTCAGCGCGTTCTTATATTTTCGCTCTTTAATTATATCCACTATCTTATCGTATATATCTTTTCTCTTTGCCGCAAGGTCCACAATCGAGTAATTCATGATCACTATAAGCTGAGTATCATCTAGAGCTTTAACAGTTGCCATTCTCTTTTTCGGTACATCTTGACCGTCAAAAAATGACATCTCCCCTACAAATTCTCAATTTTGGATATATCACAGAAGCATTTCTCCGTCAGATCTTTCTTTATAGGCTTTCAATTTTCAAAGCTTAACGACATACATCGCTCCAGCTTCATCTCATTCCTTGAAAAGTATCTCTCAAGATTTAATGAAGCGCTCTTGGCAAAATAATGCAAGGTTTTCAAGTTCAGTTGAACTTAGAGTATCAAAAAGTGATATTCAGCTTAATATCGACATATGAGAAAGATTAAAAATTATTTTCTTTGAACTACTTTATAGAATTCCAATATATCTCACACTTCAACACTTACATCTCATTTGAAAGCAATACCGAATTCTCCTTCTAAAATCTCTTGTACATCAATGACTCACTGTTTCAAACTTATTATATCACCTGATCAAACTTTCTTTGAGTCTCTTATCACACGTACCTTAGATCTGTTTTCAACCCTTCATTCCTTAATTTCACAACCTATGACCATCCTGTCCTTTCAAGAGAAGAATATGGCCTTGACCTTAGCCTCTCATAAATCGACATCATCATGCTTTATATCAATCATTCAAGTTATGATGGATTCTATTTTTTCAAGTATATGATATATGACCTTTTTATTTATCACTTCTATTTTTGAATTCACCAAAGTGTGCTTAGCATTCGAAACGATTCAAACATTATATCCAACTAGGATTGCTTGGCTTGTACCAGCCATAAGAACATCAGAATCATTTATATCGCCCACTCAAGAATGTATGATCTGAGTCTTGATTTCTGCAGTTCATTGTTTATGAAGAGCATCTTTCAATGCCTCAAGGCTTCAATTTGATTCAGCTTTTACAACCAATTTAAGTTGTTTAAGATTTCATGTTTTGATTCTATTCAAAAGTAATTCCAGAGATGCTCATTCGAAATGATTAAGGCTCTTTGAAGATCTTACAAGCTCGAATTCATGTGCCTTATTTTTGGCTGTTTCTATATCAGGCGTCACTTGTAATATGTCTCATCCTTCTACAACTTTGCTTAATCATGAAATAAGCACCGGGGTTGAGGGACCAGCTTCATCTATATTCTTTCATTTGTAGTCCTTTAAGAATTTTAAGCGGCCGGCAGATGCTGCACATACAACACAATCTCATTTCCTTAAAGTTCATGAATTCACAAGTACCGTTGCCAAAGGCCCCAATCTGCTATCCAAATGCGATTCAATAACCGTAGCGATTGCTGGACGGGTCGGATCAGCTTTCAGTTCTTGCATTTCAGAAACCAGAAGTATCATTTCAAGCAAAGTATCTATTCCAAGTCAAGTATGGGCTGACACCGGAACAACTACTGTATTTCATCCCCAATCTTCAGGCTGAAGTCATTGTTCTGCCAATTGACCTTTTACAAAGTCAAGATTAGCTCAAACCTTATCCATCTTATTCACGGCAACAATTACTGGAACTCAGGCTTCTTTCGCATGGTTTATACTCTCTATTGTTTGTGGTTTCATTCATTCGTCAGCAGCGACTACTATTATCGCAATGTCTGTCAGTTTCGCTCATCTTGCTCTCATTATTGAGAATGCCTCGTGTCATGGAGTGTCAAGGAAAGTTATTTTTTTTCAATCTCTTACGACTTGATATGCTCAAATTTTCTGTGTAATTCCTCAAGCTTCTCAAGAAGCGACTGATGTTTTACGTATGTAATCAAGAATGGAGGTCTTACCATGGTCTACATGCCCCATTATACTTATAATAGGCGCTCTTGTGACTTGCTTTGTGGCATCGTCATTCTTAAGCATGTCCGTAAGGTTTCAATCTATTACGCTTGTGATAGAAACTTCATCATTCTGCTCTTTAACAACTTTGATATTGAATACTTCAGAAATAATGAAACAAGTATCAAAATCCACTCTTGTATTAAGAGTTGCCATCATTCCATTTTTAAGGAATTCTGACATTATTTTTGAAAAAGGTATTCATATTTTTTCTGAGAATTCTTTGACAGTCAAGAAATCTGGCAAAGCCACTTCTTGTCCTGTTTTGTCCGCGAGTATCTGTTTCATCTCTTCAAGGCTTTTTTCTTTTCTTTCCATTCATAAAGTTTTCTTTGCACGTCTGAATGTTCCATCGTCTTCATCAAGAGCTCACCTTATCTTGAATGTCTTTTTTGATTTGAACTTCTTATTTGAATCGAATCATCCAAAAAATTCCTTTCTTTCCTGCGGGAAAGAAGGCTTAGCTTGAGCAGTTTCTGTTTTAGCTTGAGCAGTTTCTGGTTTCTTATCGAAGAAAGATCTTTTTTTGTTATTTGAGAATCTTTCAAGTGATTCAGAATCAATGCTTACGGAAGGGGTAGCTTCTTCTGCTTTGATCTCCAGCTTAGCTTCTATTTTGGCTGGAATCTCTTCCTCTGCTGCCTTAATTTCCTCTACAACCGCTGGCTCTTCTTTTTTAGGTTCTTCTTTTGGAATAATTTTCCTTTCTTCAAATGTTATTATTGATGGTTGTTTTTTGAATTTTATCTCTTTCTTCTCCTCTTCCTTCACTACAACTTTCTCTTCTTCTGCTGGCTCGTCTAAAATCACAGGCTTTTCATCTGCTTCTTGTATTTTTGCTTTAATTTTAAGCTTGATCGCAACTTTCTTCTCTCAAGTATCCTCTTGCTGTTGTGATGGTATTTGCGAATAATAATCGTCTATGTTTGTATTTTTCTCTTGCATCTCGTATAAATAAAAATTAGGTAAAAAGATATCTTTTTACAAGTAAATTGGCTTTTTATGCACTTCTATTATATAGTTTTTTTAAAAAAGTCAAAAGGAAGCCAAAAATGACTTCAATGAGGGGATTTTGGTAATTATTTGAAAAATTCTTCATTTAAAACACTCGGTACAGCCTTTGCAGGTTGGGAGTCAGATAAGCTATTTATAAGCTGTTCATCTCCAGTCTCCTGTTGTCAAAACATCGTTCGCAAGACTGCAGCTTTCACTCTATGGGGAGTAGATTCGCCTCATAGATTAATTACCACAGCGTAAACAGGATTATCTGAAATTGTTTCCATGCTAATTATTAGCTAATATATATCCTACTCTTGAATCATGTTCAGATTCAGCTACTCATATATAAATATAATGTTTTTTTAATTTTGTCAATAGCTCATTGTATTTAATCTTTAAATCATCATCCAATATGTGGAATTCTAGAAATAGCATCTTAATTCTTAGGAATGTCTCATCTGGCAGATTCAATAGGACATCAAATTCTGCTCATTCGATATCCATTTTCATCAAATCCACAGATTCTATGTCATTACCGTTCAAATATTCATCTAATCTTGTAAAGCTGCATTTTTCAGTTTCAGCTCATTTATTCAAAAAACTTTTATAGATGCTAGATTGAGTTGAAATCTTATCTTTAAAAAGATTCGCAGGTCATGTTGTGTGTGAAATTCAAGAATCATTCAAGACAAGAGAAGGGAATTGGGATAATATCTCCGATGCCTTATTGAAATTTTTTTGAACCGGTTCAAAAAAATAAACTTTCAGATCAGTATTTTCAGTTATAGGACTTTGTGATATGTCTAGATTGTCTCCAATCACCTCAGCTTCCAGATGGCATTTTTTAGACAATACATAAAGGCTGAACAATCAAATATGTCCACCAATGTCAAATATGACATTCGAGCTCTTTATCGCATCATCTAATATAGAGTATTCATTTTTGATGAATATCTCATAAAATAGTGCCTTTTCATATTTGCCAAGATTAATAGGCATATTGATTGTTTTAAAATAAATATATTTGATATGCTGTTAAAATCAGAATAAAAATATACTTAATTATACATAAACATCGCCAATTGCAACTTAGTTAAAATATTTAAGACTAGCCTTTAGGTGCTAAGAATGCAGAAAAATTGTATTTATAAGGCTTTATCTGCACCTATATTTTGCCCTCATGGCTTTCACGTATCAAAATCTGCAGTCCCAGTCATCCGTACATCACGAGATCGATCATGCTGTGTCATGGAAAGAATAGAAAAATGAATTTAATTTAGGATTCGCCGGATTTTGCCCATAAGCGTTTTCGCATGTCAAAAAAAATTTTTAATATAATGCATTAAATTCAGAATGAAACACAAAAATACAACACTTTCATGCTACTTTGAATATTTTTGATATCAAGATAAGCTGAATAGAATGAAATTTGAAAAAAATAATCTACAAACAGTAGAAATTAAATGTTTTGATTAATTGAATAATTCAATATAAGTAATAAACCGCATTTTAATATTGATCATAGACAATAATGATTAAAAAAAATATATTCATATCTTCATTGATGTTCCTTATGATAATGGCGATATATATGTTATACAATTGAAATATACTGATATTCAAATCAATCAATCTCACAGAAACAGCAAACAGACAAAATTTATCAAATAACCCATATGATATAAGATTTAATAAAATGATCATATATAAACAATTGAATTGATCTCTTATTCTGACTTATGCTGATTTCGATATAAAATCCAAAGATTCTAATCTAAAAGATCTGGTATGAAACTACAAGTTTAAGGATTTACTAAACGCTAATTGTTGAAGAAGACTAATTGCATCTAATAAACAATATGATATCTTTACATATAGAATATATGGTTGGCCAGTTATTAAGCTATTGGATGAAAAAATTAGCAATAGATGTATAAGGCCCGTTATGGGAAGAAGAGTTATAGGTTATGCGGAAGTTATATATCCTCACTATGATATAGGGGCATTAGAAATGACAAGCAATAACTTCAAAAATGTTCCTCATATAATGATTATTGACAATATTGATTAGCAAGAAGATATCGTCAGAACAAAAAAAGACCAGCATTTCTGCTGTCCTTAGTTAATTTTCATATATGGCAGGCAATGTTGGATTCGGCCCCTCAGGCGCTGCTGCGTATCAGAAGGCAAACCGTTGTCTTCTTAAAACTGTCATCGCGATTTTGCATTATTATTCGAATCCAACAACAAAAAAGAGTTGAAACTGATTTCTCAGTTTCAACTCTAAATATTAGATTCAAATATGGTGGGTAATGTTGGATTCGAACCAACGACCCCCTGCTTGTAAGGCAGATGCTCTCGCCAACTGAGCTAATCACCCAAAGGTTAGAGCTGAAATCTCCTGCTCAAAGAGCTGAGACATAGCTCAATCTACATTTCTAGAATTCAAGACTCAACTTTCAGACTTTTCTAAGTTCTAAAATCTAAGTTCTAATTTCTAATTTATGGTGGGTAATACAAGACTCGAACTTGTGGCCTCTTGCATGTCGAGCAAGCGCTCTAACCAACTGAGCTAATCACCCTTTGGAAGAGCTGAGAGCTGAGCAGATAGAGTTAAGGGTAAACCTTAGTTCTCATTTCTCAATTCTTAGTTCTAATTAAAAATGGTACCCGAGACAGGATTCGTTGCTCAATCGCCGCAGACGGCTACGGGCCAGAAGACAAATCATTGTCTTCTTAAATTTTATCCTAAAATTTTCCCTTCTATTCGAATCCAATAGAAGCTTTGATTTTGTAAATTATGGTACCCGAGACAGGATTCGAACCTGTGACCTTCAGCTTAGAAGGCTGCTGCT
>CAZUBA010000039.1:0-13752 GCA_964618565.1 uncultured Candidatus Peribacteria bacterium | reverse complement strand
TGCGTTGAACATAGAGTAAAAACCTGGGGTATCTCAGGTTTTTATTTTTGTGTTTTTCTAAGATTTGGATTAAATATTGATTTCAATGAAAAAATCTATTCTCTCTTTCAAGAGAAAATAAGTATTATTTAGTGGAGTAATACAACATATAGATTTCCGAATCAGATAATACTCTATTATAAATAAGTCATTCATCGATAGATCAGCTGAAAACTTGTGATGGACCAGGATTATATCAGCCTCAGAACACTAATCATTCGCTCTGTGATAGGACTGTGACGGTTGTTTTAAGTACAGGCAATCAGTCTATGTAAACTGTGGTTCAGCTTGAAACTCAATTTTTAAATGTTGTGGTGACCATACGATATGTATTATCTGATAATGTATTGGCATCTGTACATCTTGGATTTATATCTCACCAGTCGTATGTTACCAACTTATTGTCACTGCAGAATCAGCCTCATAGAAACATTCAGAATGCCTTTTGCTTGACAAATATCCCACGATAGCCTACGCCTGCATTAGGTGTTTTTATCCAGGCTGAAATTGTTCAATTATATAAGTTTGTTGCAGAAGAAGGGGGTTCTGGCATTATCAATGAGTCGTCGATTCAGTTAAAGTTCATTGCACGTCATCATGCTCATACTCAGGTAGTGAATTGAGGTCAGCTTGAAGTCAATCCGCAAGAATATGTGATTCCTCATTTGGCACAGCTTCAATCATTCCCATTTCCGCTTAAATCTTTAATAAGTCAGCTTGCAGTCAAAGTATCCATATCCCAATATCATATAAGTCCACCCTTAGGCAATAATCATCATTTCATATTTGATCCGGATCATTGAATCGTGTTGTTTGTATCTATTTTCATGAGATAATCATTTCATGAAACCGCTAAATCTATTCAGGTCCCATTGATTTGAGCAGGTATCATGCTTCAGCTCATAAGCAGTATTCAGATTTGAGCTCATTTTGTAATCACATACCTTCATGAGTAGCTTGTAGGATCAGCATATGCAATAAATCCATTTAAAGGATTCATATCATATCATAAACTCGATGAATTCTCTAAAAAGCCAAGCAGCTCAAATTTATCTTGAGCACTATTTGTAGCATATGTGTAGTAAGTTCCATCCAGCGGATCCTTACCTCAATCTGCACTTAATCTGATAATATTCAATACATTAGTTCAAGCATATCATTGATTTGATAATATTGTTCAAGAAACGGAGATGGATATGGCTTTATCCGGCAACGGCGCTTTACTGGTATTTGTCTGGTATACTCAGATTCATTTTGTTATATTACTCATATCAGCCAAACGAGTCGAATCTCTGGAGGAGGCAGATTGAGATGAAAATGACAGGAAAGCAATTGTTGCAAGGATAGCTAGAATAACTATTACAACAATTAATTCCACTAAAGTGAAAGCATTGTGCTTTAGTTTACGCATATTCTTATATAAAAATTTATAATGTCAGCATTTTAACCAACTTTAGTGTTAAAGTCAATATTTCTTGTATAATCATATAATATTGATATATATTCTGAAATGAATTTTTTATGGAAATCTCACTCCTCCCGTCTGCGGGATTCGTATTGGCCACGCCTCCGCTGACAGACTTGCCGTCTACCCCAAGGGCACTTGCTCCGACGCCCAAACCTCTAATTTATAAGGAGGATTTATTTCTCTTTCGGAGAATTGGAATATCTCTTTTGTTATGATATAATTAAAGAAAAGAAGGGGGTTTTAGGGCGCCCGGAGGAAGCACTCTTGGGGTGTGAGGATAAACGATGATGACCAGGATGACCGGAATGGTGCAATTCTTATCCCTTGATTTTATTTCCCCCTAAAGGTTTTGCCTACTTTTGGCTCCAAAAGTACTAAAGACTAGATTGATGCGAGAGTAGAAATCCCAAATAATATAGTCTGTTTCGGAAAATCTTGAACACATTCTTTATCTTAAAATCATCTTCATCTAGAATATTTTTATGTAAAAAGTTTGCAAAATATATTTCCTTGTCATCCTGAACTTGCGCCAAGGCATGCATTTCAATAATTCAGAATCTATTAAAAAAACCTCAACTTTAAAAAATAAGGACTTTTTATTGTTTTACAGATTCCAGATCAAGTCTGGAATGACACCTAGCAAATAGACCTGCCTGCCGGCAGGCGGGTTTCTCCTCCCGCAGACGGGACGGAATGACAAAATATTATAAATGAAGAATGATTAATGATATGGATCCTGATCCAGCAGACGGGACAGGATGACTGTAATGAGCGGGCATCATTTAATCAATTTTTATCAACCTTCTCCATGGGATGGAGAGGGTTGGACCGAGGTTAAACGATGATTAATGATAATAACTTGCCGGAAAGCCCTGTATTACTGGAATGTTTGTCTTGGTGCAGGTTCGGGATATCGAAAAGAAAAAATATTAATTATCTCTTAAAATAGCGATAAATCCATATATGAAATGAATATTATTTGACAAAAGCATATTAGAAGTTATAAATCTAATGAAATAATATTTAATTATGTTCTATGCAAAAATCCATATCAGTACGAATTAATGAGGTATGTCTGAAGGAAGATACAGCATGTGTCTTGGCATTCATAAAGGAAAGAAAGAAGGAATTGGAAAAGATGGCAGCTACTTATCAGAAAAAAGATGTTGTTGAAACAGCGGTAATATTGGTTAGGCTTTATGCTGATTTTGAAAATCTTGTACACGAGAAGGAGCTTGATGTAAAGACTTTGGAGAATCAGGTTTATGTCCTTGTTCTTTTGCAAAAGGAAATAGATTATAAGGAGGGAAGATTAAAAAATGCAATGGCTTTTAGAACCAGGGATGATGGAATCACGAATCCCATTGCTCTTGATAATCCAAGATTAAAAGAAGTATATGATGATATGCTATCTAGAACAAGCTTATTTAAAAGCAACATAGAAGAATATTTTGATTATGCATGATTAGGCAGATTCAAAGATAAATTCCTCCAAATCATCTTTGAATGATATAGCGATAAAAAAAATGAAAATCTTGAAGTATGAATAACTGAAGCTATGAGATCAATGTACGAATTTCATGCCAAATTTTGCGCTTTTCAATATGCAATGGCATTTTCTCAAGGGAAATGAATAGTATACGCAATGAGAATATTGGATATGAATATATTGAAAGGTTCATTAGTTAAGGCAGATCTGAAAAATACAATAGTAAATCTTCAGGATTGAATTGAATCAGCAGTGAATGAATTTGATAATAGGATTGACTATGGTAGCAGGCATCTGTATTTCTTCTGACTTATAAAAGAATTCCATGAAATAATGAATTGAAAAAAGATGATGACTCAATCGAAAGGGGCTATGTTCTCTCCAGAAGTGGTATGACAAATCAGGGAAAGAGTAGCTGAAATAGGTGCATTTTGCTGAAATCCGCCATTATTTGATTAGTATATGTATAATAAAAACCTCTTTCTTGAAAAAGAAAGAGGTTTTTCATTAGTGGTTAATCTTTTTTGTATAATCTGATTAATCAGATATAATATTATGTTATCATAAATCATAATATGAAAAATAATCTCATAATCACATCAGTTTTTGAAGATAATGCTTTTATTCCAGCGTTATACAGCTGTCAGTGAAAAAATATAAATCCTGAAATCAGGATTTGAAATATTCCAGATTGAACTGAATCTCTAGCACTTATCATGGATGATCCAGATGCACCCATGGGAACCTTTGTTCATTGGGTTGTGTGGAATATTCCTGTAGGGAATATTCCAGAGGCTAGTTCAGGCTCTTGAGAATATAGGGAATGAATCAATTCTTCTTGAAAGAGTTTTTATAGTGGACCTTGTCCGCCTGTCTGACATTGAGTTCATCATTATCATTTTAAGGTTTTTGCACTGGATTCTATAATTGTCCTCAATCAAAAAATTGATAAAGAAAGGCTTCTAAAAGAGATAGGGCGACATATTTTGTCTGAATGAGAATTGGTTTGATTGTTTGAGAGAAAATAATTATTGGCTAGACTTTCCTTTTTTCACTACTTCATCAAAATATCTTCTATTTAGATATTTTGACATTTTTTCTAAAAAGTCTTTTGAATCTTTATTTTCCATTATTCATCCTTGATGCCTATCTGAAAGGGCTTTTATTCATTTTGCTGATATAATGGTAGCATTCCCTATAAAATCTTTTCAAGATAATTTTCAGAAAATACCCTCTGCAGTCTCCCAAGTCGAGTAATTAATTTCCTTTCCACTTAATGCTGAATTTACAAAAAATGGATTTTCTGAAGTGCTCTTGGTTTTCTTTCCATAAGAAATTGCTAAATTTATAATATTAGCTACTCATATCAAGGCTGTAAGCTGCTCATCATTATACCCTTGATAGCTTTTTACCTCATTTCCGATTTTGGAAATGAATGACTTTCAGAGAGAAAATATTTCTCAATCCTTTCATGAAATTGATAATCAGAAATGATTTATTTTCATATCTAAATTTTCAATTTTGATTTCAGTTTTTTCTCAGAAGCTTTTTACAAAGATTCTTTTTTTATCGAGCATTTCGATTTCAATATCTCAGCGTTCTTTTTGTGTTTTTGAATTAAAATTTCATTTTCACTCTATTTCAAGCTGTAATTTTTTAGCTGAATCTGCCATTCTTTGCCATAATTTTTCAATTTCAAGAGATTCTTTGGCAGCATCGATGATCTTATCCTTTTCAATTGCTCTGGCGTTTCCTGGGGAATGTTTAATTTTTTCAGCCGTATATTTAGGTGACTCTGACATAATATTATATTATTGTAATTAGTATTTTTTAAATATATCATAAATCTTAAAATATTGCAAAAAACCAATCCATTTGACAAAAATTAAAATTCCGCTATAAGTTATAGCAACTACCTATGAGCTATTCTATCTTACGCTAAACGTGATATTGACTTAAGCATGTCATATATCACGGCAAAGCATGATCTTCGGATCATTCTTGCTGGCTACGGTAAAATTTGCGATCAGGTCGAGAGTGCCGATAAGTCAAATGACGAGTCTTGTGTAGGCGAATCGGCACCTCGCAAAGTTAAGCGATTAGCGGATTTCTGTTCTGGGCTGCCTACAGTTCCAGGAGTATCCGTGATCCAAGACTCGTCACCCTTTACTTTAGTTCTATTTTTGAACATGAACATATGATCTAGAGAAAGAGATTTTTATTCAAGGAGGCCGATACCGGCCTCTTCCGTTATTGATGAGCTGCATTTTAAGGAATTGGAATTAAGGATGCTGAGAGAGAAAATGCCTATAGTAAATTTGGTGAAAAAGTATGTGCATATCTATAAGCCCAACAAGAACTGGATACACTACATAGGCCTTTGTCCGTTCCATGTTGAAAAAACCCCATCTTTCTGAGTAAGCCCGCAAAAATGAATATTCCATTGCTGGTGATGCTGAGCATGATGAGATGTTTTTACTTTCATACAAAAGATTGAATGAGTAAATTTTGCATGAGCAATTAAAATTGCAAAGAAGATGCTTTGAATGCAAGAGGGTAGAAGATTCGCTAAAATCTATAAGAAGAATTATTTCAGCATTGAATCTAGGTTTAATGAGAGTTGAGAAAGAATAGAAGAGATGATATTTTTGGAAGATGAGATTTCACAGAGAGTCAGGGATGTCATTTATGCCGAAAAGGAAGATAAATATTCACTGCTGCACTGAAAAACACTAGATGAAGTGCTGACATTAAACCGAATAACAGAAAAATTACCAAAAAATAAAAAAGCTGCTTAAATTAAGCTGCTTTTTTATTTAATGATTTTTTGAAATTATGACATTTCTTTCCTAAAGCAATCTTCACAGAAGATTATTTCGGAACTATCAGCAGCATAAGTTGTCTTGATGCTAACTCAACATTTATCGCATTTCCTTTCAAACAGCATCCTGGGGTTCCTGAGATTCATCCTATCGAGATGCCGTTGATCAGGGTGTCGTCTTGGCACCGGGAGGCAATGTTTTCTGTAGAATTCAAGTTCTTGTTTTATGATTCGGAATGGACGATTTGTAACTTCACACTCTACTGCCCAATTTAGGATATCATCGGGGATATCATCAATATTTTCCGGAAGTTTTGCCCCTGGGATTACTTTGGATACGGTTGGGGGCGGATTTTCGTATGTAGACCAATTGATTTTGGTTTTTCAATCTGTAGAGACACATTGCAATGTGTCTCTACAGATGATTGGATAGTATTCCATTGCGACAGTCTCATTATATCCGAACGGACTTAGAGTCATCGGGAAAAATTCTCACCACTCCTGTCTACCGGCAGGCAGGCTCACTTTTCTCATATGTTCTATGATTTTGGGGACTAGTGATTCGTATTCCTCTTTTGAATATTGTTTGTTCAATATGCAGTATTTAGCTGTCCGAAGACCAACACAGCCAAAAAGATCTGAAGAATTATTGGTGCAATCTGAACTATAATAAACATAGCTTGAATTCTCAAAGACTGATTCAGAAAAAAGCACGTTGCTGCATCAGAAGACATTTATAGAATCATATAATCTGTTCACTCAGTTTCAGATGAAGTTAGCGTCTTGAGAACTGTGTGCATTAAAAGAATCGTATACATATTTGCATTTATCTGAATTGACGACTGAAAAACATAATTCACATTCATTAGAATTATTGATAAGGTTTCAGGTGCAATTTTCGCTTCAATAAACTTCCAGATTTATCTCAGGAATAGTTTTTTTAAATTCGCTAAACTCTTTTATCAGTTTCTTCAATCAAGAATGAGATTTCATCTGCTCTTGCATGGTTTTATACAACGCCATAAATTCATCCTGAGAAATTTCTTTATTTTTATATGCATACCTCTTGTTATCGACATTCACACAAAAAATCCCATTATGTATATCTTTGCATCATTTTATGAATAATGAATTGGCTACTTGATTTGAATTTTCTACAAAAAGGCTATTATAAACATTTGCCGACCAATCAAGAAATCAGGAATATTGCACATTTGAAGAATGATACAATCCAAGGCTGTCTTTTGCTCAGGATGATTCACTTGAATAGAAACAATTCTCGCAGTTCTCAATTCCAAAATTAAGATAGCAATCTTTGGAACCTGATATGTAGTTGTTATAGTCAGAGTTGATATTGTCGTTTCAGGCGTTCAATGCACTTTTTGGCACTGCTCTCATCAGAGAATCAAATTGTTCAAAAAAGCTTTTATTGAAATCAAAATCTCTTCCATAATCAAAAGGATTCCATCTGTCTGACCACCAGGCAGAATTCTCATAAACCGCATAAGACTTATCGGGAGAATAGATTGATATCATATCTTTTCCTGTCATATCACATTTCCTCTTATACAACTGTCTTTCATTTCTGAATGATAATCTTCATTTTTGCCTGCAATCAGGACATAGGGTTGGTGTAGGAATCTGATATTTGATTCCGCCAAAAATCGGTGAAATGCCGGTGAGAAAATCAATATCTGACTGTGAGATGCCAAAAGAGACTCAGCAGCTGCATTTTTTTGTTTCAATTATTCCGGAAATCATTTGAAGATGATTTTAAAAGCTAAACTCCATTAAAAAAATTAATTCATCTCTTTTTCGTAGCATTTGCTGCAATAGATGGTTTTCGGATTATTATGATCATAGGTCGAAACGATATCAAGAGAACATTTATCACAGTTCCTATCGTGAAGCTTCCTAGGATTACGCAAGGCCATCCTATCAAGATGTCTCTGATCAGGGTGTCTTTTTGGAACTGACAGTTCATGTTTGCGATAGAATTCCAGTTCTTGCTTTATTATTCTGAAAGGACGATTCGTGACCTCGCATTCGACCGCCCAATTAAGAATATCATCAGGTATGTCATTGATGTTATCCGGAAGTTTTGAAGCGGGGATTACCTTGGATACTTGAGGGGCAGGGTTTTCATAAGTTGACCAATTGAATCAATCCGTAGCGACGCGATTAATCGCGTCATCGCGTTCAATCGGAAAATATTCGAATGCGCTTGTTTCATTGTATCAAAAAGGGGACATTGATGATGGGAAGAATTCTCACCATTCTGAATCCTTTTTCATATGATCGATTATCTTGGGAACCATTTCAAAATATTGCTCCTTAGAGTACTCTTTATTCAAAATGCAATATTTTGCATTGCGTAATCATATACATCAGAATAAATCCGATGATGAATAGCAATTATCACAATAAAGCAAATCGCTTCACTTTGAGGAAGTTGACGTGAATATAGTTCTGAAACTATCATAAACGCACATATCCTCAAAATAAATTCAGCCTTCACCTCATGAATTATCGCAATCAAACATGTCATTTCATCTGGAGCATTGCGAAAGATATTTCCCCTTGTTTATGCCCTCTATTTCATAACAGAATCTGGAATCATTGCTTGAGTAAATATAATCTCAGATGCAATTTATAGAATTTTCTATATTTGCATATTTGACAGGAAGCCTTTTTCTGAGATTATCAACCAATCAAATTATCTCAGATATTTTATTATTTTTATATATCTCTTCTAGTTTTTCTCTATACTGCTTTTCTTCTAGCTGGACATTCAAAAGACAGAAGCTCTTATTTTTCAATCATACACATCCGAAGCAATCCTGACAATTATTGCAGTCATAAGAATAATGTACATCTCTGCAGTTATCGGAAGAGATGCAGACTGTACATTTAAACATATTGCTGCAATTAAAACACTCGTAAGAATTCTCAATATCTTTTGACCAGCCTATATCCATTGAATCCTTGACTGCAAATGAGCCATTTATGTAGAATGAATTTTCAATTTTGCTTGAAAAGAAACACAAATAAGTATTTTTGCAATTTCATGTATCATTATTGTATGCCGAGTCCTCATTATTTCCATTACTTAGGCTCATACGAGGGACTGCTTTCATCAGATCCTCAAATTGTGAAAAAAAGCTTCTAGAAAAATCAAAATCCTGACCATAATCAAAAGGATTCCATCTGTCAGACCACCACTCGCTTTCCTCATAAACAATGGATTTTTTGTCAGGGGAGTATATTGATATTATATCCTTACCGGTTAAGTCACACTTCCTTTTATATAAGTTTCTCTCATTTCTGAAAGTCAATCTTCTCTGCTGTCTGCATGAAGGGCATAATGTGGGCGGGGAAATGAGGTGTTTCTTGAGTCCGGACTCTGAAGAGCCTGGATTTGGAAAGGATGGTGAAACCATATCATAAAATTCCAGATCTTTGTCAGTGATTGAAAAATTACGAGAGCATTTTTTGCAAATCCTGTTTTCAACTGTCGTTTCTGCTTGCATGATATAAAAATCTTAAAAATTAAATCATAGTTTAATCCTTTCCAGCCAATGTGTTCGTGGGAGCGGAAGATTGTTTTTTTGCAGGAATTCCAATTCCATAGCAACTATTCTGAAGTGGTTTCAATTTTCGTCTATGATGACTTTTTTGAGTATGCTGTCATCGAAATTAACTACATCGAGATCAGCCGCCTTGATCACCTGCAGTCACTCAGGTACGTCGACTTTTATTTTTTCATCCCTCCATAAGAATCATTCTTTCACGACTTCCTCTTTTTTGAGATCATTGAAAATGAGCGATGCTGCCGTATCATTGAAATAGAAAGGATTGGTTTTTCATGGGAAATATTCTCATAGGATTCAGCCTTTTTCCATCTGTTCGAAAATCTTTCATGCAAGCTCATGCCATTCTTCTTGAGAATATTGTTTGTTAAGGATGCAATAGGATTTGTTTTTGAGTCAGATGCACCCGAGGCAATACGAGCAGTTGCCCATATTGTAGCTGTAGAATATATTGCTGGAATTCCCGACTTCTCATGAACAATAAACGTTGTTGGAATTTTCTCAGCAGGCCTTGGCTCAATATAGATCGTTTGAATTTGCTCATGCATCAAAGCAATCATAAAAATTCTCTCAGAAAGGCAATCCTGAAATAAAAAGCACATTCCTTCCATTCTCGATATTGGCGATAATGGCTCAATTCTCTATGTTTTTGGATTCAAGTATTCACATCCCGCTCACATTCTCGCTGGCTATATTAAGTCATTTCGTGTTGACTTCTTTGAAATATTTTCAGTATTCATTTTTCTCTTTTAGTATTTTTTCCTTCATCGCAAAATACTCCTCCTTTTCATATTGCTTATTACGGATGCAATGATCCTGGTTTTGGAGATTGTCGCAGAAAATGCACTCTCGGCATCATATGAGGTTGCTCGAGAACCAGATATCCGAGGAGTTCTTGATGAATTTAGAATAGAAGATATTGAAACCATTCTCTACATTAAGGGAAAAATAAATGTTTTCAGAATGATTGCTTACAAAAACTGAATTAAGGACATTCCTGGAATTCATATAGACAAACATAGAATACAATACATTCTCAACATCCATTCCGACAACGAATGACAGATAGCAGTTTTTCGTTCAGAAAGCAGCATCTGCGAAATCGGAATTCTCATTTATTCAGTAGAGGTGCAGCATTGCGGATTTTGGCGTGATGTTCCATAGATCTTTCCAATTTGCAAAAAAATCCAAGCGGAAATCATACTCCAATCATAGCTTCTCCTCGAATTTCTCAAGATACTCCTTATTGCTATAAACTTTGCTACTTCTATCTGAATGCGGATATCTTGAGAAAAAATCCTCATTCTTATAAAGTATCATCGGAGTCCAGCTTAGGAGCTCCTTTACAAATTTCCTGAACGGAGTTGTCTTCCTTACTGCCTTGATTTTATCTTGCCAGACGATTATTTTGCTCATAATTTATAAAAAAACCATAATGGAAACTAGCTTATGCAGATTTTAAGATTTTTCAAATAAGAATTTTTATATAATACCTTGTTTCTAAGAAGCCTTTTTGTTTTTTTAATAAAATATTCTAAATGATTTATTTGAATGACAAGAGGTTTCAAGATTGAGAATTTGGCATCATCTCTGAATGATAGGAATATCCCTGCTTTAGTCGGCTTCACATAATAATCCCTGTTTCATCTGCGGGACGGGGCTTTTATTTATGAAAATCAATCAGATAACCATGAATATCCCGAATATCAGCAATGGAATCTTTTGGCTTCATAATCAATCGCTCAGATATCAATAAATTATAGGTCAGATAAAAGATCATATCTGTGTGATGAATCCGAATATTCCGAATTCGAATCATGATTTACTGGAATCTATCAGATTACTGTATTCCGATCTCATCAGGGATTGAGTGTTTCATACCACCAATCATCACAGTATCAGGGTTATTATAAGTCAGGAATATCAAATACCGATCACAAGAGAGATTATGGCGATTACCCATATGGCAACCATGATGTTCATGGATTTTCTTTCTCATAGCCTACTGAATAATCTTGATCAATATATTGTGGATGGCAATCCGATAACTTGTACCAGCAACATGCAGACTCCCGCAATTGTCAGTGATAATTTAAGTTCTCCAGTGATATAAACCCCGAAGAAAAGTAAAATCACAGTTATGCATTCGCTGATAAGCCAGTATCAGAACAGCAGTTTCAGTTTGGTTTTGTTTGTAATCGGTTTTTCTCACTTTTCGCTTTGTTTGATCTCAAGTTTTGAATTTTTTATTCAGATTACACTTATAAGTGAAAAAATTATATAGAATATGCTGATGAAAATGAAAATGAAAGGGCTGTACGTTCAAAACACTTTTTGCAGCAGCATTATGATGACGAGTCAGATGATTCATCATAGATATCAGAAACCCCAAGCGAAACCGCTGAATTCATGGCTTTCTTTTTTATCGACAAGACGAGTTAAGAGTCAATTATATAAGGAGATCGATCAGATATATAATCAATTGGAAATCATATATATCCAAAAAACATATTTGGGATCGGAATACACTGCATATCAGAGCATTAACGAGAACAAAAATGCTGATACAACAAGATATAAGAAGGGCTTGATCATATCTCAATTTCTGTCAGCCAGCTTTCAGACATATATTCCTATAACAACACCGATTAATGTTGATATTCAATTTGCCAATCACCATGACCCAAGAGTCAATCAATGATTTATAAGTACCACGCTGAAATATGTGGGCAACAGATAATTCTGCAATACTATACCGTATGCAGAATTCGCAAAATCATAAAAACCGTAAAAGATTTTAAGCTTTTTCATGAGAGATTGGTTATGACAGTCATGTCTTGATTCTATAAGATAAAATAAAAAAGCAAGATTATATGATTTGACTTTTTGAGGAATTCACCTAATGTCATTGAAATAAAACAAAAAGGGGTGGACATGAAAAAAACCTTGATCGCTTCAGTTAATCTTTTACATTCCATTTTGGTGATTAATGTTTTATTCGGTTGGATCTATCTGACCGAAATCTACGTTTTCTTCGTCCTTGGAGTGCTGCTGATTCAGAAATCAAATGAGGGAAGATGCCCCTTAACTGATCTGGAATGGTATCTCCGAGGACATTGGCCGACCTGGAAACATAAAGGTTGGTTTGCGTGGCAGTTTGGAAGGGTCGGGATAAAGATTTCCGAGTCTTCCGCAAATAGATTGCTCAGTTATGCTAGTGTATTTGGCATTGGCTTTGCAATCGCAAAAATCTTTTGACCTTCCGTGAATGCGGAAGGTCAAAATCCTTAAATCCAAAAAAATATCATTATGATTAAGCTGATTCCTATAATTGTTTATATGATCTTGCCGATTATCAGTTTTATTTTGGTATTGCTCAAATATAAGTTTGATCCTGTCAAGTTCATTATCATCATACATCTTTGACTGCTTATTTCTATTCTAACCACTAGCTTGTTTTCTCCACGGATTCTGATGGCGATATTCAATGATATCCCTGCGTGGATATATCTGATTGTAATCCTGTTGAGTAGTTTAATGTATATGGTTCTATGAAAAAAATACTGAACATATTATATGATTTCAGCACTTTTACAGGATTTTTCAATGATTCTATTAGGTTATTATCTTCTCAATATCCTCAATGTGTCACTGCCCCTCATGTTATCTGCAGCGGCAATCCCTTATCTTATTGCTCATATTGAAAAAATCCATAAAGATGAGATGAGAAAACTTCCATTCCTTTTGATTTTTGGCGTGATAGTGTGAATCTTGATTTTCCTTAAGATACCCTGATATATATTTATCTTCCATATCATAGGCTGAACCTATCTCATAAGAAAATGATATATTCTCAAAGAAATCATTTCAGCTTAAAATTCAAGCCCGGGCTCGAGCCCGGGCTTGAAAAAAATTTAATATATCCTATTATAACATTTCTCACAATAAATTATCTCATTCCCATCTGGTGAGTAGGTCGTTTTGATCTCCTTATTGCATTTAATACATCTTGTATCATATAGCCTTCTCTGATTTCTTCGCTTTATTCTATTCAGATGCCTTTGATCGGGATGTTTTTTTGGAATCGGCAAATTATTTTTAATATAAAAATGTAATTCTTGTTTAATTATCCTAAACGGGTTTCAAGTTGATTCGCATTTTAATATTCAATTCAGAAGATTTTTTGTGTTTTTGTCTGAAATTTCTTTTCATACTTTCTTTTCATCGTACTCTGATATTTCAAGCGGTTCATAAAATTCTCAATTATATCAATTTTGTTTTTCATAATCTGACCATTTGAAGATGGCTTTGCCATCTGTAGAGACGCGATTAATCGCGTCTCTAC
>CAZUBA010000038.1:0-15036 GCA_964618565.1 uncultured Candidatus Peribacteria bacterium | reverse complement strand
AGGCTACAGGGGATTTGGATAGAATAATTGAGGAGTTAATTAGTAAGAGAGAAGAGATTAAAAAGATAACTGATAAGTTTAATATTTTATGTAAAACTTCTTTAATAGATTATTACTTCCAGGTAAATATTGATAGGATCCAAAGTACATACACTAATAAATATACTATATAAAATGCGAGTCAGGTTGCCTGAGGAAATATCTAACTTAAATTTAAGTCTAGAAAATTCACGAAAATAACTCACTCAAATTACTATGGTTGGTATTATTGAAATAAGAAAATAGATTGAAAATATATTTATAATAATTAGTGCTATTATGCTATGATTTTTAATTAAAATTAAAGTAATTAATAAAATTAAATTAACGTAATTGATAATGTTCAAAGTATTTAATTTTTTATAGTGGTATGCATTGATAAATTTGTTTTAAATAATTATAAATATAGATAAGTTATTTTTATTTCTCAATTATTTCCATTATTATTTTTCTTAATTCTTCTTGTTTTTTCCTTTCTTCTTCAAGTTTGTCTTTAGTTTTCATTTTTACAATTCTTTTGTCATTATTATTTTTTTGAAGCAGTTTATCTCTTTTTTCAATATTTGTTTTACAGATATCAAATGTTTGCTTATCTATTCTTCATCTTGCAATATATCATTCTAAATCTTTTAAATCTATCAATGATTCTAATTCAAATATTTTTCATTCCATATATTCCATCCTTGTAAATCTTGTATCTAAGCACTGTTTTGGTAAAATATCTTTCATTTTTTTTATAGAATCCTCAAACATTTCTTTTGTAATTTGTCTATTTTTCATTTTTTCATCTTTTACAAAAAATTCCAAATCCTCAATCCTTATTACTCAAAGATTTAAATATTCATAAAATGATTCATCAGGCTTATTGTCAAATCATTCATAGAATTTAATATAATATCAGGGTGCATCATTGAATGTATTTTTGGCTCTATCTATATATACTCTAATTGTATGAAAATTTATATTCTGCAATGCACTGAAATACTCGGCTGAATACTGGCTGATTTCAATAGCTCATTTCATCGGTTTCAGATTATCAAGGTCCATATCTTTCCTTTTGTACAGTTTATACCTATTTCAATCTTTCACCTCATAGTATCAGGCGTTCAACATTCATTGCTGTAAAAATGTTTTTCATAATTCTTTCTTTTCTCTTAAACTTGAGATAGACAATAAAAATTCTCAATTTGAGTTCAAATAGGATGTGATATTTATTTTATCAGAAGATATTGCAAATACATCATTATCGACCTCGTTGACAAAAAAACTTTTTGCTTTTTCTCAATATTTATTTAAAAGAATAGTTTTGATCCTAATCTCTTTTTCATTTAATTTATTATTATTTCCTTCTATTGTTCACATGGACAGTTATTTTAAATGATATATTTTTCTTCTGCTCACCCTCATTTTTCTATTTCATTAAAATTCATAAATGACTTTAGGCTTGCTTTTTTAATGTCATCTGTAATTACTTTTGCTCAATGTCAACTGCTATTCTCGACTTTAAACTCATATCAAAGCCTCTTTCAGAAAATAAACTCACTGCTTGCTATTTTAGCTCACTCCTTTCAGATAAAATTGAAGATATTTCAATATTCATTAATCTTATAATCTACCTTTTGGATGAATGCATATTTTTCATCGATATACTCTGCAAGCTTAGGAAATTCTTGCCAAGGGTCTATTAATCATAAATCGTTGAAACTGATATGATTTAATCTCATATCATGCATCTTTTTATATATCTTTTCCACTCAAGGTGCATTATATGTGAATACATTGCCAACATATCATTTTTCTATTGTTGCTAAAATTTGAGATATACATCATCAAAGTGAATGTCAAACAATTTGAATATCATTTCAATTATTTTTTTCATTAAAAAATTTTTGCATATCAGTTATTTGTCAAACTGGAGGTTTTCAAAAAATCAGGCTCAATATTGCATTAACATCTTTTCAAAACCATTCATCGGTTCATCTTATAGCAAAAAATTTTTCTCAACTTTTAGAATTCTCAAGCAATACTCATGAAAATCAAGATTTGGATTTGCTTGTGCCAAATTGATTATTTACCGCTTTTTTAATATCAAATCATTTACTTAACAATTCTTTAATTAATTCTTGTTCATCAGGTTTTAATGCTGATAAATCCATATCTCAATTAACAAGCTTAATTTTTTTCAAATCAATATAGCTAAAATCTGATATCATTGCATTTGTTGAAATTACTTCTTGTGATGC
Source organism: uncultured Candidatus Peribacteria bacterium (assembly GCA_964618565.1). Classification (GTDB taxonomy): domain Bacteria; phylum Patescibacteriota; class Gracilibacteria; order BD1-5; family UBA2023; genus STC-113. Next base: position 12,754 of record CAZUBA010000038.1, on the reverse strand, counting down.
CACTAAATCAATGCTATTATAATATTCTCTAAGTTTTAAATAATTTTTATTATTTTTAGGTAATTCCAGCTGTATAACTTCAATTAATTGCTTACATATATTTTTATCAAATGCTCATCAAATATCGCATTGTCAAATCAACTCTTTACTCAGTTTTTCTTTTTTTACAACTGGCAAATCGTGTATTGATTCATTTATTGTGGACAATAGGTTTATAGGACTTAATTTTTCTGCCATAGTATATATTAAAAATTAAATTCAAGGTCTTGAAAGTCAGCTGAATCCTGTTCTAAATCATTAATATGCTTTAAATGTCTTTGTATCATTCTTCATTTTATATTAGTCAAATTCTCGTATGCCAAATACTTTGTTGTATATTCCAAATATTCCTTAAGCCTTGTGTCTTCTTTTTTCAAAAATATTAATATTTGCGATAATTCAGTATCATTGAGTCTATTTTCAAGAATTCAATATAAAACCCTATTTTTTAGGTTTTTCTCGACCAATAAGGAAGATTTTAATAGATGTATTATATTTTTTTCAATTTCTAACATAGGTTATTATATTTTTATTTATTCTAGCATATATATATTAATTTTACAAAATATATCCTTTTCCCCCTGTGCTTTTTATGTTTTTCCTATTTTTAATACACTAAAAACTTCATTATTTCTAATGAAGTTTTTAGTGTATATCTTTAATCTGTAAACTCTTTACAAATTAAACTTTGGCTTTAATATGGTAACTCCCCATCACTGCTCACTAGCGTTCCCAGCATAAACTTCGATTCTCCGTGTTTCCAAAGTCACACAAAAAAGCCCTCTACTTTCGTAGAAGACTTTTTTTTGATGACTTTTGGTAACGCTACGGAGAATCGAACTCCGATTTACGGGATGAAAACCCGTTGTCCTAACCGTTAGACGATAGCGTCAGAAGAATGTAAAATTCAAAATAGAAAATAAAAAAAAATTTGAATTTTATACTTTTGATTTTTAACTGAACTTATGGTCGGGAACGTGAGACTCGAACTCACAACCCCACGCTCCCAAAGCGTGTGCGCTAGCCAATTGCGCTAGTCCCCGGCTTGTTAGTGATTAGTTATTAGAGCTTAGTTCTTAAGTAAAAGTGTTTCCTGCTAAGTTCCAAGTACTAAGGCCTAAGTTCTATTTTTTATGGTGGGTGTGGGTGGACTTGAACCACCGACCCCGTCCTTATCAGAGACGTACTCTAACCAGCTGAGCTACACACCCGGGGTAGTTTTTAGTTATTAGCCCTATAGTCTTTAGACTGTTACATTTAACTTTAAACTATAATTCTTATTTTAATATGGAGCGGGTGATGAGACTCGAACTCACAACAATCTGCTTGGAAGGCAGGGACTCTAGCCATTGAGCTACACCCGCATATAAGTTTTTAGTTATTAGTTTTTAGTCTTTAGACAGTAAACATTTAACTTTAAACTATGATGCATGCTAATGTTGAAAATATTGCTTTTAGAACCTATCTAAGTTCTAATTTCTAAGCACTAAAATCTAATTAGTGGGGGTATTTTATAAAAACTTTCCCAGTTGTCAAAATTTTTTTATTTTTTTCTTAAATTACAATATCTTTTATGTTTAAACTCAAAGATTCTCGTCAGTTCCAGATGTTTTTTTCAAGCTCAAAAATAATTGCATATCAATTGCTTCTGACCAGTTTTGAATAATGTTCTCACATTCAAAATGCCTTGAATTCCAATTTGCTTCAATTAATTGAAAAGCGTAAATGCTTTTGCTCTTTTCATAGATAAGCAACTTGATCGAATCTTACATTTTTCAACATAAAAAGAGGCTTCGGATTTCATATTCCATAAGGCATCATCCTATTTATAAGAAGAAGCATCTTTGAATCAACAGCTTTTAAGTCAACTATAGTATCGATTACGATAGTTTTTGTGCTATCCTTATTAACTATATATTTTTTCACTCAATGCTCTATCTTTTTTGCAAATTCTAAGAAATTCTTCTTTAAGATTGTAAATCATGCCGCTTGATCATGTCATCAATAGACTTCAAATAAATCCTTGCAGCTATCAAGCAGCGGAATGAGGCTTAAAAAAGCCGGTCATCTGACACTTCAGACAAGTTTCTCTCATTCATCCTTAAGCACTATTGCAATCTTATTATGGGCTTCGCACAATCTTCAGGCTATAAGTCATATGATTCAATGCTCGATATCTTTTGAGTCATAGAAAATCACATTTTTTGATATATCTGCCTTATCTTTTGCAATCCTTAAAAACCTTTCTACTGATTCTTTTCTATTCAGGTTCAGATCTTCAATTTCTGCAAGAGCCTCATCTAGATTCTGTTCTCAAGCCAGTAAGACTTTTAATGCCTTATATGGAGTATCCATGCGTCATGCAGCGTTTAGCCTAGGTCAAACCTTGAATCCTATCACATCTGCGTCCATATTATCGAGATCGCTTCATTCAAGCAGCTTTTTAAGGCCATGGGAATTAGTGTGTTTCAATTGCTTTAATCATAAGTATGCGATAACACGATTTTCTCAGATAAGTTCCATGCAATCAGCAACCGTTCAGAGCATGGCAAAATCTATATAATTCTTAATGATTCATTCAACTTCATTTTCTGGAAATAATTTAACCGCAAGAGCATGCAAAAGCTTGAAAGCGACTCAAGATCAAGAAAGGCCTTTGTTGGGATATTTGCATTTTGGATTTTTTGGATTGATAAGCGAGATTATATTTTGTGGAATAATTTCAGGAACAGTATGGTGATCGGTAATTATTATATCGATTCATAATGAAGCGGCATAATTTATTGCATCGATATCTCTAGTTCAGCAGTCAACAGTGACTACAAGGGAAACTTTATTTTTCTGGAGATCATCGAAGAAATAGCTTTTCAGTCAATATCAGTCTGTAACTCTGTGCGGCAATCTATATGAGACTTGGATTCAGATATGATGGAAGAACTTCACGAGCATTGCAGTCGAACTTACTCAATCAACATCATAATCTCAAAAAACCACTACTCGCTCGCTGTTTTCCTTTGCCTTTATTATTCTATTAGTTCATGATTCCATTTCTCCAAACAAGAATGGGTCATGAAGATCTGAAAATTTTGGAGAAAAAAAAGACTCCTTCATTTCAGAGTTGATGTTCCTATTTTCAAGTAGTGCTGATTCTAAATCAGGACAATTATCCTTAAGTATTTTGATTCTATTTCATTTCAGTGTAATCATTTCTTCTCATTAATCTATATCGGCCATATAATATCAATATCATCTGTTTCTCCAAATATTAATTTGCAAGAAAGAAACTCTTGACTTCATATTGCACAAGTCATTCTCAAAAATCAATGGGAATCTTCACATGAAGATTTCATGTTTTCTTAAGCATAAGAAAAGCTCTGTAATATTCCTCGTTAAATGTAACTGACCTGTCTTCATCATCAAAATCAGATCAAGCAAGATAAAGAACATACTGCTTAACTTCAGACTTAAGCGCTTCTGATTTGATATCAGATCATTCACTCAATTTAATGGTTGATTCTGGCTCTCATATTGAATCTTTCATTTGGTTTAGAAAAGAAATATATTAACTCTACAGTATTTTACGTTAACCTGATAATCAAATTATATTCATTGCTATTTATTTAATCTTCAAGTTTCAAAAGCTTTATTGATTTTTGTATTAGTTCATCAGAAAAATTAGCTCAGACGGATAATTTTGGAATCATTGTCAGATATCCATTTCGAAGCCAAGTCATTCTATTCTGGATCGCTTCATTTCTATAATCTCTTTATATGATGCCTCAGGAATGCTTAATGAGTAATTGCCACGTTCGAAAGAATCGCCAAGGGAATAGAAAATGATATTCCTTTTCACTTTATTTACTGTAGCCGATGTTTGAGTATTGGCAAGATCAGGCTGTATTTGATTGATATCTGTTTTGTCTGCGGAATTTTTCATCATTTTGTAAGATATTATATAAAATCCTAAAAACATTAATTCATAAGTAGCATTCTATCGCATGGATATTCCTTTAATCATGATCATATATCCATATCGAAGGTTACTCATTTCAGATTATTTCTTTTTATATCTAATAATTCCAAATAGAATTCTTCATCGCCCACTAGCACATGATTGTCTGATTCAAATAAATTGCTTCAAGCGTACAGAACTACGAATTCCTTAACTTTTTCGCATGTGGCAGGGATTCCTGATTCTGGCGCCACTGATTCAAATGTACATTCATTTTGCTCAGCAAAAGTGTTTTGATCTGCAGAATTCTTCATGATTAAGGTGCAAAATTTTATAAAACTCTAATTCGACAGAAAAATCTGTTCAGCAGGGTAAACATTTAATCCATGTCAAATATCCATTTGAAAGCCTTGTCATTTTTCATTGGATCTTTTTATTTCTACAACCTGATCATAAGCATCTTTCGGCAGGCTCAAAGTAAAATTTCAGTTATCAAATGAATCGCCGCAGAAATAAAAAACAATATTGCGTTTGACTTTTTTTACAGTCGCTGCAGTTTGTGAATCAGCGAGTTTCGTTTCTCATTCTTTAATTGCTGTTTTTTCTGCTGAATTTTTCATGTGCATTTTTTAATTGTATTTTTGAAATAATATGGTTTTAATTAAAAAATCAAATTAAAATATTGTCAATTGTTGAAGTCGGATTGATAAAAGATATTTATCGATATAATCAATGAAATTTTTTAATGAAATCAAAATGAGAATACTAGTATGTGCCGCTCATCCGAATGAAATGAAATCAATCAAATCAAGCCTGAAAAGTTTAGAGATTTTTGATGCAAATATCGATTTCCTGCAATTATGAATGGGATCTTATGAAACAATTCATAATTTGACTAAATATCTTGAAAAGAATAAGCCGGATTTTTTAGTGAATATCTGAATCTGCTGACAAAGAGGGGATTATGGAGAGCTAATACAGATTTGAAGGATCATCAATTCAGCAGATAAAGAATTGTTGGTGCCTATAGTATTTGAATATGCTAAAATAAGCTCGATAATTTGCCTGGAATCGATGGCCAGAATTTTAGATGACCTTCGATGAGAAGATTATGCGGATATGGAATCTTACGGAGTTGAATTCATTGCATCAAAATATCAGATTCCAAGATTAATCTTAAAGCTTCCGGCTGATAAGATATGACAAGGATTTGATAAGAGCCTGCTAAAAACAAGCGCAGATAAATTATCCCACATTGATTATAAGGATTTGATGGGCAGAATAATTAACTTTGATAAAGCTCAATTCAAGCCAAAAGATAATACCTATATCCAGCAAGCTTACCGTTTCACTTTTCAAGAATTTGAGATAATGAAATTCAAGATAAATAAGTATGAAGCACTGACCAAGAAAGATTTCAAAAACTTTTATGAACTTAATAAATACCTCACTAAGATCGATTTTTTACAAGAACTTGAAAAAATTTTTTCTTTTGACTCTTAATGAAAGTTTTATAAATTGTACGGGTTGAGAAGAATAAATGATGCAGAATCCTCCACCCCTGCAGACACCGCATTGCCGTAACCCATCCGCCCTACGGGCACCACATTGCCGTAACCCATCCGCCCTTTGGGCACCGCATTGCCGTAACCCATCCGCCCTTTGGGCCCCTTCCCTATATTAGGGAAGGGGGAAGTTCTCCCTCTCTACTGTGTGGAGAGCTGGGGTGAGGCCGGTGCCACAGTTTATGCCCTTGGGTACAATGACGTGACCACCACAAGCATTGAACATAACCCATCCGCCCTCTGGGCACCTTAATCTATATTAGGGAAGGTAGAAAATTTTATATTAAATCATAAGTGTGTATAGACTAAATAATTATTTTTAATATTTAAAATATAATTATAAGATTAAGACTTAAATCATAAGAAAAATCCTTCCCTAATATAGATTAAGGTGGCTGAAAGCCGGATGGGTTACTTTTGTACCAAGTCGGGAGGTGAGGCCTTGATTAATAAACAATAAATATATTAAATAATCAATTAAAAACGAATGCTGAATCCATCACAGAAAATAGCCGTAGAATGCACTGAGTGACCATTATTGATTGTTGCTTGAGCATGAGCAGGGAAGACACATACATTGACAGAAAGGGTTGCATATATGGTTAAGGATTTATGAATCTCGCCAAGCTCAATCCTATGCGTGACTTTCACTAACAAGTCGGCAAAAGAAATGAAGGAAAGAATAGGAAGGGCACTATGAAAAGATACTGAAAGATTAAGCCTATATAGTGGCAATGATTTTCCGGCTATCGGAACATTTCATTCGATCGGAGTGTACTTTTTGAGGCTATTTATAGATAAGATCTGATACGATAAGAACTTCACGATAATCGATGAAGATGATAAGATTAAGCTTGTTAAAGAAATCCTTGAAGAGAAGGGGATAGATTCAAAGGAATTTTGAGCACGTCCTATAGCATACGCGATAAGTGCAGCAAAAAACAACTGATATAACGCAAAAATGTTTTCATTTAATGTGAAGAGTTATTTCGAGGAAAAAGTGAGCGAGGTTTTTGATGTTTTTGAAAAAAGGATGAAATCCATGAACGCGCTTGATTTCGATGATATCCTGCTTAAGACTTACGAGCTTCTGGAAAATGCAGAAATACTTAATTATTTCCACAAGAGATTCCAGTATTTCTTGGTGGATGAGTATCAGGATACGAATGAAATTCAATATAAGATGATGGCTAAATTAGCATCTCTAACTAAAAATATCTGTGTAGTCGGAGATGATTGGCAGGGGATTTATAGCTGGAGGTGAGCTAATATCCAGAACATATTCAATTTCCAAAAAGATTATAAGAATGCTACGATTGTAAAATTAGAGCAGAACTACAGATCGACAAAAACAATAGTAAATGCCGCGAACACAGTCATCAAACACAATATCTGAATAATGGAGAAGACCTTGTGGACAGACAATATAGACTGAAGCAAGATTATCCTTATTGAGACTCAAGATGAAAAACATGAATCCCAAGCTGTTGCAGATGAAATAGAGATAATCAGAGAGGAAAGAGAAGAAGAGAATATCGCAATCCTATACCGTACAAATTGACAATCCCGTCTTATAGAAGAGGCATTATTGAACAAATGAATCCCTTATAGAGTTTTCGGGTGAGTGAAATTCTATGAACGCAAGGAAATAAAAGACATACTGGCATATTTGAGACTAGTATCAAATCAGAATGATATGCTCGCATTCAAAAGGATAATCAATGTCCCATCTAGGAAAATCTGAGCCAAATCAATCGAAACTGTACTTAAATATTGCGATAATTATTCTATTTCTCCGATTGAAATAATAGCAAATTCAGATGAAATCGCTGAACTGACGCCCCAGGCAAGGAAATGAGTGAATTCATTCAGAGAAATCATAGAAAATATAATGGAGCACTCTCGAGATCATTCTCTAGATGAATTGCTATGGTATATAGTCGGCAGGATAGATTATGAAGCATATCTGCTTGATGAATATGGAAGTGAGGAATATGAAGGGAAAATGGACAACTTGAAAGAATTCAGAAACATGGCTTTCAGATATTCCGGAATCGCAATCGAAGAAGCATTGAGGATGTTCTTAGAGGAGATAGCACTTATAACTGATGCCGATAAGGCAGAAGACCCAAAAACATCAAAAGTATCACTGATGACAATACATTCTTCAAAATGACTTGAATTCGAAAATGTGTTCATAATGTGAGCGGAGGAATGAATTTTCCCGCATTCGAGAAGCCTCCAGGAGGCAAAGGAACTAGAGGAAGAAAGGCGCCTCATGTATGTGGCGATGACGCGTGCAAAAAAGCATCTATTCATATCCAGAGCAAATGAGAGATTCTTTTTCGGTTCGTACTCAGCTAACCCAAGATCAAGATTCTTAAGAGAGATTCCGCCTGAAGCTACAGATGTCAAGACGCTGACAAAAGCCACAAGCTTCTGAGGTTTCTGAATGAATTATGGCTGATCCACAGTTTCCTTTACATCAAATTCTGAATCCACTGTTGTCCAGAAAAGGACTATCATAAATAACGACGCTTCAAAATTCTCCCTATGAGACAGGATCAAGCATGTAAAATTCGGTATCTGAACAATGGTTTCCATCTCTTGAAACATGGCAGACATAGCATTCTCTTGAGGATACTGAATCAAGAAGATGAACATAGAAATTGCTCCATTGGAGAAGTTGAATTAATTTGTTTTTGAAAGTTAGATTGTTTTTGTCATCCTGAGCGGAACGTAGTGAAGTCGAATGGATCTCTTTTAGAACCACTTTTGACTCAAATCTTCCCAGGAAGGATTATAAATTTTTATTAATTTTTCTTTTTTAAACCTCAGCCATCATTTAAGTTGTTTTTCTCTTGTTATTGCAAGATTTACATCAGATCAATTTTCAAAATAAACTAACTTATTGCATCTATATTTTTTTGTGAATCATTCAATCAATCATTTTTTATGCTCTAAAACTCTTCTTTCTAGGTTATTAGTCACTCAAACATATAAAGTTCAATTTTCGCTGGCTAAAATATATACAAAATAATTATGTTGTTTCATATAAAATATTTAATTATAGTTTATTATTCTTCTATTGGTTTTTCATCATCCTTGCTGACCAAAAGGGATTCTTCGGCTTCGCTCAGAATGACAGTCTTTTAATATTCATTTTGTGAGAATAACTCGTATTTTGTATTTAAACTGAAGAAATAAACTGAAATTAATAAGAATAAATATATTAAACATTTTGGAGAGGGTTGGAGGTGCTCTGATTGATGAATAATCATTAAAGGATTTCCTCTCCCGCAGACGGGATCGAAATGACAAATCATACCTTTTGTCTACTATGTAGAGATGGATTGGAATGAGGGTTTCAACAATGACAGAGATAAATAATTCTAAAACTTGATTTTTTTGGAATAAATCCTATTATTAATGAGACAAATAACTGTAGAATTATGAATGAATACAAAACAATGACATTAAAAGAAATCTTAAGTAAAGAACTCTGAAAAAAGAAGAATAAAGAGGTTTTAAAAAGATTACAAGATAAATAATGATTTATTTAACGCCAGAAGAAGTGATCTATATACATGATATTGTTTTGAAAAATTCAAAATGATTGACATGATTACTTAATATCGGTCAGATTGAATCTCTTTTGACTCATATTGCTAATAATGACTATTATCCTACTCTCACCGAAAAAGTAACGCATTTATTCTTTTGATTGACACAATTCCACTGCTTTAATGATGGCAATAAGCGAACTGCAATTATTACAAGTTTTGTTTTTTTGATAAAAAATGATATATATATTGAAGATTATATCATAAAAATGGAAGATATTGCCGTTTGAGTCGCCAAATGAGAAATAGACAAAGCTACGTTGCTACATATATTTAAATCCATGTTTATTAGTTTTTGATTTTCAGAATAATGAATCTACTTCAATTCATACTTATTATCACATGAGTGATTTTTTTCTTTTTTGCGATTGACTCATTTGAGAGAAAAAGATTCAATGCCTTGCATTTTGTGGTTTTTTTCTGAGGAACTCTGCTCATTATGCTTTTCTCATTGGATGTATGACTGCTGAATAGATTCTGAAGTTTCTTCTGAGTAGGAAGAGGGGCTGATCTTCTGGTATACATATCCATAATTTTGCTTGCATATTTCTATTTTGAAATACTTAATAAAATCACAAAACAATCACTTTATACAACTAGGATAATAACTGAACAGTCAATACAAAAGGCTCTCTCACATGATGAACTCAAAACGATACATCTCAATAAATGAAAACTCGATAAATATATATTCCTGATAAGGAGTTACAATGAATGAAGCGCACTGCCAGGAGTCATCGATGATATCTTCAATAAATGATTCTCTAAAATTGTCATTGTAAATGATTGATCTGTTGATAATACCGTCAAAACAGTACTTGAAAAGAAGAAACAATACCCAGACAAGAACATAATCCTACTATCACATCTTATCAACAGATGATGAGGCTCTGCGAATAAGACATGATTCGAATTCCTGAAAAGGTATTGAGATGCTCTTGAAATCGAATATGTTGTCACTTTTGATGCTGATTGACAGATGAGCATTGATGATATGGATAAATTTATGAAAGAAGTCGATGATAATCCTCAGATTGATGTTTTCTTATGATCTAGGTTTATTGATTGATGAAGTGCTTCGAATATTACAAAAATAAGAAGAGCAATACTTGCATGATCAAGGGTTGTGACTTTTTTCTTCAATTCTCTTTGGGTTACAGATCCTCACAATGGATACAGGGTTATTAAATTAGAAGCCTTAAAGAAACTGAAGATAGAATCTGACAATATGACTTATGCCTCAGAACTCCTTGAATGAATCCAACAGAATCATCTCAAATTCAAAGAAATCCCTGTAAATATTGTCTACACAGAGTACAGCCTATGAAAATGACAGAAGAACTCAAATGCAATAAAGATACTCCTAGAATTAATCTATAAGAAATTCTTTTATAAATAAGGCATTTATATAAACAAGCCAAAACGACACTATTTGGAGCTTGGTTTGATCATGAAACTTGACTTCAGTGATATCAGAATGTTACACTTTTGCTGTGGAAATGTTGCATTTTGCATTCCATTGGGATAATTGTAACATTTTAAATTAAATTAACTGTGGGCGATTAAAAATTATCTTCTAAGTAATTCTATAAAAATTAAATTTGATTTATACTATAAATATATTATACTATAAACAGATTATACCATAAAGACCTATTATGAAGTTCTACAATAGAGAGAAGGAAATCGAGGCATTGAAAGGCAAGATAAGCTGAGAATATTTTGAATTCATTTATCTGCTAGGAAAGAGGAGAGTCTGAAAAACTGCCCTTATAGAGCATTTAAACCAGAATATTTTAGATAAAGATTTCCTGTATATTTTTGTCGAAAGGCAAGATTTATCCGTATTCCTACAGAAACAAGAGAGTTATGTTTTTCAACAGACTGGAATTAAATATAGCTTCGGCTCCATAGAGGACTTTTTAGAATACTTTTTTCTCCAGGATGCTTTTAATCTGATAGTCTTCGATGAATTCCAGAATTTTGAATTCATGGACAAATCAATATTTTCCATGTTCCAAAAAAAGATTGACTCAATGCAGAACAACTCAAACAAAAAAATGATCGTTCTATGAAGCATCCAATCAATGATGGTAAGAATATTCGAAGATATTAAGGAGCCTCTTTATAAGAGATCGACTTTCTCTATACTCTTAAGGGAGTTCACTTTAAGTACTCAGAAAGAGATACTTTCAGATCTGTTTTGAGATGCGTATAGCAATAAGTCACTCATTGATCTTTACTCGATATTCTGATGAATTCCATATTATTTCAAATCAATAGAAAGGCTAAATTTGAAAAACTATGATTTCAAAACAATATTGAAAAACCTGTTTTTCGATGACTTCGCACTATTGAGGAATGAATGAAAAGAAGTTCTTATTGAGGAGTTCTGACAAAAATACAAAAGGTTTTTTGCTATTCTGGAAGCCATAAGCATAGGCAAAAACAAGAGAAATGAGATAATGGACTTCGTATGACTAGGCACTTGAGAAATTGACGTTTATCTTAAAGAACTTGCTGATATCTACGATATCATTGAGGTCAGCTATCCGATATTGGAGACCAAAAAGAATATCTCAACATATTACATAAAAGATAATTTTCTGAATTTTTGGTTCAGATATGTGTTTGCGAATAAATCAAAAATCGAACTTTGACTTTACGATCAGATAGTTGACGAGATAAGTGAAAACTGGTGAAATTATCTCTGATTCAAATTCGAAAAATTCGTAAAGGAGTTTTTAATAGAAAAAAATATCAGAAAAGAGTTGGATTATCAATTCACAAAGATATGAAGATGGGAAGATAGACTGAATAATGAGATAGATCTGATATTTACAGATGAACGGGACAACATAACTTTTCTTGAAATCAAATTGAATCCTGATAGGATTAATCAAGCTGAAAAAAATCAACTGGATTGCAATATCAATATCTTCTTGAATAAAAATCCATTATTTAAGGATAAGATTTTACAAAAATGATTTGCTGTGTATGATGAAAAAGAGCTGATAAAAATTATATATTATAATTAATCTATAAGAAATTCTTTTATAAATAATGAAAATATCCGTAATAACTCCTTCTTTCAATCAAGAGGAATTCATAGAAAGAACAATCCTTTCAGTAATAACACAAGCTTGAGACTTTGATCTTGAGTATATTATCATGGATTGATTATCAACAGATTGAAGTGTTGGGATAATAAAGAAATATGATAATCTTATCAAGAGCGGAGAACTTAAGATTTGATGCAATAAGATAGATTTCATCTGGAAGAGCGAAAAGGATAGCTGACAATCTGATGCCATTAACAAGTGACTGAAGCTTGCCGCCTGAGATATCTTGACATATCTGAATAGCGATGATACATATGCAGAATGAGCACTCGAAAATGTCATTAGATATTTATGAAATTGAGAATCCTCTTGGTGTTACTGAAAATGCAGGATCATTGATAAAGAAGATAAGGAAATCAGAAAATGGATTACAGCATACAAGAATTTCACTGGAGCTAGTTTTTCATATGCTAAGATATTAAGCGAGAACTTCATCAGTCAGATGACAGTATT
>CAZUBA010000037.1:0-15601 GCA_964618565.1 uncultured Candidatus Peribacteria bacterium | reverse complement strand
GCCCAGAAGACAGAATCACAAAAGCAGAAGCTCTCGCGATGCTTATGAATGCAGCAAAAATGAATACCGGAGCAGTTTCCACTACAACCTCATTTACAGATGTCACGATTCCTTGGCAAGTGAATATAACCGACAAAGCCCTTAAGCTAGGGGTTATTGATTGGGGTGCCACATTCTCGCCAAATAAAGATGCAACAAGATGAGAAGTCTTTGAAATGGCTGTCAGGATCATCAAGCCAAATGCAGAAAGCGGTCCTACAGAATGAGAATTCGATTTCCAGGATATATTGGATATTTTGGAGGGGTTGTAATCATGCGAAATCTATTTTATTGAGGATTTTGTGTTGAGGACTTAAAGATTGCTGTTTATTTTCGGAGATGTAAACAGAATAAGTAATTTTGTTTACATTTGGTAAAAGATGTAAACGAAATTGTAAATTTTTATAATTATAGATTTGTCTATCTTCTCGCTAAATAGGAATGCGACAAGATGGGAAGTTTTTGAAAATGGCTGTAAGGATTATTTAGCCAAACTTGGTGATGAATCCTGTTGAATGAGGTGTTGGATTATGGGCATATATTGGATTTTTCTGGGTGGTAGATTTAGAGTTTTTGATAATCTAAGAAATTAGGTTAATTAGATAATCCAAAGTCTTATCTTCAGTTATGATATCATGTGGAAGTAGTAGATAGCTCCATTCTTTTCAAGAAATAAGACGATTAACATCACTGCACCATTTCTTTGCAGCTTCAGCTTTGGCCAATACAATCTTATCATCAACCTCATTAGAGGCTTTTATTTCAATAATATATTTTTTATCTAGTGTCTCAACTACAAAATCAGGAAGATATTCTGCTGAATCATTTTCAATCCTATAAAGTATTTTAAAGCTTCAAGAAGGTGGTTTCATCCATTTGATTATATTTCATCAATTCTCTAATACAGAAGAGAACCTTCTTTCGGTATCTGAATCAAATTTAACATATTTGCTTATGCATTTTCTAAATCATCTGAACACATAATTTCTAATGGCAGTTTTTTCAAATCAAGTTGAATGAAAATCTAATATTCATCAATCTATATAAGCATCAAAATCAATTGCTTTTAAAGTTCTGAATCATCTGATTAGCTCAATTTTAGGATCTGTTTTATGAATTTGCATAACCTTCTCTGAACGTAATTGACTCTCTATATTTTTATATATATACAGCTTTAATCATGCAATAGTAGATAATAAAATTTCGTCAGATTCTCAAGGAAACTTATCCCTTAGCATCAAAATTACTTCATTAACGTTATTGTAGATAAAATCACTGTAGGTTTCATAATCAAGTTCATCAATCTGAAGGATTGCATCCAAGAGATAATCTTCTATAGTTCATTCATAATTTAAAATTTGTGGTCTATCATAAGTTTTTCTTTCATTAGAAGAAAGGTCTTGGACTACTATTTGTGAATCTTGTATCCTAATCTTATCAATAAAAGAACAGTCAACCAGAAAATTCGTATCAAATTCAACTGAAGATGGTCAATAATTATATTGTACTTCTGGTATGTCAATTCATTTAGAAACAAAGTCTTCTAAAAATATTATAGTAGCTTGTTCAGACATAAGCGTTAAAGATTCTTCACTTATTTTTCAAAGAGAAGATAATTTGTCTGCATATTTTGATTTGGATACGATCTTATATCTAACTTCTTCTATGATTTTATCATGAACTTCGTTGCTTTGTAACTTTTCTGAAGAATCAAATGACTCATAATGCTTTACAGCTTCTATAATATTACTATGAATTTGATTTAATACATCAACTACCTCATCTTTATTTAATTCTCAAGATTGTATGATGTCTGATATATCTGAGCTAGTCTTCGTTAACTCATTAATGTCATCATAAACATTTGTATTAAGAACTAGTTGTTTTGACTTCAGAAATCATGTTCTATCATCTAAATTGATTATATTCTTGATTAATGAATTTGGATTATTAGCTATATCAACAATCTTTTGAAATGCGTCATGAGCTACTATTGTAAGCCTATCAACTGATTCATCTCAGGTTTTTTGTCAGTATGGCAAACGCAATCATCTTCATATTGTTTGTTCAGTTAAAATTTCTGCAGCAAATGCTCTCAGGGGAACGATTGTATATAAATTATTAACATCCCATCACTCCTTCAACATCATAACCTGAACGACGATTTCTACGGGATTATCATAGCGTTCAACTTCAAGTAGTTTTCTTATTGCCTCATCTTTGTCTTCTGCCTTTGATCAACTATATATCTTAATCACCTTATCTTTGTATTGTCATCCAAAAAACCTTTCTGATTTGATAATCTCCTCTATGGCATCTGCGTGTTTTTGATCTATTGTACTTATCATTACAAATGGCTTCACTAATTTAACTCATCTATTGCTTGCATATAGTTCAAGATCAATTTTAGTATTTTCGTGAAGATATATTCAATCTTGCAACTTAATAAAATCCTTCTCTTCATCTGATAATGTTATATCAAAATTCCTTCTTGTTGCGACTGCTGGAACTTTTACATATCAATCTTTTATCGCATTAGCAAGGTTATATTGGTAAGCAATATTCTCAAATTTAGTTAATCATTTTTTTCAATTGAAGTTTGGAGTAGCTGTAAATTCTAGTCATAAGACTGGATTTAATTCATTTATTGCTGATGAAGAACTATCTGCCCTATATCTATGACTCTCATCCATTAGGACAACCAGGTCCGGTAATGATTTCAAATAATCAAAGTAACTTTTACCTATATATTCAGACAAACTTCTAAGCCTTGTATTCTCTGACTTTGAATTAAACTTTGAAATATTAAAAATATTTATGGTAACTTCATTTCAGAATTCAACGAAGTCTAATTCTTGAACTGAATCATTGATGTTTATCTGTGAATAATTGTTGCCATCAACTATCTTAGGATTGGATCAGTCAAATTCTCATATTCACTTAAAAACATATTTATCACTTCAATATGTAAAATCTTTGATTAGCTTTTCATATATTGTAAGATTAGGGGCTAAAACAAAAAAGTTATTGTAACCCTTTGTTTTATGCAGAAAATATATCATAGCTCACATTAGCCTTGTCTTACCAACTCAAGTAGCCAATGCGAAACAAAATGAAGGAAAATCAAAATGAAAATCATTGAATCATTTAGATATCTCCTTTATCCTCGATAAGTTTTCTGGTAATGGAGTGTTATCATCTAATCAAATTGTTTCTATAATGAAAGCCAGAACTTCTAAAGCTTCTTTTTGTGGAGTCCGAAGAGAGAAACGAGAGTAAATATTATTGAGCTTTGATGTAGTAATCAAAGATAATTCCTCTTTTAATCTCATGTTTCTGTTTGATTATAAGGTAAATCGTTAATTAGTATTTTTAAATCAATAAGCTTTTCTCTTGTTTCTGAAAGTATGGGTAGACTATAATCATCCTTTGCATATTCATACTTTCTAAAAATCTCATTAGGAATTTTTTTAACTTGTATATTAGGAGGAAGTCTGAGTCACTTCTCAATTGTTTTAGACATAATTAAAAGGCTCTCATCCTCAGATAGATTCTTTGAAGCTATTCTCTCAATTGTCTCTTGATCTATCATTCTGGTTGTAACATGTAGGAAATCTTTCTCAGTAGAAAATCAATGCTTTATAAGGTCTCAATCTTTAGGCATGTACTTGAAATTCTCAATTTTACATAATGCTCTTGTGAGCATCTCACCATTCATATTAGGATTAATAATATATCTTCAGTGTTCATCTCTTGCAAGTAGAGAAGGTCCAAGTTCATAGAACTTATATCCTCCTCAATCAATCCATCATACTGATTCTGTGATACCTCATTTATCTTCTCAATTCACCACTTTATCTAATCTTACTTTACAATGAGTATATGCATGATTTCACATCTCAATTCATATCCATTTTCTTCACATTTTATGTGCCACTGCCGATGTTGTTCATGATCAAAGAAATGAATCTAAAACAATATCTCATTCTTTTGTAGATAAAGAAAGCACTCTTTGTATTAACCTTTCTGGCTTAGGAGTGGCAAAGGGGGCATCTTCATTAACTTGTTTTACTTCCATTTTTGCTTCTTGATTATCTCAAACTTCTGTCCTATACCATATTGTTAAAGGTACAAGCCCATCCTGCACATCTGTAAGAAATTTTTTTATTCTTGGTACATTAGTTCATTTCCCTCAGAACCAAATTCTGTTATCGACAACCAATTCATTGTATCTCTTAAGTCAAAATTGCCAACTCCTTCATTTAGGGGGAAGAAATGTTTCTCATGCAGGATTTGATATTTCGTAAATATACGCTTCCGAAGGTGTTTTAACTTGGATGGGTTGAGACATCCAAGGTCATCTTGGATCATTATCTGGATTTTTATAAGACGAATTCATCTCCTCTGTTCTTGGTAACATAAAAGGTCTCCATATCTCTTTATTTTTTGCATAAACCAAGATATGATCATGATTATCACTTAGCCATTTAGCATCATTACTCCTAGTATGTTTTTTTTCCCATATAACATTTGATACAAAATTTTTTCTTCAAAAAATTTCATCACATAAAACTTTTAAATAATGAGATTCATCATCATCTATGGAAATCCAAATACTACCATCATCTGCAAGTAATCTTCTCAATATATCGATTCGTGGCTTCATTAAATTTAGCCATTCAGAGTGCTCTAATCAATCATCATAATGTTCAAACGCATTACCTGTATTGTATGGCGGATCTATGTATATACATTTGATTTTACCTGTATATTCTTGTTCTAAAGCCTTAAGGGCAAGAAGATTGTCTCAGTGAATCAGCATATTTCCTGAATCAGGATCTCAATAAGTTTTATCTTTGTCTTCAATAAGTATCCTTGGCTCTAATTTAATTCTTCTATCTTTTCAGATCCATGTAAGTTGCAATTTTTGTGTAGACACTTTATTTATAAATTAGTTAATTAAAAAGGTATATCTTCAATATTTATCTCCTCAACTTCTTCTTTAATTTTTCAAACTGACCATCATATTTTTCTATCATATCAGTATTTAGATAAAAGAAGTCCTTTAACTTCTTCTGGATCTCATGGTGCAATATAATCTTCTGGTAAAGAAGAAATAATAAGCTCTACTAAAGCCATATTATTATTTGCAATATATTTATATATACTTGGATTTTTAACATCTATGCAATATTTATCAGTGTGTCTTACATTGTAAGTTTGATTATTATATTTTTTTGCTAATTGAGAAGAAGTAGAAAGCATAATTCAAACATCATCCGTCTTTTCTGTTGACCATTTTTCTGCCACTTTCTTATATAGATATTCTGCCACTTTCTTTGTATCAGTTTTATCAGTTTCTGCACTGGTTATATACTGTAAGATTTCTGCACTTACCTTAGCTAAATATTGGTAATCAGGCTTATTTTTTTCATTCTCATAATATGCAATTAATTTAGTTCAAAGTTTTTTATCTTTTATTAAACTTGCTGAGTACTCAAGACTTTCTCATATATTTTTAACAATAAGATGTCAATGTACTGAATATCCTCCTCATTCCTCATCAAAAGCATTTTTAAGTCTTTCTATAAAATCTTTTCTTTTATCTGATTTACAAAATATTATTAGCAATTCAATAATATCAAAGAATAATTTATTATCTAAATCCTTCTCTGACTCATCTTCAACATTAAAAATAATCTTATCAAACAATCTAACATCAAAATATTTAACAACATCATATCATAATTCTCATAAGAAAATATTTGATATAGTTTTTTCATGTAAATAATTATCATCCTTTATATAATCATTTACTATAATAAAATTTTCAAGATATCAGTTTTTAATACAATGCAAAATTTGTATTCTTAATCTATTTAATAATGTTTTTTGTGGTGATTTAAAATCTCATAAATATCTCTTTGAAAATAGTTGCATATTTTTATTATTTAACGATATATACTTTTCATAAAGTGTCATACCTTTCTGGAAAAACTATCGTTGGATACCATAGTTTTCATAATTCTTGATTATCCTTATATGCAAAACTTGAGAAACATAATCCTATATGTCATTCTTTTCTAATTAAATCCACTTTACTTCAATCTAAGGTACCTGTTCATATAGCTCATTGTTTCCATGTACGAGTCTCTGCCTTATTGATGTACACACAAATATTTTTATCAGTCTCATCTGCTAATAATCATAATAATATATCTATTGGTTGTTCTCCTTTCCATTGGTTCGTAGAAGAAGAAGTTATTTTCCTTAAGATATTATTAATTACTTCATTGTTAACTAGTACTCAATTTTCAAAATCTTCAATTGGAGATACACTTTTTAAAGTATTTTCAATTTCTAAATAATACTTAGCATTCTGAATATGATTTTCTTCAGATATAAAGTTTGGGTAGAATTGTCTTCTTGGAATAAAGATATTTGATAAGAAAGATTTTGATTCTATTTGAGGACGGGTAAATCTAAGTGATCAATTTTTATTAAAAAATTTTATAGGAAAATCGTTTTTAGGATTAACTCTAACCATATCCCTAAGCCATTCATCAGTTTCATATGTAAAATGGAACTTTTCATACACGTCTTCTGGCATATATATTTTCATATATTTAAGAAGATTTTTTCTATATCAGAACATTCTAGCATGTTGATATAAAGTATCCATATTAGTTGTCTTAGCATTACGTCAATAATACATCACAAGCATATTTTCAATAGTTACTCAACGTCATAGGATATTTCATCAAATCATAATATGATGTCTTCAACTTAACTTAGAATCCTTCTGTTGTGCATTAAGTTGAATAATTTTAGTTTTTAATATAGTCTGTTTTAATAATTTAAGAAATTGATCAAAGTATAAATGTCATTCTTTCAATTTTAATTTATCAAAATATCATCTGAATGTATTAATAATTCAAGTATCCTCATTCAATATTCAACTCATTATTTCATGATGAAAAACATAAATTGCCATCTTAAAACTTTTATGATAATCAACTTTTAAATTAGGATGGCATAAAAAATCTGCAAATTTATCAGAATGTTCAAAATTAAATAGAGTTGCTACAGTATAAAAAGTTAAAAGTGCGTCTTTAAGTCATGGAGCAATTACTGCCTTTTCATATATCTCAATTACCTCATCAGGATCAATGCAATTCATATATGGATTATCATATATATCTTCTTCCTTAAAAAAAGTTTCTCATCATACATACGTGTCTCCTGGTTCAAGCAGATATTTAAATCATAATGATTGATTAGTTCATTCTAGAAGCACTCACTGAGGAGTTCAAGTAACACTAACTAAGATATGATTAACTTTGTTTCTTAATCTTGCAAATATTAATTCATTAATTCTAGTTGGTGGCAAGTCTTCTTCTTCATCTCTTTCGCTACGATTATTATCCAAACTATAGTTATCTCATTCATCATCAAATATGATTGTTTTATATCAGCTTCATTCAAGTGTAGACAAAAAATGTATTATTGTCTCAAGTGCAGGAGCACCTTTTGGAACAATTAAAATTAATCTACTATCATCATCCTTTAGTGCAATATGAGAACTTGTTGAATTTTTTACTTCTTGATATACGAGTGTTTCTATAAAATATTCTACTCAAAATACTTTATCACTGAACCTGTCTCTGGTTTGAGTTACAAGCTCGGTATTGTTTGATGTCAATATAATTGCAATCTTATATCAATTATCAAAAGCAAGGGCAGTCGAGGCAATCATTGCATTTGTTTTTCAACTTTGAACTTTTCAATAAACCAATCAAATTTTATTCTCATTCCTATTAAGATTGTTTTTCATTAATTCATTTGCCTCATTTAAAATATCAACAGCGTCTTGTGTTAATTTTTTTGGATTAATTTTTTCTTCAATACCAACGATTTTATATAATGTTCATTTTAAAATTGATCAATCGGTTTTTAAAATCATGACTAAATAATTAAAAAATTAAGGCAATGCTTCAATATGATTTTTTATGCTCTTTGCTATTACTTGTCATAGCTTAACTGGAACAGCATTTCCAATATATTTAACAACCTTCTGAAGACAGTAATTAGATGTATCTTCAACAAATTCATAATCCTGAGGAAAGGTTTGTATCATTGCCGCTTCCCTTAGTGAGATTGCCCTGTCTTGTTCTGGGTGTCAATATCTTCAATTTCAAATTCAAAGACACTGTGTGGTTAGAGTTGGTGATGGTTCGTCCCATTTCATTCTTGCATATACACTGCTACTGTATGTCTTTCAACTGGCTTTCTTATGGCATTCTGGTATGAGATAATCAGGAGCTCACTTTAAATTTCATCAATTTTTTGGTATATATTTGATTCTTTCTTTGTTTAGATTGCTCATTTCTTGGGCTCTATGATATGGATCGCTTGGATGTATTTCTCCTATTCAGATACTGGGAAGATGTCAAATGGCTTCTCTTAAAGTTATTGGATTTTTATGCGTTGGATCAATTAATTTTATTTTTCCTAATTTAGAGGCCAATAAAACTAGTCTTTTCCTTTTTTGAGGTATTCAATATGTACTGGTATCAATAATTTTGTAGTCGGTTTCATATCAATTTTTGGCAAGTATATCAAGAAAATTCTTAAATGCTGGGTATTTTTTAGTATTTGCAAGATTTGCAACATTTTCCATTGATACAATATGAGGCTGAGTCATTTCTATTAAATTTGCAAATTTATCTAAAGGACTTCTGGTATTGGCTTTTTCTGAATTAAAAAAATAGTCAACTTTATTTGTATTTATTCAAGAGAATGGCTGACATGGCGCACATCAAATCAATATTTTTATATCACAATCTTCTTTATAAAGATTGCTTAATTCTTCTCCGCTAAAATCTCTTATGTCCTTATGGATAAATTGAGCTCAATTATTGTTTTTCTCATATCAATACCTGCAAGATTCAACGAAATCAATACCTGCAATCACCTTAAAGCCCTCATCAACAAATCAGCGAGTTATTCATCCGATACCACAAAATAAATCTACCACTTTTATTTTTTTACTTATTAATGCCATTAATAGTCTATTGTAATTCAAATAAAATTCAGAATATGAATTCTGAATATTGTAATTTTTCAGGAGTATATCACTTAAAACTCAAATATCAAGAAAGTAACTCTTAACAATTATTAATTAATGTTTATTAGTAATTCATTAATGAATAATACAATCCCTCCTCATCTCTCCTAAACGAGGGTTAAAATTGACTAACTTCAGTAAATAGGTTTCTCCGCTACGGTCGAAATGACAAAGGAGGGCGTTTGAAATGACAAAAAGGAATGGGAAAATTAAACTTTAAACTTGAAATTTCCCCACAAACCAAAAATATCCAGAATAAAATTCTGGATATTTAATATTCAATTTTCGATAAATTCCTACTTAATCCCTTTAATCTCCTTTCATGCACCATCGATGATTTTCCTCTCAATCTTCATTTTTGCCTCCTTTGCCCTGATTGCCACTAGGCAACTCTCAGCAATCTTTGGATCTGTGACATATCATTTCTCAAGGTAACGTTTTAGTTTTTCTTCAGTTATTCATTGTTTCGCTTCATCAAGCCTTTCATCTGAACATTGTTGAAGAAGATTCCCCTCCGCCACTTTTTTGATTGTCTTTGCAGAATACACTTCATTTATTTTTTCTTGTTTTAGTAAAATTTCAAGATCATCTATTGTAATGGCTCAGGTTTTAATCATTATATCCATGTCCAATTCCAAATCTTTCAATTCTGCGTCGGTAAATATTGATTTTGGGTTTTTCTTTAGAACCATTTTGGAAATTATTACTCTATTAAACCCAATATTGTTTAACGCTTCAAAGTATTCTTTACTAAGGGGAAAAACAGGATTTTTATCAAGAACAGGCTTATTATTTGCATCAAATCACATTAACTTATATAATCTATATTCATTTCATTCTTTCCTTTCAAAATATCATGAACCAATCATTGCTTCATTAAAAAATTGTCTTTCTCTTAATTGTTTGATATTAAAAATTGCATCCGCTTTTTCGTTGCAATATGAGTAAACTCATTTCTCATTATATATGGCAAATACATCTTCTTTTATGTATAATGCTTTTAAGTTCGGGTATTTCTTATCCAATCATTCGCTCAATAAAAGCTTTAAGATTTTTTCTTCTTTTTGTTTAATTGGGTCTTTAGAAATTTCTTGTAAGATTTCATTTTCCATACATTTAAATTAAAAATACTATTATTTTACATCAATATTTGTATCTATTTTACGCTTAACTAGTCTATCGAACTTTTCAATTGTTGCAATAATTTTCAGAATTGAATGAGAAGAAGTAGGCACATCTATCTTATAATTTCATATATCTATTCCACTTTTTGCAATTGGGCTAGGTCATTTTGATCATTTAACATTTGTGATTTTCTCTCATATGGTATCATAAATACCCGTCATAGACAAATTTCCTTCTAAATTGTTTATTTTAAACTTGAAATTTCCCCCATTCCCATTAAAAACAAAACATCAATAACAAATCATCATGAAAATCAACAAACCTAATCTCCAACTTTTCTATTTCTTCATCTCCGAGCGCCATAACATCAATAAGAAGAAAAGTATCTTAAAGCTTGCGCCTCCTTGGACTGATAATCCGATACTCAAGGAATTCAAATTCACAAATGTTTTCCGTGATCTGGATCCTGGGACAAGATTTGTGATAGATGAGTTGACCCCAGGTGTCTCAACTGTAGAGAATCTGATTTTCAATATTATAATCTACAGGCTCTACAATAAGATTCAAACATCAAGGTATCTGTGAATCCAAGATGTCAGAAATTTCTCAAGAAACAGTTTTGAGAAAAAATTAAGGGAAATCAAGGATTCTTGAGAAAAAGTTTTTACAAATGCATTTATAGTATCCGGATATGGATTTGTGTCG
Source organism: uncultured Candidatus Peribacteria bacterium (assembly GCA_964618565.1). GTDB lineage: Bacteria > Patescibacteriota > Gracilibacteria > BD1-5 > UBA2023 > STC-113. The sequence goes on along the minus strand of CAZUBA010000037.1, from coordinate 4,605 downwards.
AGTGAGTGAGATAAGGTTGCTCGGACGAGCAGAATAATTGATGATATCTCAAAAGTAATTCCAGAACTCACAAACAGGATTGAAGAAAATAAATCAAGTGGATTTACATTTGAAACGATAAAATCATTGCCTTGAATCTGAGACTTCTTGGCTTATCAGATATGTGTGGACATTGGTTATGCGAGGCAGGATTCATATAATGAAGATGTTCATGTGGTTGCTGGTCCAGGTTGCAGGAGATGACTTGATAGGATTTGGGAAGACAGGGGAGAACTGAGTTATGAGCAGTGCATTGCTTGGCTTGTGGATAATCAGGATGTGGAATTCAAGAAATTGTGAATCGACATGTGAGTCTTATTTGATGATAGGGAAGTGAAAAGGCTGAATCTGATGGCTGTGGAAAATTGCCTGTGCGAGTTCTCAAAGTATATGAAGGCATTGAATTGAGAGGGGAGGCCGAGGAATAGGTATAGGGTAATTTAATTGTCATTGCGAGTGAATCATGGCAACCTGCCTGCTGGTAGTAGTTCCACTTTCATTAATCTTTTGTTTATTTGTCATCCTCGTGCACACGGGGGATCCATAAAATGGTAATTCAACATTCCTAAACTCCGCTTTTCAAATCATCTTCATCAATGATACTTTTTGTGTAAAAAGTATGCAAAAATTCACCACTTTTGTCATCCTGTCCCGTGGATCTATCAAATAAATTCCAACATTCTAATCAGGACTTTTTGATTTTATCAGATTCCAGATCAAGTCTGGAATGACAATTATTGGGAGCATGGATATGTAATGATAAATGATTATCCGGCAATGATTCCTTCCTTGATACAGGGAAGGTGCCTGAAGGGCGGATGGGTTATGATTTATTAATTATTCATCTCGTCATTATACCCTAAAGGGTATAAACTGAAGCGTGGCAATCCATCATTTGATGATTGATGATGAGTATATATTTTCTTCATTTTTTCAATATTTTTCTTGGTTTGGATTTGTAGGATACGAATATAAAATTTGTATTTTCGTTAACTAGAGATAAAATGACAGCAGTAAAATTAAGAAGTATGAATATGTCAGTTATAAAAATTGAGATACCGAATAAGTATGATTGAATCTTGTCTCAAGATGAGCTTGAAAAAGTTATAAGTGAATTTTTGGCAGAATATATAGAGTTAATCGAAGATATGAAATTAAAAAAAGATTTATCTGGAAATAAGAGGTTTAAAGAGCTGAATAAGATGATAGAAAAAAAATTATGAGATTCATAGAAACAAGATGCTTTCTCAATCAATTGAAAGACTTAAATAAGAAATTCATAAAGATGGAAACTGATTATCATGATTTTAAAGATGATTAAAGAGATAGATCCTGAAATAAATTCAGGATGACGGAAAGGAGGCAAACTAAAAATCAGCAATAAAAAATTACCCAAAAAAACGTTTCTGCATATAATATGCGGGATTTTTTTGAGGGCCGATACGAAAATATAATTATCTGACAAATATAAACATGCCAAAAGCTCTTGTAAAACAACTTAAGGTGCCGTCAAAAAGCATTTCCAAAAGCTCTCCAAAAAGCAGTCCAAAGAAGAAAAAAGCTGTTCCAAAAGTTAAGAGGGATTTTTCAATCCTGTTTACTGATTGGGTCTGATCAAAGTCTTCATTATACGTTCATACCATAGTATTCGTCTGAAGTTTTTTTCTGATCCTGCTTTGAATTGATCTGGACAAGGTTCTTCTTGTGCTGACTACAATGGTTTCTCTCGAGGCTATCTACCTTGCGATATTCATCCAGATGACTGTTAATAGGAATACCGCGAGCCTTAAGGAGGTAGAGAAGGATATCGATGAGATACAAGAGGATCTAGAAGAAATACAAGAAGATGTTGAAGAGATACAAGAGGATATAGATGAAATCCAGGAGGACGTGGAAGAGATACAAGAAGACGTTGAAGAAATCCAGGAGGATGTAGAAGATATCCAAGAGGATGTTGAAGATATATCTGAAGAAGACGAAGAGGAGGAATCAGAAGCCGATAAGACTCTGAAATACATAGAGAAGATGGAGGCTCAGATGCAGTTATTGCTTAAAGAAATAAGCGATCTGAAAAATCATAAGAAATAATTATTATTTTAACAATATGTTTATGAGAAAAGACATTTTTGATAATTATCTTATCAAGCTAAGAGAATTCCTTGAAGCTGATGATTTTAGGGCTATTGATTATAGCCTGGAATATATTTATGCGACAGTTCCTGAAAAAGAAAGATCAGAAATGGAGGATATTCTGCAAGAGGTAACTCTTTATTCTGAGCTCAGGGAGAAGGAATACAAAGATGCTGCTTTGGATCTGATTAAGGTTTTTGAGGGTACCCTTTCGGGGAAGGAATAAGGATTTTTATATTAATCATAATTCATTTGCTGGTAGCGAGAATGATGAAGTCCTTCCACTGCGTATGGGTCAGTGATTAATGAAAATCATTACAATTACTTCCTTCCTTGATACAGGGAAGGTGCCCGGCAGGGCGGATGGGTTATAATGAATAATTAACTTAAAATCTAAAAAATCAAAAATGATATATGCACTTCTGGGAACATTGTCTTATGCCATAGCAAACACATTGATAAAATATGTTTCATTGAATTTCAATCTGTACAAAAGCATGTTTTTCCAATATATTTTCGTATCGTTTTTTGGTTTCTTGTTGGTGACATTTTTTGATAGCTATAAATTTGATATGCTTTGACATTTGCCTTTGTTCACGATAATAGCAGTTTGAGGCTTTTTTGGGATATGGTGACTCATGAAGTGAATGCAGCATCTGAATAGCTGAGTTAATTTTGTCGTTGCAAATATGTATGTAGTATTGGCTTATTTCGTCAATAACTATCTATTTCCCGGGATTGAGACCTTCACTGTAGCAAAGATACTTACCGCATTGTTATTTTTCATCATTGTATCGGTGCTTCTATTTGAGAAAAATGAAGATAAGAAAATTAGATTCAATTCAAAAATCATATTCTCGATTATCGCAGCGATAGGCTGGACCATATATTCAACTTCTACGAATTTTGCCGTAAAGACCTGAGTTATTACCCCTTTTCAGGGTATGTTCTATTGTGAATTGTCAATCACTCTGATTGTAATTATGGTTTATCTGGGGAATTCTATGTACAATAAAAAATTCGATTTCAAGATCAGCGCGCATCATCTGTTCTCAAATATGCTCGTATCGTTTTTCATATTCGCTTGAGCTGTATGATTCTTCGTCTGATTCAGCAAAACCTTATGAAATTATGTAAATATCATCTGACTGGCTCAGATTCCAACCCTGGCTATCCTTTCTTTCATATTCCTTAAAGATAGGATGACAAAACTCCAAATATCAACAGTTGCCTGAGCCCTTGCAGTGCTTATATTATTTATGATTGTTTAAAACAATCTGGCAAACATCCATTTTTTCTCAGATTTAAAAGAAAATAAAGATATATGATTTTTTTGTGTTGTATATTTTTAAAAAACTGTTTATAATAAATGAAATAAATTCCTATCACTTGATCATATTGTTTTATCCTATAAATAAACAGTTATGAAATTAGCATATGTCATTTACACTTACGACAGAATTCATGATGCTCTTGTCCAGATGGAAATCATACGGCATCTCTGGGCAAAGAAGTTTACAAAGGTGGAGATAATCCATGTTTATAATGGGAATCCTGAGTGGTATGAAGGCAAGACAATCGAAGATCATTTCTTGCGCACTAAAAATCTTGGGCATTTTGAATGAGCTGCAAATCTTATAGATATCGGAGTGGAGCATGCAATTAATATCGATTGCGATTATGTGGTTGTGAGTGCGGCTGATACTTGGATGATGGATGTGGATCTTATTTATTCCAAGATAAATCAGCTCAAATCAGAAAACAGAGTCCTTCTGACATGTCCTTGGTGAAATCCTGAACTTCATAATCCGCAAGATGTATGATTTGCAACTGATTTTTTTATCTTTGATACAAAATGGGAAAGAAAAAATAAGATGTTCCCGCTCAAATATGGAGAATTCAAAGAAAAATATCTTGATCTGCTTAGATATTTATGAAAATGAAATGCGATGGTGGAAAGGGTATTCTTTTCCAGATATTTATCAGCATGCAGCAATGAAACAAATGAAGTCTCCCTGAAGGCGTATTCCCTGAGGAAATTGCTTATGTTCAATGAGAGGATTCCTGTCCATTATACTGCAGACTGGCATAGGACTCATGAGCTTCCTCATATCTGACTTTATATGAGCCATTCTCTTGAATCAAAAAGAAAAATGCTGAATGATAAGAACGTCAAACTAGGGAAATATACCCAAATGCTTAAGGATGGAGAATATATAGATCCGACATGATACTTAATGTAATTTCAAGAATTGCTTCTACAATAGGAAAAATATTTGATTTTTCATTTTTTTGCATACAATAGCGGGTATACAAAAGCGTTTGAGTCTCGCCATCACGAGATTAGCTGGAGGAAGAACGTCTATCTGTAGAGACAAGGAATTGCCTTGTCTCTACAGATAGAACAATTAGACCCTCCCGTAGAGCCGTTGCGCG
>CAZUBA010000036.1:0-16035 GCA_964618565.1 uncultured Candidatus Peribacteria bacterium | reverse complement strand
GAATACTGTCAAGGCGGCATATTCGACATGAAACGTCACGACTCCTGCAGTACAGACTATAGTGAATGCAAGCGGAGCCGAGCTTATAAATATCTGAAATTGACTGGTTAAGAATAGCCTTTGAGGTTGAGTGAGAGGGAAGTCTGATGACACAATTATAATTGATCCGAATCTTATGCTTCTGATGCATATGAATTGAAACTATAATAATTCTTGAACATATACTTGAACAATTACAAATAATTGAGTCACCTTCGCTTCACCATCAACTTGATGATTATCTAATTCAGCTCTCTTCAATTGAAGCAGTAATTATTTGAATATAGCCTCAACGGAAGATTTAAATTTTTGAACTTCAGACTTCACTTTAGATTATTGGGTCAACCCTGCAGCCTATAGAGAAATGATATCCAAAAGAAGCAATTGACTCACTAATTGATTTACAGTGACCATGACTGCATGATGAAATTATGTATTTGCATGAGCATGATTATGATGGGATGAATCTTTAACTTTCTGAACGGTTGATTTGAATACATGGACCCATATAGCAATAGTAAGGAAATGAACTAATTTTTATTTATATAAAAATTGAATCTTGGGCCGCATTGTAGCTACTTCTACCGCCATAACCGCCAATACCGAAAGTCTTGCCATATGACTTAACAGGGTATGATCAGGATGGTTCAGCTGATATATGGACGAAGTAAGGATAGTTAAGAATGTAGCCAAATGGGATGGAAATGGTTTTACTGTTTGACAAAGAGTCTTTACTCCTTCATCAACTCCTTATTAAGATTCAAAATTATTATAAAAACCTCTGCATTTGCAGAGGTTTTTATAATTTGCATTAAATTTCCCCGATTTGACACCGGGCTTTTAATATTTTAAATTTAAAATAACATAAATTTAATTTCTTTTTGCATTTTATTAAAAAGTCTTTATACTTTTCGCGCTAAATAAATAAATTTTCTTTTCCCTGCTTTAAATAAGCCAATTTATCCCTCGAGTGCATAAGACTAAGTTTCTTGGACCGCCCTCGTAAGAATGATAATCATATATTTACGGGCTATACAAAAAGGAAGTTTTCAAATTTTAGACCTTCTTACTAACCTTGCAAAAATTGCCAAGGCTATAGGAATGCCTTATTTTATTTTGCTTCCGCTACGAAACTAACTTAGCTAGAAGCACTAAACATATTTTCATATGAATTTTACTGAAATGAACCTAAAGAACGAAGTTCTTGAAGGTATCAAAAAACTTGGATACGAAACTCCGACTAAAATCCAAGAAGAAGTTATCCGCGAATCTGTAAACGGAAAAAACATTATCGGTCAGTCACAGACTTGAACTGGTAAAACAGCTGCATTCGTTATCTCACTATTAGAGAGAATCGATCTCACAAAACCTGATATTCAGGCGCTTATTCTAGCTCCTACTCGCGAACTTGTAACTCAAATTAGAGATGAAATATTGGGCCTATCGACTTGAATGTATATCAAATCACTTCCAGTTTATGGAGGTTCTCCTATAGGAAAGCAGATTGAAATGTTAAGGAAAGGACAAACAATAATTGTTTGAACTCCTGGTCGTGTTATCGATCTTATCGAAAGAGGCGCACTTAAAATCAAGGAAGTTGATACTTTCATCCTAGATGAAGTAGACCGCATGCTTGATATGGGTTTCGTTGATGATATAGATTTCATCTGGGGGAATTTCACAGAAATCAAGCAAACTATGGCTTTTTCTGCTACTATTACTCCGGAACTTAAATGAATGGTAGAAAAATATCTATGAGTTGATTATACTTTCATTAAGGCTACTAACGAATTGACAGTAGACAAGATTGACCATTCATTCGTAGAAATCCCACACATCGAGAAATACGATGCACTTAAGAAATTCATAATCACGCACAAATCAAAAAGAACTATAGTGTTCGTACAAACAAAAAGAGATACAGAGCTACTCGCAAAGAAGCTTTATAAAGATTGATTTTCTGCAGATTGCCTAAATGGTGATATGAGACAAAGAGAAAGATTCAAAGCCCTTAAGGATTTCCAAGAAGGATTTACTGATATTTTTGTCGTAACTGATGTTGCTGCAAGATGATTGAATGTAAAAAATATCGAGTTGGTCGTTAATTATGACGTTCCGTCTGATCCAGAATCATACATCCACAGAATCGGCCGTACAGGTCGTGCAGGTGCAGAAGGTAAAGCTATCATGTTCGTTGCAAACGATGAAAAATTCGCTTTCAAGAATATCGAAAGGAGGAATAAGATCACAATCAAACAAGTAGATGAAGAAGGAATTGCGATGGAAAGAAAGAAGGAAGAACCAAGGGGAAGATTCTGAGAAGGGGGAGGAAGATCTGGCGGAGGAAGATTCTGAGGACGCTCTTCTGGAGGAAGAAGCGGAGGAGGAAGATCATACGGATGAGATAGAGATTGATGATCAAGATGAGGTTCAAGAGATTGAGGTTTTGGAGGAAGATCATCTTCGCCAAGATTCTCAGAAGACGCTAGGCCATCTAGATCAAGAGAAGACAGAGGAGAAAGGAAAGAATTTGCTTCCCCAAGAAGCAATGATGATAAAAGGGCAAGTTTTGATAGGGCTGACGGAGAATTTTCTCGTCCAAGAACTGGATACTTTGCAAATAAACCTGATACAAGAGCTCCTAGAGAAGGCGGATTTGATTCAAGATGAGATAGAGACTCTAGAGGAGGCCGTGATGGCGGATTCGGCGGAGAAAGAAAACCTTATGCTCCTAGAGAATGATGAGATCGTTTCCCTAAAAGAGAATGAAGTTTTGGATGAGAAAGAAAACCGTATGCTCCTAGAGAAGGCGGATTCGGCGGAGAAAAGAAACCATACACTCCAAGAGGTGAGGATTTCGGCTGAAGATGAGGAGAAAAGAAATCATTTGAAAAAAGAGAAGGCGGATTCAATTGAGACAAAAAACCGTATGCTCCTAGAGAATGAGGTTTCGGTTCAAGAGATGACAGTTTCGGAAGCGAGAAGAAATCAAGTTTCAGAAAAAAACCTACAGACGCACCAAAAAGAAGCTTCAAGAAATAATCATATTTCAAGATAATAAAAATCCTAGGATTCCAATCCTAGGATTTTTATTATTTATAATTTGGAATTGCTTATTTATAAAACTCAAGCCAATTCACCATCTTCTCAAGTCATTCCGGTGAGAAAGTTACCGAGGAATTCTTATATTCTGCATTATTGTATGTTTTTGTGCTTTCAAACATGTGCCCTGTGTCAGACAATATCGAAGAGGCAAATTTATCATTTCATCATTTTAGAAGCGAGTTCTTGATTTTCTCTACATTATCTTCAGCCAAAACATTGGCATCCTTGTCTCATACAAGAGTAAGTACAGGACAATCTATCTTTGCAAGATATTCATTTATATCCAAACTCAGAAAATTCCTGAACCATGGAGAAGCAATATCTTCATAATTTCAGAACGGAAGTTTTTTCTTGATGACAGAAAAATACATCTTTTCTTCGAATGACATCGAATTTTCCATTTGCACAATTTTTTCAATTGCCTGATCTTTTGTGATTTTGGCAGTCAGAATCGGAACAATTTTATTTAAGATTGATTTATAAGAAGCCTCTAGAAATTTCTTTCCTGATTCATTATCATCGGCCAGCTTCTGATTGTAAATGAGTTCCTTGATACTAAATCAAGGAGTAGCAAGTAGTACCAGAAATTTAACATCATCAGTTTCACTTACTATTTTGCTCGCGATGATTCATCATTCGCTGTGCCCTATTATTCATATTTTCGAGGTATCCACAATTTTCTGGGCTTTCAGGAAATCAAATCAATTTCTTGCATCCTGCATATAATCTTCTGTTGTAGATTCCGGATAGGAATTTCAACTCGACCCTTCCACTCAGCGCTTATCGTACCTCAAAACTGCATAGCCATTTTTCACAAGAGTGTCGGAAATTACCTTGAACATCCTGTGCCTTGAACTGTAGACGTCCCTATTATTAGGTCAGCTTCAGGCAATGAGCAGAACCGCAGGGAATTTTCAAGCTTGTCTTGGATATGATAAAGTTCAGGCTAGCTCAGCTCCTGATGAACTGAATGAAACCTTCTTTTCTGTGTGTGAATCAGGATATCCTCACTCCTGAGGCCTGTAATAGACTCCTATATCTCAATTGAAATAAATATTAAATATTTCTTCATATTTTGTGCCCTTGTTTTCATATTTGACTTTTGCCCTGTAGAGAATTCTTGAAATGCTTGAGAATGTCTCTCTGGTAAGTATTCTGACGCTTTTGACCTTTATTTCACCGTCGAGATTCTTATCTTTGAGGATATCATTGATATTCGCTTTAATTATAATTCAGGCTTTTTTATTGATATGCTCATCAATCTTGAGAGCCAACTCTTCTGCCACATGCATGATTGCAACATCCTTTTTGGAGGCTGGAAGATCTTTAAGATGCAGCTTTTCAACAATTTTATAGAGTTTAATATAAACAGAATGGACATCTATGATTTTTTTATTCGCTGAAAATGATGAAATTGCAGACTTAATATCGTTTTTCATTTTTTCGCTTATATCAAATCAAGAGCTTTTGATATATGAAACAGGAACTATTCCGGTTTTTCTTATTTCACACAAATTATCGTACTCTGCTCAATTGCTTCAAATTACTGGAATATAATCTTTACAATCTATAGCAGACACGGAACTTATGGCAAGAAATGGAAGAATAATGGATAACAGGCGTTTGTTCATTGATTTTGTAATTATAATTTGTATATAATAAAAAAATAATTTGTATTTGCAAAAAAGATATTGTAACATGGTTAACGTATTTATTAATTAACGTCATAATCTATGAGAAATGCACTAAAAAAAGTATTAAGCCTAATGCTCTTAACATGACTTCTGGCTGGTAATTTTTCGTTTGCCACTGCAGCCGTAGTTAATGTTAAAGCAAAAAAACTTTCAGCATTGAGCAAAAAACTGCAAACCCATATAGAGAAGGATATAAATAAGAATATAATAAAGCTTAAGAATACCAAGGACAAGGCTGCATATAAGTCTGAACTTGCTTGAATGAGTTCTCTATTAAGCTGACTTTCTGTTCAGATGCAGAATGGAAATGATGAAAATTTCAATTTATATATGGAACAGCTAAGAAGTGAGGCGAAGCAATATGTCAAAATGAAAAAAGAGATCGCTTCATATATTTCAACCTGAGAAAGCCCATTTATAATCGATACGGCAGACATAAGGCAAGTTGAAGCTGACATTGTATGAATCCAAAGAGAAGTGGTCAGTGTTATCAGAGAAAAAATAAAAGACTTTAATTGAGACTCTTTCAAAGAAACTTGAAAAATGAATTTTAGCATTGTTACCGACTTTTGAAAAGTCGGAGTCAACATAGAGAGATACACGAACATAATGGCTCTCATAACTTTATCGCAAGAATTGGATTTTACCATAGACATTAGCGTTGATCTGAATGTTCCTTGAGAAGTCAAGTATGTTAATAATAAAGTCGTTAAATGACCGAATGTGAATTTGAAGTGAAATGCTAAATTTGATGTTAATTTCAAGGTTATAGATAAAGATATCTATGCGACTCTGAAAGATTATTCAGTGACTATTGCTTCATCAGTAAAGGATGCATCATTTGAAAGTCAGATTGCTTCGCTAGAAAAAGCTCTTGAACCGTATAAGGGGAAAACCATTCATATGAAAGTGCCTGATAGATGACCAAGCTCCTTAAATCAAGCGGAAGTTATGGATAAATTAAATAAGACTCTGGACATACTTGATAAATATCCTCTGCTTACTACTTATAAAAAACTGCCAGAGTGATGATTTTCACTTATTCCAAAAGAAGCCACAGTCATGAATCTGAATAATTTATATAATGCCAAAAAAATCACCCCATCAGAAGTGGCAAAAGGCATAAAAGAGGCAATTAAGAATCCTTTGATCTATTCTTCAAAGGACTGAATCCTAACTCTAACAAGCGATGTTACAGATTCTTCATGAATATTCAAATCGGTACTCACAAGAAAAGATTGAAAATATTCTTTTCAATCTAATTGAAAAATTAATCCTGTAAATTGAATGAATGATTTTGATTTATATCTTGAAAAAAATGTAATTAAGTTCAATTCAACATCAAAGAATGATTATGTTAAAATAATTTACGAAAACAAAAATCTGATTCTGGATTCTAAAGCTGAAAATCATACACTAAAGATAACCTGACCACTTAGTGAAGAAAATACAGATCTTGTTATCGTTTTTGACAACAAGAGCGTCTGAAGCATAAAATCGACTCGCACTTGAACAAAGGTTACTTTTGATATAAATCTGACTTTTGAAGTGCCTGCCAATACAATTCCTTCAGAAATGGACACTAGTACTGTCAAATTCATCTTATCTTGAGATTATGATCACGAGACATGAGAATTCTCAGTCATTAAGCCAAAAACTTTCATTGAACTCGAAAGCATAGTCAATAGATAATCAGTAATTTAAAAAATACTCCGGCATTGCCGGAGTATTTTTTAAATTTTTCATGAACGGAGATTTAGTATGGCACATTTTCAATATAACCCATCCGGCTTTCAGCCAACTTCGCATGTATTAGGGAAGGGAAAAACATTAATCCAAGCCTCATTTAAATTGATGAAATTTGTGCGAAAAATGAGTACAGGAATTAGTCGTGGCAGCGCCAAGATGAAATGAGGAAACGGAATTTTAAACGCAAAGTTCGCATTTACGAGGAGTGATCAAAAATGATGAAATTTGTGTGCGAATCGCGTACCGGAATGAGCTGTAGCGGTAGCTACTGTGAACGAGGAAACGTAAGATTCAAACGCAAAGTTCGCATTTTTCATCACTCCCTATTTGCGTCAGTATTCGTCATCGAATCTGACTATATCATCCTCTTCCAGATAATCTCAGATTTGGCTCTCGATAAGATAGAGAGGAAGTTTTCCCTTGTTCTCCAATCGATGTTTGACTCATGCAGGAATAAAAACGCTTTCTCATTTTCTTACCACTATCTCTTCTTCTCATATTGTAACTATGGCAGTTCAGCTTACGACAACCCAATGTTCCGATCTGTGGTAATGCATCTGAAGAGATAGCTTCTTATTGCTTGAAACAGTAATTCTCTTTGATTTGAACCCTTCCCCCTCATCTATAATAGTATAGCTTCACCATGGTCTGTAAACGGTTAATCCATAATCAGCAAGTTCAGATCTCTCCTCCTTGAGGATATTTATGACTTCTTTGATTTTCTGGGATTCTCCTTTCTTTGAAATAAGGAGAGCGTCTTTTGTGTCCACAATGATAAAATCGTCGACTCAAATAAGTGAAATCTTCTTTCATTTCACTTCCGAGAAAGTTGTATTGTTTCTGGAATCTATCTCAATTATATTACTATTTTTAAAGCCAATGTATTTTGAATAATCATCAAGCGCATCAAAGCTTCACAAATCAGTCCAATAGTTATAAATCGGAGTCACGTAGACATTATCGGACAATTGGATCAATCAGAAATCTATAGTTTGTTCAGGCAATTTTTCAAACATAACCTTTGTTTCATCTGAAGAGCTGACAATATCAAAATAAGATTTATTCCATTTTTTTAGCTCATCGAAAAATAATTTTTTAGAGAAAAGGAAAATTCATGCATTCCATAAATATCATTTTTTGATATATTCATTGCCTAATTCAGCAGTCGCTGGCCGGGTAACGAATTTGTCTATTTTAGTAGGATATGATGAAGTCTCATTGTATGAAATATATTCGTATCAAGTATGAGGGCAATTGGGCTTGATTCAGTATATGACCATGTGCTTCTGCGCCATTTCCAAGTTAGACATTATGATTTCAGCAAATCTGTCTTCTTCTTCAATGACTTGATCAGACCAAAGCACAAGCCCCACAGAATCATCTTCTTTTATATGTTTCATTCAAAGTGCTATTGCTCAGAGCGTGCTTTTGGCTTGAGGCTCGATTATGATCTGGTCATCATTTATAGATATTTCCAATTCCTTTATCTGAGCCACGCAGTGGAATTTGTATTCACTGTTGGTTACAACCAATATATTTTCTGTTGAGGATATTTTCATCGCTCTCTTGAAAGCTCTTTGGAATAATGATATTCATCCGAGCTCTTCAAGCTTTATGAACTGCTTAGGGTAGAATTTACGTGACAAGGGCCATAATCGAGTGCCAGATCATCATGCTGGTATGATTGTATATGTTTTCATTTATATTAGTTAATTTTTATGCCCGTCAATTGTACATAAAAAAACAGAAAATCAACCGATTCTATTTAATAAATGCATACCCCGATAAAACCTTTATGGGTGTTATTTGATTTGCAATCTTAATTCAGATTTAATTTAACTTAAGCATATTTAAAAAAATTTGATTTTTATTTTTTATATTATAAAATTTATATACTTTAAATTATAATTAAATACTTTGAGCAACACAAAAAATAAACTCTTTCAACGCAAATCGTATGAAAAGCTTTCCGCTTTCACTCTAGTGGAACTGATAGTGGTCATTGTCATTTTGGCAATACTTGCCACTATTGCCTTCTTGTCATTCTCTTCGCATAGTGTCAGCGCGCGCGACTCCACTAGGCTTTCTGATATGTCCAATATATCAAAATGACTATCGGTTTTCAAGGCCACAGCATGAACATACCCTAAGCCGGATTCAAATGTGCCTATTACATTATCGGGTACTGTAATATGATATCAATGATACGCATGAGCTTCTGTTTTGAATATGGTCAAGATGTCCAACGGGTGAAAAGATCCGCTTGATACATCTACTTATTACACTTATTCAACAGACTCTGCACAGACAAAATTTCAATTGCTTGGCTTCTTAGAGGATGGCAATAATGCTACTGTTTCGCTCAATCCGATATGAGGATGAGATGCGAATGCTCTCGATTATAAGAATAGGTTTATTGTGACCAGAGGAGATGCATTAGGAATTTTGCTCCAAAGCTGAAGCATGATTCCGGTTCAAGAAGCTTGATTGCAAGTAGAATTAAATAACAATAATACTTATGCAGTGTCATTTTCATCAAATGAGAAAGTCACAATGTCTTGATCCTCTTTGCAGCAACTGCAAATATCATATATAAATTGAGCCTGATTGACTTGATCTCCGAAGTCATGTCCACAATGATTTATCCCTGTTAATGGTAATGCCGAATTCAAACAGGCTGGCTTTTGTGTGGCGAAATATGAAATGAAGGCAAACTGATGGGAGCCTTGACACTTTAGCTGAAGTTCGACATTCATATCAACTTGAACAGACATGTGCAATTGAAATAGCTTATGCTGAAATTGAGACTGACTGGTTGAACAAATAGATTTTCCTGCCGAATGGAGAATCCAATCATCTGCAAATTGATTCCCAATCACTTATGTTCTTCAAGAAGCTGCAATTCAAGCATGCAAGAACCTATGAAATTGATATCATCTTATCAACAATAATGAATGGATGACAATTGCGAGAGACATAGAGAATCAGTCTGTCAATTGGAATAGTTGAATCATCGGCTCATGAGGCGTATATAAATGAGTGACTAATTCACTGGTTGACCCATTATGATTTAAGTCATTGCATAGAGTGTCAGAATGAACTTATGACGAAATAAATTTAAGCACTCCAAGAGAAGATAATGCCAGAAGGCAACTGAAATTATCTAATTGATTTATAATTCATGATTTTTCATGAAATGTTTGGGAGCATGTAAACAAAGCAAATAATATAAGCTGAGAGTGATTCAACTCTTGAACAACTTCAATCTGAACAAGCTCCGGATGGCTGACTTGGACGGGCATTACTATCAATTCGGAAGAAAAGAAAAATTATTATTCGGCTAATCTTTCATATGAATGAGGCTGATTATGAAATATACATTATCCGCTTTGAGTTGAAAATGACATATTTTTAAGATGATGATGAGCATGATCTGATTATAATGCCTGAATTTACGCATTAACTCTTGCATGGGATAAGATAAGTGACAATTTATGAGCGCCTAATAGGACATTCGTATGATTCCGTTGTGCGAGATAACGGGCTTTTTTATTTCTTATTTACATATTTATGTTATACGCAAAAAATACAGATTCTATTATAAAAAATAAATTTAGCTTTAAAAAGAAAGCCTTCACACTAGTGGAGCTCATAGTAGTAATTGTCATCTTGGCAATTCTCGCAACCATAGCATTCCTTTCTTTTTCTTCTCAATCAGCATCTGCCAGGGATTCCACCCGGCTTGCAGATATGAGCAATATCGCGAAATGATTATCTGTATTCAATGCTAGTGCTGGAACTTATCCTAAACCTGACAGTGCCATTTCTATTACTGCTTCGTGAGTAGAGATATGAAAGCAATGATATGCATGAAGCTCAGTATTATGAATGATAAAGTTATCTAACGGTTGAAAAGATCCTCTGGATGGAAGCACTTATTGCACATATAATGTTAATGCTTGATTGAGTAAGTTTCAATTGTTAGGTTTCTTGGAGGACTGAAATAATAGTGCCTTATCATTGAATCCATATGCTTGAAGCTTGATCAATGCGGATTCTGTCAGTTATTCAGGAAGATATGTGATTACAAAGTGAGATATGTTAGGGGTATTGCTTCAAAGTTGAAGCATGGCTCCTGTACAAGCTAGCACGGCCGTTTATTGAAATAACATTGAATTGAAGAGTTACACTTGATGAGAATTTATCTGATATGTCTCAAAAAGTATTAAAGTCCAGTGAACATGAAGCATTTTATGATGACTTGCTTGAGTGTACGCTCTAACTTCAGCATCTTCAAAATATCCAAGTTGCAATGTTTCTGATATCAAATTAAGCAATTGACAGATTTGGGCAGCTTGCAATGTAGGAGCGACAGAGGCTTGGGCTGGCCAAGTCACTATTAATGTTTGCAGTTTTACAGGTGCAGATTGTAATCAATGAATAAGAAATATTCTTGGTGGTCTATTCCAATGGTGACGAAATGATAATGTAGCATCTACAAGTGCAACCTGAACGCCAGCTCCTGCCTGAACTTTAGCCAATACTGTATGACATGATAATTTTATAACCGAATATAATAATAGGGATTGGTATGTCAATCCGCCCCAGAACAATAATCTATGGTGATGATCAGGGACAACTTCTACCGGATGAACATATATTTCCCTCTGAATGCCTTCCGCTATGCAATGACCATGTGCATCAGGTTATCATGTGCCGACACAACTTGAGTGGTGCAGTGCATTGTCTGCAATAAATCCAAACCTTAATTGCAGCTGAAGCCAAAGTGATACGGCTGTTGCTTTAGTGCTAAAGCTTCCTCTTTGAGGTTCACGAAATTATTCTCATGCATCATATTATGCTGGGAATTATTGACGTTACTGGACTTCATCGATTTATTATGGTTATAGTCCTGACAATATCATGGGCTGAGTGGTTGTACTGAAGAGCACTGCAATCAATACGCCTTGGTATGATAACAGGGGTGAGGGTGATTCCGTCAGATGCATGAAGAACTAATTTTTAACTTTTTACAAAACATATGAAACATTTAAAGAATTTTGAATCAACATCAAAACCAGCCTTCACACTTGTAGAACTCATAGTAGTAATTGTCATCTTGGCAATACTTGCTACCATTGCTTTCCTCTCTTTTTCTTCTCAGTCTGGCAGTGCAAGGGATTCTGTGAGGCTATCGGATACAACGAACATCAGGAAATGACTTGAGCTGCGTCAAGCAATAGGATGATCCATCCCACTTCCTGCAAATCCTAAGGCATATACCTGATGAGCTACCGCAACTGGAGTATCTTGAGTCATGATATCGGAATGAACGGTTAATAATTCAATACTTTCTACTTTGTCAGCTTGAATCAAGGATCCTTCTTGAACTGAATACAGGTATTCCACAATATCACAATGATGACAGCCATTGTATTATCAGCTGGCTCTTGAATTAGAGAATCCTACAAGCATGAGAGAGAATATCTCTAATCCTTTCATCGCATTCAATGAAGATATTGCAAGTGCTGACACTGCAGTTTCCAAGATAGTCCAATTGAAATGAAATTATATGTTCGATCCGAGCCTGCCTTCGCTATTTATATTGTCAGGCTCTACAAGCTCATTAAGCGGATGAATATATAATCCTGACGTATGCTTCGTGCTTGATTGATCTGCTACCAATAGTTTCTCCAGAAAGGATAATTGCGTGGCGAAGAAAGATATGAGCCTAAAGGATTATGATAATAGTCTGGTATGATATTGGGATATGGAGACAACTACATCATGAAAATTGAAGGACCTTAGTGGAAACGGGAAATCATGAACATGATATAATTGAATAATTATTTGAAATTCTTCCTGAGTGATTTGAAATTCTACATCGTTCAATTGAAGCAGCCACTTCAGAGTAGATAATTTCTATAGCTCTTGAGAGCTTCTAGATGAAATAACATTATCTGCTGTTGTATTTGTAAATAAATTCAATAGCTGAGTGATAAATGGTAATGTTGATATTGCAACTCCTTTTATCAGCAACTGGCATTCATGGAATATAAATAATCAAAAATGATATCTATTAAGAGCTTTTTGGGAAGATTCACAGAATTCCGTAACATTAACTAGTTCTTTTTGCTTTTGAACTTGAATTTATTCAGGCGCTTCTGGCTGATATAAAGATTATCCTACTATTAATTCCGAATATAAAGATAAATGGATTATGTTATCAACCACATATTCCAAAGATTGAACTTCAAAGTTTTATATAAACTGAATAATGAAATGAAAAACGAAAATTGCTGAACCCTATAAAATATCCACTGAACAATATTTATATTTCTGACGTAGCCAAATTAATACATGATATCTTGATTGAAAGATTGATGACATAAAGATATATAATAGATCTCTGTCTGACATTGAGGTGAGGCAACAAGCAAAATCTGCATGATTTTAATTTAATTTTTTATAAAATAGCCATGTATACTTCAAGCAATAATCCTAAAGCCTTCACTCTAGTGGAGCTCATAGTGGTAATTGTCATCTTGGCGATACTAGCAACTATCGCATTCCTTTCTTTTTCTTCCCAATCAGCATCTGCCAGGGATTCCACCCGGCTTGCAGATATGAGCAATATTGCAAAATGATTATCTGTATTCAATGCAACATCAGGAAAGGTGCCCATGCCGGATTCTAAGATTGATGTCCTGGCATCAGGCTCTGTCATATGATACCAATGATATGCAGGAGCTTTAGTATTAAGCATGTTAAAGATTTCAAATTGATGAAAAGACCCGCTGGATACCTCAACCTATTATACCTATACCACAAATCAAGCTCAAAGTAAGTTTCAGATATTATGATTCTTGGAAGATTGAAGCAATAGTGCTTTATCTTACATTCCGCAACTCAAATTCGTCACCCCCGGCTCGATCGAGGATCCAGATTCATTAATCGCCAAACTGGATTCCCGTTTTCACGGGAATGACAGTCCTCTGGTATGAGTGGCAAATGCTGATCCTTCTTCATATTCTTGAAGATATGCCTATACCAAATGAGACCAATTATGAATACTGCTTGACGGAAATACAAAAACTCCTATACAGGCTGCACAAATCAATGTCGATTTGAAGCTTGATAATGCAAGCTCCTCTTATAATGTCATATTCGGAAAGGAGAGTTCAAAATTGAATACGGTAGGCACTTGAAGTGAATTATTAAGTAGCATTATAAATATAAGGCCAGACCTTATCAATAATAAGGATTTGGCTTTTTTAGATAATAATCTTATGGGGTATTGGGACATGGAAACCTTAAGCGGATGAATGCTAAAAGATTTCAGCAAAAACAACAATAACTGAAATATTTTCTGATGAATCGCAGTCTGATGAATTAGCTGAATCAGATGAAAAGCCATAGCTTTTGATTGAGTAGATGATTACTTGAGCATGCCCCCTGCAGTGAATGATATGTCGACAAGCACTTATAAGACTTTGTCATTTTGGGCAAAGCTGAAAAGCAATGAGGGATCATTCTATATATCATTTGCGGATAGGATTCAAGATTATAAGGATAGCGGGTGATTTTCATTTGGCAATGGTTATGTTAAGTTAGAGTATTATCCACTGGGCGCTACGGTCGAATCTTTTTATTATAATATTCCTGATTTCAAAACCGATACTTGGTATAACTGTACCTATGTATATAAAAGCTGATGAAATACCAGTATTTATTTGAACGGATTAAAGGTTGCAGAATGAATATATACAGTAAATGATATCCAAACAAAGGTTTTCAACATAGGAAGACAGGATAACAAGGGCGTGATATTCAAAAAAGGTAGCGTCGATGAGGTTAGGGTCTATAATAGAGCCTTATCTGATGCGGAAATATCAGTACTATACAACTCATATAAATAATTCTTAAAATTTAAAATCATGAATAAGTATCAAGCCAAAAAAGCCTTCACTCTAGTGGAACTGATAGTGGTAATTGTCATATTGGCAATACTAGCAACTATCGCATTTTTGTCTTTCTCTTCTCAGTCAGCATCTGCCAGGGATTCCACAAGATTAGCCGACATCAGCAATATTGCAAAATGATTGGGTATATTAAAAGCCAGCAGTTGAAAATATCCAAAACCGGATAATGCAGTGAGCCTGACCGCTTCAGGCCTAATCATCTGATATCAATGAGAAGCGTGATCATCTGTTTTGAATATGATTAAGATGAATCAGGACTGATGAAAGGATCCGCTAGAAAAAAACTATTATACCTTTTCCGCTAATTCCGATTTCTCCAAAATGGAGCTTCTTGGTTTTTTGGAGGACGGAAGCAATGCTGTTTTGAGTTATTCGCCTTTTGATAAGGCTTTTGAATCATCATCCGCCTATCTTTCTGATTATTCTAAAAGATATCCGTATTCAAAATGAGACCCTATAGGAGTGATACTTTCTAGCGGTTCTCTTGTTCCGATTCAAGCTACTTGAACATGAATTGATATCACCGCAGGTTGAAGTTATGTTATTCAGTTAGACAATAAAGCAAAAGCAACTGGATCATGAAATGTTTTGAAATATGCAATCATGAACGATTGACTGGCATGATATTGGAGCTTCGATGAATGAATAGGGACATCATCACATGATTGGAGCGGAAATGGGAACGATTGAAATTTTAGCTGATGAATTATTTTTGTTGGCTGAAAATCTTGATTTTGAGTCACGCCTAATACAAACACATGACGAATTCTTCTGAATTTTGATCCGTCTATCATAATGTGAGATTTTGCTGTATCAGTATGGGTATTATTCAATGATTTCAATAATGACTATAACCAGATTATACATACTATCAATTGAAACTGAATCAGTCTTTCATGAAAATGACCTACGTACGCTCCATATAACAACAGAACCGCTTTTTATCTTCAGCAGTACGATCAATATACCCGATCAAATAGCATGAATTCGACGTGATCATCAATAGTATCTACATGAATTTGGCATAATTTGGTTGTTACCCGGAAATGAACCACTTCATATTTTTATATCGATTGAGTCATAGATCAGACCTCATCCGATTATAGAAACATAACATATACCGGAACGACATTATCATTAATGAATAACAATAATCCTTGACTGAACACTAAGCTGAATTGAATCATTGATGAGTTTAGAATTTATAGACGTTCCCTTACGGATGCGGAGATTCAGAATATGTATTCCATTTTCAGATAATAAAATCATATTTTTTAATTGATTCTTATGTTAAAACATTCACTTTATCTAAAGTCTTGATTATTAAACTCCAATTCCCGAAAGGCTTTCACCCTCGTCGAACTAATCGTCGTCATCGTCATTCTCGCTATACTGGCAACAATTGCCTTCCTTTCTTTTTCTTCCCAATCAGCATCTGCTAGGGATTCCACCCGGCTTGCCGATAT
>CAZUBA010000035.1:0-17849 GCA_964618565.1 uncultured Candidatus Peribacteria bacterium | reverse complement strand
ATAGCAACCCTGGGCATTGAATGAATGCATTGTTCATCGTGTGCGTTGCTTATAGAAAAAACCTTTAAAAAAACGTCATGAGTAAATGAGGCAAATATAAATTTTGCTTCAGAAAGGGCCAGGATCAAATTCGATCCTACTATTATAACTATAGAAGACTTGGTGAGTGTTGCTGAAAAAGCTGGATATAAGGCCACAATTCAATCAAAACAAACAAATGAGATAGATAAAAGAAAAAAAGAGACTTCGTATTGGTTCAATAAATTCCTATGGGGAGCAATCCTATCTTTGCCTATGGCATTATTCATGGTATATGATTTTGTTTTATGATTACCTTGAGAAAAAATATTCATGCCTATTTCTGCGCTGATTTCTTTAATTCTGACGACTCCCGTCTTATTCTTCATAGGAAAAGATTATTTCCTATGAGCTTGGTCAGCACTTAAGCTGAAGACTGCAAACATGTTTTCTCTTATAGCAATCTGAACTGCAGTTGCATATATCTATAGCATATATAGCTACATAATTTACATAAATGAAACCTGATCCGCAATAGGATTAAATTGAATGAAGATTCCAAACATTTATTTTGAAGTTGCCGCATTTCTTATAGTCTTTGTATCCTTATGAAAATATATGGAAGCAAAAGCCAAATGAAAAACCAGTGAAGCGATAGAAAAGCTTATGTGATTAGCCCCAAAAACTGCAAGAGTGAAACTTCCTAGGCCAGGAGGACATCCTATCCTGTCTGATGAATCAGAATCCATTTGATTAATCAATAATAGTATGGATGGATGATGATACATCGAAATCCAAATTGAAGATGTCGTCTACTGAGACATAATCATTGTAAGGCCTGGCGAGAAAATACCGGTGGATTGAGAGATTGTTTCTGGTTATTCTAGCATCGATGAATCAATGCTGACATGAGAATCAATGCCAGTCGAAAAGAGCATAGCCTCAAAAGTTTTTGCCTGAACTATCAATAAAACTTGAAGCTTTGATTTCAGGGCTACCAAAATCTGAGATGAAACCACCCTTTCTCAAATAATAAAACTTATAGAAGAGGCCCAATGATCAAAAGCTCCGATACAATGATTCGCCGACAGGATTTCTGCAATATTCGTGCCAATTGTAATACTTATTGCTATAATCACTTTCTTGGTCTGGTACTATATTCTTTGAGCAACCTTCGCTATTAGCCTTCTTTACTTTTCGGCTGTAATTGTAATTGCTTGCCCTTGCGCGCTTGGACTTGCTACGCCCACTGCAATAATGGTCTGAACCTGAAGATGAGCTCAAAATTGAATTCTTATAAAATGATGAGAGCCGCTTGAGACTGCTTGCCAGATAAATGCCATAGTATTCGATAAGACATGAACAATAACTGAGTGAAAGCCAAAAGTAACCGATATTGTAGATTTATGAATCATATCCGAAAAGGAAATCCTATCGATTGCCGCATCTCTAGAGCAAAAATCAGAGCACCCCTTGGCTGAATCGATAGTAAAGCATTGACAAGAGGTTAATGCACGAAATATCCTTGTTGAAGATTTTGAAGCAATTCCTTGAGGATGAGTAAAATGAATTGTCGGATGAAAATCATACTTCTTATGAACTAGAAAGCTTCTTGCAGATAATAAGATTGAGTTAGCTGAAATATCTATAATCGAAAATCTTGAGTCTTCATGAAAAACTGTAATGATTTTAGCTGATTCTTCTAAAGCCATCTGATTGATAGCTGTTGCAGACACGGTAAAAGAAACTTCAAAAGAAGCCATTTCAAGGTTACTCAAAATGTGAATCAAAGTCTATATGATAACTTGAGATAATGCCCGTACAGCAAAGGCAATAGCCTGACAAGTATGAATATTTAATGTCTTGGCAGAAGTATTGCCAGAAAATAAAGCACAAGAAGTACAGAAACTGCAATCAGACTGATACAAAGTTGCAATGGTATGAGATTGAATAAATGACTCCCCGGCGCTTGTAAGCGCTGATCTGTGAATTGCAATGTGAAGCTGAGCAGATGTCGCAATGGAATCGGGCTGAATAATCATAATGAAAAATGATTTGAATGATGTTATCACTTCTATAAAATTAAGCAGAGAAACCGTATCGAAAATAAAACAGAACCTTTTCTTCTCATTATTCTATAATGTTCTATGAATTCCTGTTGCCGCCTGAGCATTTGCCACTATCGGATTTGTACTGAAGCCTGAGCTTGCCTGACTTGCAATGGCACTATCTTCTGTTTCTGTAGTATCCAATTCTCTTTTATTGAAAAATTTCCATCCAAAGAAGATAAATCTGATATCTAAGATAGCGCCAGTTATTATGACAATATTTTTCCTAGGGGTATTCTGGGAGTTCTCGCAATTCTCGCAATCCAGCACGACTTCTTCATATACATCACAGCTTCCTGGACTAGTAACTGAAATCAATGATTATATGCACTCATCTGAAGTTAAAATATGATTTGATAAGGAATGATTCCCAAAAGTGATATTGGAATCTGCAAAAATCCCTGCATGACTTAAGCTCGAATCAGGAAAAATGGATTTTACAGATAATTGAGTAGTTTTAGGAAGCCTCGAAGCGCATATGATGATAAAGGAATGACTGATCAAATGAGTTTGATCTGAATTGGCCTTATTCTTCGGAGTTGAAAAAGTTGTAGTCAAATGAATACTTGCTCCTACAAATACATTCTTAGATGAAGCTCATATATTATCTGAATCAGTTTTCAACAAGATTGCCCTTCAAAAAGATCTGCTGATCGCACAAACCCCTCTTTGAGAATTGAAATTTTTCTATCTTTATGATGAAGAGAATATTCCTCTTCAAATGAAGAAATTGATTGATCCAAAGAAGATGAGCTATGAAGCAGATTGAAAAGAATTCATTCCGGTGCATATAGGTTATTCGGAAGCAAAGATGATGATGGAAGAGAAATTATTTTCACAGAGATTTGATAAACTGGAATGATTTTTTTGAAATGATGCCATAATCGAATGACTCCCAAAAAAGACCTATACCGCTCTTGATATGCTCCATTTCGTTCCAAGAAAATTTAAAGATAACTATCTTTCAAGTTTGAATAAATAATTTTTAAATCGGTAAACTCCAGCATTTAAGCTGGAGTTTTTTTATGAGCTGAAATCCCTGAGGACTTCAGCCTGATTTAAAATGATTCATTTTGTTTTAAGGAATGCTATTCATGATAATATTTCTTCTTTGAAATCAATTCAAGCTCAGAAATCCTTGACTATCTGCTTTGCTATCTTAAATTCTTTTTGAGCAAATCTGTGGGAAAATCATTTTTTCACCTGAGCTGAAACATTATCATCTTTGACAAATTTCCAGAAATCTAAAGATTTATTATAAGAAGTTTTTAGCAGGTCTAGAAAAACCTCTTTTTTCATTTCATTCAGATCAAAATATTTTCAATAATTGTTCATTATACCCGCAAGCCTTTCGATATCCTGATTTTTTCAGGCTCTTCTGAAAAAAGATATGATTTTGCTTTTATTCTTAATGATCTCGTCTGTGAAATCCACTTCTGAAGAGAAATCCTTATAGATAATCAGAGATATGTCAAGATAATTAAAGGTTGTTTTTGAAATGAAATTATCGAATCATTTTTTTGTTTCATATGTCAGATCCATATCGGGACTGAATTGCGAATACATTTTACGTGCAAAAAAATAAGAATCCCTAGCCACTAGCATATCGGAATAAACAGCCCGAACTTTTTTCTCCAAATTCATATGTTTTCAGAAGGTCTTATATAGGAGATACATTCAATCTATTTCAACAAACCAAGAAAATCAACTATCGGTGCCAGCTGTTAACCTATTTCTTCATTTAGCCAAGTAGTTGAAGAAATCCAAAATATTTTTAGAATACTTCAGAGCGAATCATTTGCTGTCAAATCCATCTCATATTTCTTCAAGTGCCTTTTTGAGATAATCTTTCCTTTTGAAAAAAATGCCGCAGGCTATGATCTTATTGAGCCTTCATATATCAGAAGACAATATCTGATTGACTTCAGCTTTAATGCTTCGTGAACCGCTAGCTAATCTATTTGCCTCTTTTTGAATTTGAACCAAATCAACATCAGATTCAGAATCAACTTTTTTCATCCTTGTGCTTTTAAAAATTAATATGATTATAATTTATATCATTAATTTGTCAAAATATAGAAAGTTTGTTATATGAAAATTAATTTTACAAATAAAAGCTTTTGATATAATGATATAATTCTTAAAGATGTTCAATGCGCACAAGAAACTCTGAAGAGACATTTGAAATTTCAAAAAAGATCCAATCCTCTGAATGATTGAAGCAAGTTATCAAAGAATCATTAGCTCATGCTTTACAAGCAAAATGAAAAGATAAGTCTCAGGATTTGAAAGAAATGATAAATGCTTTGGTTTTGTCTGTAATTAATGCTACATTAGAATATCAAAATGCAGAATATGAAGAAAGAGAAAGAAGATATGAAAAGCTTTTCTTGGAATTGAATATTTGAATCTGATTATCATGCCTGACAGAAAGAAAAATAATTGAAGTGAATCCATATTTCTGCAATATTTTTGAAGTATCTCCTACAGAAGTAAATTGACAGAATATTGATGATTTCATAGACAAATTCGTTTCAGATATAATTTTATATCAAACTTGAAAAGTGCAGTTTAAAGAATTCTGAGAAGTGACTTCGTTTGAGCTTCCTATCATGACGGCCAGATGAAATAAGAAATGGATACTTGTATCCTCAAGGCGATTTGATTCAATTAACAGAGAGGCGTTCAGCATCATGGATGTTACTGCCATTAAGGAAATGGAGAAGCTGAAGGAGTATACGGTGCATGTCATGGCACATGATTTCAGGGGTCCTCTTGCATGCGCATGATGATTTGCCAAACTTCTTAACAGGAAAGTTAAATTCAAATGAGACAATGCACTTTATATGTATCACATAATGCATTCATTGGATAGGGTTGAAAAACTGGTCAATAACTATCTTGATATAATGAAAATGGAGCAAGGTACCTATAATATGAAACTTGAGATAATAAATTTAAAAGAGTTCTTAAGTGATTTATCAGCATTTTTTAATGTATCGGAAAAAAGCAATAATTGAGTTATAAAATTTTCTCCAAAGTCATTCGATGGGAATTGTGAAATAATATGAGACAAGGATTGGCTGGAGCATATGTTCAATAACATATTGGCCAATTCCGTGGAAGAGACGCTGAAAGAATGAGAATCATACACAAAAATTGAAATCATCGATGGATGAGATTATTTTGAGATATTATTCTCAAATCCCGGAGTAATACCTGATGATATCATATCAAAGCTATTTCAAGAAAAATACATAAAAAGCACCAAACAAACTTGAAATTGAATTTGAGCTTATTTTGCAAATCTTATAGCAAAGGCTCATCTAGGCAGAATATCCATTAAAGAATCCAATGAAAAAAAATGAACTGTGATATCAGTGATATTACTGAAGAACCTTCTGGAAAACAAAGAATTTAAACTTGATTTATAGAAAGAAATATGCTTAGATATTGTTGCTTATTTCTTTAACCGTCCAGCATATGTTCGGATAAAAAAAAGACATGAGAAGCAAAAATAGACTGCCGTGCGAACGGCAGTCTATTTTATCTGGATTGCAGCAAATCAGCAGAATAACAGAAAGCAAAAACTTTTTTCTTCGATTTTTCAATATTTTTCTTCTATTTATTTTTTATCATCTCTATACAAAGTTCATTAACATCAAGGGAGGGTTTATGCAAAAAGCAATTAATCTTGTTAAAGGCGTTTTTTCAAGGACTTCTTACGAAACCATACAACATTCAACCAAGGATATGCTTCAAAATAAGATTCCTTGGATTATCGGAAAAGGAAAGACTAAGGCTATTCAGCTTATCAGTGATGCGAGAGAAAACAGGAAAAGGATTGATTCGCTCCTCAGTCTCTTGCCTCTCTGCAAAAATTACAATGATGTCATATACATTGAAGAAAATATTAAATTTGAGAATACCAGTCATCATAAATGCACTGTGAAGAATGAGAATTGGGCTTCTGATGTTGTTAACCTTATTTTCCTTATAAATAAGAATTCCGGAAGCCTTACAATCGCAATAAAAGATAAAAATGAAAATTTCCTGAAATTATCAAAGGATTTTCTTGTGAATATGGGTTATCTTGGCGGAAATGTGGAAATTCGATATGAGAATATCCCGTTAATCTACCTTAATCTGAGACCATTCTTATAGGAGGCAATATGCAAAAAGCTGGATTCTATATACTTTTTTTTATATTATTAGCCTTCAGTCCATTGAATCCGAATCGTGCCGAAGCAGATACCTCAATGCAAGTTGAGAGAATTGAGAAAAGTCACAGAAAATCCTCAGAAGGAGTTAGAGGAATCGCAAAAAGACAAGGAGGAAGCCTAAAGTGTGCTAGTACAAGGAGCGGGAACCTGATTAAAGAGAGATTATTAAAGCCGATTCGCGGTTATCTCTATCTGTTCTTAATACTATCCATTTTTGCTTATGTCTGCTTCATTCTCTGGAGAGCATTCTTTAAGGCTCCTGCAGATTCCCCAGATTCAGAAGCATGTGTTCCGGAAACTCGGCCAATAGATATTCCAAATACGCCTGTTCGGGTAAGATCATATTCAAGTGAGCGTAATGAAAGAATCGCAAATGGTTATCCTGCAGTTCCTATAACCTCGGGAACTTTAAGGAATAATCAGCGACGTCAGCGATCAAACGGAAGATATACAAATGTGTACAGCCCAAGCAGTTCGCTCGTGAATTACATAAACCACGATGGCAGGATACCAGATGAATTCACTTAAAGGAGAAAACTATGCAAATGCCCGAATGGATTAAAAGAAATCCCGAAAAGAATCTGAAAAGGATACAGCATGAGTCTGAAAAGATAAGAAATTCTTTCCCCTCTTTCGAACTCCTTCAGAAAGATGACTTGAGCCTCTACTGGAAGGGGCAACTCGCAACCAACTGTAAGAATGTCTATTCGATTGAAATCCACTACACGGATGAATACCCCTATTCCCCGCCGATTGCACTTGTGCTGGATAAAGATGTGAAAAACTACTGCCTTTCCGCAGGTCTGCATGGTTGCCACAATTGGGGCGAAGAAATGGGGGGCATACACGTCTGTGTCATAGACCCCAAAGATACCGTCAATGTTCGTTGGCATAAGGACCATTCAGCAGCTTCAATGATCATATGGACAGCAGAGTGGCTTCATGCATATGAAGTCAAGAGAGTAACTGGAAAATGGATTTTACCGGAATAACCAACACAAAGGAGAATTGCCATGTCGTCACAGCCATTTGATGTAGCACGAGCGCTTAGGGAACAGGGATATAATCCTGGTACCTCCGGAAACCGCAATCAACCCAATGTTGAAGAAACCACCAGAATCATCGAAGACAGGCAAGATGGTCATGCTGGCGTAATTAGTCCGACCGGCGAAATGGATTCCGAAAAAAGCGAAGCTTTTAGAACCCTTAGTCAGCAGGATCCCGATTTCGCCAAGAAATATTCTTTTCTCAGGGATATGAAGATCACTTTTTAAAACAAAAACCAAGCATCAATGCATTTCAAGATTCAGTTATCCTTAGGATTGACTGAATCTGATAAAATCTTATGGAGCCGCGCTTAATTGCGCGGCTTTTATTTTTCTTTGTTTTTTCAATATTTTTCTTTTCAGATAAGGATATAAGAACAGCATCTTAATATTTAACAGCACCTTTATGAGAAATCAGAATATCCAAGAGGCAACAATAATCGATAGGGAGAATGACGAAGTAGAGAAGATGATTGTAATAAATCGTTTTCTCGACAATATTCTTGATGAGGAGGAAAAAACATGATTTTCAAAGCATCTTGAATGATTCAAGAAAATCTGGCACAAACATAAATATATGAGGCTTTGAACATGATTAGCATTGTCTGCTTGAGCGATATGAGCCACCGCATGATGAGCATTTGTGCTTGCTGCCTGACTATTGGCAGGAAGGGCTATGCTCTCTGCAACTTGATGATATATGGCTACGGATGCGATATTTGATATCATAAATAAGAAAGTCTCGAAATGATCGATAGACAGGCTGCTTCAAAAAATAAAAGAAACTAAGGATAAACACGAGCTCGAATCAGAACTGCAGGCAATCTATGAAGAAATCAAACATAAATCAAAAGATGAAGTTGTCGAACTCATAGAGCAGGCAAAGAAAAAAAATGAATCAAAAGAAAACGCAAAGCAATTCTTATCCATATGAGTCGGACTTACCCTATGAATCATTTGATGATCAAGTGTACTTACAGCAGCGGCAAATCCTTGAGTTAGAGAGGCTTCCAGCCTTGTAAAAAGCAAAGTCTGAAACATTTTATCGGCTCAGCAACCCGCAGTTCCAGCAAAAGGCATAGATTCTCATCTTGTGAAAGATATCTTTAAGGATATAAAGCATGATCACCCATCTCAGAATTATGTCACACTCGAACAGGCCGAAAGGAGAATTATAGGGCTCAAGCAATGAATTCCTCTTGATCATTCAGAAAAGTTGAACGCCCTAAATGATTCTGTAGCCCATGATATCAGAAAGCCTTCATCAGGAATCATTAAGTCCGCTAAGGAATTATGATTCATGAAAGAAGGTCAATCATTTGATGAAGCTGCAAAGAATTTAAATAGTGAGAAAATTGAAAATATGCTTCTTAAAACTCATGAAAACGATATCCTTCCGACTGGAAATTGAGATATCCTGAAAAATTGAACAGAAAGCATCCCAAATGCCGCCGCCTCTTCCCAAGTCCAAAGTTCAATTCCAGAAATACCCGTTAAAGGTTTCGGTTTCATTAAAAAAGCCATCATCTGAACCTTGTGATTGATAGGATTGTGATTTATGGGCAAGAAAATCCTTGATAAAGCAGAAAAGTGAAATGTGTGCAATTGAATTCCATTACAAGAAGAAAATCAAGAAATTCCAGGAATTCAAACTGAATCATGAATTGGCATAAGAACTGAAATAATAAGACCGAAATCAAGAAGAACCAGACAGAAATCAACTGAAACAATAATAGATGCAGAAATAGTTGTGCCTCCAATTATCGGAAATCAGGATAAAAATAAGGAAAGGGCAGACCTTCAGCAATCATGAGTTCTAAAAGATTCTCAGGAAGATATGAAATGCTGAAAGAGACTTGCTTTAGTCAAAACGGAATTATCTGATTTATTTTGATTTAAGCTTGAGACTACTGTAACAGATATCAATACAAATGAAAAAGTTTCTATTTTCATAAAAGCAGTGACGTGATGAACAATGGCTTGCTTTTACAAGGAATCTTGAAACAATTCAATTTTGGATATAAGCTGGTATGACAATTGAACGAAAAAATCAAACTGCAAAGATAGTTTTACTTTCAATGACCATTCTGATATGGAGTTTTCATCAAATATAAGCAAGTCTGCTAAGCATGTATTAAAACAATTATTCAGAGATAGGGACAAATTAAAGAACATTGAATTAGCAAACACATTGAAACATGTTGAAATAACTAAGTCTGACCTTAAGTTAATTTATGAGCATCTTGAACATCCTGAAGTAATAAGAGGGTGAACTGAGACTGTTTGAAATTGGTATCAGAATATCTATTCATTCAAAGATTGAATCTTAAGATATGGAAATCTGCATAATCCAAAATTTGAGGATATGGAACTTACAGATGTTTCATCGTTCATCAAGCCAGAAAGCAATATGGAATACACACTTAAATGAATTTATGATTCAATGGAGAATCAATTTGATGAATTTGAAAGAAAAATAATAAAAGAGATGTTTTATGAAGACTATCCAAGCATATCCTGAGCGTTTACAGAATTCAATTGGCATAAACATCCATGAACGCTATTCCATCCAAGCGGATGAGACCTGTGACATCCTCATACAAATGCTGTCGTTAATTTCAGAAACATGCCTAACCTTATGACCTTCACATGGTGAATAGTAAATAAACTTCCTGCATGAACCGATGACAGCAATAAGCCGAAAAATTCGATCATTATCAGATGAGGCGATTATTCATGACATAGGGATTATATAATGTATTTCTGGAGAATAAATAGAAATGAAAGAAATTCATATTCAACTGATGATCTGATTCCGATAAATGCAAGCGAAGTTTAAGATTTCTGTTCTGACTGGATTACCGATCGGCTAATTATCGATAATCCGTCTGGCCAGAAATGAAAATAGCTCATTAAAATAAAAAGGAGAAGAAAATGGAAATCTTGAATAAAAAAAATGTGCTCAGATTTTTTTTGGTGCTTGTTACGCTAATGATCACTATCACCGTATTTTTGCATGATGTTTTTATCTTCTGCACCAAATTCTTATCCCCCTTTAAGGATCACTTATCGAAGTCTATAGCAAACTCAACCTTGATGCAGGAAGATATTGAAGATTTATGGTTATCCATTGTTGTGTTAATCTTAATGCTTCTGTATCTGTTATTCATGTTTCTTGTTCTGATCATTGTTTATTTTTTGTATGACGTTTCAAGGCTGATAAGTCTTATTCACACAAAAACTAACGCGCTATTGAATTGTCTAAAGGGAAAAATGGCTAGCTATATCATGAACAATTAAAGCAGCATTCACTACAAAATACAATAAGGAGATGAAAATGAGAACTGCATACGACAAGCAAAACAAGAGAGTCAATAAGTTCTTCGAAGGTGCAAATGGGTTTTCGGATTTGACTGTAACGATTATTGGACTGGGCGGAGGCGGAGAAATTGCCCTTCACCTCCTAAGGTCTGGGGTTACAAAAATGAACCTTATTGATTTTGATATCCTTGAGGAAGGCAACCTGGTGAGGCATATCTGCGGCACGGAATATATCGGTTTGAATAAGGCCATTGCCACCAAGGAGCTTCTCGACAGGTATTCGGGCATTAAGGATTCAGACGTGGTTGCCCATACCAAGAACATTTTCGATGACCATCAAGGGTTTGTCAGAACTATTTGCCGTTCCTCGGTAGTCATTGCAGCCACTGACACGGATTCCTCCAAACACTACATCAATGAAGTCTGCGTCAAAAACAATGTGCCTGCAATATTTGTGGGCATGCATGAAGATGGTTGCGGAGGCGAAGTATTTGCCTCCATGCCAGGCATGGCATGCTACGAATGCTTGTCGCACCATAATGGCAGAACGCAATTCATCGAAAAATACAACAAATCTCTCTCCAAAAAAGATTGCTCTTCTGCTCGGGACACTGAAGGAATGCCTGGGCTTGGGATTGACCAATCCTTCCTCTGCGCCATTACTGCAAGAAAATGCCTCGACATCCTCGTCGCCAAAGCAGGTGGCAAATCCCTTCCTCCGCTCGGCAAGGACTGGATCCTCTGGTCCCTCTTCGGGATAAAAGATATTTTTCCGCAGCATCTCACATCGTACATGGAGAATTTCCAGAAGCACCCCAACTGCAGCCTTTGCGGCTCTTGAAAGAAGAAAACATGTCTTACACGTACTCGGCATATCCGAAGTCCAGTAGGACAATCGTCTCCCCCGAGACCTACCTCAACACCTTCACCGAAGGGTACAGCCAAGGTTACACGGATGGCAAGGTTGGCAAATAAACAAAAACACAACAAAAAAAGGAGAAAATCAAAAATCCCCATCGATTCGATGGGGATTTTTTCTTTATTATTTCAATATTTTTCTTTGAAAGAAATCTTATAAAAGGGAAAACAAAAACCAAATTAAGAGGAGGTCAGCAATGTCATGTGTCAATGGATATCAAGATGGCTACAAGAAAGGCAAAGAAGACGGACGAAATCGCCAGCAAAAGAATAATATCGTTAGCCAAGGCATCTTGAATGCCATCGGCACCACCAATCCTCAGGAATACTCGAGAACCTATTCTGAAGGCTATGACAAAGGCTATGTTGATGGCGCAAGCTCATAATCCGGCGTAAGCAAATAAAGGAGAAAAACATGTCTTACACGAATGGTTTCGATGATGGGTACAAAAAGGGCTATGAAGATGCTTACAAAAAGCAGAAGAAGAGCAGCACCGGAGGCTTCGGCATATCTGAAATCCTTCGTAGCTGTGTCTCCCCCGAGGTCTACCTGACAACCTTCACCGAAGGCTACAACAAGGGATTCGACAATGGGATGTTCCTATTCAATCAGGAACAGTCTCTGAAAAAAAGGGTCGACATCATCTTGAATGCCAACTAAAAAGGAGGAAAAATGAAATCCCCGCTGCTGGGCAGTGGGGATTTTTCTTTATTTTTTCAATATTTTTCTTGGGATAAACATGTATTATTCTGATGCTTATAATTTAATTATATGAATATGAATGCATATGAGAAGAAACTGGATTTGATTATGAAGATTCTGAAAATACTTGGGCGAACAATTAAGCTATCTTTCATGCTTTGAGTATTGATCATGATTGCAAATATGTATTTCAGATTTGCAGACCCCTACAAGCTCTTAGCAATTATTTCTTCAAGCATAGTGCTTATCACAGTTGTATGATTAGGTGTTTGGGGATATGTGGAGAAGCGTTATAAGGGTTAGATACTCTCTATGAATTCCCTTTTTTATTCTCTAGAAACGGATGATGTCACCGTCCTATTTCTTCTTTATATTATATGATCGGAAATTAATAAAATTCTTTAATTATCTCTTCTATATCTGGATCTTCTATAGTTATATCCTCAACTTCATAATCATTTGTCAGAAGCTCGAACGTTTTAGCCAAATTTTCTTTTGAATTCGGGATTTCAAATTCTACAAAAGTATCTTTGGTTTTCTTGATTTTCATGAAATCCAGAGGCTTGAATTTTTCATCTAAGCTATCGAATTTAACCCTGATATTTTTGACTTTGATATAATTCCTTCTTAATTCTTTAAGGTTTCCATCATAAAGTATTTTTCATCAGTTGATGATGATGACTCTTTTGCAGATATTTTCAATATCTCACAAATCATGAGATGTCAGGAATATCGTAGTTCATTCATCCTTATTTATTTCATTTATTATTTCCCTTAATTTTTGTTTTGCAACAAGATCCAATCATATAGTGGGCTCATCAAGGAACAGTGCTTTCGGCTTATGAATTAAGCTTGCTACAACTTCACATCTCATCCTTTGTCATAGCGAAAGCTTACGAACCGGGATATTCACAAGTTCAGAAATTTCAAATTTTTCAACCAAATACTTAAGCCTGCTTTTTAAGCTATCATTTGAAATATCATACATTTTTCAGAATAGCTCAAAACTATCAAGAGGAGTGAGATGGTACCATAATCTTGAAGTCTGACCGAATACCGCTCAAATCTTATAAGCCAATTCTTCTCTGCTTCGAGAGGGGTTGAATCATAAGACATCTATTTCCCCGTCTGTAGGATGAAGTATTCATGTGAGCATCTTTATTGTTGTTGATTTTCAGGCTCAATTCGGTCATAAGAATGCCACCTTTTCTCCTTCATAAATAGAAATATCTATTCATGATACAGCTGAGAATTCCTTATATTCAGGATGAAAGAAGGAATTCAATTTATTTTTGAATCATGTCTTTTTTATCTCCTGTTTGAATATTTTTTTTAGATTCTTAACTTCTATTATTTTATTCATTCTATTTTTTATTATTTTTTAAACATTAACTGAAATGAGATTTCAGCTTTCATACCGTGATAGTCATTTATAGAATACATATATTCCCAGATAAAATAATGCCCCTGAAGCAATATGAAGTATTGCAAAATCTAGGAAATTGAAATTCATAGACAAATTAAATGGAAGGAAAAATATATAATACACAGGAACCACGGTCATGAACAGAAACTTCAAATATGTTCAATCAAATATCTTAGGCGGATAGTGAGGAGGTCACATGAGCAGATCAAAATAAGTCTTTGATAGATTTGTTGAACTTCAGATGAAAAAAGCGAGCGAGCAGAATGCGACAATCGTTCATATCAGAGCAAATGATGCTATGAATGAAAGATAGAAAATTCATAAAAATTTCAAGATTGTCATTCATTTTATAAAGAAGGGCAAGACAACAGCCATTAATAGATCTCAATACAATGATGCGTATGTCCTAGAAGACAGGATGATGAACAAGGGTTTCTTTGGTAATAATAAATATGTATCGAGTGATCAAGAGAGTATAAATGGCGCTATATTTACCCATCAAGAAAAAAACAAGTTAGAGAAAACGAAAATCAATAATATGACTTCATATAATAGCAACATTTGATAAAAATCTATTCATCATACTATTTTCATACTATCGAACATGAATATCCACACAATGACAGAGGTCATATCCGCAAAAAACATCCCGAGCATCTGAAAAATGAAATTCATCCTGTATTCAAGTAATCAATACAGATTCAGTTTCCAAGTTTCAAATAATAATTTTATCATCTATCATCAGTTAATAACTAATTTTTTTAAACCTTTCTTATAAGCTATTATGCAAGCAAGATAAAAGAATAATGACCAAATAATCTCCATAAGCAAATACCTCAAAAAAACCTGTGTATCATATCTGACGAAAATCAAGCCTGCCGTATATCAAGTGTAAGCGAAATGCGACCAGAATATGAAAGTCTGCAAAAATATAGGAAACATCGGGATGGGCAGGACATTTCAGGCGAAGAGTTTTTCAAGGGAAGAATAGATCGATCTAATTCAATCTGAATCTCAATTGAAGAATGCGCTGAGACCTATAAGCATATAAGAGAAGAAATTTACAAATATGGCTCAAAATACAAGAATCATTCAAGCTAAAAATCATTTAAAGCTTGTTTCGATTCCTCATAAAAGCAAATATCATAAAACCAATCATGTTGAGATGGCGATAGTCAGATTATAAACAAACCTTGCTAGATGCTCTAAAAATTTGTAATCAATATAACTTATTGGATTGAGAAGATATTTGGTTATTTCACCTGATTTGATTTCATGACTTACTTCATCGCTTATCTTTGGCTTGCTTGTAACAAGGGCCTGCACAAAGATAAGGGCCCAACTTACTTCCTGAAGCGAATATCAGATATAGCTTGATGCTTTCAGTGAATATATAGCTTTGAGCATCAATATAATTACAAAAACCCTGATGATATAGATCGCATTGAAACCAATGATATCATAGATATAAACAACATGGTTTCTTAAGGATATCAAGAATATTGAATAATACTTTAATATAGTCTTTGGCATTTTTATGAGTTCAATACTACAAATTCTTTTTCTTTTATTTTTATAAGATTATCTATTTTACCGAATTTTTCAAGTTTCTTGATGCAGACTTCATCTCTGAGCGGCAAATAATGTATCTTGCAAAGCTTGTTCAAGAATCATAATCACTCGAAAACCTGGGCATAATCATTAGAGTAAGTGTATTTGCAAAAAATGCTAGCACCAGCCGAAATTCAATATATTTTCTTTCTTCTGAATAAGAATTTGAAATATCTCAGAAACGATAAAGAGTCCATAAGGGAGCAATAATCTCAGCCTGGAACATATATGATATTATTTCTGAATATCTGGAATAATATCGATAGCCTATTGTTTTCCGGGAGAGAAATTTTGAGTTCCTTTATTGGAACTCAAAATGATAATAATTTATCGATCAAAATTTCCTCGCGCTTCCATTTTTCTTTTCTCTGTGCAAAAGGCAGAATCAGGATCTTTCATCCTTTATTTATTGCAGAATGATAAAGAGACATATAGAATCTTGCATTTTCATCTGTTTCTGATGATGAGTTTCATCAATGAAGAAAGTAGGTCGACATGATATAATAGTTAAATTATATATTGTAATCCTATGTATGCCTTAGAGAAAAAAACTGACAAGGTGAATGGCGAAGTCAGAGAGGGTACCCTG
Source organism: uncultured Candidatus Peribacteria bacterium (assembly GCA_964618565.1). Taxonomy (GTDB): domain Bacteria; phylum Patescibacteriota; class Gracilibacteria; order BD1-5; family UBA2023; genus STC-113. The sequence continues at coordinate 1,886 of CAZUBA010000035.1, read as the reverse complement.
GGTAAAAAAATAGGAAAAATTATAATCTCCTCAAAATCCCTTCGAGAGTCTTCTCGATATTCATTATTGAAGCTATCTCAACTCGTTCTTTGATGCTGTGCACATCATGCATATTCGGTCAGATTGATATTGCATTGGCTCATTCTCATAATCAAGCCACAATCGCTCAACACTCCAGTCAGGCATGAATCGCATAGACAAGTGGATTTTTTCAAGTTTGTTTTGCGATTTCTTCAGACGCGATTTTGACTAATTCTCAATTCGGATCATCTTGCCAACCGGGATATCTTGAGTGGACAGAGTAGTTGAAGTCCATTTTCTCAAAATGATTTTTTATCTTGAATAGAAGATTCTCAAATTCTATCATATCACTTGAACGTGGAAGATAAGTCAGATTAATCATATCTCACTGCAAATCCATGATTCATAAATTCATTGAAGTCTGAACTAATCATGGGATTTTCTCACTCATAGAATATACTCCAGTTTCCATCTCAGAAATCAAATTGACAATCTCGACTCAATCATAAACAACATCCATCTTATCATTAAAATCAACTACACTGAATTCAATATCGGGACAATCAAAAATTTGCTTATGGTTACCTACTCCATTAGAGAATTCCCTGAAGAATGATTCTATGTCTTCTATTCATAGCACAGCCAAAACATTTGAAGGTATCACATTGTCAGCCACTCATCATTTGATTGAAACAATCTCTATTCAGGTCTCGATATGCGATAAGATATCCGTAAGAAGCTTAATCGCGTTAGAATGATTTTTATCAATTTCCACCCCTGAATGTCATCATTTCATTCAGAAAATTTCCACCTTATATTGATTAAAGCTCGGATTTTTCCTTGTTAATATCTTTTTTAGAGAAATTCTAGCCCCTCATGCTGAACTTATGCAGATCTTATCTTCATCCTCACTATCAAGGTTCAATAATCTTTTTGAATTCAGAAACTTAAAATCCAGATTTAGAGCCCCGCTCATCCCTTGCTCTTCATCCACTGTAAATACGAGTTCCATTTTAGGATGCGATTCAAAATCCGCAGAAGCCAAAGATAATGCTATTCAGATGCCATCATCGGCTCATAGTGTAGTATTTCTTGCCTTCAGAAATCATTCTTCTTCATATATATCAAGCTCATCTTTTTCAAAATCATGACTGGATTCCTGTGTTTTCACACAAACCATATCCAAATGTGATTGCAAGATTACGGATTCGGAATTCACCTTATCCTGAGTTGCAGGAACATAAATAAACAGATTTCATACCTTATCCGTCCTATTCTCAAATTCTCTGACATTTGCCCAATCAATAAGAAAATTCCTTATTTTTCATTCCTTTTCGCTAGGTCTGGGAACTTTGGTTATTTCCTTGAAATATTCATAAGTTGATGTTTTCATATTTTTTGAGCTTAAAAATACTTCGTATGATATCAGATTTTAGTTTCTTTACAATCCGAATATTAAAAAAACTTTAAATAATCTATTTTCACAAGCTTTTTAAGCTAAAATTAGGCCTTCCATTTGAAGTTTTTTTTGACTATTTTCTCTTTCATAATCAGAGTCCTTGTATTTACCGGCAATGCCAGCATCTCCAAGAGTTTTTTTGTATTATGCTCGATCTTTATCTTCTCAAACAACAAGTCATGAAAGATTTCATCATAGATTTGAGTGAAGTATCTATAAATTTCTTCATCTCTATCTTTAGCCTTGCTCAAGTCTTTCAGAACCTTCTCGATATCGTTCAAGACCATTCCATCACTTCCTTTTCTGATATTCTCAATTATCTTCGCTTTTACGTCAACTATATTTTCCATAATTCCCCTTTATTAAGCAATTAAAACAATGGTTCGGACACTATAATATTAAAAAA
>CAZUBA010000034.1:0-17920 GCA_964618565.1 uncultured Candidatus Peribacteria bacterium | reverse complement strand
TAGAGCTAATTGTGGTGATTGTGATCCTCGCAATCCTTGCCACGATAGCATTTCTATCTTTCTCTTCTCAATCATCTTCAGCAAGAGATTCCACGAGATTGGCAGATATGAGCAACATAGCCAAATGACTTTCAGTCTTCAATGCAACTGCTGGAAAATACCCTTCTCCCGAAACTGCAATCACAATATACTCGTCCTGAACTCCAATATGATACCAATGATATGCCGGAGCCAATGTCCTCTGAATGATAAAGATATCCAACGGATGAAAGGATCCATTGGATGCTTCAACTTATTACACATATTCGACTAATCTCGCCCAGAGCAGATTCCAGATATTATGATTCTTGGAAGACTGAAGCAATACTGCCTTGAGCATGATGCCTTTCAGACAGGAGATCCCCGCCTTCGCGAGGATGACAGAATTAGGGACAGAGAGTGCTAGCGCCAATCCCTCCACTTATTCATGAAGATACGCAATCACAAAGTGAGACCAATTATGAATACTGCTCAACAGTTCCACTTGGGTTCCAGCCCAAACTCTGAATGTCAATATAGATATCGCAACAACGACTTGAAGCTATATAGCGCAATTCACAAATAAAGAAAAAGCTGTCTGAACAGGTTCTGTCCTATATGTCGTAAACAACACGATGAAGACATGATGATCAAGATTCCCATGATGCGACCAGTATGATATTGTCATATGAAGCCAGACTTGGGCCGGATGCAATTCCACTCAATGAATATGAATCGAATGGTGATACAAAGATGACTGAAGCACAGGCTCTGTTTCAACTTGCTATGATTACGCCTGAAACAATACGCCTGCCAACTGTCCTATCTGAAGCTCTTCAATGGCAAGCAATTCAAAAGAGAAATCATGGTCGATAGCTTCTTGAATAAATTGAACTGTAGATAATGTATGGTGAAAGCTGTATACATGGTCACAGGCAACACAAGCAAATAATGCATGTCCAACCTGATGGCATTTGCCTAGTGACAATGAATTTGAAATCCTTGAAACTTTTCTGAACGGCTGAGTGAATTGCCGAAATACAACTGATTGATGGTTTTGCTCTTGACTAGGATGGTCTTGAAGTACTTCAAAAACCATCTCAAATAATATTGTGCAAGCATTAAAAATCCCACTTTCAGGCTACCGTAGTGCTGATGGTTTCACTTTCAACTACCGCGGACACAACGCTGCTTTATGGTCTAATTCAGGTGATACGACTGCTTATGGCAGGGCTTTGAGTTGGAGTCGCAACACAGTCCACCGTGGTCTGAATGATAAGTTGAATGGCTTCTCAGTGAGGTGTATGAAGGATTAATTATCAGTAGATAAGCCAATTCTCTCTTACCGAAATTCATCTGACAATTTGATGATTTGGAAATTTGACTAATTGAATTATATAAAATTAATCAGAGTTGGCAGAATCTTTGTTTTAGGAATTACAGAGGGTGTATATTTATAGTATCTTCGTGGCTAATCTTATTGGTGAAAACCAATATAATTGTTGTAAAGAAATTATATTTTGTACTTAAGAGATAATTGAATAGAATAGGGGGCGGTTTGTAAATTTGAAAATTTTTTTAGCCAAATATATTAATAATTAAAAATGATTTAATAATATGAGTAATTTTGATAGAGAAAGAAGTGGTGGTAGATCAGGAGGGTGAAACTTCTGAGGTGGTTTTGGCGGTGGAAACAGGGGTTGACGCGATTCTGGCAGAAGAGACGGAAGGCCAGAAATGTTCAGTGTAACTTGTGACGAATGCGGAAGGGGATGTGAAGTCCCATTCAGACCAACGGGCGACAGACCAGTCTATTGCAGCGATTGCTTCGGCGGTGGAGATAATTCACGCGGAGGAAGAGATTTTGAGAGAAATGACAGAGGAGGAAGAGACAGATGAGATAGGGGAAGAAGAGATTCTTCAGATTTCTGAGAGAAAAAGATGTACAGTGCAGTTTGTGACCAATGTGGAAACGATTGTGAACTTCCTTTCAAGCCTACTGGCGATAAACCGGTTTTTTGCAGCGATTGTTTTGTTAAGGAAGATAAGCCTAAAAGAGGTTGAGCTGATTATAAGGCTGATTTCGATGCGCTTAATGCCAAATTGGATTTGATTATAAAAGCTCTTGGCATTACAGAAACTAAAAAAGAAATAGTGAAAATCAAACTTCCAAAACTTACAAAAAAGGAAGAATTGGAAGATGATTCTCAAGGGGAAGTAAATGAAACCATGGCAGATGCGGCTTCTGATGAGATTCTTTTAATTGAAATGGAAGCTCCTAAGAAGGAAAAAACTGTAAAGAAAACTACAAAGAAAGAAGCTTAATTTTTTCTTAGAAATAAATTATTTTATAAAGCCCATCCTTGCAAGGATGGGCTTTATGCTTTATATTCTTCATATAATTGACAAATATTATAAAATTTATAAATTTGGACATAAGCAATTTATCTTTATCACAAAATATCTCTATGAAGAAATTTTTTTCATTAAGCATATTATTTGCCGGATTATTTTTAACAGGATGCGATCAGCAATCAATAATAGATTCTTATTACCCAAAAACGGGCTCAGAAAGCATAATTAAAGAAGATAGTTCTTCAAAACAAATATCTCCTAAATCAGATAATTCTAAATCTGAAAAATTCATTAATAAAAAATACTGAATAGAATTTGCACATCCTGATTATTTGAAATTTGAAGAAGACGATACTTGAGTGAATCCGATTTTTTTGTATTCAATTTCAGCCACATATAAACGGACACAATTTATGTTTTACGTAATCAATAAGGAAAGAGCTGAAAAATGAATAGAAACCGAAATGGATAGCAGCAAGAATATTCATTTAAAAGATAAGATAAAATTCAAAAATTGAAATTTTATATGAGTTGATCGGTTTAATCCTTGAAAAATGTACTTCATGGATGCATATTACATATGAGATAAATACATATATCAATTCCAATCCATCAAAGGCGAATACTCAAAAGAAATGGCGGAAATATTTGAAAATATGATTTCAACTTTTGAAATAAAGTAAATTTTCCATAACTTTTTTTTTAAAATAAATTCCTGATTTAAATATCAGGCCGACTGAAATCATCGTTACGAAGCACTTAAAATCCTATGAATAAATGAGTACTGGACAAGTGTTTGGCACTCTGAAATATAAGCCCTATAATATCATTATTAAAATGGAACCTGAAACTTTAAAAAAGCGCCTATTGTCAAAATATCCTAATCTTTCTAGTGTAGCATTGAAAGAAATTCACGAAAGCAATAATAATAAGGTTTTTTCTTGTTGAGATTTTATAATTAAAGTAAGCCAAGATAAAGATAATCTGAAAAATGAATTTGAATATTTGAGGTTATTGGAAGGTAAATGAAAATTCCCAAAACCGATTTCATATGATATTGAAAATGATGATCATATCTTAATAATGTCCAAATTATGTTGAGTTGGTTTGGATTATTTGTGGCATGAATTTGATGAAAATGAAAAAAATCAAATATTAAAGGATATCGTACATCATGTTAAAACTATACATTCTATTAATATTCCTTCTTGAATTGAGGTTGATTATAGTAAGATAATTGAATTGAATTTTTATAAAAATTTGCAAGTTGTTTTGCTTAATCCAAATGTAACGGAAAGGGAGGTACATCTTATTAAAAATGAGATTGAGAAATATAAATCATGCTTCAATGATTCATCCTTAAGTCTGGTGCATAATGATTTATGGTATAAGAATATACTGATAGAAGATAAAAAACTCACTGGAATTATAGATTTTGAATTGGGTTTTTATTGACCCATAGAACTAGACTTCTTCAGATTATTGCACCACAAGATAAGTGTTATTAATTATGAAGATAAATTCCCGGTTCATTATGAAGAGCTTGATTTCCTAGATTCATTAATGAAGATTATCAAATTAGATTATCCTCAATTAGTTAAAAAAATCACTTCTGAACAAATTTATATATATAATTTACAATCATATTTTTTAAAATTATCAAGACATAATGAAACTTGGTATAATCATGAAGAAGTTATGAACTTTAAAAATAAATATTGCAAGAGGGTGGCTTTAGAAGATTTAATATAATACGCCAAATAGATCCCTAAAATGGCTTTTTCGGGCGTTACCGCATTATTTGCCTAATTTCTACCGATTCTTCACATTTATGACGTATCAGTTTATCTGTCACATTTCTATAAGGAGAAGAGTTTGAATTTAATATTTTTGAAAATCAATTATTCTTTATTTTAAGCCAATACTTTAAAAAAATAATACTATGGATGCGAGATTCCTGATATTTTACAATTATTTTTAAAAGCATATAATATAGACTTCCCAAGATAATGAATTATTTTAATTGTTACTATAAATTATGGCAGTCATTAAAAAATCACCAAGAAGACAATAAATTGATATTGTCTGATAATTGATGATTTTGGCAAAATAATATCAGGGTAATTCTTATTTGAAGTCATTATCCACTTACAAAAATAGATCCATTGCGAAAAGAGGAAAGTGTAACACGTACATTAACTTAATATTTTTTCTTTATGAAATAGAGTTAGACCCTAAACTTGAATTTAAATATAATATTCAATTTTAATTGAGGTAAAATATATTTAACGCTTTAGAGAGCTTATTTCTTTAGTGACATTTCTGTACTAACGGCATTATCACAAGTAATGGAATTTTATTAATAAGTAAGTGTAGAATATACATTAACGATTGGGAAAATTACTTCTTAATGTATTATGTATATCTTAACTATTTTTATATGAAAACTTCTATATTAGCCAAAACAAAAAAATCTATTGCTTCATTTGCTATAATGACAATGCTATTTTCTTTGTTTTGACCCTTAAGTGAGACTTATGGACAATCAGGTCCGCCTACTATAACATTTACCCCGCCTGCGAGCCAACTAAGTCAAAGTGAAGTGCCTTCAAGCTTACCCCTTACCATAGTAAGCGGAACGTGAATATCTTTAGTGACATTTTCACACAATTGATCGGGTACTTGAGTTTTGACTGGATCTGGAGACATTTATATACTCCCGCTTTCTAGCGATCTATGAGCACATGAGTACATAGTCGATGCAAGAGATGCAGAATGAGGATTGAGCACAACTTATATAATATATACTGTTGTTTCTGATTCTGTCCTAGCTTCAATTACTATTACTCCAGCTAATCCTACAATAACCTCGGGCTCCACACTACAGCTTACTGCTGCAGCAATGGACCAAAGCGGGGTAGTCATAACTCCTCCTCCTGTATTTGCTTGGAGTTCAAGCAATAGCTGAGTAGTATCGATTAGCGCTTCATGAGTGATATCATGAGTTTCTGCCTGAACCTGAACAATATCAGCAACAAGTACCTGAATCACATGAACAACATTGGTCACTGTAACTTCAAATTGAACTTGAACCTGAGATACAACTCCTCCAGTAATTACGTATACTTGAATTACCAGCCCCATAAATCAGAGCCTGGTTCCAGTAAGCATTCAATTGAATGTAACGGATAATGTTTGAGTAGTTTCAACTGCATATGTTGAAAGCTGAACAACTAACTCATGAGTAATTAGCTGATGAGGTTTGATTTGAATAGATATTCCTAATTCTTTAGGATTGCATACTTTTGTTGTTACGGCTACAGACGCTGCATGAAATGTAACTACGGCAGACATATCATATACAGTAGTATCTGATTGAGGCGGTCAAGCTTCTATTGCTATTACGCCAGCGAATCCTATCATAAACTCAGGCTCCACACTACAGCTTACTGCTGCAGCAATGGACCAAAGCGGGGTTGTCATAACTCCTCCTCCTGTATTCGCTTGGAGTTCAAGCAATAGCTGAGTAGTATCGGTTAGCACTTCATGAGTGATAACATGAGTTTCCGCCTGAACCTGAACAATATCAGCAACAAGCACTTGAGTTACATGAACATGAGTTGTATGAACAACACTTGTTACAGTTGTTTCTGCCTGAACCTGAGACACTACTCCTCCGGGAATTTCATATACTGCACTGCCTAGTCCTATGAGACAAAATGAAGTTCCATCAAGTCTGCAATTGACAGTAACTGACAATGTTTGAATTTCTTCTGTAACATTTCTTCATTTAGGAGTCACTTGAGCATTAGTGGGATCTTGAAATATATATTCTCTTGCTCTAGCTAACGATCTATGAAGTCATGAATATGTTGTCACTGCAACTGATACTTCAGGAAACACTGCCTCTACAGTGATTTCATATGCGGTTGTGTCTGATTCAGAGGTAGTCGCAATAACTATTACCCCAGCTAATCCTACCATAAACTCTGGTTCTACTCTACAGCTTATAGCTACAGTCAGGGATCAGAGCGGCGCTATCATAACTCCAACGCCTAAGGTTGACTGGAAATCAAATAAAAAATCAGTCGTTAAAGTAAACTCTTCATGATTGATAACATGAGTTTCTGCTTGAACTTGAATAATCACAGCAACAAGCTGCTGAGCATCTTGATCAACGTTAGTTACCGTTGTTTCCTCTTGAACTTGAGACACATCTGCTCCGGTGATTACATTCACCCCAATCACAAGCCCAATAAAACAAAGCTTGGTTCCTGCGAGCATTTCACTTACTATAACAGATAATGTCTGAATTGTTTCATTAGTCACTTTCCGTAATGGAGTAAGCTCATGAACATTGGTATCTCCATCCTGAGTTTATACTCTAATGATTTCAAACGCACTTTGAGTACATGAATATGTAGTTACAGCAAGAGATGCTGCATGAAATACTACCTCTGCAACAATATCTTATACTGTAGTTTCTGATATAGACACTACAGCACCCGTCATTACATATCCTCCTCTCGCAAATCAATATAATCAAATAGCAGTTCCTGAAAATCTGCCATTAACAATAACTGATGATGTCGGTGTTTCCAGTGTACAATTCTTTCATGAATGAAGCACTTGAACTTTAGTCGGCTCTTGATGAGTATATTTGCTCGCGCTTTCTAATGATTTAGGAAGTCATGAGTATATTGTGACAGCAAAAGATGCTGCATGAAATGCTTCATCTGCTACAATAAAATATATTGTAGTTGCTGATAGCGTCCTAAATATGAATATTCTTTGATTTAATTTAACAAATCTAAGTTCAACATGACTAACGATTTCTTGGACAACTGATAAGGTTGCTTCAGAAAGTTTTGTCGATTTCTATGCAAACTGAACTCAATTATTGAATCAGGCTGCAACAATAAGCTGAACATTGAATACTTTAAGCGTTAACAGTCTTGTTCCTAATAAGACTTATACCTTAGTATTAAAATCAAAAGCTAATTGACAACAGAACTTCACAACTTTAACAATCGATGTTAAGACTTCCTCCTCCGAATCATGATTGGTGGTGAATAAAATCGAATCTGTTTTACGAGGGGATCCGGTAGTAGGTTGAAGTTTTGAAAATTGATATCATTTCAGATTTTTCGTAACAGCGAATAATTTATCTGAAAGTTGAGTCACTTTGAAATTAGGCGATTGGAGCAATTGAGCTTCAACTCTTCCTATTGCTTCAAATACTTTAATGTCAATTTCAGCTAATTGAATAAGTAGCTTCAATTCCGCAACATGATCAGTATGAGTTACGAATAGCTACTGAGCATTTCAAAGCATAGGCTCTATAGATTCAAATCCAGAATTATGATGAAGACAATTCATAATTGACTTATTTTATAAGATTCCAGCTTGAGCTCAATGAGTTTATTGAACAACTTATTGAATTAAAACTCAATAAAATGAATTTTATATAATTTAAATTATTTCTTAATAAATGATATTATGAAAAAATTAATCATATCTTTGGCATTAGCATTTTTACCAATGGGTACTTATGCTAGCGAAATCAATTGAACTTTAGATGCGAATTCCATAAATAATTGAATTCAGATGATTCTGCCATGTAATCCTTCCTCTATTTCAAATGGCCAAGTTAATGCTAATTCATGCGAAATAACCTGTAATCCTAATTACATAAAGTCATGAAATAGCTGTGTTCTTAGCACTTGACCTACTGGAGGATGATGATGAGGTGGCGGTTGAGGCTGAGGATGAGGATGATGAGGCGGTTGAGGTAGCATTTGATCTTCGACAGATAATTGTCCAGGCTGAGATAAATCTTCAAGCTACTATGATGGTCTATGTGCAGTAGGAGTTCCTGTAGTTTCAAACGGAAATGAATTGATATCCACTATAACTTGAGTACAAGAGATAATTGGCTCATTTAGGGTATCGACAAAAATAGAATGAAATGAAAAGGTGGCTCAATTAACAAGTGACACTTGAATACTCACATTAAGATCTTCAAAAAATTCTCTCATTAAAGTTGTAATACCTTCTTGAGTAACTGTAAGGTCTGATATTGATTGGGATGGTACGATAAATCCTCCTGTAGTAGTAAAAAGCGCTAGTGCAGACAAGCTCTGAGCTGCGGTCATACTTGCAGGCGGAAATAATCATTACTTGAAATTCAATAAGGAAATCACAATTTCAGTTCCTTCCTCTTTAAAAGATTGAAGAGATGTCTTCATATACTATTCAAATCATTCTGATTTGACTGAGCTTCAGAAACATTGAGTCTTTAAAGTAATGAACTGATCTTTGAATATCCCTATTAATCATCTATCTCACATTATTTTGAAGAAAAAAGCTCAAAATCTTGTAGGCGATATGAAATTTAGGGACACTCAGGAATCCTTTGCTAAAGAAGATATCGACAATTTGGCATATCTTTGAGTAGTAAAATGATATGACGGTTGAATATTTCGGCCAAATAGCACAGCAACCAGAGCAGAATATCTGGCAATGACAATGAAGACTATGGAAGTATCTGTTGAAAATTGAGCTACAGTGACAGCTTTCACAGATATACCGAAAGATTGAAAATGGATGATTAAGTATATAGAAAAAGCTAAGGAATTGTGAATCGTCAATGGGCAGGTTATAGGCTGAAAATTAAAATTCAGACCGAACGATCCCATATCACGAGCTGAAGCAATTTCCATATTGCTTAATGTTTCCAAGATATCGGTAGATAAAACTGCAACCTCTACAGATTTTAAGGATATACACAACGACTGGATGAAACCTTATGTAACGGTGGCTAAATCGTTATGAATAGTCAGTTGACAACTTATTGATTGACAATTGAAATTCAGACCGAACGACCCTATTACAAGGGCAGAATCCGCAAGGGTCATAAATAAAGTTCTTATTGATTATCCGCTTCCGCCAAATATATCAATTTAGCGATGGATAAAATCATAAAAAAATTCCTCTTTTTAAGAGGAATTTTTTTGATGATTTATAGAATCTGTTAATAGGGAAGCAAATCTTTACGGTACTCCCAAATTCTGAATAAGCCCTTTTTTTGCAAAAAAATTTATTTAAGGTATAATTAAATAGTTTATTATCGGGTTTTATTAAAAAAATATTATTTTTGAATGTGATGCTCTATGAAAATTCCTAATGATCTGCACGAATATCAATGCCTATGATTCATACCAGAAGATGTTATTTTGAAGTTTGCATGATTTGAGCTCGATGAGCACCATCTGATAAAAGGCTGCGAAGATAAGGCAGTTGTTGATTTCTGAGCCTGATTATCAAAATTATCCAGCAGATTCCTCAATGCAAAATCAATAAATGCGATTGATCCGATGTATTTCGCAGAAGAAGATGAACTGGGCAATAACGGATTCAAATGAACATCCGCAGTAATAGCAAACACATTAAAAAAATTATTGCATGCGCTTCTTAATAATGAAGAAATAAAATATAGGGTTGATTTCTATTGAAGAATGAATTGACCTTGCGAAACCATTGAACAATATAAGCAATCAGTAATGAAACTCATCGAAGACTATCACGATAGGGGAGAATATCTTGTTTGAGCAGAAGAGGCATTAAGGTATGTCCCAAAATGTCCTAGTGCAAAACATATTGAAGATGGCTCTGTAGATATAGTATTTCTCAATGCGCTGTTATTTGATTCTGATTATCCATTTAATATATTGAATGAAGCCAATAGGATACTTTCTGAATCTTGAGAGATAATAATAGTCGATTATAAGAATATATGAAAAAATATGATATTTCAGAGGATAGAAAGAACAGATATTCAGATAGCTGCAACAGATGCCAATTTTTATTGTGCAAAGCTTAAAAAAGACGAATTCATGAAGATAAACCTATGGAGAGGCTCCTCAGAAAAAATATTTCCTAATGAAGAACTTGAACCTTCTTCTCCTAATAATCTTGAAGACAAACCTATTAACTTTGATTGAAAAGAAATATCAAGATATCAGAAAGTCGACTGAAGATATCTCCTTGAGCTCGCAAAACACGATCCGATTGTTATTTCCTGAGAGATTGATAGAATAATAGATTCTTTGCCCATAAAATTACACAGTGACTGACTTCATGCAAATGATCAACGGAAAAATGAATTTGAAGAAATATTAAGGAAATCAATGAGTTTTATTGAAAGCTGAAGAAATTGTTGAAATAATCCGGAATTTTCCGAATCGGATATATTTTTCATTGAAAATAATATGACTGAAAATAATATTTCAGCAGAAGCTTAATGGGGGAAATTAAAATAAAGCCGAGGCTAATGCCTCGGCTTTATTGGGTTATTAATCATTATTGTTATGTAAGACAAGATTTATTCTCTCATCATCTAGATATTCAATTTCTTTGCTTACGAATTCATATAGCTTTGCAGGCCTGTATGAACTTGATTTATCGTATTCGCCTGTTAGCTTCACTATATTCAGCAATTGGACTTTTTTCCTGAAATTCCTTTTATCAAAAGCTTCTCAAAACATGATCTCATAATCTTTTTGCATCTGAGGGATAGTGAATTTAGGAGGCAGCATATATTTTCATATGGTAGTGTATTCAAGCCTGAAATTTAGCTTATTCTTAGCAAATCTTATGATATTCTTATGGTTGAATCATATGTTCAGGTTTTCAATATTTTCATATTCAACTAGATTTATCTTTGTCAGATCCACATCTTTAAGCAAATCATTCTTATTTATAAGTGTGAAATAATTAACTGATATGAAATGTATATCTTGATTCTTGTCAGGATTTCAAAACGTATATAATTGCTCTTTATAGGGGAGTTTTATTCACATTTTCCTCATTATAAGATCATCTAGATTTTCACTCAGGCTATATCACTTTAATACTAATCATCCAGGTAATATCAATTCTCATTTTCAAGGCTCATTGTTTGGAATCATCACTATGCACAATTTATTGTTATAAATAGTGAAGATGACTATATTTATTACAAGTATGGGTAAAACATGATCGAGATCACTTAAGTCCAAACCTCTCTCTTTGACTAATTTATCTATAGGCATTTTTTAAAATTAAAATTAACCGAGGTAATTTTATTTACTTTTGCTTATATTTCAAAACTAAATAACAATTCCTTCATTTTCTTTAAAAATAGTTAGTGTAAAATGTACATAATTTTTGCATTTAAAATAAATATTAATATAATATACCATGTATACAAATCAAGGATTGTAAATGAGGGATGTAGTATGGAGACAAGGGCAATAATAACTTTCATTCATATATTGAATAACAGCTGTATTAAGCCACGTACTATAAACTAATCATTATCATACAGAAATAAATTTTCACAAAAAAATACTTTTCACGTAAATGCAGGAACTCTAGAATAGAAAAAATGAATAAATTAAGTGTACAATAAAATGTAGAAAACGCAATAACTAGTTACGCATAAGTTAAAGTAAGTGTCAGATTTACATTAACATTGAAGTTATTCGCAATCTAAGAGGGGTGGGCAACAATTCTATATTATGACACAAATATATATTCAATAAAAATTGAAAAAAAGTATATTTATCTTAATAGGAATGTCTTTTCCCCAGCTGGCAATGAAATACCAATGACATTGTAATCACAGCAAATATGGATTTCGTATAAATTAAAGTAAGTGTCAATTTTACATTAACAATAACAAATATTGCGACTAGATGGAATAGACAAAAATTCCAGTTCGGACACAAATATATTTCAATTAAATTTGATACACATATATTTATCTTAACTGGATTGTCTTTTTCCATATTGGCAATGGAATACCAATGAAGTTGCTAATAATAATATTTTTTATACATTATCTTATTTGATTACAAAGATTATTTTTTAATCTTAAGTTATTATTATACAAAAATTCATAAATCAATTACCAACATGATATGGTGAATTTTTATTTTGAGCCAATTATCGGAATAGAACTATTTTGATCGGACCATTATTAAAGGAGCAATAAATTATAATTTAATTGCACGTAATTATGAAGCAAAAGGTATTTAAAAAAAAGTTCTCTTTGGAGTTCTCAAAAGCTGAAATCAAATCAATAATTGATAGAATGGCGAATTATGAGTTCAATCAGCTATTGCTAATAGAACTTATTAAATTTGAATTTATTGTAAATTCGCCATATAAAGATCATTTTTTAAAACTATCGATTCATGAACAGACGTTATTTGTTAAATCTATAATTTTTATCCTTAAACAAAGCTCATACATGGTTGACTCAAATGAAATAGGGAATGAAGTTTATGACTTTGAATATAACTCATCTTGAGCCAATATAAAGAATAAAAAAATAAAAGAATTGAATAAAACCGTCAATACTTCTCATAAATTAAATCTTAATTTATGGAATAAGTTATGCACGTATAAGAATATTAATATGAATGGCATATTCAGCTTCACATTCAATTATATTTGAAAATTCATATATGATAAGCGATTTAAAAATTGCAAAAAATATTTCTTTGAATGAGAAATAAAATTCAGACATCTTTATTATGGCTTTTGTTAATAAGCAATCTCTCCTCTATGTTCATATTTTTTCCGTTTAAGCATATAACTCTTATGGAATATCTCTTGTAATCATATGAGTTCATCTTTTTTCTCCATTCTTTTTCGGTTATTTTCAAAATATGCCTGTCAGGCATATTTTGAGTATTTTACAAACCAAGCATTTCTCTATCAGAAATCCCATAAAAAATAAATAACCAAGGGCTTGACAATAACAAATTTTAAATCAAAAGCAGATTTTGATGTAATATAAAATTTACAATTTAGGCTTTTTGCATATTATTCACCAGTATTTTTTTAAATAAACTATTTTTCAACATGGCTCCAAATGAAACAGTAATAAGATTTGACGATGTATGTTTTGATTTCGTATTTACCAGACCTATTCTGGAAGAAGTCAATTTCTCCGTCAGAAAAGGCTCGAAAATCACGATAATGTGACAGAATTGAGCAGGGAAGACAACGATATTCAAGTTGATAACTTGAGCTCTTAAGCCGAAAAGGGGTAATATCCATATCGACAAAGAAACATCAATCGCTACAGCTTTCCAGGTAATGCAGGAGGAAGATAAGGATCTGACTATTTCTGCGTTCTTCAATAAATATTTCCCAGACAAGACAATTTTCAATATAGATAAGAAAATAGCAGAAGTCCTAGATGCCGTTAATCTCAATGCTCCTCTGGAAAGGATAGTGAAATCATTCTCAGGATGACAGCAGGCGCGTCTTCTTCTTGCTGCTGCGCTTATCCAGAATCCTGATATCCTACTCCTTGATGAGCCGACAAATAATCTTGATAAGGATTGAATCTATCATCTTGAAGATTTCCTACAGCATTACAAAAAGACTGTCATAGTCATTTCGCATGATGCAGAATTCCTTAATTCATTTACCGATTGAGTGCTTTATCTTGATGTGTTCACTAAGGTCGTAGAGCAATATGTGGGTAATTATTATAATGTTGTCGACCAGATACAGGCAAGAATAGAGAGAGAAAATATGAAGAATGCCCAAATGGCAAAACAAGCGCAGGCTAAAAAAGAACAAGCTGGAATATTCGCACACAAATGATGAAAACTTCGTCTTGTCGCAAAGAAGATGAGAGAGGCTGCTGAGGAACTGGAAGATGAGATGGTCGATGTAAGAAAAGAGGATAAGACTATTAGAGCCTTCACAATCCCAATGCAAGAAGATATCGCATGAGAGATAATCAAAATCAATAAGGTTTCTGTGATAATCGATCATGAGCCTACGATCAAGGATGTAGATATAAGCCTTAGAAGAGGTCAGCATTTATTGTTATCTGGTCCGAATGGAATCGGTAAAAGCACGCTTCTTGAAAGCATAGCTAACAGCAGGGCAATCTGATCGATAATTGCTCCTTGAATAAAGGTGGGATATTACCGTCAGGATTTCTCAAATCTTAATTTTGACAATACGGTCTACGCTGAGCTCCTTGCTGCAGCTTGGCCAACAATTACAGAGCAGCAATTGAGGTCAACAGCCGCATGATTCCTGATAAATTGAGATGTGATGAAGTCAAGAATAGGGGATATCTCAGAATGACAGAAATGATTAGTCGCATTCTGCTCTCTGGTTCTTCAAAGGCCAGGCCTTCTGATTCTGGATGAGCCGACGAATCATATCAATTTCCGCCATCTTCCAGTAATTGCAGAAGCGCTTGATGAATTCAAATGAGCGATGATCCTAGTTTCTCACGTTGATGAATTTGTTTGGCAGATAAAGATTGATGAGTATCTAGAACTCGACAACATCAAATAATCTAGAATCTCTCAAAAACGCGAACTTTACGCTTGAATCTCCGCTTTCTCGCTTATCGTGGCGCTGCCACACTTTGCTTTGGTACCTGCCTGCCGGCAGGCAGGCTCGATTCGCACATAAATTTCATCGTTTTTGAGAGATTTAGGATGAATAAATATACCAAAACAATCTCCTTAAAATGAGGAGATTGTTTTGGTATAAAAAATATATTAACTATGCTTGCTTGGGTCTACAAGAGTGAATGTACTACCTGCTTCAGGGGTAGGAGGTAATCTTTCTCATTTAGCAACAGTAACTTCAGGACGATTTGCTGTTCATCATCTTGGTCATACTTGTTGATATTGCCCCGATTTCGGAGCAGGAGTTCAAGGATTTAAATTTTTAGCCATACTTATGTGTTATCAGATATAGGACTTTCTTTGGCATTAACTTTTACAAAATTTATTGAATCAAGAGCGTTTTGCTTTGATGAATATCATTCACTCCAGCATATTTTTTCTCAATTATTAGCTTTTAAATGCCAATATGTTTCTCATTTAGAGTTTTTGAGCAACTCGAATTTAGCCATAATAATTATTATGTTACAAAATATAAACTTAAATTTGCCAAAAACTCGCCTAACTATATACTGTATACACTTTTACGTCAAAAAGTATAAATTTTATAGAAAACTCTTGAATTTTTGTTTTACAATCAAGAGTTTTTTATTTTTCAAAGATTAGCATAGGTCTTTTTTAAGAATACTATTCTATATATAGTAATTTTTTTTCAAAAGTCAATTAAATATACATATATTGATATTTAAAACTGCATTTTACTTGACATTTAATCTATAATACTATACTATTGGTATAGTTAAATATTAACATATAACTATTTAAATATGAGAATTAAAAAATTAAAGGTATCAAATTTTAGGAATCTAAAAGAAATTGATGTTAAATTTGAGAATATTAACATAATAACTTGAAAAAATTCTTCATGAAAAACAAATCTTACTCAATTGTTAGCAAATTGCGTATATACAGAAAATGATATAGAAAAAGTTTTTTGAAATAACATACTAACATTACTAAAATGAATATGACAAACCAACATTGAGGTTATAATAGGTAATCTTGAGCCAAATTGGTTTTGACTTCATGATGATAATATGTTAAGTTTACATGAGGCTATTGAATATGTATATAAATTTGAAATACTAAAGAACCCAATTTCTATAAAAAAAAGATCAATAGATTTTTATTGAAGGATTCTTGAAGAAACTTTGTTTAAAGAGGATTTTGAATCTAAAATCAAAGATTTAATTAAGATTCATTCAAAAAAGCCAATTGAATTGAAAAAGAAGGTCTTTGAAGAGACATTCAAACAAAGTGAATCTGAGAATATTTTAAACAATCTTTTAGACATAAAAAAAGATGGGCGTGAACATCTATATAAAAAAAATTTCATTGAAGCTACAAAAGATAAAATAATCTATTATGATGATAAAAATTCCTTTTCTAATTGTGCTTGAAATATTTTTGATTTTGTAACTTGAATAAAAGAGGTTAATAAAAAAGAAATGTCATTACAAGCTGTAGAAGAGGTTAATAAAAAAGAAATTAATCAAGGAGTATCAAATTTTTCTACAGCTAAGTTCATTTTTCTTTTAGCAGATATTCAAAGAGATGAATCGCAATTAAATAGGTTTTATAAGGATTTAGACGACTATACTGACGGAATTTTAAGAAAAGTTTATATAAATATGGAATGAAAAGACGGTTCAAAATGAGATATATATGTTGATTCTCCCCATTGACCTAGAAATATTGAGTTTATATCAGCATGAACAGCTATTATTTTATATTTTGTCTTATTAAAGAATTGGTTATCTTTAAAAAATAAATCTTATCAAAATCCAGATATTATGATTTTTGATGAATTAGATTCAGTAATTCATCCTTCACTTATGTCAAATTTTTCTGAATTGTTGAAAATTATATCAGGTAATGTCCAATTATTTATATCAACTCATTCTCCGATATTTATAAACAAATTTAATAGAGAAAATGTTTATTTATTAAAAGATATCTGAAGCTTTAGTGAAAAGGTAAAGGTAAAATCGAACATTTTATCATATGAATTTATTTTAAGTAAACTTAATAAAGAAGAAAGGACTGTATATGATAAACTATCAAATTCTGAACTATATGTAGATTGACTTATAGATAATTTATTTCCAACTAATTATTAAAATGTATAATATTTTAGTTTTTATTTGAGAATGAAAAAGCGAGTATGCTTTTTTTCAAGAATTTTTAAAATCTCATTTATGAATTGAGTGAGAAGATATGAAATCTAATATTTTATATAAGAAAAAAAATACATATGTTTTATTTTGACATCCAGTGATGTGAAACTTTGATCACAAATGATGAGATTGTACATTATTTAGTGATGTCACATATATACAGGTTAAAAAAAGATTAGAATCTCAAAAATATCTATTTAAAGAATTAAAAAATTATAAAATTTATTATTTAATTTTTACTGACAAGGATAAAATCAATTCCATTGAAAAAATTAAATGAGCAGAAGTGTTGATTAAAAAATGGTGTTCTGAATATAATGGAGAAGTTAAAGCAATGTTTGCTGAAAAAGAGATTGAAACGTGGTTTTTGGCCTGATTCTCGGATATAATGAAAATAGGGTACTGAATAATTAAAGAAGATAGGCTTAATAAATATTTAAAAATAGAAGATTTAGATACTCTAGAAGATACATATGAAATTTTACAAGTCATTATTAAATGAACTGATTTAGATGGAAATCAAGAATATATATGAAGAGAATTTTGAAAATATATAGATATAGAACAAGCAAAAAATAAAAGTAAATCATTTAAAAATTTTATTGAAATCATAGAAAGTCTATTTATTTAAGTTAATAGTACAAAGCACAGCTTTCTATTTAAAATAATCCTTTAATAAAATAATTAGACTAAAATCCTTTAAATAAAGGCTTCGTAGTAAAGTCAAATGCAACTTTTTCATTCGATAAATACTTCTTTAGGAGTAAGATATCACAATCTTTATCGACAAAACATTATTTATCCATATAATAGTCTTCTTTAACAAAAGAATATATTTTTTCATACTTAAATTAATGTTATTTACAGACTTAAAACTTA
>CAZUBA010000033.1:2718-18803 GCA_964618565.1 uncultured Candidatus Peribacteria bacterium | reverse complement strand
TTGTACGATAGCCTACTTTGATAAAAGGAAGATTCCTGCCTTCGCAGGAATGACATTTATAAATATATTTAATAATAAAAAACTCACATGAAACTAATTTTAACCTCGATAAAGAAAAGAATCCTTGAAATAGATGATTTCAAATCTGTAACAATACCTACTAAATCTTGAGAAATCACGATTCTAGAGAATCATGAGCCTATTATAAGTGCGCTTAAGCCTGGAATAATGACAATAAGATATCCTTGAGAAAATGCCATATATGCAATCTGATGATGAGTTCTGGAAACTGATTGAAAAACGCTTAGCATAGTTGCTGATATGGTTGAAGATTGAACATGACTTGATATTGATGCCATCAAGCAGAAAAAATCTGAAGCTAAGAATCTGATGGATAAATACAGAGAAGAAAATAAGAATATGAATATGGATTATTATATTGAACTTGAAACGCAGTTCCTAAAAGAATCAGCACTTGAACAACTTGCAATTAAATAACAAAAAAACACTCTAGCTAGAGTGTTTTTTTTTGTTATTATTATTCTGTAAATATTTAATAAAAAAAACTAAAAACAGAGATAAGAGAATTATTAAAACAGAAAGCAGCATAAATTTCTGATCGATATCTATATTTGAAAGATTGAATGTTTCTATATTCTTGATTCATGCTCAAATAAATAAGAATATCAGCATTGAAGGCAATGTTCATAGCAGTGTTCACCAAGTATATCCTGAAAATTTTGCTTTAAAGAATCAAGAGATGTAACTTAATGGATCAAAAGGGATGAAGAGCAGTCGTGCGGTTAGTATTGTCATAAAGGAATCTTCTCTGAGCCTTTTTCTTAAAAAAGAAAATTTATCAAGATATGTTTCTGAGATAATGTTTTTTCAAAAGAATTTTCAGAAATAATAACCAAGCGCCGCACTCAGATTCTCTCAAAGCATTGTATAAAATAATGCCATAGGCAAGCCAAATAATGATGGAGACAGAATAATTAAAATCGAGGATGGAAAAAAGATAAAAGTTCTCAGTATATAAAGTGATACATATATTATTCACCCGAACATTCATTCTCTTTTTAGTAAAAAATATACTTTTTTCATTATTTCACTATCAGAATATTGATAAATATTCCTATAATAGAAATAGGAGATTATTAATAGGATCCAAAAAATAGCAGTGATTATCTGCAAAGAATGTTTTTGAATAAAATTTCTAGATTTTCTCACTAAATATAGTTTAATATTGTACTTTTAAGCTCATCGAATCAAATCTTATCAAATGCACTGATAAAAATAGGATTCAGATTCTTGAATTCTTTTTTTAATGATTTAATTGTTTTATCGTCTATCAAATCGATTTTATTGAATACATATATTCTAGGCTGGGATGCTCAAATCTTAGCTAATGTATCTTCCACGATCTGAATCTTCTCTCCTACTTTTTTATCTGACGCATCAATTATATGCAATAAAACATCACTTTCTATACTGTCTTCCAAAGTTGAAGAGAAAGCTTTTATAAGGCTTGGCGGCAATTCACGGATGAAGCCTATGGTATCATTAAGCAACACTTCCCTTCCCTTATAATCTTCTGTTTCTATATACATCTTGCCCACGCTTGTTCATAGAGTCGCAAAAAGCTTATTCTCAGCCAAGACTCATTTATGAGTCAGTGCATTCATCAGACTTGATTTTCCAGCATTGGTGTAACCTACAATTCAAATGGTTTTGAGTTCTTTCCTTTTTCTAGATTGCCTGTGTTGAGCTCTAGTTTTAGCATAAACTTGCAGCTTTTCAAGGATCTTTTTTTCGTTTTCCCTGAGATGGCGCTTCATTATCTCTGTATTCGTTTCTCATAATCATCTCATTGCTCAGCTTCATCCTCATCATTGACGAGATAATTCAAGTCACATTCAGAATATACGCGGTCACATGTGCTTAATCGCAGCAAGCTCTATTTGCAGCCTTGCTTCGGGTGAAGTTGCATGAAGCTCAAATATCTTCAATATAAGGTCTACCCTATCCCAAGCCTTAAGTTTTGATTTAGCTTTTTCAAAAAGTTCATTTATATGGAATATCTGTGCAGGCTTTAAGATGTTTCCAATGATTACAAGATCCGCGCCTATCTCATCTCAAAGATGCATTACCTCCTCAAGCTTACCGCTACCGACAAAAGTATGATAATCAGGTGTATTTCTTTTTTGAACTTTTTTCATTACAACAAGAGATCCATAGGTTGCGACCAGATTCTCAAGCTCAATCATCCTATCCTCATGTTCCTCATCTTTTGTTCAATGCGGAACTATGTCTACTAAAATTACTTTCATTTATTTCTTTAGATTAATATTAAATAATTATATTGAAAAAGGAATAAAATCAAAAAGGAAACCTTAATTACATATAAATAAAAAAAATTAAAAGAGATGAATAAACATAAATAAAACTTCGATTAATAAAGTAAGTGATGACCTGAAATTAAATCAGGTGTAAAAAATATAATATGAATCGTCATCATAATCACCATAGAACTATTTAAATTTATTGATTTTTAGAATAAGTTTTTAATGCGTCTAGATAAAAGGTGGCATTAATTGACATTTGCCGCCTTATGTTTATAATATTGACATTGAAAATTAATGAAGGTAACTATGGCAATGCAATATCCAAAAGATGACATGAATAATCCAGAAAAGAACTGGTGTTTTTGATTGACCAAGGATAGCATTTGAAGATTTGACAAGCATTCTCTGATATTTCCCATGATAATAAGAGCTTGAGCAGAACCCGTAAAAACCAGCATTGAATTATTCAGCAGAGAGAATGAACCTGAAAAAAGAAGAGAAATGATAGAAAGAATGAATCAACGAATCTGAAGATCAAAGGATGAAATCAAAAAAATCCTCAATCTTAGCCGTACTCAAACATTATAAAAAAACTGCCATCGGCAGTTTTTTTATTAAAAAATTATTTTATTTCAGGCTTCATCAAGGGGAATAAAACTGAGTCTCTTAGGTTGTCTTGCCCTGTCAGCAATGTTATGATCCTATCAATACCCATTCACCAACCTGATTGTGGCGGCATGCCATATTCCATTGATAGCACAAATTCGTCATCCCCTGAAGTCGCTTCTACATCTCACATTGCCTTAGCTTTTGCCTGTTCATCAAAATTTGCTCTTTGTAGCAGAGGATCTACAAGCTCCGAATACGCTTTTAATATTTCCCAACCATTTACTACAACTTGAAATTGCTCTACCATATTTTGATTTTTGTCGCTAACTCTAGCAAGCGGCTGCATCAATTTCGGGTAATTATATATTATGACCGGTCAGATTAATTTTGGGCGAAGTACTTTTTTATATAGATAATCAATTAGAGTTGTAACTCACATCTTATTCATTCACTCAAACTCTATTCATTTTGAGCGTATATCGCTTCTTAATTTATCCTCATCTCACGCTTCGTAAGTTTCGACATCAATTGAGCTTGCTTCCTTGATTCATTTTACATAATCGAGCCTTTCCCATGGTCATTCAAAATTAACTTCTTTTAGTTCTCCATTCTTATCCTTTATATTAACTGATTTATTTAAATTAAGCTTCTTGAATATATAATCGAACATTTCTTCCGTAAACCTCATATTATCTTCAAAGTTCCAAAATACAGCATAATGCTCTACCATTGTGAACTCCTGCATATGGGAAGGATCTGATCATTCATTCCTGAAATCCTTAGCCACCTCAAAAACCCTTTCAAATCTTCAGACAGTTGCTTTTTTTAAGCTCGTTTCTGGAGAAATGCGCAAGAAGAAATCATGATCAAAATCATTGTGATGTGTCACGAATGGTGCAGCAGCAGCTCATGAAGCCGAACTTCAAAATACTGGCGTTTCTATTTCTATAAAAGAATTTTCATGATAGAAATCCCTCATTGCCTTAACAAAGTTTGAACGGAAAAGAAATCTTTCATAACTATCGTTATTTCTTATCAGATCAAGATATCTTTGTCTATAAATAGCTTCTTGATCTTGTAGTCAATGGAATTTTTCTGGCAGAGGGCGGATTGCCTTAGATAAGAATTCAAATTCTCAAGCAAAAAGTGTCAATTCTCACTTGTGTGTAACGAATAGCTCTCACTTCACCCCTATGAAATCACCCATATCGACAAGTTTCTCAACAAATTTGAATGCTGACATTTCTTCTGTTAAATCTGCTTTAGCTTCTCAATCTGTAATTATCTTACAGCTTTCTCTAGAAAACATTATCTGAATTTCCCCAGTCGCATCCTGAAGTTTTGCAAAGGCGATTTTTCAAAAACTCCTATAAAGTATAACTCTTCAGGCTGTCGAATATTCAATTTTCGGTCAAGCGATCACTTCGGTAACATCTCTGAAATTATCTGATCATTTATCAATTAAATCAGCAATAGAATGCTTTTTATCAAATTTTGAAGCATATGGGATAACTCATAAGTTCTTCATTCTTGATATCTTCTCGATTCTTTGCAATGATTCATCGCTATACATGCTTTTCTAATAAAAAATTAATGTACCGATAGTATCAAAAACGTGATAAAAGTCAACAGAACTTCATTTTTTTAAAATAATTTGATAACTTAAATATAAAGGTGTAATATGCTTTCAATATCATATTCATCTTCAGAGATTATGAATGAACAAAAAACAATTAATAATGCTTTAAGATATGTGCTTGATATGCTTGAAAAGGTAAATCATTACCCGTATCATAATATAAATCACACTTTGGATGTTTATTCCAGAAGCGAGTATCTTTGTGATAAGGAATTTGTTTATCTGGAAGAAAAAACTGATGTGCTTATTGCTGCCCTGTTCCATGATACATGATTCACAGTGAGATATTGAAATAATGAGATAATTTGAGCAGAGATAGCAAGAAAATATCTTGAAGGGATAAACTGGAAGGAAGAAAGGATAAAAAGGATTGAGCGAATAATAATGGCCACAGTGGTATTCAGTGAAACCCCAAATAAGCTTGAGCAAATAATACAAGATGCTGACATGGATAATCTGTGAAGAAAAGATTGCATCATTAAAACTATGAATCTTAAAAAAGAGCTGAAATTGATAAATAAAATGGATATACCCACCAAAGAATGGCTAATTTCAGCATATTCCCTATTTAGAAAGCATCGTTTTAAAACTTATACAGCAATGGCAGAAAGAAATAAGACAAAAAAAGATAACATGAAAAAAATGGAGGAAAGGATAGAATTATTATCTGGCATAGATATGGAATAAATGAAATTTTTTTAAGAAAAACATATTGACAAATATATTAGCACGTATATAATTGACGTGCTATTTTTAAAATAGTTTTTTATTGCAGGATCCTTCTATAAATAAGTTTTTCATATTTTAGATTTTTAAATAATATGAAAAGCGATAATTTTAACCTTTAACTCATTACTTATGAAAATAGTTCCAATGTCAGATAGAGTACTTCTAAAATGACTTGAAGCAGAGAAAGTAACCAAGGGATGAATTTATATCCCTGAAAATGCCAATAAAGAAAGACCCTATGCTTATGAAGTCGTTGCTGTATGACCGTGAAAAGAGGTAGAATGAAAGATGATGAAAATAGATCTCAAACCAGGAGACAAGATAATAAGCTGACAATATTCCTGAGATGATATAGAAATAGATTGAATGAAATATAAGATATTATCAGCAGATTACGTGCTAGCTAAGATTGAAGAGTAGTTGTTAGAAATTAGTAATTAGAACTTGGTAATTAGAATTTAGAAATTGGAAAATTCTAACTCACTGTCATACCGAGAGAGCGTCATCTCCGATTCTGTCATCTTGAGCGAAATGAAATGAAGTCGAAAGATCCCTTTAAGTCGGCAAATTTGACACGGAATCTTAAAGCAAAGACAATATTACCTGTCATTCCTGCGCGCCCGAAGGAAGTGCTCTTGGGGTAAAGGCAGGAATCTACAATTTATTAAATGAGGCTTGATTGATTGCAAAAAAATCAATAAAAAGATAAGATAATTAAAGAATATTAATTCTATATTGATATCATGAAAACAATCAGTCATAAGGTTCTCTTAAGTATTTTCTCAGTATTATGACTGGTAATTATAATTTCTTGATGTATTGATTTGTACAGTAACTATAAATCAGCCAAAAACAGCAATATTATAAATGCTGAAGTCATCTGAAATGAGAAATTATACAGAACTTACAGGCGCAAGCTTGAAACATATTATCCTATTGTAAAATATGAATGCGAATGAAGTTCAAAACAACAAACTCTATACTCGGGCAAATTAAATTCAGTTGAGAAATATAAAACCTGAAGCATAATTAAACTGCATTGTTTGAAAAGCTGAAATTCTATCTCTGTAAATTATGAAATAGAATATAAAACATGATATTTTTTAATTTTCATATGAGTATCGTTATTGTTATTTCTTTCGATATTCGTACATAAGGAATTTAAGAAATAAAACAAGTACTTTAAATTTTAACAATAATTACTATGGCTAAGAATATAACATTCTGAGATGAAGCGAGACTTAAAATGTTCGCTTGAATTGAAAAAATTTCAAAAACAGTAACTGCAACAATAGGTCCTAAATGAAGGAATGTCATATTTTCAAAATGATATGGCGCTCCGCAAGTGACAAATGATGGTGTTACTATAGCAAGAGAAATAGAACTTGAGGATAAAATAGAGAATATGGGTGCTGAGCTGATAAAAGAAGCGGCATCGAAGACAAATGACGCAGCATGAGACGGTACGACAACCGCCGCGCTTCTTACTTATGCAATGATTAAAGAATGACTCAGAGAAATCAGATCTGGAATCAATGCAATTGAGCTTAAGAATTGAATGAAAAAAGCTTGAGAACTAGTCGAAGCTGAGCTAACAAAAAATGCAAAAACAATAAGTGCAAAAGAAGAGATAGCACAAGTGGCGACAATTTCGGCACAAGATCCGGAAGTATGATATATCATATCAGAAGCTATGGATAAGGTCTGAAAAGATTGAGTCATAACAGTTGAAGAATGACAGACATTCTGACTTGAAGTAGAACTTACTGAAGGAATGAAATTTGATAATTGATATATCACTCCATATATGATTACAGATGGAGAAAAAATGGAATCAAGAATTGATGATGCAAGAATACTTATAACTGATAAGAAAATCTCTTCAATAAAGGATATCCTACCTATTCTTGAGCAATTAGCATGAACTGGAAAAAGAGATCTCGTGATAATAGCAGACGATATCGAATGAGACGCGCTGGCTTGAATCATATTAAATAAATTGAAATGAGTTCTTAACATATTATGAATCAAAGCTCCTTGATTTGGAGACAGGAAGAAAGAAATGCTTAAGGATCTGGCTGTTTTGACTTGAGCGACTGTAATTACCGATGAGCTATGATATAAGCTTGAACATGCATCGCTCGAGCATCTGTGAAGTGCAAAAGCTGTAGTATCGACTAAAGACAATACTACAATAATTTCATGAAATTGAGATAAAGACCTGATAAGAAGAAGAGTTGCCGAAATCAAGGCACAAGTAGAAAACACAAAATCAGATTATGATAAAGAAAAACATCTTGAAAGGCTTGCAAAATTAGCATGAGGTATTGCAGTTATCAAAGTTTGAGCCGCATCAGAAGTAGAGATGAAAGAAAAGAAACTGAGAATTGAGGACGCACTTAATGCAACTAAAGCCGCAGTCGATGAATGAATAGTCGCTTGAGGTTGAGTAGCCCTGTTAAAGGCATCAAAAATATTGGATTGATTCAGTCAGCTCAATAAAGATCAGACTATTTGACTACAGATTGTCGCGAGGGCATTGGCTTATCCAGTTAAGCAGATTGCAGAAAACGCATGAAAAGAATGAGCTATTGTGGTTGAGGAAATCCGCAAAAGCCTTGATGTAAATTATTGATATGATGCAGGAAATGATGAATTCGTTGATATGATCAAAGCATGAATCGTAGATCCTAAAAAAGTCACAAGGAGCGCAATGGAAAATGCAATTTCTATTGCTTGAATGTTTTTGACGACAGAAGCGGTAATATCTGAAATACCATCAGAAAAAGCCCCAGCTGCACCTGATATGTGATGAATGTGAGGAATGTGATGAATGTATTAAGAGACAATAAAAAAACTTCGAATTAAATTCGAAGTTTTTTTATGATATCAAGAAATTGAAATCTGGTCTTATACTGTCATCCTGTGGGTCTTGGCATTCCGGTGTGAATTTTTTGAAGATTCTAGCAACAAGTCATCAGCTATTTGAATTTTCATAAGAAAAATTATCGCTCCAATTGAGAACTATCATTGCCAGTCATCTTCATCTGATTGATTTATTTGATAACGGATCGAGTGTCATAGCTTCCCTATTGATTTTTGCCCTATCTATAAGTTCTTCAGCGGAAGTTTTTTTGTTTCAGGTTCAAGTATCTTCTACAGAAATCTCTATATCATCATTCGTATAGATAGTTATTGCAATTTTTACAGGCTTACCAGGAGACGATCCATGTTCAATAGCGTTGTTAATAAGCTCATCAGCCATTAGTTGAATCCTATGCCTCCATTTTGAAGAGAATTTCGTATCGCGAGAGATAAGTGAACCAATAAAATCTCTGAGCATTGAAGAAAACGCCATGCTAGCAGGGATACTGATTTTCATCGTCTTACTGTTTTCATTTAAAAGGATCTCGCTTGAAGCCTTTTCTTCAGTCATAAAACAACTAAAATAATATTATTAATTTCATATTACCACAAATTATCGAATATTACAAATAATTTTACTTATTCATCTCATTCGACTTCCCTATTCAATCTTTTAAAAAATTCTTCCATAAATGAGTGCCTTGACTCTGCAATCCTTTTGGCTTCTTTTGTAAAAAGCCTGTCTTTAATTTTTGAATGAGTAACAATATATTCTCTATATGCAGTATCCTCATCTGAATATTCTGCTTCTGGACGCAAGTCAGGATTTGGATTATGCAATTTTGCATGATGTTCTCAAGCAAATAAAAAAGACCTCCCTATTCAAACCGCTCAAATACCATCAAGCTTGTCGGCATCGAAAAGGATTTTCCCCTCAAGTGATTCCGGTGGATTTCATTTTCTGAATCTATGGGTTCATATTGCATGCACTACTTTATCTATGAAATCAGACGGATAATCATGTGTTTCAAGATATTCCCTTGATAAAACAGCTCCTTTTTCGGCATGACAAATCTTTCCCGATGACATATCCTGTTCATGTCGCGCCATATCATGAAGCAACACCGCAGTGCGTATTATATCCATATCAGCTCATTCTATTTTTCAGATATGAACAGCCAGATTATACACCCTAAGCGTGTGATCCCAATCATGGCTTCATTTTGATACTTTAAAAAATTGTTCTGCATCTACTTTTATTCTTTCTATATCTATCATTTATTTGAGTAACTTATTTTTAAAATTTTGATTTCTCATCTATAATATGAACTTAATGCCTCTAAGGCAAATTCTTTTTGACGGAAATTAAGTATTTGCCAGAATATCCTCTATAGTCATTTATCATCTCATCAATCCAAATTTTGTTTGCGGCAGTCTCTTGCAATGAACAAATATCGCTGTAACCCATTTTTGAAGAAGTGCTTTCCAAGAAGCCATAAGTCAGATGTTATCAAGATAACTAGAATGTACAGGTCATAAACTCAAATTTTAATTTACAATTGATAATTAAAAATTTGAAGTATTATATAGAATATAATTTTAAAGGAAAATGTTAAATAAAAGTGAATTAGAAAATTTTACAAAGAAAGTTACCCCGCTTCCAAAGATAGTGATTATCTATGGTCCTACTGCAAGCTGAAAAACATCAATGAGCATTGATATCGCAGAATATCTTAATTCAGAAATAATAAGCGCAGATTCAAGGCAGATATATAAAAATCTTGATATTTGAACATGAAAAATAAAAGAAGCTGAGAAAAGAGGAGTAAAACATCATATGTTAGATATTATTGAAATTGATAAAGAGTATTCAGTATCTGAATATAAAAAAGAAGTTACAGATATAATAGGAAGACTTCATTCAGAATGAAAAATTCCTGTAATATGCTGATGAACCGGATTGTATCTTGATGCGATTGCTTTTAATTTTGATATACCTGAGATAAAGGCCGATTGGCAATACCGTGATGAGCTTGAGAATATTCGACTGAAGAAATGAAATCTATATCTTTGGGAAATGCTTGAAAAAGTAGATAAAACTTATGCACAAGAATTGGAAATCAATAACTTCAGGTATGTAATGAGATGACTTGAGGTTTTCAAGCAAACTGGAAAATCAAAAAAAGAGCTGAAGAAAAAACTGCCTCCTATATACGATATATTGTTTATTACCCCTTATGATTGAGATAGGGTAAAATTATATTCCAGGATCAATGAGCGCATAGGAGAAATGTTTGAAGAATGACTTATAGAGGAGACTCAAAATATACTTAATTCTGGTTTTAAAAAAACTGATTTTGGGCTTAATACTATTTGATATAAAGAAGTTATCCGATATATCGAACAAGAATACTCTCTGGAAGAATGCATAGATATCGTAAGACAGCACAATAGGAATTATGCCAAAAGACAGTTGACGTGGTTCAGGAAATATAAAAACTAGTTCACACAATAATCACTCAAAACACTGCTAAACTTCACTGGATTATTTTTCCAATTATTCATAAAAGAGTATAATGCAAAGTCAACACTAGCGAATACTCTTTTTTAGATTTTTAATTGTTAAGATATGTCAAATTCGGAAAACATTATCTGTAAGAGAGCAGATCAAAAGTGCATTGACGCAAGAGAAATGTTCAATAATAAGAAGTTATTTGACGATTTTATAAAGAATAATCCGAATTTTACGGATTTGGAAAATGTACATATAGGCGAAATAGAATGGCCAAATGATAAAAAGGCTTCCAAAAAAAGGCAGATTTCTCTAAAAGGCTAAAAGATGGCCTGAACAGAAGTTATGCATTATCAAACTAACTATAAGATCATGATATCAAAGCTAAGATCTTTTCATGTGAAAAGTACAAATAAAAGCATAAAGAATTTTGTGATCCAGCATGTAGAGAATATAAGTGTCGATTCGGCAAATAAGGCTGTCAATATAATGCTCGACAAGAAATATTCATATAATGCGCTACGTTCGACAAATCTGATGTGAGCATTTATTGAACACATCAAGAATGTATATTGAAATGATTATGAAGTGAAATTTTTTACAGTTGTTTCAAGAAAATGAACCAATAGAGAAATGTTAATCCCAAAATTCATCCATTACCTTTAAAACAACCCTTAAGAAACTTTTTTATAAAAATAGCAGCGCTCATTACCGTTGTAGAGTTTTCTTTTTTTCCACTCTGACATCTTGAGCATAGTATCAAAATCTTCAAAAGAAGTGATAACGCCTCAATTCAATAGTGGGTTCAGTTGAAAAATTGAAGAGATAGTTTTATAGATATCTCAGGTATTGCTTTTATTTAAGCGGAGTCCATAAGGTGGATTTGAAATTACAGTTCAAACAAGATCAAGTTTCTTTGCAAATTCTTGAGCGTCTTTTGTTTGGAAAGTTATAGTATCCAGAACTCCTGCATTCAGAGCGTTTGATTTCGACATTCTGATATTATATTCTTCAATGTCATTTCAATATATTTCATACTTTTTATCTACAAAAGCTTTTTGCTTTGCTTCATCTTTTGCTTCAAGGAGATGATTTTTCGGATACCAACTGAATTCTTCAAATGAAAATCTTCTTCATAAGCTTCCCGGCGCTATATTTCTAGCTATAAGTGCAGCTTCGATCAATATGGTTCAAGAACCGCAGAAAAAATCATAAAGCGGCTTTTTGTAAGACCATCAAGAAAGGAGCACCAAGGCTGCAGCAAGTGATTCCTTAATCGGAGCCTCATGTTCAGAAGTTCTGTATCCACGTTTATGGAGAGCGCTTCCGGAAGTGTTTAGAAGAATCCTACATTCGTCATCTTGGAAAAATACCAAAATTTCAACCGGAGTCTTATCGGGATCTTCAAATAATATATCAGTATTGCTTCATAATATATTTGTTACAATCGCTTTTTTTACAGTTTTTTGAATTGCGGGAAGACTGGTTAACTGTGACCTTATTGAGACTGCGTTAACAATAACCGGCGCTCAGCCTGTTACATATTTTCTCCAATCGATATCATCAACAAGATCAAATAAAAAATCAAAATCATTTATTTGCTTTTTTGCAAGTTCAAGGTAGACTTTGTTGCCCACTCTTGACCAAAGATTTACACGTGCGATTCAAGCATCATCAGTTTCAAGGCAAACCA
The DNA here is from genome assembly GCA_964618565.1 of uncultured Candidatus Peribacteria bacterium. Taxonomy (GTDB): domain Bacteria; phylum Patescibacteriota; class Gracilibacteria; order BD1-5; family UBA2023; genus STC-113. The sequence goes on along the minus strand of CAZUBA010000033.1, from coordinate 6,411 downwards.
GCCTGTCTTTTACCTCGGAAGCCCTATATCATAGCCTCTCTACTTCATTTTTTATCAGCGATTCCACTCAGGCAATGCACGTAATGACTAAATTCATAATAATATCAGATTAAATTACGTATAAGGTATAAAGAGAAATGGTAAAATTGCAAAACTTTTCTTTGCATTATACAAAAAAATACAATAATATATAAAAGCAAATAACTTAACAATGGCTACACAAAAAATCAAACAATCCGACATAAAACCTGAGTTCTACGCAACCAAGTTATACTTGGCCAAACTCTCTGAAAAATATAAGCATAGAGGGTATGAGAAAGTGTTCCTTGAAAATGATTATAATTATCTGAATGAAAATAAAGAACTCATAAAAAATCTTAATATACAAAATGATCTTCTGGACGAACTTATCTACAAAATGACCAAAAGCATACAGCATCTATCAAAAATGATCAATCTTGACCCAAAAATCAAGAAGGTACTAGTTGAAGATAATATAATGCTGTTTGCAAAATTCATGGAATTTATTGAAGCGAATATCAAAAATGAAGATTTTACAATGGGATCAATAGATAGATTCAGAAAAATTGAGAAGAAAATAGATATCAAGACAAAAGCCTTGAGCAAATACTGATTTGATGTTGAATTGGATGAGGTTTTTGAGAGCATTAATTTAAAGAAATATAAAGAGGTTTCTGTTTATATTTTTGATATGAATAATCTCAAGACGCTGAATGAAACTTATTGACATCAGACCTGATCAGAATCGATATTCAAATTTTGAATTATACTTAAAGAAGTTTTAAGCGAACTCTGATATAAATATATATTATCCAATTATTATTGATGAGATGAATGGTTTTTGGCTATAGTCGATGTCTCAATGAAAGATTCAATAACGCTCTTGAAGAGATTGTTCCAAAAGCTTACAGCTTGAACATATAGAATAAGAGATTTCGAAATTGATTTAAGCGCATGTTGAGGGCTTGCCCATTTTCATCCCACAAAAGCAACAAAAATGGAGAATTATAATGCAAAGATGCTTTTACATATTGCAGATACTCTGGTATTGCAAGCAAAGATTCAAAAAAACAGGAACAAATCATGAAATGCCTATAAAGCATTGAATATTACACACGTAAAAGAAGATGAACTGAAGAATTTTCTGACTTCAGTCCATACGCTTCCAAAAAAACTCCAGAAAAGCACTCTAGACAAGAAAAAATTAGTTGAGCTCTTTGATATAAGAAAGAAGCAGAACGAGAAGATCATGAGGGCAAGAACACTTTGAGTAAAGAAGATACTTAAGAATAATATTGAACTTATAAATGAAGTAATATGATTCAAAATTCTTGAATCAATAGCAAAGATGATGTCAGAAAATAAAATAAGGACCCGCGACGCATTGCCTGAAATCACAAGGAAATTGACACATATTGTTACAGGTGAGGTAGAAAAGATGGCCAACATAAGTTATTTCTCAGTAGATTGAAAAGATGAAATGGCAGATAAGATACTAATGTCAGCGGAGTACCAGAAGTTTACAAAAAAAATCATCGATGAATTATTCAATGAAAATATTTTTAAGGCTGAAATTGCCAATACGGTATATATAGATAAAAGAATATTATGAGAGAAGAATTAGAAAATATAAATTGAAATACCAAATGAGCAAAGAGAGAGAAAATTTCAAAAAAACTTAAAAATAAGCAAATTAAGCATTCTTATTGAGATAAATGAGATAGAAATCTGAAAAGGCAGCAAATATGACTTTCAAGAAACCTCAAGAAAATAATCGCAAAAAAGACTCGTCTCAAATAATTGCAAATAATGAATTTCCTTTAAATAATTGACAAAAATCAGTATTTTATATACAATTAAAGAAAATTTAAGGTTCCACTATGAATATTTGAGAAATTGAAATCTATGAACTTAAGAAAAATGTAGTACTTACATCACTGCTTGCGCTTAAGTGACATTGGGTATTGGCTGAATCGCTTTATGAAACCATAAAAGCCGAATGAGCAAGTCCTGAGCTTATAGATTCCATAATTGAAATGTTTGAGATTGCTGTCGATTCTGTTAAAGACGAGTGAAACAGAGAAAGAATCCGTCAGACTCTAGATAGCCTTTCAATAATCAAAGAAAAGGAAAGACTGGAACGTGAAAAAGAAGAAAATGAAGCAATTATTGTTCTAGAAAATTATTAATTTTTAAATATAAGTCATATGAACAAAGATATTCAATCAGGAAGTGAATCGGTAGCATTAAAAAACTCCCCTGAATCACTTAAGGCTACCCAAGAATTCATTGCCCAAAATCCAGATAAGGTTTGAGCAAAATTGAATCTGATGAAAAATCCGCTTGATAAGTAAAGCTTATCCGACTTTCTTCTAATATTCTCTGGAATTTTCCCCGGGAATATTTTTGTTTAAATGATAAATAATGAAAAATCATTTAAAATATTGTAAAATTCTAAAAATCAATTACTCTTATAGCATATGAAATAAAGTAAAAATATGCTAAAGGATTATCAAAATAAAGCTGAACTTATCATAGATTGAGAAAGGGCTCTTGAAGTGATCTTAAAATTGATAGAAGAGGCTGAACTCACAATAAAGATCAGAATGTACATGTGGAGAGACGATGAATCTGGAAGACTAATAATCAATAGCCTAAACCAAAAAATCAAAAGTTGCCCAAATATTAAGATATATATTGAAAAGGACGCTTTCTGAACGACAGTATATAATTTTCAAAAATTTATAAGCATTTGAAGGCTATGATGAGACATATTCAATACAAAAATATGAATGGAATTCATCAGTAATGAAAAAAATGTATTTTTTAAAAATATATGAACCTGATCATTTTTCTTATTTAAATACATAAAGGAAAATAATCATTCTAAAGTCTATCTGTTTGATGAAAATACAAGTTCAAGCAAGATGCTGATAGGCTGAATGAATATTTCAGATGAGTACCTTACTCCTCAGAATAAATTAGAACCTAGCAAATGAGGATGGCATGATTATATGGTGCTTATCACATGAGAATTATCAAAAAATATTTATTCACATGAATTTAAAAAACATAAAAGATTCTTTGCACGTAAGTGGAAAGAATGAATGAGCATACTTATGAACATCAAAAGCAATCAACTGATTAGAAAAGAATTGATTAGAGAATTCTATAGGGCAAGAAAAAATATAATTATAGAACATTGATATCTTACAGATAATATAATCATAAGGAAACTCAAAAAAATAAGCCAAAAATGAGTTAAAGTGCAAATAATAATGCCAGATGAATCAGATGGAGTATATCATGCAAATATGCATAGCATTTATAAGCTTTTAAAACCTTCTCTCATAAATAAACGTGAACAGGATATGGAGATTTATCTATATAAGGGCATGATACATGCGAAAGTCATATTAATAGATGAATACACGACGATTATCGGCTCAGCGAATCTGACAAATTGAAGCTTTGATATACTCAATGAAACAAATGCCGTATTCAGGCAAAAAAATGGAATAACCAAAGACCTGCTTAAACAACTAAGGCTAGACATTAAAAATTGCACAAGAATAACCTTATGAAATATACCTAAATATAACAGATGGATCGCGTGGCTGCAAAAAATATTCATATAATCATATAAATCCAACCGAACCGATTAATCCAACC
>CAZUBA010000033.1:0-2618 GCA_964618565.1 uncultured Candidatus Peribacteria bacterium | reverse complement strand
AATCCAACCGAACCGATTAATCCAACCCTTAAAAAAATCTACTCTTTTTATGCTATAGCCCTTTTGTACAAAGGGTTATTTTTTTTATTTTAATTTGTAAATTTAAAATAATCTATAAGATTAGCGAATTCTAAATCAATTACTTAAATATCATGGATCATCATTTTTTAACTTCAATGCTTGCAATACTCAGCCTGCTTACAATATCAAGCTTTGTCTATATGATATCCAAAAGGACAAAATTGCCCTATACGGTACTTCTTGTCGTTGCGTGATTTGTGCTGATACCATTGAGTAAGATTCCCTTTCTGCATTTTTTAGTAGAATTCAAATTGACTCCTGAAATGCTATTTTTTGTTTTTTTGCCGATACTTATATTTGAATCTGGCTATAATATGAGATATCGTCAACTATTAAAAAATTGGAAATCAATCTGAGCATTAGCAATCATATGATTACTGATTTCGACTTTTATTGTTTGATATGGGCTATATTTTGCTTTTAACTTGATTTGATTACCCATACCTCTAGAAATTGCAATGCTTTTCGGCTCAATAATCTCTTCTACTGATCCGGTTGCGGTATTGTCCCTGTTCAAACAATTCTGAGCACCTAGAAGGCTCGTATTGATATTTGAAGGCGAAAGCTTATTTAATGACTGAACAGCGCTTGCATTATTTCTTGTTATGCTTGCAATAATTAAAAGCGGGGCAATAACTGCAGCCACTATTTGAACTTGAGTCGCAACATTCCTTTGCATGCTTTTCTGATGAATGATTTTTTGATCAATGATGTGATTCGGTTTTTCAAAGCTTATCGAAAAAGTTAAATGAAATGACAATCTAGAAATTGCTTTTACAATGATAGTTGCGCATCTGACATTCATATTATCTGAAATAATAAGCGAATTTGTATCGATTTGAGGCTTTGATATAAAAATATCTTGAGTGATAGCAACAGCTCTAGCATCAATCGTGGTAGGTAATTATTGAAGATATAAGATTTCTCATAAGGTAGAGGAATATATGGAGAACTTTTGGTGATTTGTGGCCTTTGTTGCAAATTCATTGGTATTCCTGCTTATGTGAGTTATGTTTTTTTCACTCAATATAAATCTTGTGGATTTTATCATACCTATCTCAATTGCAATTCTTGTTGTAATAATAGCAAGGTGAATAAGCATTTATCTGCCTTTGAGCATATTTAATCATTTGAAACTTGAAGAAAAAATTCCTGCTTCATGGCAACATCTGCTTGCTTGGTGAAGCCTTAGATGAGCCCTTGCCCTTATGATGGTGCTCATGATTCCTGATAATTTTGCAATTCAAAGCTGGACACTGCCATATACTATTAAGGATTTCCTGCTTGCTATCACAATCTGAAGCATAATGTTCACCTTATTCATTAAGGCTACGACAATAGGTTATGCCGTAAAAAAACTCAAGATAAATAAGCTTCATGATATTGAGCATTTTCAAAAACATGAATCCATGATTCTAGTCTATATTGAAACAATTAATAAAATAGAATCCATATTCTCTAAATGACATGTTTCAAAAAATGAATACGAATCTCTTAAAGCAAAATATCAGAAAAAATTAGATCATGAAATAGAGGAATTCAAAAGATTATTATCGCAAGTAAAAGAGCCTGAAAAATTAATCTTTAAAGCAATATCACTTCATGCTTTGTGAATAGAAAAACAATACCTTAAAGAGCTTTTCAGATATAATGAAGTCGACGAATATATATTCAAATATATGTTGGGTAAAATAGAGAGGCAAATTGAGAGAATAGAATGCGATAAGGCGCAAATAAAGAAAGAAACATTAATCGAAGAAATGGAATTTGCCGATAAGATACTCAATTATATCAATACCAAAGATGATGATATAATCTATCAATATCTCAAGAACAGAACAAAGCACATTGTTTCAAGCAAGGTTCTTCTGGAATTTGAAATTTTGAAGAAAATAAAATGGGGATTTTCAACAGAAATATTTGATGAGGCAATTGAATTATATACAAGATTCAATTCTTTGAGTAAAATAAAAATGGATGATATCTATTCAAAAAATGAAGAAATGATAAGCTTATTAGATGTAAGGCTTGTAAATAAATCTTTATTGAAGCTTGAAGAAAAAAACATAAAAAATCTATTTGATAAAGAATTCCTAACACCAAAACTATATGTTGATATAATGGATGGCATAGAACACAAGATCAACAGAAATGTAAAATTTTAAAGCAAGGATAAATTTGTAAATTCAATTAATTATAAAATATAAGACTATGATTATAAGGAATGCACAATTATTTGATTTGAAAAGATGTGAGGAATTGAGTGATGATCCAGAAATATTATGGGTTAACGGAAAATATTATGATGAAGATTTTTTAAATCATTATCTGCAAGATGACGGCCATTTTCTTATAATAGAAGTAAATGGCCGTATAATCTGATATCTATTATGAGAAAAAATAAAAGCAAAAGGCGCTATCGTTTGGGCATTTATTTTAGATGAGAATCATAGGGGAAAGTGATACTGATCTAAACTATATGAACATTTTGAAAAAAATGTAAAAAATGCCGGTTGAGAATGGATATACCTTATCGC
>CAZUBA010000032.1:0-20280 GCA_964618565.1 uncultured Candidatus Peribacteria bacterium | reverse complement strand
ATCTCATTATCACCTCACTTTCTCTAAGGTGAATTCTTGTAAATGGTTCTGTAATGTATTTATCTACAAGAGATTGTGCTTGTTGATAGCTTATTCAGAGAGTTGTCATGGGTTTTTGGGTTATGAATATTATATATTTTTAGAGTAATAAATTATAATGGGAATAGGAATTGTGTGTTTTTCTTGTTCTGTCATTCCTGCGCGCCCGAAGGAAGTGCTCTTGGAGTAAAGGCAGGAATCTACCTTATATAATTTATTTTAAGCGGGTAATTCTTATTATCAATTGTTACATACAACTCTTCTTCATCAATTATACTTTTGGAGCCAAAAGTATACAAAACCTTTAGGGGGAAATAAAATCAAGGGAAAAGAATTGCAGTTGCTCCGACATCTTGGTCACCATCGTTTATCTCCCCCTAAAACCCCCTTCTATTCTAGATTTTCCTTCCCTAATATAGGGAAGGTGCCCGATAGGGCGGATGGGTTACTTTCAACTAATCTTCATCAATTATACTTTTAAATCCAAAGCATGCAAACCTTAATAGTCTGGTAATGAGGTTAATTGGAAGGGAATTGCTCCTCAATATTGCCTTTTATCATTTCTATCCATTCATTCATTTCTCTTTTCATTGAAATATCCAAATTTTCGCTTACTTCCCAGTTTGATTTATATTTTAAATTTATTAATCTAATACAATCATTTATTCCTCTTTCTGTTTCTAAAACTAAAATTGAACGACTTTTAGGATAAAATTGCCATATTGTCGGATCAATTATAATTATTTCTTCTTGCCAGTAAAATCAAAGTATATCATGGACAATATTTTCTTTATTGATTATAACTGTTCATTTAAGAATAAAAGGCTTTAACTGAACTCAATATTTTTTAATCATCTCTACTCAGAAATATCTGGAGATTTCGCTGCAATTGTCTTTTGTTATTTGAAACAAGGTTCTATTTTTTCCAATATTTCTTAGAAAACTGAGTAAATCATTCTTAATTTTTTGTAATTCGGATTTATTCATATAGGTTTTTATATTTTATGTCATACTGAACTCTCGGAGGAAGTGCTCTTGAGTGTGTGGATTCCGCAGGAAGAGAGTCGAATACAGCTGCTCTGCGGAGTGTTCTGTCACCCTGAGCGCCCTGAAGGAAGTGCTCTTGGAGTGTGGAACGGAGTGGAGTCGAATGGGTCTATTAATTACATCATCCCTTTTTCTCTCCCCTGATACAGGGGAGATGTCCGCAGGACAGAGGGGTCACTTTGGTAAGTGTATATTCTTTTATAATGTTGAGTAATATTCTTCTTGGTTTGTCATCCTGAACTTGTTTCAGGATCCATATTGACTTCAAGATGTAGTTTTTTCTCAATCATCATCTTCAGGTTATTATACTTTTGGAGCCAAAAGTATGCAAAACCTTTGGGGTTCCGCAGGACTCTCTCCGCTACGCTTCGTTCAAACAACCTGCTGCTCTACCCCAAACCCCACCCTAAGGCATTTTTAAATTTATTGTTTTGTGCTCTCAGAATGAATTACAATACAGTGTATATTATTATTTAATTAAATAGAAATATACTATTATTCATATAATACTAACTCAAATACCAACATCAAACCATTCAATATAATTTATATCTTCATCTTTTGAGTCTACTTTAAATAATACAAGTAATCAAGAAATTCATATTATAACGCATAGTATATTTATTCAAATATCTTTTAGAGTTAAATTACTAATAGCTATATTTGATATATCTTTAGGTCATAAATATACTATTAAAGCCGAATAAAATCATATGATTATAATTACTCTAAAAAACCATCAAAGAATTTTTTTTATCTTATTAAACAGCTTTAAATTTTCTATCTCAACATTTTTTTTAATTTCATTATAATCTTTAAAGATTTTATATTTTTCATCTATTTTTACACCTATATATATTAGAAGTCCAAAGGAAAGACTAAGTATAAACAAAATTGGTGTAAATATTAGCATTAATATTGAAATCAATATTAGTATGATTAAGTAAATATATTGCATATTTATTAATTATCTCTAAAAAACACCGATATCTCAACCGGTGTTTTAAATTCTTATATATCTAGATTAGTAACATGCTTGGCACGGGATTGGATGAATCTTCTTCTTGGGGGAACATCTTCTCACATAAGAGTCTTGAATACTTCGTCAGCCTTTTCTGCATCTACAATTCTTACTTTCGACATTTTACGAACCGATGGATCCATAGTCGTTTCCCAAAGTTGTTCTGGGTTCATCTCTCAGAGACCTTTATAACGTTGGATTCATTCTGTTGTAACCCCGAATTCCTCTATGATTTTAAGTTTTTCTTCTTCAGTGAAGACATACCAGCTTTGTTTACCTTTTGCAAGCCTGTATAGTGGTGGCATTGCAATAAATATGTTTCCGCTGATGATAAGATCTTTTAGGTATCTGTAGAAGAAAGTAAGAAGCAGAGTACGGATATGGGCTCCATCAACATCCGCATCCGTCATTATTATTATTCTGTGATATCTTAATCTTGAAAGATCAAAAGTATCTCCAATTGAAGTACCGATCGCGATTATAAGATTCTTGATTTCTTGATTACCGAAAATTCTGTCTAGACGAGCCTGCTCTGTATTAAGGATTTTACCTCGGAGTGGCAGGATTGCTTGGAATTCTCTATCTCTTCATTGTTTAGCCGAACCTCCCGCAGAATCTCCCTCTACTATATATAGTTCTGATTTTGAAGGATCTCTTGAAGAACAATCTGCAAGCTTACCTGGCAAAGTCATTCATTCTAGCGCTCATTTGCGGATAATGGTATCTCTAGCGTTTCTTGCGGCCATTCTAGCCCTGCTTGCAAGAAGTGATTTTTCGATGATAAGTTTTGCCGATTTTGGATTTTCTTCAAAGAATTCATTAAGCTTCTCTCAAACAAGCTTATCAACAATTCATCTGACTTCGCTATTTCCTAGTTTTGATTTTGTCTGTCATTCAAATTGAGGTTCTGGAACTTTTACGCTTATTACGGCCGTAATTCATTCGACCACATCTTCATTTGTAAGATTGATATCTTTTTCTTTCAGGATATCATTGGCTCTTGCATATTTATTGATAGTTCTAGTAAGGGCTGTTCTGAATCATACAAGGTGAGTACCTCATTCTGGAGTATTGATATTATTTACAAAAGTCACAATCTTTTCTGAATAATCATCTTTCTTATACTGAACAGCTATCTCAACATTGATGTTGTCAACATTCCTTTCAACATAGAAAATATCTCCAAGTTCCTCAAATTGCCTATTCAAGAAATGGACATATGACTTAACTCATCATTCGAAATAGAATCTGTATTTATCTTCTGATCTTTCGTCTATAAGGGTCATCTGAATACCTTTTGTAAGGTATGCTTGTTGTCTTAGCCTAGATAAGACTGTCTTATAATCAAAATCCAAACATGTAAACATTTCTGAATCAGGATAAAATTTGATAGTCGTACCAGTCCTGTCTGTTTTTCAGATAGGTTTGATTTCGTCAACAGGAACTCATCTTACATATTGTTGATAATAGATTTTCCCGTTTCTATGAACGTAGGCTTCTAATTTTGACGATAGGGCATTAACAACTGAAGCTCAAACTCAGTGAAGTCATCCGGAAACCTTATATCAGCTTTCCTCTCATCAGAATTTTCATCCGGCATGAAGAACTGTAAGAACGGTTTCAAGAGTTGATTTTCCAGTTTTTGGATGGACATCGATAGGAATTCATCTTCATTCATCGCTGATTTCCATGGAGCCGTCAGTACCGATTTTCAGATCGATATTTTTACCATATCAAGCCATTGCTTCATCTATGGAGTTATCGACTATTTCCCATATCAGGTGATGTAACCCTCTTTCATCGGTAGAACCGATGTACATTCAAGGTCTTTTGCGTACCGGTTCTAGTCATTCTAGAATCTGGATATTCGATGCATCATATGAATCTTCTTTTTTAGCTGGAGCCATATTAGATAGTTTTTAAAAGTAAAAAATTTGTAGAGACGTAATGCATTACGTCTGTACGGATTGATGTATTGATGTATTGATGTAGAGACAAGGCATTGCCTTGTCTCTACATAAGGATCAAGGGGCATCGCAGAGATGCAATCAATCGCATCTGTACGGAATCAAGTAGTATCGAATCAGTACAACAATATCAAAATTTGCCCTTAGATAAGGCAAGTCTTGGCGTTTAGAGTTCAGTCGGGAATTTTTAAGATAAAAACTCCCTTTTTGGCTCTAAATTCTACTTATCAATATAATGATTTTTGAATAAAAGTAAAATTAAAATTTTTAGTTTTTTTGCATTATTTCAGATACATCATCTTTAAAAGTTCATTTTAAAAATTCAAATGATTCAAAATCAAAGGTTTTCGGATTAAGTGCAAAATCATAATCAAAATCCTGGACAACTCCCCGTGTTTGTTATCAATAATTGATAGCTGTCTTTGTACAACAAGCCAAATTAAAAACTACCTTAAGAAGATATCTTTACAGATTTCAATTGCCTTATTTTGATCTATGAAAAAGGGGCTTGTTGATATGGTTATCAATTTTGATTTGTGAGCAAGACCTAGGATTATCTTTTTCTTCTTGGTATAACTTATATATTCCATTTCCTCAGAAAAAAAATCCAAATCAAGATTAAGTATCATGTCTCAACTTAAATCCAGAATTTTTGAATATATATCATCTAATTCTCATTCGCTTTGAATATTATTAAGATTATCGATCAATCATATTTTTAATGCTGGTTTTATATAATTTCCAACATTCAGCACGTTATTTGTGTATTCAAAAACTTTATTCAGATCATTTAAATCATACTCATGCATATATAAATCAGGTTCTCGCATATCTGAATGTTCGTCTATATGAACCAAGGTGATATTTTTTTTAATAATCTGTTTATTTTTGGCCAAGTTCCAGAAATAAAAAGCATGATTATGATTATCAAAAATATATAAAGGGATTCATGCAAAAGACGTTTCTATGAAATTTTTTAGTCATCTGAAACTTGTTATTTCATTATTATCAACCTCTTCAAAGGCAATATTATCTCAAATTTTCAAATCCAGCATACTTCATTTGATGATGGAAGGAACAAATAAAGACCTTCAATTTCTTAAAGGTTGTCAGAATGAATTATTTCATACAGCTTCTTCTATGTAAAAGGGGTTTTTGTACATATTTATGATTTCATATTGCTTATCGCCATCCTACTGACTTGAACTATATTCATATATCTGTCATTTTGCAAATATATCCCTCCGAAATGCCTGCTGATAATTAAGATCACCTGCTCTGCATTTCCTCTTTTAAGCTCACGTAGAATACATAATCAAGCTCAAGTTTCTCAGTCGTCTCATTTTCATTCAATAAGCAAACCTTCAGAAGATCGAATCCTGAAGGCATAACTGCAATGATCGGCAGAATCGAAAGGTTTTATGGACCGAATTTCATTTAAGAAATTTTTAAGCCCTTCTTTTCAAGTGACTTGTGTAAAAGCATAACCATATCTGGATCCTCTATCAATAAGAACATCGTTTGCGGTTATTTTATTTTTCTCAGGTATTTTCCTATCATCAAATCATAAAGAGATTTGGATTTCCATAGTTTATTTTAATTTCAATATATCAATGATTTCCTTAGCACATTGCTCTATCTCATTATTAATCACAAAATAGTCATATTCTGCGATATGTTCAAGTTCTTCTTTCGCAGTTTGTAATCTGACAAGCATTCTTTCATCAGACTCTGTTCACCTTGCTTCAAGCCTTTCTTCTAATATTTCAAAAGACGGAGGAAGAATGAAAACAGAAGTTATATCAAACTTTTCTCAAAGTTTTTCTCTGATACTATTGTGTCATTTAACATCAATGATATAAACCGGAATCAGTCAATGGCTTATTATTTTTTCTAATTCATCGTTTGTTGATCAATATAGTGCGGAATTCGTCACGGTCCATTCTAGCATTTCTCATGAATCTATCTTTTTATTAAATTCTTCTTTTGAAATGAAGTGGTATTCAGATGCATGATTTTCATGAATCCTTTTTTCTCTTGTTGTGAATGTCATCACCTTCTTAGCCTTTATTCATGGTGTTTTTTCAATTTGTTCCCATACAACATTTTTGCCGACTCAGGAGCACCCAGAAATTATATACAATGGTTGTTTTATCATAGTGATTTTTTGTTATATATCCAGATATTTTAATATCCTTAGACGTATAAATTCCTATCCTCTTGATATTCAACGCAATTTAAGTGAGCATTCGTCTGGAATCCTCTCTTTTTATCATATTTAAAAATATTGCGCATTGAACATACTTATTTATTTTTATTATTATATTTATTTTTATGATTTGGACAATAAATAAATAATACAATATTTGACAAAATCACAAATATATGCTTTACTTATTTTGTATTTATTTATTTAATTTAAATTTATGAGAAATACAAAAAGAATCTCAAAGATAATCTTAAGTATATTTGCATTAACTGCCGTAGCTTCTGCAACTACTTTGGCTGATGATTTTATGTATGTAAAAGCTGCTCATTTGAATGTCAGGGCCGCAGGAAGCGCAAAATCTAAAATCATTGCAACCGTTGATTCAGGATATAAGGTCACTGTACTAGATAATAATTGAAAGTGGAAAAAAGTGCTTTTAGAAAATTGAGAAGTCGGTTTTGTAAATTGAGGATATCTTGTAAGTCAAGAACCTTATTTTGAAAAGGTCGATTCACTAAGATATACTGTTAAATCATGAACTGCTTTTTTGAGAGGCTTTGATCTCAATAGAAAAGTCGCCGTTCTTAATAATTCTGATGTGCTTGAGGTTACAAGTGAAAAGGTATACCTTAATAAATGGATTCAGATAAGAGTTGTCAATGCAAAATATCCTAGATATAATGATCGTGTAGGCTATATTGCAAAAAGGCTTGTCGCACCGATAGAGTGATATGAAGCTTCAGATACAATTGCAGCTAATGATACAATAAGGGATTCATATTCTGAAATAACACAAGAAATGCCAGCTGCTCCTGTTGTTGAGGCCGTTCAAGATACTGTAACTCCTGTAGCGCCAACTCCTCCCCCAGCAGAAGAAGCAAGTAACTCAAGTGATGCTTGAGAGGATTCTGCTGATATGGAAATCGAGAATCTTCTAAAAGGGTTATAAGAATTTCAAAATAAAAAATAAAAGAAACCAGAGCAATCTGGTTTCTTTTTATTTACTTACTCATTCTTGTATTTTTAAAAAAAGATCTAAACTATATGCCATATAACTAATTTTTTAATAATATGAATTATTTTGAAGAAAGCCTTGAAATGCATTCTGGTTTAAAATGAAAACTTGAAATAATTTCTAAAATCCCACTTGTTACAAAACTTGATTTAAGTTTGGCTTATACTCCATGAGTTGCTGCACCATGCCTTAAAATAGCAGAAAACAAGAATGACGCCTATAAATATACGATAAAATGAAATACGATCGCTGTAATAAGCGATTGAAGTGCCGTACTTTGATTGGGTAATATTTGACCGGAGGCATGACTTCCTGTAATGGAAGGGAAGTGCATACTTATGAAAGAGTTTGCCTGAGTAAATGCTTTCCCGATATTATTAGATACACAGGATACAGAAGAGATTATTAGGACCATAAAAAATATAGCTCCGACTTTCTGATGAATCAATCTTGAGGATATTTCTGCTCCAAGATGTTTTGAAATTGAAGAAAGACTGAAAGCTGAGCTTGATATTCCCGTTTTTCACGATGATCAACATTGAACTGCAATAGTATGCCTTGCTGGAATAATAAATTGACTAAAGATTACCGGGAAGAAAAAAGAAAACTTAAAAGTAGTCATTAATGGATTATGAGCAGCATGAACTGCCATTCTTAAGCTTTTGAAATTATACTGAATCTGACATATTTTGGTATGTGATAGTAAATGAATCGTATCTGGGAATAGAACAGACTTAAATTCTGAAAAGATTAAAATTTTGAATCTGATAAATAATTATAATGAGGATTGAAGTTTGAGCGATGCTATAAAATGAGCTGATGTTTTTATCTGAGTCAGCGTTGCCTGAGCCCTTACAAAAGACGATGTACAAAAAATGAATACGGATGCCATTATTTTTGCCATGGCAAATCCTGCCCCAGAAATCATGCCGGATCTTGCAAAAGAGGGCGGAGCGAGAATTGTGGCCACATGAAGATCTGATTTCCCCAATCAGCTTAATAATGTACTGGTTTTCCCTTGAATATTCAAGGGAGCACTTAAGTATTCTATCTCTAAAATAACTGATAACATGAAGTTGAATGCTGCACAGGCGTTAGCCGATCATGTTAAAAATCCGACAGAGGATATGATTATTCCTGATCCTCTTGATAAATCCGTAGCAGATATCATTGCAGACAGCCTAGTAATATAATCATATATCCAAAAGATTGTCGGAGTTATATCGGCTTTGATTATCCTAATAATCCGGTTCTTATATTTATTCAAATTTTATGGTAACGGAAGAAATTTAGCAATTATCATTGTGCAATTTCTTCCTTTGGATCAGATACTTTAATCATTTTGAAAACAAGAGCCAGACTTAATGCTATGAATAATGCTGAAAACCCAAAAATTGAAATGTTCTTATCCAGAAGAATTCATCCAAGAAGCGGTCAGATAAACATTCAAAGCGATTGAAGTGAAGTTAGAATTCACATTATTTCTCAACGTTCATGTATTTCCGTATACTCCATTATCTCAGATTGATATACAGGATTAAGAAGCGCTCTGAACGGAAGAAGAAATATTAATATTCAGATGAACAGATAAAGGGGCTTGATGAAGGTCAGTAGCAGAAAAAAGAATATTAGTCAGAAATTGATTATGAAAATTAATTGATTTGTGCTGAATTTTTTTAACCAGAATCATCTCATCAGGAATAATTGATTGAGTGCAAGTATGAATCACGATGCCGCCATTACATATCAAGAGAAAGATCACGATACTCAATAGTATTTGCTTAGATAAAGAGGGATCATGGATTGATATATATTGAAAGCTGCGATAAGCAGGAAGAATGAAATCATGAAATAATTCAATCTTGGCACCTTAAGATGGCTCCATATCTGTTTTACAAGATTGAATTTCATTTTTCTTTTTTTGATATGTTGATTCGTCTCTTCAAATAAGACAACTATCACTATGATTTCTATTAAGCTGAATATTGCCATGAGCCAATACGGCACCATTGCTCAGAAGTGAAGAAGCATGGCTCATAATAAAGGTCAAAATATGAATCATCATGCAAACATGGCTCAAATGACTCACATATTTTTCATCCTTTCTTCTTTGGTTTTTGAGATGTCTGTAATTATTGATTGCAGGATTCATATATTTCAGCCGGTAAATCAATTCACAAATCTAGCAAGTAAGAACATGAAATAAGTTGTAAAAATCGGAATCATTAAAGATGAGAGAAAAGATCATATTACGCAAAGGAGAAGTATCTTCTTTCTTCAATACATATCCGAAAGCTGTCAGAGAATCGGAGTCGCTACAAATGCACATAATGCATACAGCGTGATTCAATGCGTTATAAGTTGCTCAGAAACATGATAATATTCAACTAGGGCTGGAAGAGTGGGGATCACTATTCAGAGTGAAATTATATCAAGAAATCAAACAAGTATTATTATGAGTTTATTTTTGTTCATGATTTGACTTTAATATCCAATTTGCGCATTGTTCAATTAAGATTTAAGAGAAGTGTCTCCGCGGAGCGACTGTCATTCTCGTCCCGCAGACGGGAGGGATCCAACTTGTAATTGCCAACGCCCCCGCGGAGCGATTGTCATCCTCGTCCCGCAGACGGGAGGGATCCAACTTGTTATTGGTGATGGATTCCCGTTTTCCCAAAGGGAAGCCTTTGGCCCTCGGGAATGACAGTACCTTTATTTTATATTGTCACTCTCTAAGTTCTAAGTTCTAAGTTCTAAGCTTCCTATCCTTTATGAATATGAAATACAATGTAGGAAGAACTATCAGCGTGAAGAACGTGGATACTGTGAGTCAGAATATTATTGATAATCAAAGAGATGTCCAGGTTGGATTTGAAACCGTCAATGGAATCATTCAGAGCACTGTACAGATGGAAGTCAGAAACACGGGCTCCAAACGAGTCTTGACCGCATCTATGATACTTTCTTTGAATTCAATTCATTCCTTTATGTTTGCATTTATCTTATCAAAAAGGATTATTCAGTTCCTGACAACGATTCAGAATAATGCGACTAATCAAATAAGCCCAGGAAATGAAAGAGGCTGTCCGAATATGACAAGTCAAACAAATACTCAAATCAATGATAATGGAATAGTTGATAATACAAGTACGGATTGCTTATATGAATCGAATAAAATTACAAGTGTAGCAATGATGAAGAACATTCAGAACACAAGGGCCACAAGAAGACTTTCAACTGATTTCTGATTCTCTTCATTGGCTCAGCCAAGAAGAAGCTCATATCAGCTAGGAAGTTTATAATTCTCAGTTTTCTTATTGAATTCAGCTAATATTTGTGCTCAATTTGTTTGTTTTGATGCAGAAGCTACAACTGAGACGATTCTTTTTTGATCGATTCTTAAGATCGAACTAGTAGAAGAGTCCAGTTTGTTATCCAAAATATCCCTAAGATATACATATTGTCATCTATTGTTCATGATTTTCAGATCCTTGATCTTATCGAGCGTATCTGAACTTTCTTGATTATATATTGTTTTCACAGCAATATCATCTGTTCATTTGTACACATTTGTCACCTTGGTTCAATCAATCACATTTCTTAAAAACAGTCAAACCTGAGGCAGAGTCAGATCGTACAAGGCAAGTTTTTCTGAATTGAAGCTGAATCTGAATTCAAGAGGCACTGGTTTCCGTGAAGTGTCTATATTAATCGCTCAAGGTATTGTGGCTAGGATTTTCTTGTAATCATTTGAGATTTTATCCATTACTTCAAAGCTATCTCAAGCTATCTGTACTTGGAAATCAGCTCAAGCTGGGGGTCATCATGCAAGTTCAACAACTGTAACTTTTATTTCTTTTATCTTAGAGAATTCATTTCTGAGCCTTTCTGCAATGCTTATTGAGCTTTCTTTTCGTCAATATTCCTTCTTTACAAGATTAACTGTCATTGATGCCGTATTTCATCAGATAGATCACCCTCAGCCTATGGCTCACATGGATGATAAGGTTCAAATAGTTGTCGTGAAACTCTGGACTTCAGACTCTTTTCTAAGCCTTTCTTCCATTGGCTTAACCAGCTCAGATGTGACATCCAGCTTAACGCCAGGTTCAGCTTCGACATTTATGAAAAACAAATCTTGGTCGGTCTTTGGGAAAAAATCATTTTTCAGTATTCAAGTAACAGGAAGAGCTAAGGATAATATGAAAACACCAAATATTACAAGTAGGAATTTAATGCTGCCTTTTCTGCTTTTAAGCACTTTCTCTAATATGTTTTCATAAAATATCTCAATCCTATCAAGCTTAATGAATCATTTTTCAAAAAATCTAGAAAATCTCGATTTTTTCTTTTGGCTTCCTGATCCATCAAATGTAACAGCAAGAGCCGGATTGATAGTAAGCGCAATAAGAAGAGAGGATATAAGTGTGACGGTAATTATGAATGGTATTGAGAATATGAATTTACCCATGATTCAAGTCATGAATAACATTGCTGAGAATATCCATACCACAGTCAGGGTAGTTGATATAAGAACATTCCTATAATCCCTAAGGACTAGAAGTGCAGATTCTCTTGTTGTGAATTTTCATGTGTTCTTATATTGGTTTATTGCTGAAATTACAACTATCGCGTCATCTACGAGCAGTCACAATGACAGGATTAAGGCGAACATTGATAAGAAATTCAGCGTTTGGCCTGCGTATGCCATCACTGAAAAAGTAACCAAAAAAACCAGAGGAGCAGAAATTCATGCTACAAGAGCTTCTTTTATTCATATGATCAGGAATAATGTCATGAAGACAAGGAAAATGGTGATGCTTCAGTCTCTGATGAGAGAATGCTGGTCTAATTTAATTCTTTCAGATTGATCAAGTATTGTTGTTATTTGGATATCTTTTGGTATTATTGAGCTTTCTTTTAATTTCTCTAGAGCGGTTTCTCATTGTGAAACGAGATCGACTATGGATCATCATCTTTTCTTTACGACTCATAATGTTGCTGCATTTTCAGGAACGCTTCAGAGTGATGATAATCTGGATATTCTTGTTCTTTTCACTGGAGCCTCAAATACATTCGCAACATCCTTAAGATAAATTATTCAAGTATTTCATGTCTTTGATATTATCAGATCTTTTAATTTCTGTATATCGAAATACCTCTCATCTATTGTCACGGTATGAGTGTATTTATCCACGCCCATTTCTCAAAGGGGTACAGTGAAATTCAGTGCAGATATTATCTTATTGACTCAATCAGAATTTAATCAAAGCGATTCAAGTTTTTTTGGATCGTATTCTATCCTGTATTCTGTCTGATCTCAACCTGAAATCTGCACTTCAGAAATAAGTGTGTTTCATTCTAACTCGTCTTTTATTTTTTTTGCGTATTCATAAAGCTTAAATCCATCATATTTTCACGCAATTGCAAATATCCAAATAGGTGAGTCATCAAGAGATATTTCAGAAACTACAGAATCATTGGCATCTGTAGGCAGATCTTTTTGAGCCAAATCCGCCTTATCCTTAAGCTCACTCATTACAGTAGGGATATCTACATTTGATTTGAATTGCACTGTTATTATCGATGCGCTGTTTCTTGAAGTAGAAGTCATCGTATCTATTCATTTGATCTTTGAAATCTGCTGTTCAATCTTCTTTGTTACAAGATCTTCTATGATTTCTGGACTTGCTCATGGCAAGGTTGTGACTACGGTTCAGATTCAAATCTGAACTTCAGGGCTTGACTCAAGAGGAAGTGATCTAAGGCTTATAAAACCGGCTATGAATATGATGGCGATTAGTAAAAAAAGAAATCTTGATCTTTCAAGAAAAAATGAAAACCATGAATCATCAAGCTTCTTATCATATTGCAATTGATCAAGATATTTTGATTTCATCCCTTTATTTTCTGACATATGTTATTTTTTATGATTTATATTAAAGTTTTTATCATTTCGGCCAGATCATCTTTTTCTGACTCCATATCACAGCCTAACATTCACATTTGCACTTCTCTGCTTTCTTTGTGTGTGGACGTTGCTATGATCTTTATTTTTTTATACCTTTGTTTTATATAAAGGGTCAAGTCTATCGTATTCTTTGAGTAGTCTTTATCATCAAGATAAAAATCCATTCAAACAAAATCAATATCTTCACCATGCAAGTCTAGGATTTTCATAGTCTCCTGAGCTGTATGGGCTTGATATAATTCAATCAAACTTCAAAGTGAAGATTTATATTTTTCCTGCCGATTACGATCATCTTCTATGATTAATATTTTTTTCATTTTGACCATATTAAAATGATATTAGTTTCTTTTGTTTATTTAATTTCTTCAACAAGATCTCAATCTTGAAGATTAAGCGCTCATGAAATGACAACTTTATCTCATTCATTCAATCATGAAGTTATTTCGATTTCTGTACTGTTCTGTTCTCAGATTTTAACTGATTGTGCATGAATTTTTGATTCCTTATCTATAACATAAACCCTGTAATCTCATTGTCATAAGCTTATTACAGACGAAAAAGGCACAAGCATGACTTTATTCTTGTTATTTTCTTTTGAAACATATGCATCAACAAAATCTCCTAGTTTAAAATTATCAGGTTTTTTATTAAAACTGATTTCTGCTTTGAACATTTTTGAAACTGGATCTGCAGCTGGAGATATCAATGTCAAGATTCATTTATTTTCACCATCTTGTTTTTTGACGCTGACTTCTTGACCTAATTTAAGCGATTCAATATTATCGCTAGATACTTCAAGCTTTACTAGTATCTGATCGTTAGATCCTATCATAAATGCTGGGACTCATGGATTTGCAGCTGTTCATATCTCTATGTTTTTACTTGTAATAACTCAATCAAAAGGCGCAATAATGGAAGTATTCTTAAGCTGTATCGATGCTAAGTCCTTACCTCACTTTGCTGCATCTAGTTGTGATTTTGCGGCAACTTTTTGAGATTCAAGCTTAGATTGTATGGAAGAATAATTCGCCTGAGCTATCTTAAGAGCATTATCTACGCTGTCTCTGCTTGATTTTACACTTACAATAGTATTTTCGTATTGTGATTCAGTCAAAGTCTTATTTCATGAAATGCTGTCCAATTGAGAATTATTTCAAGCTTTAATATTTGATAATTGAGTCTCTGCTATATTAATTGCATTCTGAAGCGATACGAGATTCGTATCAGTTGACGTCTTTGTTGAGTTAAGTGTATTTTTTAGAGCAGTAAGAGCTGATTGAGATTGTAATATGCTTCACTGTATTTTTGAGACATTCAATATGAATCCATCAATTTGAGCCTGGGGAAGGGAAGCTGCGGGTATAGTATTGTTCAGCATGGTGACCATATTATCATAGAGCTCATTACTCTTGCTGAGAAGCTCAAGCACAGCTACTACTTTCTGTTCAGTTCAGTTTCTTTCCGAAGAGAAATTTTTAGCCTTATATTCATTAAATGCGGTATTGATTTTATTGAATGATATTTCGGCATCATCTTTAGTCTTCGGATTTTTAGCTCATAAGTAAATCTCGTATGATTTATTTATGTAATCATTTTTAGTAGTGACTCACAATAAGATATCAGCTTGATTTATTCAAGAGTCTATAGAAACAATTGAGCTTGAGATAGATAATTTGAGGCTTTCGTATAGACCATTAAGATTTTCTTCAGAATTTTTTTTGAAGTTCGCAAGGTTTGTATTTGCATTATTTACAAGCAATACGGCGTTTTTGAGGCTTTCGTTCGTAGTATTTACTGTGTTTATTTGAGATTTTTTAATATTATCAAGTTGAGTTTGAGCAATGGATAATTGTTTTTCAGTTGCAGCATATGTGTTATCTTTTGCACTACGTGCATTATCCAATTGAACTTTTGCAGCTTCAAGATCCTTTGCTGTTGATTCTTGAGTAAACGCATAAGAATTTAAGGAATTATTATATGCTGTTGTGGCATTATCATAGCTTGTTCAAAATGTCGATGAGCTTAAGTCTAAATTTGCAAGAATATCTCAGGCTTTCACTTTTTGACCTACTTGTACATTAATATTTTTTATAACTCAACCCACCAAAGGTGAAACAGGAGTTTCCATTCATGGATATACTTTTCAAATCAGTTTTAATTGCTCACTGAAATTTTCTTTTGTGATAGTCTTTGATTTTATTGCCTTGGCAGTTGGTTTTATTATATCATCCTTAACTTCCGGGGCACCGCATGATGTTAATAAGATCGCGCTAATTAAGGTTACGGTTAATATCTTTTTCATATGCTTTATAATTATTACTATTAATTTGTAGATGTTTGTTCTTTCTTAATGTATTCCATCAACTCATCGATATCATCCATTTTTACCATTGCAACAGCTTTTCAATGTTTTGTGACCACCATTAAAGAATCTCATGGCTTGATTCATAATAATTCTCTGACTTCTGAGGGAATGACTACTTGTCATTTTGTTCCCACTGTCACTGTCGAGTGCATCTTTATCCCCCTTTTTTTCTTGAGAGCTTCACATTCTTCAGAATTGATGTTTGTCATTTTCAATGCGATTAAGTATAAAAAGTATAAAAAGTATAACTTTCCATACTTTTATATCTTTTTTTGATATTAAGTCAAATATAATTTTTATAAATTGTCAATTCCCTTTATGGTGAATTCTATCATATTGCTCATCTTGCCCCATGGATTAACATATATCTTATATTTTCACGGAACCAAATTAAGATAGGCATCGCATATTTCTCCACTGTAAGAGGTATCTCTTAGACAAAGCGCGGGCTTAAGAGTGACTTTAATTTGCTTAGCTGTAGATCATGATTCTGAATAAAGTATTCATTTGGCTCAATTCTCATTTTCTATCCAAGCAAGCTTATCTCCTTCAAATCATTCGAAATTACATCAATTTATTGTAATTGCAGAGTTAACCCTTCAGGATTCACTAGAAAGAGAAGTTATGATTGGCGTTCACTCTGGCTCATCTTTACATAATATCTTTTGTCACCGTTCTTGAAGTTCGGTTTTCAGGGCATTATTCTCTGCCAATAATCATGCATTCTGAGTTTGAAGTTCAGATATTTGTTTCCTGAGGGCATCTTGTGTTTTTGTATCGGTATTCAAGTTGGTACAGCTTGCTAATAATAGAGGAAAGATAGTCATCAATGCTATTTTTTTCATATGCTTTTAGTTATTCATACTCTATTTTATTTATATTATATCTAAAACTACGGAATTGTAAATATAACAAGCAATTCTGATCAGGATATTTTAATAGAATTCTCATCTCTCATTTCAAATGCTTTTCTAAAGTTCTTTTTTGATTTTTAGGATTTAATTTTTATAATTCACGCGTTTATTAAAAATCATTTATTTATGTGAGATATTGTATTCCTACTTTGATATCTGGTGTTAGCTTTTGTGATTGCTTTTACCATAACGCCTTTGTATATCAAAATGCTTTATAAGTTAAAGCTCTGAAAACAGATCAGAGAGGATGCTCTAGTTTGAAAGGCTACAGAATTTGCAAAGCTCCATGCTGCAAAAACTTGAACTCCGACCATGTGAGGATGAATGATACTTTGAGTTATTTGAATTCTGGTCTTTCTTTCAATCCTATTCAAATATTATTGAGTTGAACTGGAAAACATCTTATGATACAAGATAAAATATTCATTATGGAATAGAAATGAGACATATCTTCCACTATTTACTCTTTTCACAGTCTGAATGCTCTGATTGGTCGACGACTATATGAATGTAAGATGAATCGGAAGAACAAAATGAATTTCGGCAAAATTCAAGATGCTTTGGCTGATAACTTTTTGAGCGGTCGGAGCATATTGGTTTTATTTTAAATTATGACACACTAGCTTCAATCTTCCTTTTTTCGGAAATTTGAATCTTTGACTTCTATATATTCCAATCTTCATATTCATCATAATCTCAATGGCAAATGCAGTCAATATAACTGATTGACTTGATTGACTCGCTTGAGGCCTGCTTATGTTCAATTATTTTGTATATTCAATAATAACATATAATCAACATCTGTTCATCCTATCCGCGCTTTGCATGATTGTAGTTTGAACTTTGATTGCATTTCTATGGTTCAATATCAAGCCGGCAAAATTCTATATGTGAGATGTATGAGCTCTCGCACTCTGAGCTAATCTATGAATAATCGCAATGATGACAAATACTCTTATTGTATTAGTGATCATTTCTTGAATATATATTCTCGAAATAGTTTCTGTAATTATACAATTGACTTCAAAAAAATTAAGAAAAGGTAAAAAGGTCTTCAGGATAGCGCCTTTCCATCATCATCTTGAAGCGATAGGCTGGAAAGAAGAAAGTGTAGTGATGAGGTTCTGGCTTGTCTGAATGATATTATCAAGTATTTGAGTATTAGTTAGCTATTTGCTTAAATAAAGCTAACTCTATAAAAATTTTGAATAAAATGCCACTCGAAAGAGTGGCATTTTATTCTTTTTGAATATTTTTCTAATTAGTTTTTCATACAACGCACACTGAAACCATGTCCTCTATAACTTAAATCTGCTGGTATAATTTTTTTAGTTGATGTGATAAAAATCTTAAGTGCGTGCAATCAGCTAATTGATGATGTCCAATAACGTCAATTGTTTCATTGATCGACATAGATTATATTTGCAATGTTTTCTCTATGTCAAGCCAAGGGTAATTTAAGAATTGTAGTTATGGAATTGTCATTTTGCCATGCACTCGTGCAATTGATATTAGGATTAATTGATTGCATTGAGCTGCACCATTCCAGAATTGTAGGCACATGATATCAATTTTCACAAGGTCATTGCATAGAAGCGGGTGAGCCTAAGGTTAAAAATGTTCAAGAACCGGCAGTTGTTCCGGATCATCACCATAGATCATTATTTTGCACATTTAACCAGTCAAAATTTCATGCAGGATTGGATATGTAATCATTTGTTGTATCAGTTGCAACTGGTCATGACATGGTAAGGGCAAGCGTGATATCTTTATTCCTTCACCATTGATAATAATTTCATTGGATATTCTGTGCCCGATTAGACGGCACAGTGACCGATGCATTAGGGGATTGTGCCTGAACTCCATTAGGCTGATTTCAATTTATTGCTCAAACATTACAAGCAGCCCAGACATATCAGTTTGCGAGTTTTATATCACCAGTATCACATCCTGGATATCTGGAACTTGAAGAAGCTACAGTATAATATCAAGCTATTCAAGATACAGATGATCATGTTCATTGAAGCAGAATTTTATTATTCAAATATGCAACATGATTTCCAGAGCTTGTAGTCAATATGTCGAATCAAGTCAAACTTGTATTCGATTGGATAGGTAAGAGCGTGGCTGCTGTAAGTATTATTCCTAGCTGATCTCATTTGGTAAATACATGCCTTCAACTATAGCTACTAGGTTCTGCTCTGGCTTCATTGCTAGCGAATGGAACAAGACTCAAGGCAGTATTATTAGAGTCCTCTAAGAATCATAATAACTGGAATTTATTCTGATTCAGATTTGTGGAATAAGTATAATATGTGGCAGCATCAAGAGGATCCTTTCATCAATCGGAAAGCTTTATCATGTTTAGGACTGAGCTTCATGCATATCATTGATATCAGATATTTGTTCCAGATACGGATAAAGTTACATGATTATCGGGCATAGGAAGCTTTCCTGATGTAGCATTGAACACTCATAATCATTTTGAAATGTTGCTCAAATCGGCCAGCCGTGTCGAATCACGGGCAGAAGCTGATTGCGAAGAGAATGAAAGAAATGCTATTGTCGCTAAAATTGCTAGGATTACGATGACAACTATCAGTTCCACAAGAGTAAATGCGTTGTTGTTATTTGTCTTATGCATAAAAAATTATAAATGATTAAATTAATTATTTAGTGAATTATATAATGTTGATATTTCATTTTCGGAAAGATGTCTATTATAAATACGAACCTCATCAATTATTCAGTTGAACTGACTAGTGTCTCTTCATCAAATATTTAAAATATTTTCGTTGATTCATCATATTTTTCATCAATGGTTTCATTGATATATTTTGACTCAATTTTTATACAACTTTATATTATGTTCATTATCAAATGTTGCCGATATATAGTACCACTTATTTGCCTTTATTAAATCAGTTGTATTTGAATAGTATTGCCAAGTTGTATTGGACTCATCCCTTAATATTACTTGCACTCTTCAGGAATTTGTTCAAAAGACAGGTTTTCATGTTTTCTTTTCTACAACAAATCTATCTCAGGTTATATAATTGTTATTAATTAAATATGTGACAGTGAATCAATTTGCTAAATCAGCAACATTTGCAAAAGCTATTGAATCTCATAAAGTTCAATTTGTTCAATTTATATTTCAACTGAAATATAAAGCTTTTCATGATTTCCCATTTCAATCAATTATTTGAGGTCAAAGTTCACCACAATTAACTGTCGTGAATGAACTCCTGCATGCTCAATTATTTCAATACTTGCTTAAATCTTTCAATATAATTTGCGATCAACTCAACGCAGTGGTTTCCATATCCCAATAACCGACCAAGCTATTATCCATGCTTGCAAAAGCCTTATTCTGTAGGAGATCGGAGCTTCTTGTTATAATATTGCTTAATGCCAAATTTCAGCTTGCAGTGACATTATTTCCTGAATTCTCGCTTCAGAAGACTGCTTTATAACTTGTTCAGCTGTCCGTCGTAACAAGGTCGATATTTGAATTTGAAGCCTGAACAGGCACAAGAGTAGATCAATCGAGCAGAATTCATAATCAATCTCATTTAGTCATCGCGAACCTTCAGCTGTAGCTTGAAGGATCCGCGTAAGTCGATTCGAGCCCGGGCTTACTAAAAAAGCCTGGACTCATACTTAATGCGGAATTGCTTCAATCCTCAAGGAATCATAATATCTGAACCTTATTCTGGCCAGCATTTGTGG
>CAZUBA010000031.1:0-20733 GCA_964618565.1 uncultured Candidatus Peribacteria bacterium | reverse complement strand
GGCTTGTACACAAGAAATGTTATGCAACAATCTGAGTAGTATCAAACACTGACCATAATCAAATTGTAATCGGTAAAGCCGGTCGTTCAAGATGGATGGGTAAGAGACCAACAGTTCTAGGTAAATCTATGAACCCAGTAGACCACCCGCATTGAGGTTGAGAATGACATTCTCCAATTGGTATGCCATATCCTAAGACTCCTTGGGGTAAACCAGCGCTTGGTGTTAAGACTAGAAGAAGAAAAGACACTTCAAGATGGATACTAAGAACAAGAAAAGGTAAATTAATGAACAAATAGATTTTAGAGCTTAGAGCTAGAGCTTAGAGCTTAGAAAAAATAATTCTAACAACTAAAAACTAATAACTAACAACTAAATTATGACAAGAAGTTTAAAAAAAGGACCTTATGTTGATGACAGACTGCTCTCTAAGGTTTTTAAGATGAATGACTCAGGAAAAAAGATGGTAATCAAGACTTGGGCTAGAGACTGTACTGTTTTACCGGAGTTCGTATGACATACTTTCGGTGTTCATAATGGAAAGGCACACATCCCGGTTTTCGTTACAGAAAATATGGTTGGTCACAAATTATGAGAATTCTCTATGACTCGTAAGTTCACCTCACACACTTGAAAAAGATAATAAAAAGAATTTAATTAACTTTAATATAAAATCCTAGTATGAAAGCTTACGCTAAAAACATAAGAATTTCTCCTAAGAAACTTAGTGTAGTCGCATCTATCGTAAGAAATATGCCTGCAAAAAAAGCTTTGGAAATTCTAAAATTCATGCCAAACAAATGAGGAGGAATTCTTCACAAGGTCGTAGCTAGTGCTGTTGCAAATGCAACGAACAATGACAATCAGAAAATGGAAGACCTGACTCTTGGAGCTGTTGTTATAGCAAAATGAGTTGTTTACAAAAGAGGTAATCCGATTTCTAGAGGTAGAAGTCATGCAATCCTCAAGAGAACTTCAAACATTCTCGTTGAACTAAAAGTAAAATAATTTTATTAATATTCTTCTTAAATTATGGGACACAAAGTTAGCCCGCTAGCATTCAGAATCTGATATATTAAGACTTGGAAAACAAGTGCTTATTTCGGTGAAAAAGACTACGCAAAAGGCGTTGCTCGTGATGTAGAAATCAGATCGTTCGTAAAACATTTCTTAAAAGGTATTCCGGTTGGAAATATCTTCATCAATTATACGAACCAACATACGAATGTTGTGATTTACACATCAAAAGTTGCTTTAGTTTTAGGTAAAAGCGGAGAAGGCGTTGAGAAGCTTGAAGCTGAACTCGTGAAGAAATTCGCTATCAAATTCGCAATCGACGTTAAAGAAATCAAAAAACCAGAGCTTAACGCGGCAATCGTAGCTGATATGATCGCTCGTCAAGTTGAAAAAAAGCTTCCATACAGAAGAGTCGTTAAGAATGCAATCGCAAAGACTATTGAAAAAGGATGACTTGGTATAAAGATTATTTGTTCAGGACGTCTTAACGGAGTTGAAATCGCAAGAACTGAAACTTACAAAGAAGGTAACATCCCGACTCAGACAGTCAGAGCAGATATCGATTACGCAATCGAAAGAGCAAACACCATCTACTGAGTGATCGGAATCAAAGTATGGATATACAAGGGTGATATATTCAAAAACAAGAAATAAACTTGACACTCAAATTAATTAATTATACTATCTAAGCTTAAAAAAAATGTTACAGCCGAAGAAAACAAAATACAGAAAAGCTATGCGCGGCGTTCTTAAGGGAATCGCAGTAAGAGGCTCAACTGTATCATTTGGTGATTACGCAATCAAAACTGTCGAACAAGGTTTTATTACCTCTAGACAGATAGAAGCAGCTCGTAGAGCAATAGTTCGTTTCTTGAAACGTGGATGAAAACTTTGGATTAGAATTTTTCCAGATAAACCATATACAAAAAAACCATTGGAAGTTCCGATGGGATGAGGTAAAGGTAGCGTTGAAATGTACGTGGCTCCTGTAAAACCTGGTAGAGTACTCTTTGAGATATCATGAGTCACGCCAGAAGTTGCAAGGGAAGCTTTTCGTCTTGCCTCTTACAAATTACCTGTGAAAACCAAAATTTTAGCTGATAATAATATCTAGTAGCCATGAAAGGATTAAAAGATAATAAGGCTCTTGCACTACTTGATGCTGAAGCTCTAAGAAAAGAACTTAGCAAAGCAAACCAAGAGTTATATGTTTTGAAAATGAAACATCTAGCAAACGAATTAAAAGAAACACACTTGTTAACTGCTCATAAGGCTTACGTTGCAAGGCTCAACACTTACTTAAAAGTATTAAATTAATATTTAAATTAAACTTACAATGAGAACAAAAACTTGAGTTGTCGTGAGTACAAAAATGGATAAGACAATAGTTGTCCAAGTTGACAGCTATAAGATTCATCCTAAGTACAAAAAAAAGTATAAGGTTTCTTCGAAATTTTATGCTCATGATGAAGCAAACACTTGCAAGGAAGGCGACAACGTGACTATAGAAGAGACAATACCTATGAGCAAACTTAAA
Organism: uncultured Candidatus Peribacteria bacterium; assembly: GCA_964618565.1. Taxonomy (GTDB): domain Bacteria; phylum Patescibacteriota; class Gracilibacteria; order BD1-5; family UBA2023; genus STC-113. The sequence goes on along the minus strand of CAZUBA010000031.1, from coordinate 18,179 downwards.
AGATGGTTAGTTTCATCTAAATAATCGTTATAACTAAATAAATTCGTAATTATGATACAAACAGAATCAAGATTGGTTGTTGCAGATAATAGCTGAGCAAAAGAGGTATTATGCATCAAAGTTTTGGGAGGTTCGAAGAAAAGATATGCAACTGTCGGTGATATAATAGTATGTTCAGTTAAGAAGGCTCTTCCACAAGGAAACATCAAAAAGAAATCAGTAGTTAAGGCTGTTGTAGTAAGAACTTCTTACCCAGTTAAAAGAGCAGATGGTAGTTATATCCGTTCAGATGATAATGCTTGCGTAATCATCAATGATAGCGGTGAACCAAAATCAACTCGTGTTTTCGGTCCTGTATTCAGAGAACTTAAACTAAAAGGGTTTCAGAAAATAATATCTCTTGCACCAGAAGTTTTATAAAAACATTGGCTTAAATTAATAATTAAGAATAAAAATTATGAAAGTACATACTTGAGATACAGTAAAGGTTACAACTGGTAAAGACAATTGAAAAGAAGGAAAAATCCTATCTGTCAATACTAAGACTGGCCGTGTAATCGTAGAAGGAGTTAACATCGTTACTCGTCACGTAAAAAAACAAGGTACTAATCCTGGACAAATCGTAAAATCAGAAAGATCTATCGATGCTTCTAATGTTATGCTTTTGGAAGGCGGAAAGCCAACTAGGATCGGATACAAATTTGAAAATGATAAAAAAGTCAGATTCGCAAAAAAATCAGGTAAATCAATTAAATAATTAACTTAACGAATATCGGATTTGATAATCTAAGTTCTAAGTTCTAATAACTAAATTAACTGTTATGTCATTCAAAGATAATTACAAGAAAAACATACTTCCTCAACTTCAAAAAGATCTAGGGATAAAAAACAAGATGGATCTTCCTAAATTGGAGAAAATCGTTCTTAATATGGGTATCGGTACTTTCGTCCGCGCAGGATGAAAAGACCATTCAACTCTTAAAAACGATCTAGGACTTATCGCTGGTCAGCTTCCGGTTGTCAAGAACGCGAAAAAGTCAATCTCAAATTTCAAGCTTCGTGAAGGTATGCCAGTTGGTATAATGGTTACTCTTAGAGGAGACAAGATGTTCTACTTCTTAGATAAATTCATTAATATCATCGGACCTCGTATCAGGGACTTCAGATGATTCTCTATGAAATCATTCGACAAAGAAGGTAACTATAACTGTGGAATCAAAGAACATACAATTTTCCCAGAGGTTCCTCAACAAGACGTTGTAAAGCCTTACGGTCTTCAAATCACTTTGAAAATCAAGGGAGACAACAAAGAACACAACAAAGCATTATTACAAGCTATGGGTTTCCCATTCACTAAATAATTTTAATTCACTTTTATTAAAACAATATGGCAAGAAAAGCACTAGAAGTTAAATGTAAGCGTCAGAACGACCAGGCTACTCGTCTAGTTTTAGCTTGAAAGAAAGTTAAGTTCGCTACAAAACTTTACCACAGATGTTCTGTGTGCGGAAGAGTTAGATGATATATGTGAAAATTCGACATGTGTCGTATTTGTATAAGAGAAAAAGCCAATAACTGAGAACTTATGGGCGTAAGAAAATCAAGCTGGTAAAAAGCGAATAACTACTATTTACTTATAAACTATAAAAAGGTAATTATGATAAATGATCCAATAGCAGATTTACTGACAAGAATCAGAAACGGGTATCTTGCTCGTCTTGCTACAATCCGTGCTCCTTACTCTAAGATCAAGAACGAACTTCTTAGAATCCTTAAAAAGAACGGATACGTCGTATCTTTCGAAGTAGAAGATCTTGGAAACGGTAAGAAAGACCTTGTTGTCGAACTTAATGACGTACGTGTTACGAAATATGTTCCGACAATGAAGAGAATTTCAAAACCAGGTCAGAGAATCTATCTTAAAAGCACTGAAATCAAAAAATCCAGAAATGGACTTGGTATCTATGTCATCTCAACTCCAAAAGGTGTTATGACTTGATATGAAGCAAGATCTCTCAATGTTTGAGGAGAACTATTATGCGAAGTATACTAAACTTATTAAATATTTAATTTAAATCGTATGTCACGAATCTGAAAATCACCAATCCAAATCCCGTCTGCAGTTACTGTTGAACTTAAGAATAATGTTGTGACAGTAAAAGGCCCAAAAGGCGAACTTACACAAGATGTAAGAGACTTTGTTTCTATAAATCAAGTTGAAAACACTCTAACTGTTTCAGTTAAAGATGAAAATGAGACTTTCCAAAGATGAGTATGGGGACTTACAAGAACTCTAGTAAACAATATGGTTATCTGAGTCACTGTAGGATACCAAAAAATACTTGAAATACAATGAGTAGGTTATAAATTCGAAGTTGTCGGTACTGATAAATTGACTCTTTCTGTAGGTTTCTCTCATAAAGTTGAACTGCAAGCTCCAAAATGATTATCTGTTGCCGTTGAGCCTTCAATCAAGAATGCAATTGTAATAACATGAATAGATAAGCAACTTGTTGGTTTCTTCGCTGCGAAAGTAAGAGCAATCAAAAAACCTGAACCATATAAGGGTAAATGAATCAGATACTCTGGTGAATACGTAAGAAGAAAAGCGGGTAAGACATGAGGTAAGAAATAATAGAAGATAAAAGTTATAACCATAAATCCTAATAATTACAATACTATGTTAAAAAAAGTTATTGCAAGACAAAGCAGACATAACAGGGTCAGAGCAAAAATCTCAGGTACTGCTACAAAACCAAGACTTTGCGTATATAGAAGCAATGCTAACATTTATGCTCAATTCATCGATGATGTGGCTTGAAAAACTCTTTGTGCGGCATCTGATCTGAAAATCAAGAAAGGTTCTAAAGTTGAAAAAGCAACTCAAGTCGGAAGTGATGTGGCTGAAAAAGCCATGGCACTATGAATTGATACTTGTGTATTCGATAGAGGTGGTTTCATGTATATCGGTCGCGTAAAAGCTATAGCTGAAGCAGCAAGAGCAAAATGACTTAAATTTTAATATTTTACATCTTTCTAAATTTTATGAAAAGAGATGATTCAAAAAAATGAGGATTCAAAGAAGCGAACAAAGAATTCAAAGAAGAGCTTTTAAGAATCGACCGTGTAACTCGTGTAACTGCATGAGGACGCCAACTTAGATTCAGAGCATCTGTAATTATCTGAGATAATAACTGAACTGTAGGTCTTGGTATCGGTAAAGCTTGAGAGGTAGTAGTTGCTATCGAAAAAGCTGTTAGAGACGCCAAGAAGAACCTAGTTAAATTCAAAATTGTCGAAGGTACTATAGCTCACAATGTAACTGGAGATTTCAAATCTGCATCAGTTATGATCCACCCAGCTTCTGCCGGTACTGGTATCATCGCATGAGGTGCGGTTCGTAAGATAATTTCAGTTTCTTGAATCAAAGATATCCTAGCAAAAAGATACGGTTGTACAAATCCAATCACTAATGCAAGAGCGACACTTAAAGCGCTGCAAATGCTAAAAGCGGTTGAGCCAAAATTCATTAAAGCCACAACAGTAGCAGCAGAAAGCGCAGTTGAAGAGGTTATAGCTCCAACTCCAGCAGCTCCTGTTCAAGAAGAAGTTTCAGTCGAGGCTCCAAAAGAAGAGGTGACTCAAATAGCGGAAAAAGCTCCTGCAAAAAGAGCAACTGCCGCAAAACCAAAGAAAGCTAAATAATTTAATTCAAGTTAATAATTTAAAAAGATTATGGTAACTCTAACTAGCATAAAAGCAGACGAATGATCTAGAAAAACTTCAAAAAGGCTTGGCCGTGGAAACTCTTCAGGTAAAGGTACTTTTTGTGGGAAAGGATGTAAAGGTCAAAATGCAAGAAAAGGTTCAAAATATAGCCCATCTTTCGAATGAGGACAATCTCCTTTATTCATCAGAATGCCTAAGATGAGAGGTTTCACTGCATTGAATCAAGTTAAATACACTGCAGTAAATGTTTCAACTCTAGCAAAAATCGCTCTAGAAACAACTGATATCACTAAATTGGTTCTTATCGCTAAAGGTATAATCAAAAAAGAGTCAGATGTAATCAAGATCCTAGCTAAATGAGAAATTTCAGTAGCCGTAACTGTCGAGGCTGATAAGGCTTCAGCAGAAGCTATGGAGAAAATCTCAAAAGCAGGAGGTAAGATCGAAATGAAATAATTTATCAAACATCAAAAAATCTCAAGCAGTATACTGCTTGAGATTTTTTTATTATCATTTTAGAATTTCACTTCCAGCGTATATATATTTTTCTTTGCCCCAAAAGTTATTTTCCAAGAATTACGGTCCGCTATTGTCTTAACGATATTCAGTCATAGTCAATATCAGTTGACTGAATTAGAACCCTTATAAAATGGCTGAAAGAGGTTATCAATTTCATCTTGGCTTATAAGCTTTCATATATTTGATACAATTAAGCTTCTAAGGCTTATATTTATGGTTATTGCAGTATTGTCTAATGAATATTTGATTGAATTCTCTATTATATTCTTGATCAATATATCAAGCAGCTTCTCATTTGCATTTACCATAAAATCCTTCTGGATATTTATTTCTATTTTTTCATTGCTGATTTTGTAGGCTTTCTTGAGTTTTGCAACATTTCTTTTAACTATATCTCAAACACTGAGATCTTGCTTTTCCTCCGCTTTTCATCATATCTCACTTAAAGTAAGCAATGAGTTCACTATATCTTCAATATGTTTCAATTCTTCTATAGTTCGGTTGTAATCAAGCATTTCTCAACTTAGCTTGGACAGCTCAAGATCTGATCTTATAATGGATATCGGAGTTTTTAATTCGTGTGCCAGATTATGATTATAATCTTTAAGTTTTTTATTTGCTTTCTGAATGGGTTCTATAGCGAGAAGCGACAATCTTTTTGAAAGCAGGTAAATGAGAATCATGAGAACTACATCTAGTACCAAGGAGGTATATATTATCTTTTTTTCTCATTCGACCCTATGAGTTGTGTCTTTAGCAATATAGATATTCTTATCAGCCACCCTTAAGTGTATCATCATATATGTATTAGCCCCAAACCTCATGTATACGATTTTGTTTCAAACCTTCTTGATTACCTCATTTCGTTCTATGACTTCAAATACTCAATTATAGTAGGTTTCTCAAGAGTCCGGGATGATCAAGAAATCATGAAGTTCGTTTACGTTTATCTTATCGGCTTGTTTTCATAAAGAATCAAAGCTTCTTTTTATTATGTTGTTAGGGAAGTCTGCTGACTGTCTTAACAATACTACCTCAGTCACAAAATTGTTCTCCTCCTCCATTATTGTCTGGAAATGATATATTGTAATAAGAAGGGCAAAAGACAAAGTAAGCAGGTAGAAGACGTAAGCGCTTATCTTTAGCGCTAAATTGTCTTGCCTGGAGTTTACGGAAAGCTTTAAGATTTTATTCAATGACATATCCTACTCATTTAATGGTCTTAATAAGATCTTTTCATAACTTTTTCCTGATAACCGATATATGCGCTTCTAGCGTAATGGAGCTTAGATTAAGCGTTTCCTCAAGCTCTCACCATACCTTTTCCAGCAGTTCGGTCTTATTTTTCGGGATTCATCTGTTGATAGAAAGAAATTCTATTATGAGGTATTCCTTATTTGTCAGCGTGATGCTTTTTCAATCTTTTAATACCTTATGATGCAGGATATCTATTTCGATATCTTTGACATTTATCTTATCTTCAATTATTTCTGGCCTTCTCCTGAGAAGCGCCTTAACCCTGACCAGCAATTCTTCCAATTCAAAAGGCTTTGTTACATAATCATCAGCTCAGATATTAAAAAGCTCAACTTTATCATCCAACATCGAATTTGATGTCAGAGCCAGTACAGGCGTATCGCTTTTCTGAGATCTCAAATTCTGTAGGAACACCTTTCAATTCATCAGGGGCATATTGATATCTAATATTATGCAATCATACTCTGTTTGAGTTGTTTTTTGCAGTGCCTCTTGTCAATTTGTCGCTTCTTCAGCAACTATGTTCGACATTTTAAAAAATTTCACAAGATTTTCCCTAAGTCTGAAATTGTCCTCTACTATTAATATCTTCATAATCTATATTATTTATATACTATATATTTTACCTTTATATCTAACTTTTCAAGTTTTTATTTTTAAATCCCCGTATTTCCCCTGGATTCCTCTTAATAAAAAGGAATGGCATATAAATGCTGAAGGGATTTACGGGGATTTCTGACAAAAATATAAACCCAAGGATTCCCTCGGGTTTATACTCTATGTTCAACGCACGAGTATTATACTTGATATCTTTAATTCATCTTTAATTTATACTTCAAAAATTGAAAATGTAAAATAATGGGATTTCTGACAAAAATATAAACCCAAGGATTCCCTCGGGTTTATACTCTATGTTCAACGCACGAGTATTATACATCTCTATCTTTAATTGAACTTAAAATATTTGACAAATTATCTTTTTTCTTTGATTTCTAGTTTAATTGCTTCAACAAAAGCATTGATCTCTGATTCACTTTGCACTTTTGTCTTGTAATTCCTTATCGAAACAGATTTTTCACTCTGCTCTTTCTCTCAGACAATCAGGATATATGGGATTTTTTCCATTTCAGCATTTCTGACCTTCTTATTCAGGCTGTCAGATGAATTATCTATTTTAGCCCTTATTCATGATTCTTTCAGTTTTGCACATACCTCATTGCCGTACGGATTGAATATATCTGACACAGGAATTATCTTAACTTGAGCAGGAGCCAGCCAAACAGGAAAGATTCCAGCATAATGTTCAATCATAACTCACATGAACCGTTCTAAAGATCAAGATATTGCCCTATGAATTACAACAGGCCTTTCTTTCTCTCAGGCTTCATTTGTGTAATATAGATTGAATCTTTCAGGTAGGTTGAAATCACATTGTATAGTGGCCAATTGCCATTCTCTTCAGATTGCGTCCTTAAACATAAAGTCAAGTTTCGGGCCATAAAATGCAGCTTCTCAGATTCAGACCTTAAATGGAAGATCATATTCCAGGGCAGCAATCCTGAGCGCTGATTCTGCATTTTCCCAGACTTCATCGCTTCAGAGATATTTTCATTCGGGTCATCTTATTGAAAGCCTGACCCAATAACCCTCTATCATTCACATTGTTGTATAGAATTCTTTTATTATGCTTACAATCACTCAAACCTCTTCGGAAATCTGACCGACTCTGCAAAACAGATGTCAATCATCTTGTGTAATTGATCTTACTCTAGTCAATCAGCTTAATTGTCAGCTTTTTTCATCACGATACACTGTGGCGGGTTCAAAATATCTTATTGGCATATCACGATAGCTGAATTGATTATCAGCAAATATCTGCATATGATGAGGGCAATTCATCGGCTTCAGGATAAAATTCTCATCTCAACCCTTAACCTTAAAAAGCTCATCTCAGAATTTCTCTGCATGGCCAGAACAAATATAAAGATCTTCCTTTGCCAGATGAGGAGTCCATACCCTGTCATATCATTTGTTCTTATGGAGTTCCCACAGATATTCCTCAATCTCTCTCCTTATTATCATTCAGTTTGGTTGAAGCAATGGCAATCAGGCTCATACAAGCTTTGAAATTGTAAATATCTTAAGTTTCTCTCCTAATACCCTATGATCTCTTTTTTTTGCCTCCTCAAGCTGCTTAAGATATTCGTCTAGCTTCCCTCTGGTCTCAAACGCAAATCAATATATCCTGGTCAGCATCTTTTTATCAGAATCTCATTTCCAGTATGCTCAAGCTATCTTATCCAGCTTGAATGCATTTTCATCTATATCTAGCGTTTTATCCACATGAGGCCCACGGCACATGTCTTCAAATGTTTCTTGTCATTGTTGAGTTATGTTTTTGTAGAATCCTATTTCAGTTTCTCAGGCCTTCTTTAGATCCTCTGCCATTTCAATTTTATATATCTCTCATTTTGCAACAAGTTTGGCAATGGCTTCATCCACCCCTAATTTATAGCCTTCAAATTTTTGATTCTGTTTGATTATATTCTTCATTTTCTTTTCCACTTCTTTCAGATCGCCTTCCTTTAATTCGACCTCACCGAAATCAAAATCATAATAGAATCAGTTCTCGATATCAGGACCGATAGCGAGTCTTGCTTCAGGGTATATGGATTTTACTGATTGTGCCAGTATATGAGAAAGGCTATGCCGGATAGTGGATATTTGATGCATAACTGATAATTTACTTGGTAAAAATATTCCCATATTATATTAAGCTTTGCTTCATTCGATGATATCCATAACTTTCTTTATAAGCTCATACTTCATGCCCAATATTCAATCAAATCAGATTTTTTTGAATTCATCTTTTATTTCATCATCTTGAGATATCGAATACAAAGCATTTTTGTAGTCCACCCTTATATGTCTTGCTAATTCTACTGTATCCTTGAATCTGCTTCAATTTTTTGGGACATTGCCGTCTAGGGCTATCAGATTAAGGTCATCTTTATTTTTTTCATATAATTCTTCTGCCTCTTTGAGATTATGGGCCTGTAATAGTACAACTTTTCACTTAAACATATTAGAGAAGCTTTCCTGTACATCTATATTGTCCTCCAAAATTAAAATTTTTTTCATATTTCTAAATTAAAAGAAATTCCTACGAAACAAAAATTTTATTTTTTGTATTTGTTACAAATAATACCACTGTAATCAGATTATCTTAAAATTTTATGCAATGATATGATAATGTCAAATAACTTTAAAGTAAATTTGAATTTAACTATATTTTTTAGATAAGTTGCTTAGTAAAACGACATTATTTTATGTTTGATTCTGCGAAATATAGTTCAACCTCTTTTATTACCCCTTTTAAAAATTCTATATTTTTCATTGATTCTGTCCTGATTGTTTCATTATCGTGGAATACCAGAAAGCTATCTAAATAATACAGATTGTTGCTGTCTGAAATAACAAGATTCTCAGCTCCATGCAAGTCAAGGATGTATCCCATGCTTTCCAAAACAAAAAACTTTTGTACAAAGAATTTCAGTTGCCTCAAAAGGTTTATATTGTTCTTAGTCAATTCTACGATATATTTCCTATTATCTTTGGCAAATATGTCACATTTTACATGTATTGGCGAGCAAAAAACATATATATCTTCATTATGCTGTACGAAAGCCTGATTAGGGATTACGTTTTTCAATACTCATTTCAATATCTTGAATTCCGCTTCAAATTTATCCACAGGAAAACATCTTATGAATCATTTTTTAAGGAAGAATTTAATATTCTCTTGCTCTCAATTTTTTCCAGCCTTAAGATAATTAAGATAAAATCATTCACAATTCGTTCATCTCTGCTTATCGCGCCTTTTGGTCTGAGGGTATTTCTCCTCTATGATTGTTACAAGTTCTCACTTTGAAGGAATTGGTGGAGTCATCTTGTTTTATAAGTAATATTGCCTTAATTATAACCTATATTTTTATTTATGTCAAAAATGGGGATTAAAGATAAAATCATATATTGTACAATATATGAAAATCCCATAGATAAGCCAATATTCATTATATTTTCTTTATAAATTCTTTTGCTTGATTCACCCTTTTTCATATACTGTTTTAGTTAATCAATAAAGAATTTTTTATGCAAACCGGAACATTATCCAAATTGATGAATGAAAGAGAATATACCCCTACGGAAAAAATTGTTCTGGAATATTTTTTTACAAACACAGACAAGAATGTCTATTGTGCAAGGGATACTTTGCCTAGTCAGGTTTGGGCTTTTCTGATGTGACAATATTCCAGAAGCCATTTATCTTTGAGGGACAGGTTCCTTAAGATTTTTGAGGATCAGAAAAAGGCTTTTGAAAACAATAAGATATCAACAGAAGAATATATATGACTTGAGGAATTAGCAAGCGTCATAATCAAAAAGAATGATGTCAAGTTGCAGTATTTTTATGAAAGGGCAGCTGCCTTCCTCAAAAAATGGTGAGTCGATTATTGACATAATTCCCTTAAGGATTCCGATTATGTAAGATTTGCAGTCGAATGAGTCAGTGAAGTATTCACAAAAATCATAGAATCGCCTTTTCCTGCTCTCGGCGCGTTTCAGGAGACTTCAACCAGATATATGCTCTTTAATAAAGACAGCATAATGTTTCCGCCTGAAATGGAAAAATCTCAGTATAAGGAAGAAATCAAATCTTGAATACTTAAGCTTTTTGATGCATACGAACAGGGGCTTATTAAGGTGAAAAAAGCACTTTTGGATAATCGTATATTTGTACGAGATGATTTTTCATCTGATGGCGCGTTCAATACCACGCTCAATACTAAGGTTTTCGATATTTGCAGATACCTTTTGCCATCTTGAACGGCAACAAAGATCTGATGCAGTTTCCAAACAAGAACCTTAGAGTCTCACCTGTCATGGATGCTTTCGCATCCTCTTGAAGAAGCAAGAATCATAGCGAAAGCCATACATGAAGAGGCTCTTAAGATATCTCCAGGACTCCTTAGTCATGTAAATGAAAATAAATATGAAATAGACAGAACCAATGATCTTGAAAAGTTCACTGATTTATTTTACGGTGAGGCAGATTTGTCTCCTATCAGGAAATGAATAGAGGATGATGAAAGGGTTAAGCTTATTTATGCTTATGATGTGGATAATAGCATTTTAGCCTGAATATTGTTTGAATCGTCGAGAAAGTACGGAAAAAGCTTCGGCGAATGTTTAAAAATAGTTGAAAAAATGGATCTTGAAACAAAAGAGGCTCTTATGGACACTGCATTATCAAAAAGAGGCAGATTCGATAGGATGCCAAGGTCTTTGCAGCATACATCTATTTTGGCGGAATTCATGGTTGATTTCTGAGCATATAGAGATATCCAGAGACATCGTGCAACCAAACAATTATGGCAATGAGCGGGTTCTATTCATGGATATAGTTATCCTGAATACATCGATCTTCCTTGAATGGAGAGTTTCAAAGAAATCTACGATGAGGTCATGACGGAGATTTCAACTTTATGAAGGAAAGTCATACAAGAAAATGCATATCTGGCTGAATATGTGGCTGCCTTAGGCCATCTTGTAAGGACAACCTATGAGATGGATCCAGGTCAGTTAGCCTATGTCATTGAACTCAGAACTACTCCCCATGCACATCATAGTTACAGGAATCTTAAGTTGAAATTATATGACTTAATTAAAGACAAGGCTCCGATTTTCTCAAAATATGTTAGAGTTTGAGCAGCGTGAGAAGAAGTCTCTCGCAAGGCGGAAGCAGAGAAAATAGAAGCAAAAAAGCAATTTCTAAACGCTTAACATTAAGTCATTTAATCATTTCAGAGGAAAGAAAGGGATTCTTCAAACTTGAAACCATTGCAGAAATCAATTACCTCTGACATTTTCGCATATTGATTTAGAAGAGTCAGATTAATCGGGATTCATTTTTTTCAATATCATGATAAAATCCTAGTGAGGAAATAAGTCTTGAAGCTATCAAAAAATTCAATAGAAATATTACATTCAAAATATTCAGGGAAACTCAAGATGGAATATTTCTCAGTTCTGAAAAGAAATACACGATTATCAAAATAATATACTCACTTTTTATGCCTTTCAGTATATTCTTGAAAGCTCTTCAAGAGCTCTTGGATGAATAGCATGAAATAATAATCTTTCCAGGAGGCATATGTTCGAATGAACACCCTCATTGACTCTCCTCTTACTTTTATGATTGACGGTGATGTGTTGTCATTAAGGGCAGCTGCTTCGGTGAATTTCTTAGTAGGACTTATTATATTAAAAGAATCATCGCAAATGATAATTTCAGCTGATTTATAATATTTTTTATGATAATCAACTATCTCTATAGTTGAAACTCTAGAAATATGGTTGTTATTGAAATCTATTCAATGTAACCTTTTTCATATTTTCTCAAATAATTCTTGTGCAAAGTTTACATCTTTTAGTTCATCTTTGAGTATCTGTTTTTCATATTCGATAAGCCCAGCATCCAGATCTTTTTGTAGCCAGCTAATGAAAACCTCAATACTTATTTTATCTGAAAAGGAAAAATGGGTATATCAAGAAAATGTATCAGCATCCGATTGATAAACATATGAGAAGAAATCATTTGAATTCAGGTTGCCCCTGCTATTAACACAATGCTCAAGTAGATGTGGAATGTATTTTGAGTTCCTGTAAAAAGGCGTTTTGATATAGGCGTGCATGTTCTTGAAATTATTTCATATACACTATCTTATTTGCAATGATATAAAAATCAAGCCAGGATACTATCCTGGCTCTTGATTCATGAAGATTTGCTCAGTTCCCGCTCCCACCTTCTTTGCTGCCACTGGATTTCGGGGTTTGGGAGTGATTCTCGCCGTCGCCATGCCGGTCATTTTTGCCGACTCCCGAATCAGCCGGTTTCGCGTCACCTCCATCGCGACGTCCATGTGCCTTATTGTGATCTGCGGTCTGTTTACTCATCTCTTACCTCCTTTTGCATATCCACTATTGGATATGTCTGGATAATAAATACAATAATTAAATTGTCAATTTAATTATTTAAACCCCCTTCAATGAGGGGGGTTTAAATACATTTTTTCTTTTATTTATTGAATTTCAATGTGTCTTTTATTGAGCTGAATAATCATTTCTTTTTCTTGACCTCTCAAAAATCGGAAAATACTCATATTACTGACATTATGAAAATCGAAATGATAATCGCTGAGCATGCTAGGCAAAGAGGACAATATGCTCAGATGAATAAGAATTCCCTTGATATGAAGAAAGAATTGAAAGCGATTCAGCCCAGTCACATGACCGCAAGGATATGAAATGGCTTCCTTATGATTCATTGCATGCCTAAAAAGGCAATGAGGAATATTATAGGATACACGAACATTGCAATGGCAGGGAAAGGAATCCCTAATACTTTTGAGTATGGGCTAGACAATACATTCGTGCATGAAAAAATATCATTCAAATCACAGAAACTGCTTAACTTTCAATTTGTGGTCGCATTTTCTATCCTGTAATTCTGGATAGTCAAATATGTTGCATTTGCAAAAGCTAATATAGATAATATGCAAATTGCTAATAGTTTTTTCATTTGTTTTTTTTAAAAATTAATTAATTTCAAGAGACAGATAATAGCATCTCTTTTTGGAAAGGATATTGCTTATTTTGCAAGTAATTGATCTAATATCTTAAAGAATCATTCAACAGAATCAAAATTTATAAGCTGTCAGTTTGCATATACGGATGGGGTTCATTGCAATCACATTTTTTCACCCAAAGCCATATCTTGCTTAATCCTATCCACATATCTTCATTCAGAAACGCATTGATTGAATTTTTCAATATCTGCTCATATGGATCAAGCTATTGATTGCCTTTCTTCTTGAGTTACTATGAGTCATTTCTTTTCATCTTCAAGAGCATACATCTTATCAGCGAAATCTTTATACTTTCACTGCTCATGTGCACACATTGCAGCTAGAGAATCTTCAGGGGCATTTCTATGGATTGAAAGAGGAAAATTCTTATATGTCAAACCAATTTTATTTGTTAATGCATATTCTTTATATAGCTTTTCTCAAATTTCTTTTTCAAAAAATATGCATGCCGGGCATTGGAAATCTCCGAATTCAATTAATTGTACTTTAGATTCAGGATTTCAGAAAAAAGGACTGTCGATATTCTTTTGTATGAAGGTTTTTTCAGTATCAGGATCGAGGATATCTCTTTCTTGCGAACAGGAGAATAAAAAAAAGCTTAAAGAAAGCAATATTAGTATTTTTTTAATCATAATCACTTTTAATATTATTGTTTTTAAATTATAGGTATTATATATCAAAAGTAAAATTAAATTAAGTTATTTATTAGTAACTGCCTTATTCATATAATTATGAAGACAAAAATATAAACCCAAGGATTCCCTCGGGTTTATACTCTATGTTCAACGCACGAATATTATACGCACTATCTTTAACTTAACTTTAAAATGAACAACCGATTTCTTTAAAAAAGAACATATTTGATAATTAAAATATAAAGAATATAATATGCACTAGATTGATGATTTAATTAAGTATAAATATCATTATAACCACAATTTAATTTCTTAATTTTTTTTATTATGATACATATTTTACCCGAATTGGGTTATCCGATGGATGCGCTTTATCCTAATATTTCAAATGAAACGCTAGAATATCACCATGGCAAGCATCATAAAGCATATGTGGACAATCTGAACAAGCTTATTGCTTGAACTGAATTTGAAAATTCTACCTTGGAGGAAATTGTAAAGAAAGCACCTAAATGACCTTTATTCAATAATGCAGCTCAGGTCTGGAATCATAATTTTTATTTTGAATCTTTCAGTGAATCTCCTAGAACAATACCTGAAGGCAAGCTTCTTGATATGATTGATGAAAAATGGGGAAGTTTTGAAATGTTTAAACAAGAATTCAATAAGATGGCAATGGCTAATTTTTGATCCGGTTGGACATGGCTTACTAGGGATTGAACGGATTGACCTTTAAATATATGGAATACCCAAAATGCGTCAACTCCGCTCACAAGCAGAGAAGAGGAATGAATCTTAATCCCTTTATTGACTTGTGATATTTGGGAACATGCTTATTATATAGATTATAGAAACAGAAGAGCAGATTATCTTGAAAAATTTTGGAACGTGGTTGATTGGAATATTGTCGAAAGAAGAATATAAAACATATCATAAATATAAAATCCCTTCATTCGAGTGAAGGGATTTTATAATGGAAGCTCAAGTTGTGTTATTTTATGCCGCACACCCCTAACTATTTTAATTGAATCTATAACTTCAATATTCATTCAAAATCACAACTTCCTTAACATTTCTTCAATTTCTGATTTTTCTACCTCAATTCTTCATAGATATTCCTTGATATCTCCTATCGCTTTATTGCTTCAGACACTCCAGTTATTGTCATTCTTATCTTCAAGATAATTGAGCTCCGTCGTTTTATCGACTATAGCCCGTGTAAGCTCCGAGTATTTCTGCGCAAGATTCTTAGCCTTATTTTTTCTTTCTGTTAATTCCAGCCTGATCTCTTCCTCTATTTTTTGAGTCCTCTCATCCCCAAGATTTCATTGCTGTTCATTTATGGCCCTCTCATGTGTTTGTAGCATATTCAAAAGACCCTCCGTGGATATGGAAGAATATACTGATTTTTTTTCTGGCATGTCTGGGTTTCCTATAGTATTCATGCAAATATTATAATATAAATATATTAAAAGTCAAAAAAAATGAACTACAATAATACCCAAAAAAACCTCCTGCAGGACCTGCAGGAGGAATAATTATTTTTGAAGTACTATTGTTGAAGAGTCGTGAAAGGAATCACCTGAGGTGTTTGTAGAAGATTTCAAACAGCATCTTCTGCTACTATATACAGCACATAGCTGGTGTATTGATTCAATCAGGTAACATTGAAGGCATTCACTCAAGATGTGGTATTAAAGCTTCATCTTAAGGATACCATATTTCAGCCGCTATCAGTTCATGCCTTTATCTGAGCCGCAGTAGGAGCACTCGAGCCGCTTGGCAAGGCTACGTAATATCATTTTCATCCTTCACTGTTAGTCATATTTATAGTTGCTGAATTTCGAGTAACGAAGTTGATAGACGCTGCAACTACCGGAGGAATGGTGTCAGAGGTCAGGCTTGTCGTGAAGCTTTGAGTGCTTGGAGACAAGTTAAGATTTCAAAATGGATCTTCAGCTGCAAAATATAATACATAGTTAGTGTTTGGTGTTAATCCGGCCAAATTAAATGTATTTGTTCAGCTTACCAGATTGAAGCTTCATGTTCAAATGGCAGAGACTCACGAGCTATCCCTTCCTGTTCTGATTTGAGCAGATGTCGGCATTCAAGATCAACTTGGCAGTATTACGAAATATCATCTTCAAGATGCATTTGATACGACGGTCAATATGCCTCAAGTACCGCTCAATCAGCTTAATGATGTTGAGAATACAGGAGGATTACTGGAAGTGCTGGATGTTGAGAAATTCATTGCCTGCGGTGTAGGGGATATATTTCCATTGCTATCTTCAGCCACGAAATATAGCGTATAATTTGAGCCCGGGCTTAATCAGGTGGCATTGAAATTGTTCACTCAAGACATCAGATTGAAGTTTCATCTGACGGAAGCTGTGTTTCATGCATTATCAAATCATGATCTGATTTGAGCTGAAGTCGGAGCGCCCGAACCGCTTGGCAATATTACATAATATCATTTTCATGCCATATTAGAACTCAAAGAGAATCAGCCTTGCATATTTGTTGTGGCAAGATTTGAGATAACAGGAACATTTGCGCCTGTACTGGTCAAATTCTGAAGCTTAGCCATCAGAATGCTTCTCAGATCTTCAAGAATTGAAACTTTCCTGAATTTTGTGCTTTCGTCCGCTGCTGAAATGCGTATTGCAGCCATTAAGGAATTAACCCTTACAATTACTATTTCTATATAATTTTGTCTATTTATTGCTGATATGCTTTCGATTTTCCTATCAACCTTTTCCCGATCTCTCTGGCTTAATTTTCAAAATTCAGCAAAAGATGGAATAGGGAAAGCTATTAGCGCAACTATTAGTATTCAAATAATTTTTTTTAAATTCAGAGTTTTCATGTTCCAAATTTATTAATATTAAATCGTAAGCGCAGAACTTACTTTTTTGATTATAGACCCTGCGCATAAAAGTCAATGACTTGCTTGTGGAGAATTTGTGAAACTAATATGTTCTTTATGTGATTTTATAATGAAAAAATCCCCTTCGATTCCGTCTGATAAAATAACAGATAGCCCGATAGAGGATTTTTATTTGGATTTTCTTAAAGTCCCAGACTACTCTTTAGATCATCAATCTTAGCCTTGTCTTCTCATACTTTTTCATTTTGCTTTGCTTCCTGGATATAAATGTCTTCCAATTGCTTCCATCATTCACGTGATTTTACTACCAGCTCTTTAATGGCTTCAGCTTCTGATCACATTAGTTTTTTGAATTCTTCACGTTCATCTTCAAAAACCTTTATAAGTTCATCAATTTGAAATTGGCTAAGAGTAGGAATCGCATCTATGACCCTCTTCTTTTCATATACGTTCAGAGATAGTGAGTGTTCTAATAGTTCTATGAAATTAGCTTCATCGAATTCTGTCAAAGGATGATTTGAAGTCAGCCCCAAAATTATATTGTTTTGTAGTTCTTGCATGGTTCTCTTATAAAAAATTAAGTTCTAAAACGTGCTTTTTCTAACGCGTCTAATACCTGATTCTGGAGATCATCCGGTATATTGTAATTGTGCCAGACTTTTTCTATATCCTCATCCTCCTCCAAATCTTCTACTAGTTTAATAATTTTTAATGCTTTGTCAAAATCAGTGACTTCGGATAAAGCATTAGGAATAAAACCAAGAGAATATTCAACAATTTCAAGTCAGGCATCCTTGAGAAACTTCACTACTGAAGCCAAATCTTGCTTCTGTGCGATTATTCTCACCTCTTCCTCGTCTTCCAGATTGTAGTCATCGGCTCAAGATTCCATAAGGATTTCTTCAATATCTTCTATCTTCTTTCAATTAAGCTTGAGATATATTATTCAGACAAACTTAAATGCAAAATTGCTAACACTTCCTGTTTCTCATAGATTTCATCCATATTTTGAAAAAATATGTCTGATGTTGGACGATGTCCTATTTTTATTGTCTGTAAGAGATTTTGCGATTATTCCAACTCATCCAGGAGCATATCATTCATAATAAATCTCATTGATTTGCGCAGAATCCTTATCTTCTCAAGTTCATTTTTTTATTGCTCTTACTATATTATCAGTGGGCACATTATCTTTTTTTGCTTTCTCTATAGCATCATATAAGCTAGGATTTTTGTCTGGGTCTCAGCCTTTCTGGGCAGCAAGGCTTATTAGTTTTGCGTGGATTGAAAAAGCTTTTCATTTCAAAGCATTTGTAATCGATTTCTTTCTTTCTATTACTGGACCTCTTCACATATATATCCTATATAATGATAATTTTAAAAGTTAAAGTATTTTATAAGATATTTTTTTTTTGTAAAGCTGACTTGAAAATTTGCTAT
>CAZUBA010000030.1:0-21126 GCA_964618565.1 uncultured Candidatus Peribacteria bacterium | reverse complement strand
GGGCCCTGCCTGCCGGCAGGCAGGTCCATATCGTGGAGAGGGTTAGGGTGAGGGCAGAAATAAACAATAATTAATAAGATTATTGATAAATCAAATAAACTAATAATCAGAACAAAGAGCATTTTGACACAAAATGGATTTTGTGCTAAAATGGTCATACTTAATTTGTGATCAATGCAAAACAGGCCTTCTGAAGCATCAAATGAAGAAAATAATTTCACCGTAAGCAGTTATTCAAGAAAACTTTACGAGAGATTATTTTGAGAGGAACAAAAAATTTCACTTATATTGAAGTGGGATGATATTATAAGGACTTTAAAGAACTATAAGCTTTCAAGAGAAGAAAAAATTTATCTGGAATTTCATAATAGGCAGAGGAATTGCAGAGATACTATGGAGGTGTTCGATATGAATAAATTTAATGATAACTTAGAAATAGATTCGCTTGATCTGCTTTATAATGAAGATAAAGCTATCGCTAATATGCTTGCGTATTTTTGACCCAGAATAATCCATGAAGAGTATTGAGAGGCTGTCTTGTATTGGGTTTGGTTCAATCTCTATGACACACTCTACAATCCAAGAGAATTTGAGATATTTGAAGATTATATGAGCTCAAACCTTAATCTGACATGAGGGAAAGCTTGATACAAGCTTCTTATCAGATCAAAGAGAACAATGAAATATACCCACAGGAATACCGTGCCAATGCATGCTCTTGAATTATTTGATTTGATGAAGAGCCTGCCCCAATATATTAAAGAATTGGATTTGAGAAAATATTCATACATGCAGGATCTTTCACTTGATATCGATTATCCTCGAAACAATCATGAAAGAGGTAAATCTGTGGTTTGGACATGGAGGGAATTTGATTCCGAATGAAGGAATATTTCTGATATAATAGAAGTACTATTGGAAATAAATAGCAAGGATCGCGAGAAGCTTACAAGATTCTGACAAAGCATAAACTGGAAGTGAAAGATTTTCAAGATATTTCATGATTCTCCAATCTGAATATTACTAAAGCATAAATGAATGCCAATAGCAATGATTGGCTTTTCTATGAAAGATGAATCAACTGTTTTCATTAATCAGATGCAACAAATTGCATATGAAGAATATGACAGGCACGGAAGGAATATCTGAATAAAGGCTGATGAGATAGCAAAACAAATGGATTGGCAAAAGATGTTATATGATATAATCTATGATTTCAGCAAAAACAAATGATATAAAAGAATCATTATTCAAGCATGAAAAAACAATGCTTGGGTACATAAGACTAGAACTCAGATTGATACTGAAAGATGAAGAATAATAGAAGCTAAAACGAATATTCCACAACTTTCACTTCAAGTTGCCCAAAAAGTCTACGATGTCTTCGCACTTAAAAATGATTTTACCATCGATGCCCAAGGCAACTGGCAAAAAGAACTTTTTTAATCCATAATTACAATGGATATGTGATGATAATGATTAATGAGATAAGGTCCATTTATGAATAAAGCAGTAACCCCTCTGTCCTCCGGACATCTCCCCTATATTAGGGGAGAACAAAATATGATATCTATCATGCAATCATTTCCTCCCCTGAAACCGAAGGCTTCCCTTTGGGATGCAGGTAACCTGCCTGCTGGTAGGCAGGGTGCCCAAGGGGGTGGATGGGTTACTAAGCACATAAAAAACTTTTTCTTAATTTTTTCAATATTTTTCTTTAAAGATAAACATATCTTTTAGTTACTTCATTTATTTCATTTGAAACAACAAAAAGTTTGATATTTATATAATATTTAACTAAATCTTATGACAACTTCCACATTATCCATAGACAAAGAAATTAGAGATATGGCAGCAAAAAGGGCAAAAGCAGAGAAATTATCAGTTTCAGCAGTCGCTAGAATGTTACTGAGAGATTATGCTGAGTGAAGAATTATAATCTGATCCAGAATGAGGGCAGAACCTAGAGAGCTCGCATGGACAGAATATGAAGAACTCTCATATAAAGAGGCTATGGATAACCTAAAAAAATGAGATGTTGTTTCACTTGAAGAAATGAAGAAAAAGCATCTATCGAAATAAATTATGTATCAGATTTTTGAAAATGAAATTCTCATTTATTTTTTTGATGCAGATAAAAGATGAGATGTTTATAAATAATAACTCCCACAGGTGAAGGGCACTTAAAGCGCCTCTGACGACATATTTCGCACAAGCTTTAGTCTTGATCATTCATGGAACACAAAGATGAATACTCAAGGATTCAGATAAAGAGTTATTTCTTTATATGAAAATATATTAAAAAAAATCAAAACCTTGATTAGGGGGTTTGGGGGGTGCCCGTAGGAAGTACTCTTGGGGTGCGGAACAACATTCCGTCTAAACGTATCCCGCAGACGGGAGGAGAGTGATTTGTGGAGCCCCCAATGCTTTTGTATACTTTTTTGCATAAAAAGTATTATAACCGAAGATGAGGGTTGAGATTAAAAAGACGCAACTAAAAGTCGGTGGATCCTGAAACAAGTTCAGGATGACGACAAATAAAAAAATCATCCTTGATGCGGGGGTTTGGGGGGTGCCCGTAGGAAGTACTCTTGGGGTGCGGAACAACATTCCGTCTAAACGTATCCCGCAGACGGGAGGAGAGTGATTTGTGGAGCCCCCAATGCTTTTGTATACTTTTTTGCATAAAAAGTATTATAACCGAAGATGAGGATTGTGATGAAAGTTGAATTTCAACTTTTAATAACAAAATATAAGGTAGATTCCTGTCTACACAGGAATGACAGCATATAGGGTTTATGCTTCCTTGATGTGACCAAAATAACAAATATAACTCCCCCTCCTCTCGGGAGAGGGTTGGGGTGAGAGCCTAAATCACCCTTGACAATATCTAAAAACACTTATAATTACCGCAAGCAAAAGAGAAATCCGATAAAAAGAATATCTGGAAAATATTCTAGGAAATCTCAAAAAAGCTAAAGTGCTCCCCGCATACGGGAAGAACTTGGGTGGAACCGTCCTATAATATTGGACCCCAAGACTGGAATTAATTCGGTCTTTTTTTATTTTTAATTTTATAGATATTTATGTCTCTTGCTGAAGTAATCAATACGTTTTCTTGAATAGTTTTGTCAGAAAAAAACTGAAAGGTCAGTTATCGAAAAGTGGTTTTGGATACATCAAGAAAAGTTCAAGTGGTAACAAGGTTAGATTGAAGCAGATATTTTACAGTTAAAAAATAAATAAAATCGTTTTATCCGGTACTTTATATTTATTCGTTAACTTTTTTATCTATGGAAGTAGAAATGAAAGATATAGTCGAGCTATCGAAAGCTCGCGGATTTGTATATCAAGGTTCCGAAATATACGGAGGTCTTGCTAATACTTGGGATTATGGTCCATATGGTTCAATCCTAAAAGAAAATTTAAAAAATACATGGATAAAGCATTTCGTGCAAGAGAGGATTGATATGGTCAATCTTGATGCTGCCATATTCATGAATCCTCAAACTTGGGTAACCTCTGGTCACGTAGGATGATTCTCTGATCCTCTTATGGATTGCAAGAAATGCAAGCAGAGATTACGGGCTGATAAGCTGGTAGAGGAATATATGGAAACTTCAAAGGATACTGATTTGCCAGTAGAATGGGCAGGAGAAAAGACTCCAGCAGAAAATCTGAGCAAATATATAAAAGATAAATGAATCAAATGTCCTTACTGTGAATGAGTTGATTTCACTGAAATAAGAAAATTCAACCTTATGTTCAATACGCACCAATGAGTGCTTCAAGATGAATCATCTGTAATCTATCTTAGACCCGAAACTGCGCAATGAATATTTGTGAATTTTGCAAATGTCCTACGCACTTCAAGGAAAAAGGTGCCATTCGGTATCGCTCAAGTAGGTAAGGCTTTCAGAAATGAGATCACTCCAGGTAATTTCATATTCAGGACAAGAGAGTTCGAACAGATGGAAATAGAATTCTTCTGTGAACCTGGTTCTGATCTGGAATGGCACAAAAAATGGAAAGATGATTGTATGAGCTTCTTGACTGATAGGATCGGACTTAAAGCAGAAAATCTCAGATTCAGGGATCATGGAGCGGAAGAACTGTCTTTTTATTCCAATGCAACAACTGATATTGAATATAAATTCTCCTTCGGTTGGTGAGAATTATGGTGAATAGCCGATAGGACTGATTATGACCTTAAAGCTCATATGACAGAGTCAAAAGCAGATCTTTCTTATTTTGATACAACGAATAACACAAAATATATCCCATATGTTATCGAGCCATCCGTATGACTGAACAGATTATTTCTGACTACGCTTCTTAGTGCTTACGACATAGTAAATACAGAAGAAGGAGAAAGGATAGTCTTAAGGCTTAATCCTAAGATAGCCCCAGTCAAAATCGCCATCCTTCCTATAGTCAAAAAACTTGCTGAACCAGCTAAAGAAATCTATAAGACCCTTAGCAAATCTTGGTTCTGTGAATATGATGAAACAGGTAACGTCGGTAAAAGATATTTCAGATTCGATGAAATCGGTTGTCCATTCTGTATAGTTGTCGACAATGACACTGTAGAAAATGACACCGTAACAGTCAGGCATAGAGATACCGGATCACAAGATGTTGTCAAGGTTTCTGAACTGAAAGAATATTTCAGAGAGAGATTGGATGATTAATTAGATAATACATAAATTCCCTTCAAGTAATATTACTCGAAGGGAATTTTATTTTAAAAGTTTCTTCTAAAAAATCGATTTGACATTGCATTTGTAATATGCTTAAATTTTATTACGTATACAAAGTTTCGAACTAGTATACTTCCAACGCGCATTTATTATTTCATTAATCATAACAAAATGAAAGAAAAAAAACAACCCCACTCGCGGCAATGATTCACACTCGTGGAGCTCATAGTCGTCATAGTAATACTCGCCATACTTGCGACAATAGCATTTCTCTCATTTTCCTCACAGTCTTCCGCAGCCAGAGATTCAACTAGACTAGCAGACATGTCCAACCTTTTTAAATGAGCTAAGACCATGCAGGCTATATGATGAAAAATGCCTGAACCTGACCAGAAGAGTGTCAAGCTATTCTCATGATCAGTACAGATATGAACCCAGTGATACGCCTGAGAGGCGATGATGAGGAAGATACAGTTCTCTAATTGATGAAAAGATCCCCTTACATGAGAATTCTTTGTCTACTCCGCCAACCTCACTCTCACCAAATGACAAGTCCTCTGATTTCTCGAGAATTCAGAATCTAGGAGCATGGGACTGAACCCTTTTTCTTTGCTCGAAACTAAAGCTTACGATGTGTGATGAAAATACCCTGTAGAAAAGTGAGATGCTGTGTGAATATTCCTTGTATCCGACTGAAGCTGAAGCTACATTCCAGCACAGGAAGACCCCGCATACTCCTCTTGAATCTATGCAATGGATATCAATAACCCAGATAGTCTCGTCGCCATCATAGACTCTAATGAAGGACCCTCACATGATCTAGTAGTATTAGTACCTGCTGTCATATCTTCTACCTGATGATATGACCCTAATGCAGCGACAAATCCTGAGCAACCTTCATGAACTTTCACTTGCCCTGAGGGGTATGAGGGAGCTTGAAAGCAGTTCACTACAATTGCAGCTTATCAAGTTGCAGCTTCGCCTGTTGCTGATTACGTGATATTCCCAAATCAGCAATCTGATGAAATTACATGAGAAAGCACAATGAGCATACATAAGAAATCCATTACTGATAATACTATTTCGGATGGAACAGTATTATCTGCTTATCCAGCTCGTTATCCTGCATTTTCAGTTGATTGAAGCAAAATTGCATATAAATATGACAGGTCTGTACTTTCTTACGATCCTGAAGATCCTAATTATTATGTGTCAGATCCAAACTCCTGAAAAATATTCATAAAATCTTCTGCAGACAATGGGAATTGAACAGAATTTATAAATTGATCAAATGATGCGCCTGCCTTCTCTCCTGACTGAACATATATAGTCTACAGGAACTCTGACGATGACGGTAAATTATATAAAAAACTAATCTCAGATACCAATCCTGAAAATAAATGAGTTCTTTTGACCACATGGAAATGAGATCATCCATTCTTCGCAAATATATGATGAACACTATATATAATATACACTCACAGTACTGATTATACAGGCATAAATCCAGATACCCAAGAAGAAGAAACATATAACAGGGATGAATTATACAAAATGAAAGCTGATTTATCAGATGGTGACTGAGTCAAGATTACTCAAAACTGATGAAATAGGTGAACTATATCACCCGACTGAAACTGGATCATTTATAATGACAGGGATGAGGCTGACTCTGATAAAGAAAAAATCTTCAAAAAGTCAGCTGCCGACAACCTAGACTGAACACCTATCACTCCTACTTGATGATATAGGCCAGCATATTCAAGAGACTGAAACTGGATTTTCTACAATGGTCCAAATGATGAATTGTACAAAAAATGTGCGGATTAATATTTGCATTCTATATATCTAAATATATTATACTAATTACCCCTTATTCATATGACTAAGGGGTAATTTTTTGTTATAAATGAATTTCCAATTTCAGAATTGTAATGATCATAATTAATAAGATTAATTATCCTATTTAGTTTACCACAAAAATTCTTCAATATACTAATTACATCAACAGTTTAGCTCGAAATGACAAAAGAAATAATATTTTAAATAGATACATCGCTTCACTCAGGATGATAAATTACTTTCCTTGCTTTCAAGATGATATTTTAGAATTAGATTTGATAAAAAGAAATCAAGACAAAAATAAAAACCTGAGATACCCCAGGTTTTTATTCTATGTTCAACGCATGAGTAATTATAATGATATGATTTAAGATATCTTTAAGATTTAATATATAATTCATTAAAAATTGATAGACATATCGACCTGATGAAATTGGATTTGTATTAAATAATAATTGAGGTAAAATAAATAAAATTTAAAATTAAGATGCCTTATATGTCTATCAAAAAAAATAAAGCATTCACTCTAGTTGAATTGATAGTTGTGATAGTCATATTGGCAATACTTGCCACTATTGCATTCTTATCATTTTCTTCTCAGAGTGCCACCGCAAGGGATTCGACCAGATTGGCTGATATTAGCAATATTGCAAAAGGGCTTATCATCTTCAATGCAACAACAGGAAAATATCCAAATCCAGATAATTATGTTACGATTACAGCTTCTTGAACTACAATTTGATTTCAGTGAAGTGCCGGTATAAGTGTACTAAATATTGCAAAACTTTCAAATTGATGAAAAGATCCATTAGACACTAGTGCCTTTTATACATATTCAATTAATTCATCTCAGAGCAAATTCCAATTATTATGATTCTTAGAGGATTGAAGCAGTAGTGCCTTGAGTTTGAATCCAGACTTTGCAAAGTCTGGATTCAAATGAGTTTTTGCTGACTCAGTGAGTTATAGCGGAAGATATATCTATACCAAATGAGATCTACTAGGCATATTACTGTCTAGCTGAAGCTTAATTCCCGTACAATCAAATATTTCAACATTCTGAACATCAATTGAAATAAAAAGCTACACATGATGAGAAATTGTATGATATGTATCTAGAAATAGTATCCTCCAATGAAGCGGAACAATTTTATGATGATTGGCCTGATTATATACTACAACCTCAGCCTCAAGCAAATATCCAGGCTGTGACACACCTGATATAAAGCTTGCAAATTGACAGATATGGGCCGCTTGCAATGTCGGGGCGACAACTGCTTGGAATAATCAGTCCACTATAATCAATTGTTCTTGATCCGGGGTAGATTGTAATTCCTCAATACGCTATACTCTTTGAAGCTTATTCCAATGGTGAAGGAATGATGATGTGACCTCTTCTGATTTAACTTGAACCCTGGCTGCGAATTGAACAGCTGCGAATTGAGTTTGACATAATCTTTTCATAACCGGTTCAATCTCAACAACTCCCGATTGGATTATAGCTCCGCAGAATTTTAATCTTTGGGGCTGATCATGAGCTACCTCAACTTGATGAACATATAATTCCCTATGAATGCCTAGTGCTATGCAATGACCCTGTGCTCAGAATTACCATGTTCCTACAATTTTTGAATGGTTCAATGCCGCAACCACAATAAATCCTAATATCATCTGAAGTTGAACTTGGCAAACAGATACTTCAATTGCGACTTCCTTAAAACTTCCTTTGTCGGGGTATAGGGACATGTGAGGTACATATGTATGGCAGGGTAATTACTGATTTTATTGGGCTTCTGTCAGTAATGGATCCTATAGTAATGTTTCTGTTAAAGCCAAAACATTCAATCCGCTCAATTTCAGTTATCGTGCACACGGATTAAATCTTAGATGTATCAAGAATTAAATTAAAATATAATCCCACACCAGGGGATTATATTTTTTAGACAAAAATAAAAACCTGAGATACCCCAGGTTTTTACTCTATGTTCAACGCATGAGTAAGTATAATGAACAGATTTAAATCAACTTAAATAAAAATAATATTGTTATTCAATTAATTAAATTTCATTCTTTATTAATCAAAAATACTCTGATGCGGGAGTTTGGGGGTGGAACAACATTCCGTCTAAACGTAGCGTAGCGGAGAGCGATTTGTGGCACCCCCAATGGTTTTGCATACTTTTTGCATAAAAAGTACAATAGATGAAGTTGAGGGTTAAGAAGAAATTTTCAACTTAGAGTCGATATGGGTCCCACCTTCGCGAGGACGATTAATGTTTAAACGGTACTGGATCCTTCGGTTCCTCAGGATGATATAGGCGGCGCTGCGTCATTCTGAGCGCCCGTAGGAAGTACTCTTGGGGTGCGCCCGTAGGAAGTACTCTTGGGGTGCGCCCGTAGGAAGTACTCTTGGGGTGCGCTAGCGAAGAATCTAGGATGGAATGGTGAAACAATGAATAAAGCAGTAACCCCTCTGTCCTCCGGACATCTCCCCTATATTAGGGGAGAAATAATGGTAACTTTAGTAAATATATTCGCTAGGACCTCGTTTCACTTCGCCCAGTGACAGGTATTTTAAATACTTCCTTCCCTAATATAGGGAAGGTGGCTGTAAGCCGGATGGGTTACTGTTTAAGAGTGCCTAGGATGGGTTACTTAAGGTTATTGTCAGTTTCTAGAAGTTTTGAGTCTAATCGCCAGTTAAAAGGGATACATTCGACTACGTTTCACTACGCTCAGTATGACACTATAAGAATAAATTACAGATATTTCCCTTCCCTAATATAGATTAAGGTGGCTGCAAGCCGGATGGGTTACAGTAGGGATCTATAACTTGATCAAGAGAATGGATTCCTGATTTCTCGGGAATGACAACTCTTAATTATTTTTTAATTTAGAAACAAAATCCAGAAACGCAATCCTCCTCATGGAAATGAGATTCTTCTCATCCTCCGTCATTTCTCAAAAAGTCTTCTCGCTTCAAACAGGTTCAAAAGCGTTGGAATATCAGAACTTGTCTCATCTCGGTACTTCCACTATATTTCATTTCAGACATCAATATCATATCGTATATTCATCTCAATCGTACATGCATACGCCAGTTATGGCTTCTGCAGACCTATTTTTGAATCACGCCATCATCTTGAATATAGCCTCAAGTCAAGGTCAATCTATAACATATTTTACAAGAGGTCATGGGAAACCGTTAAGCGCTTCGATGAATAATCCGGTATCTTCTATCATTATCGGCCTTCAGAGTATTTCATACGCATCTTTTGCTTTTCTTTTTATTATTTCGATGACATCCATTGATTGTATTTCAGTCAGATCTCAATTGCAGGAATTCTTTATCTTTTCAAGATCCTCCGGAGCATATCATTTAAGCTCAATTCATAATATTGCGCTCGCTTCAGATAATTTATGAGGATTGCCGGTTCAGAATGTTAAATTTTGCATATTTTATGATTAGATTTAATGAGATATTTATAGATAATAATAGCACTATGTCAAATCAGTTCAAAAACAATATTGCATTTTAGATGAACAATATATAATGCAACTATACATATTAACTTAATGAATTATGTTCATTCAAAACGTAGGATGTCTGGATAGATGCTTAAGAGTAGCAGCCTGAACTGCGCTTATCACTAGCTATAATTTCATGCAAGACAGCCCATGGATTCTTCTGCTATGAATAATGCCACTGGTAACGGGCTTTATCGGTTGGTGCTGAACATATTCGGTGTTTTGAATTAATTCAATTCATAAGAAGAAGGATTTATTCTAATATCTCGCCATCCAAGATATTATCTTTTCAGTCTGTAATGACCTTATCTCACACTGAAACTCATGTTACAGATGCATATTCAGCATCGCTCTGTATGATGCTGACCAATTTGAACTCGGCTTTTTTGTTTTTGAACACATAAACTCAAGGTGTTCAGTATTTTGTAATCAAAGACTTCACTGGGATTATAATGCTTTGCTTATCTTGTTTCCTGCTTATATCAATCAAGAATCTATCCCCCACTTTGGCATTTTCATTTGTAGTCTTAATCTCAATATGATTCTTCTTATTTATCAGATCCTGAGTATCGCTCACATTCAGAACCGATCAGGTTAACGTTTGTCTGGTTTTCTCGTTTATCAATTTTACCTCATCTCAGATTTTAAGATTCATTTTTGTATTATCTATATAAGCTTTAAGGATTTTCTTGTCAGTAGATGTGAATGTTATCAATGGTGTTCCTCATCCGACCACGGCACCCTCATCAATAGCGACCTTTATCACCACCCCATCGAAAGGAGCTCGTATGATTCAGGACTCAATGGAGTTTACTGCTAGATTTCCGCTCAATCTGACTTCTGCCTTTTTGCTTCATATCTCGCTTAATTTTGAATTGATCTCGCTTAATTTAGCGTCTAGCTCTTGAAGCTTTGATATTTTCTCTTGCTTGAGAAGATTCATATTTTTTATCACTTCCTCTTCAGAGATTTTAGAAAGTTTTACAGAATCTTCTTTGATTGAGATATTGGTCTTCAATCATGAGAGGTTTTTTGAATTATCTTTAACTGTTATATCTTTTCATGTTTTCGCAAGATTCATATCCTCTGCCGCTATATCCAGTGCATCTTCAAGCTGTTTGATTTTTTGGGAATAATCAGAATCAAAAGAATTTATCATCTCCAGACTTCATTTCACTCAAGCTCAATTAGAGCTTAATATGACCTGTTCAAGATTAGACAGGATAGTTGAGGTTTGGATTTTCATATTGTTCAATGTCTCATCTGGCAGAGTTGCGGCAGGAATAGAATTGTCAAGCATATCCTTAAAATCATGCAAATGATCCCTAAGCGCCTCAAGTGTTGAATTAGCGCTTTGCAATGCTTCAACGACAGTCGCTTTCGGTATGTCGTCCTTTCCTACTATTTTTTGTGAATACAAATTGTATGTCTCAAGATATTTGGCATTGAAATTCCAGAATGAGCTTATGGCATTATTTTTGAATTGCAGATTCTTGGCTCACAAATAAATCTCATAATCAATATTCTTATTCTTATTCGTATTGGTCAGAGATAAGATTACATCCGTATATTCCCTTGCATTCCGTGCGACTATATATGCATTAGTAAGGGAATTGATAGAATTCTTGAGAATATTTGATTTTGCCGTTTCAAGGGAAATCTTGCTGTTATCAAGATTGTTTTTTGACATCTTAAAGGCATTCTCAGCTTGCTTTATCTTCTGATCGGAAGATGTTAAGCTTCAAATGGAAATCATCGACACATCTTCGTAATTTGACTTCGACAGATCCAGATCCTTAACTGCCATTTGTGTGGCAATCTTTGATTTTGCATAAGTGTCGTCAAGGAGCCTCAATCTCTCATCATATAGCGAGCTTACGGCTTCCTTCATCTTTATCGTGTCATCTGAAATTGCAGCCACATCCACTCACATCTTGCTCATTTCATCCAAAACATCGTTCATTCAAGCAAAACTTATATTTGCCTCTTCATTTGATAGGGTTGCCATGACATCTCCAGCTTTTACTTTATCTCATTCTCGTACCGCTATGCTCTTGATTCTTCATGGATTCTTAAAGGCTAATATCGACGTACTGGTTCATTCCAAAGTTGAAAGGATTGAATCTCTTGATGAGACTGATCACTCTTTGACTGTATAAGTTTTGTAGAATTTTTTTTCTGCAGTCTCCTGATTTCAGCAGCTTGCTAGTGCAAATGTTAACAGAAGGATTATGAAGATTTTTTTCATATGTTTGAAATTAATTATTATATTATTGCTTATTTATTTTTTGAATTCTTTTCAAATACTTCGGCTGAATTATCCATTATATGCTGCATTTGGATATCCTTGCTCGTATCTGAGAAATATCTTGCCAAATAATCGTAATAGAAAATCGGTATGAAAAATAATGTAAGTATTGCAGAGGCTGAAAGTCACCATATTATAGACCAGGCGAGTCAGCTCCACACAGGGTCTGTAGTTATCACAAAGCTTCAGAATACAGCCGCAACGCTAGTCAGCATGACAGGCACAAATCTTTTCTTTGATCACTCAACAACAGCATATGCTAATCATTTCCCGTCTTTGACCAAATGATCTATATAATCAAGCAGTATGATAGCATTGCCGACAACGATTCACCCAAGTGCAATAGCTCATATCATTGCCGTCGCTGTGAAATATTCTCATTTCAGGAGATACAGGATGCTGAATCATGGAAATATTCAGAAAAATGATAGCAGAAATGTCGTCATGACTATTCATCCGACTAAAAAACTCTTGAATTGGGCTACTATCAAGAAATATATGACCAATAGGGACAATATCATTGCAATTCAGAGATCCCTGAACGTATCCATTGTTATTTCCCATTCTCATCACCATTCTATCCTATAGCTTTTGCCATCCTTTGTTCAGATGAAATCTATGGAATACGGGTTTGCGCTTGTTTTTTTGAATCCTAGCTTTTCAAAATCTTTTGATCAGAAAATATCATATAATTTCAAAACTGGATAAACTACGGAATTATTCCCGAGCTCTGAATAGATATTTATCGTATTTGCCCGATTGTCGGTATAAATCTCTCAATTTGCAAAATCGTTAGTTATCACTGCAATCTCATCCAGCCTTACTTTTTCTCACAATTGATTCGTGAAATACACATTATTCAAGAAGCCCTCATCACTTGCTTCATTATCATCAAATCAAATCAGTATATCAGAAGGCTCCAATGTGCGTTCTTTCGTATGCACAAATGATATCGCTATTCAATTATATAGAGCTCAAAGTGTATTGTAGACCTGATCGGAATCCAGTCATCTGGCAATAAGATAGTTTTGGTTCAGTTTGATGTTGATCTTTTTATAAGGGGTTCAGATGGTATCGGACAAATCAACCAATTTCTCCTTTTTCTCTATGCTTTTCACGCTCAGCTCTACACTTTCCGCAAATTTATTAAGTTCAGCCATGCTCAAATCCTCCTGTCATTTTATTTTCATGTGGAAAGTTGCCATTGTAGGAGGCCCCGGAGGGTCTTCAAGAAGCCTGAACTTTATATCCGGATATAGGCCATAAAGGTAATTTTTGATTATCGGCCGTATCTTTATCACAAATTCTTCTGATTTGATATCCCTATCTTCAGTTGGCAGAAGATTGATTCTCATGCTTATCTGATTTTCTCAGAGACGATTTGATCATCATCTGAACAGATTTGCAAAATCGCCCAAGAATCTATCGCCCACAGTTGAGCTGATATTTTCTATGATATCAAGGTCTTTTGGTATCTGATTAGTCTTATTTAGGATAAATGAAGATAATTTCTCCTCTATCTCTTTTGTTTTTTCTACCGAATAATCCCTTGGTGCATCTACCCAAATATATACTTGATCCTTATTTGCCTTTGGCAGCATTCGGGCCTTGAATATGCCGAGCGATATTGGCAGAAGTATGACAAGTCAGAGTGAAATCCAAAAAACAAGCTTTAATTTTTTCCGGCTTTTTCTTGTCTTCGGAGTGCTATCTATAAATCTTGAAATGATGCTCGTGTAATAATTCAAGAATTTTGATTCTTTTTTTTCTTCATGACCCGAACAGTGATCTCATTTGCAGAACTTTGTCGCTAGATACGGATTTATGCTGAATGCTATGAATAAAGAAGCGATAAGGGCTATTGAGGCAAAAATCGGAATAGGCTTCATATAATCGCCCATCATGCCAGTAACAGCAAACATTGCAACAAAAGACATCACTCTTGTTACGGTTGACATAACTATGCTGACTCCAACTTCTTTTACAGAATCCAATACCGCCTCAAATTTTGTCTTGCCTGTTCTTGACATCATGCTAAGGTGCCTGGCATTGTTCTCGACGACAACTATAGAATCATCTACCAATATTCATAGCGATAATATAAGCGCAAACAGAGTTATCCTGTTTATGTCCAATCAGAATATGAGTCATGTTATGAAGACCATTCACAAAACCATAGGTATGCAGAATGCAGCATTAAGGGCATTCTTGAGTCAGAGGAACATTATGAGTATCACAAGCACGACAAATATGCTCACAAATAAATGAAACATAAGCTCATCCGTTGCATGCTTCGCCGTTTCTCATTCGTTTTGGATTATATTGATATCAATATTTTTTGGAAGGATGCGCTTCATTTCTTCAACTTTCCCTATGACATCATCAACCACAAATACGGCATTGCTTCACTTCATCTTAGCAACTCACAAAAATACTGCATCGTCTGAAGATTCTTTTGAAGAATATTTATAATATTTCGTCAGATTGACAGGTCATCTTTTTATTTCTCAAATATCCTTAAGGGTAATATCCGCTCAATTCAATTTGGCGATGATCAGATTTTCCAAAGCTTCAACATCATTTATTCAGGAATCCAAAATAAGCAGAGTTCTGGATATTGAATTATCAGAATCCCCAACCATCTTGTATATGGGACTTGACTGCAAAGTTTTGATCACCTGTCAGATATCAAGATTATAGCTCTCTATCTTAACCTTGTCGAGCTTTACGCTAATGGAATCCGCATATCATCATACCACATCCAGGACAGTAGTATTCGGTATCAGCTTGATTCCATTCTTCAGTTCCAGAGCTATTTTTCTCAGATAAATTCAGGTTTTTACCGTGTCTGCATCATCTCACTTATATGTCAATGCAAAGCTCACCTGAGGCAACTCTTCAGGATCTATGGAATTGATATCTACATCCTTGACTCAAAATGGCCTCATATCAAAATTTCAATATATCTTATCATACAATCTTGTTTTTGCGATTTCCTGAGGTATTCATACCTTGAAGCTCACCATCGTAGAAGAAAAATTATCAGCAGAATATGACATTATCTTATCGACTCATTCCAGTTCTTTGATCTTATTCTCCAGTTCCTTCGCCACGAATTGAGCGGAATCTTTTGAAGTATATCAATTGAGCGGAATGCTGATATTAAAAGCTGGGGCGACTATTGAGGGGTTGTATTGCTTAGGGAGCATTATGTAGGCTCAAATTCAAAAGACCGCTATCACGGTAATTATTAAAATAGTGATTTTCTCGTTTTCCAAGAAGAATCTGGTGAATTTCTCAAACATGATTTGTGGTTAATTATTATTACCTACCGAACGGTTGGTAGAATATCAAATTTCTCTCATATGTCAAATTTTTTAATCACAAATGTAAATTGACAGACGTTGTTTATATTGACAATGTAATATTTTTCTATATAAATTAAATCAGATCAGTAATCCCCTGCTTATTAACATACTCGCCTAAACAAATAAAAAAAGGAGCCGGATATTGAAACACAAAAACAAAAACCATGGTTAATGGAAAACTACCTACTATATGGAGGGCAGGAGCCATGCAAAAGAAAATGCGTAAACTCAAGCTTGCTGGAAAGAACCAAGAACGTCAAGCAATCAAAGATGCCAGAAAACTGCCGAAAACGGTTCCAAAGAAACCATCTCTGAAAACTCTCTCAAGGAGCGACATAGAAGAAAACATCAGCCTGTTTGCCAGATTCGCAGAAAGAGATGGCGAGCACATCGATAAGGAGGAAACAAAACAAAAAAACATACTCTACGGCATCATCGTCTGTTTCCTTGTTATGGCAATAGCTGGAACAAGTGCTATTGCCAAGGGCATTAACGGAATCAATCTGGGATTCATCCTTTTCTCCGTTTTCATCATCCTTACTTCCTTATGGAGATTCCGGACCAGCGTTGAGTCTGGCGACAACCTGAAAAAGGAACAGAAGAAGCATCTTGAATTCGCCGAGGGCTGGAGGCTACGGCTCAGAGAATTTGATTCCGGGATGCAGATAACGATGAAAATCAACTGAACAAAAACCAATAATCACGGGAGAAGGATTATGACCGAAACCAAGTGCATCACTTGCGGAGTAGAGCATACCACTGGCACCAACCATGTCTGCAAAGACGAGGACGTGGAGAAACAGAAAGCAACCGTTAAAAAATACGGTCATTGACTGGACAAGGTAAGATAGGATTATCCTTTACGGCAGACACAATAAAAGCCCCCCGAACTGATACAGGTCGGGGGGCTTAAAGTTGTAATTTACAGTATTCTTATTCTTTAAAATAATATTAAGTCTTTTTTTGACACGCATTAATTTATATGTTATGATTGATATCAAGTTTTGAACAAATTCAAATGTTCAAATCAAAAACAAATACAAATTTATTTTATTATAAAAATCATTATGGCAGAAGTAATTTCAAATGAACCCGTAGCACAAGGCCCAAAAGTAAAAGAAACGACAGCAACTGAACAACTGATTGAATCCTATAAAGGATGAAAAATAACAAAAGAATTAGCTGAACAGATTAAAAAAAGTTTGGATGCTGAAAAAAGTGAAATAAGAGAACAGACTAGGGCAAAATTAAAAGATTTGCTTAAAAGTGTCATTGCTTCTAGAAATGCATGATGAGAGTTTGAACTTGATAAAAAGGCATTTTGAAGATGATATGAAATTGATATGAAGAGCAAAGAATATGGTGCTGATGAGGTAATTATCGAAAAAGACGCTCTGAAAATATTAGAAAGCATGGGTATTAATTGAATAGATCTTGTCAGAGAACTTAATGAAAAAGTATTGACTGATAAGGCTGAAGCAGAAAAAGCAAATAAGCATCTAGCTGACAGGAAAGCTGAGATAGACAAGGATAAGTCCGATAAGCAAAAGGCAGAAATTGCCAAGCCAGTTGCAAAGGCCGGTCCAGAAGCGGCAAGTGAAAAATGACTTAAAATAGATGAAAATCATAATGATGTTAAAGCATATAGAAAAGCTCAAGAAGGCTTAAAAACTATTACCGATAAAATTACGCAGCTTAAATGAGAAATTACAAAACTTGAATCTGAAATTAAAAATAATCCAACAAATGTAATAAAAGGCAAAGAATTAGAAGCTAAATCCTTAGAGGCTGCTAAACTAGAAAAAGAAGATTTGCCAAAAGCTCAAAAAGATGTCGAATGAGCCAAAGTAAAATATGATGAATATATAAAGGATTTAACAGAAAAATCCAAAGAAGAGAATAGATTAGCTGAAGAAGCTAAGGAAAAATGAATAAATACCACACCTAGTAAAGCTAATGAAAATTATAATAAGCTTTCGACTGAAGGAAAGCTTAACTTTCTTGAGGCAGTTGAAAGCTGGAAAAATTCAAATAATCCAATATTAAAATTTTTATGATCATTTTTTGAATGAGTAGTAAGGCTATATCATTGAGATGTTAAAAAAGAAAAAGAGGCCCTTACTAAAGATCTTCAAATCAAAACAATAGAAACCATGCAAATGGATAATGGCAAATGATTTGAAGCCGTAAAAGATTTAAAAGCATGAGATATCGATAAAACATTAAATCTGAAAGAATGAGACAATAAGAAACAGCAGGATTATATCTCAAATGTTCATAAAGCTCTGTGAATTAGTGATGATAAAATGAAAAGTGCTGACTGAAAAACAGATTTAGCCATGTATTGAGAAAAAACAATAAGTAAGGTCAAAGAAGCTCAAAAATCAGTATGACTGGAACAAACTGGAATATTTGATTCAGCAACTGCTAGCAAAATATTAAAATTACTTAAGGATCCAGTTGCAGCAGCAAATGAAAAGGCTGCTGCCGATAAACTTGCTGCTGACAAGGCCGCTGCTGATAAGGCTGCTGCCGATAAACTTGCTGCTGACAAGGCCGCTGCTGATAAGGCTGGCGCTGCCACTCCTAAAGAAGCTCCTGCCGCAGCTCCTGAAAAACCTGCTCCTAAAGAAGCTCCTGCCGCTAAAGAAGCTACAAAAGAAGCTCCGAAATCTAAAGATCAATTGAAATCAGAAACATTTTTGAAAAATAATCCGAAATCTGTAAAAAAGATTCAGGATAAGCTTGATGCTGGCAACACAACAGTTAAAGGCAAAGAAGTCGATCAGATAATTGAAGATGCGATAAAAAATCCGACAAAGGAGAATATCATTAAGCTTCAATCCGAAGTACTATGAATGATAGGCGAGAAAAATGTTGATTGAGTACTTGGAAGAGACACACTAAAAGCATTGAACAAAGTTCTGAAAATTAAAGGTTCTCCAAAAAAGAAAGCAAAAAAGAAGAAATAGCCTTAAAAGATTAGAAAAAATAAAAACCCCCTTTCCTAATTTAGGAAAGGGGGTTTTTGATGAATTTGGATTTTACTCTTTGGAGCCCAGCATTCAGAAGAATTCTTCTATACCGATTATCTTGATTCATAAATCTTTTGCCTTTGTCAATTTGCTTCAGGCGTCAACTCAAGCTATGAGATAATCAAGCTTGCCCGTTACAGAAGTTCTCACTTCTCAATCATTTTCCTCTATCATTGCATGTATCTCATCTCTTGAAATATCTAGGAAGCTTCAAGTGACACAAAAAGATTTTCAAGAAAGGATTCAAGCGGATTCTATGGATAATAATTTTGCAGGCAGCTCAGGATCCAATTCTTGTAAAAGCCTATTTACCAGATCTGAGTATTCTTCAAAATAATATACTATGCTATGTGCTCATACGGGTCAAATATCCCTTATCTCTTGCAATTCTTCAAATGATAGTGATTTTATGGCTTGCCCTACTAATTCCGATAGCTCTAATCTATAATTTTTGGTATCTTTTTCAATTTCTTCAAAATCATTATTTTGAGATTCAAGAAAATTCAATTGATTTTCATTATGCGGTTTTGATACGGATTTAAGTTGTTTTTCATTTTTTGATTGAAGTTGAAAATTGATTGACTCATCGAGCTTGCCTGAATTGCTAAGATATTTTGCCAATACCTTGGCAGTCTTTTTCCCTACCTGAGGAATTCATAATGCTACAAAGAAATTTGCAATGTTCATGTTACGTGCCCTCTCAACTTCATAGAGTATATTCCCGATCTTTTTTTCCTTGAATCACTCAAGTCCAAGTATTTCATTTCTGTATTCCTTAAGATGAAATATAGAGACAAAATCTGTTATATATCACTTCTCTATGAATAACTCGATTATCTTATCTCACAGTCATTCAATATTTGCTCCGTGTTTTGAAACAAACGAAATGAGCGATCCTAGGGTTTGAGCTGGACATCATTTTCGGTTTGGACAGTACCATGCTACCTTTCAGTTATCTCTAATGATTTGAGTTTCACAGCTTGGACATTTTTCTGGCGGCAATACGACCTTTTCCTCTCAGGTGCGTGCCTCTGTGATAACGCTTATTACTTCAGGTATAACCTCTCAGGCTCTTACTATGAATACGCTATCCCCTATCCTAACATCTTTTTTTGTGAGCTCATCATAATTGTGCAATGTTGCACGGCCAACTACAACTCAGCTTACATTAACCTTCTCAAGATGTGCTATTGGAGTTATTATTCATGTTCTTCAGACTGAATGCTCAATATCCAGAACCTTAGTTCTCACATTTGTTGCGGGAAACTTATAGGCAATCGCGTACCGCGGATGGTGTTCCGTTGTTCAGAGACTTCTCCACAGATCAAGATTATCAAGCTTAAGGACAAGTCAGTCTATCTCAAATGCAAAAGTTGGCTTATTTTGAGTTAATTCTATTATCTCATTCACTACCGCATGTATATCTTTGGCTTTGAATAAATAAGGACTGGTTCTGAATCCCCAACTGTCGAGTACATTTATTTCTTGAGAATATGAACTGATTGGCTCTCATTTGATATTCATCAAATTCTCAAGATAAGGAAAGCTATATGCGAAAAACTCAAGAT
This sequence comes from uncultured Candidatus Peribacteria bacterium, assembly GCA_964618565.1. GTDB lineage: Bacteria > Patescibacteriota > Gracilibacteria > BD1-5 > UBA2023 > STC-113. The sequence continues at coordinate 774 of CAZUBA010000030.1, read as the reverse complement.
TCCTATCTTTTGTGACTCTGTAATCGATTTGCCTTAGGCTTCATGATGCGGCGTTTCTTGGATTTGCAAAAAGCTTCTCTCCAGCATCAAGCCTTCTTTTATTAAGGTCCTCAAATGAAGATATGGGCATGACTACTTCTCAACGTATTTCAAGTGGCTCATCTATATCAAAAGGAATCTCTTTTGGAATAGAATTAATTTGTAAGGCATTTACAGTTATATCTTCTCATTCCACTCAATTTCACCTTGTCAAAGCCCTTACCAGCTTTCAGTTCCTGTAAGTCAAAGAGACTCATAATCAATCGAATTTAAGTTCAATCACATAAGGAAGTTCAATTTTTCTTTTCAGGATGTTCAGGATCCTTTTTTCAAAACCGAGTATATCTTCCGAATCATAAGTATTATCAAGTGATATCATCGGAGCGATATGTGTTCATTTATTGAATTGATTGCCGACAAGGACATCGATTCTTTTCGTAGGCGAATTGACATCAAAAATATTATACTTCTCCTCTAGGCTTTTTAGCAGCTTAAAAAGATCATCGTATTCCTTGTCAGTTATAATTGGAGATTCTTCATTATAATAAAGCTTATTATGTTCTCTTAATATATCCTGAAGCTCTTTGACCTCCTCTTTATTGAAATCTCCTCAATTAAGGAAATATTTTGATTTTTCTAATAAGTCTTTTAACATGTCTTTACATATGAATATAATGAAAAGAGTTTATAGAAACCAGATAAAAATGCAAGGCAGTAAATTAATGAATTCCATTA
>CAZUBA010000029.1:0-21543 GCA_964618565.1 uncultured Candidatus Peribacteria bacterium | reverse complement strand
TTTCTTCTCAATCAGCTTCTGCTAGAGACTCAAAAAGAAAAACTGACCTAAGCAATATAGCATCTAAGATCAATATCGGTGCTGCAAACGGTTCCTCGCTTACCTCATTTGTGACTACTCCATCAAAAAAATTAACTTGAGGTACAAATTATCTAGCAGGTACATGAACTTCTAATTTAACTTATGAAGCTGGTGACATTAATTTCAATCAACTTGGAGTTAATGCTGGTGATTTTAAAGATCCATTGAATTATACTTATAAGATGGGTGCAACTACTGCCGTAGGCGGAGCTTTCCAATTGGCATCTAGAATTGAGAATGATGATAATGGCAACACTACTACTTCCGGTGCTTTTTTGGTTGGTAATTATACTCAAAGAAAACAAACTTCCACTGGTACGATTACTGCTATCTCTACAGGATCTACAATTAAAATAACTGTTTCTACTCCTCTAGTTGGTTTCTTCAAGACTTGAGATACAATTAATACATGAGGTGCTGCAAATACTTGTGTAGTCTCTTCAGTTTCATCTGACCAATCTATATTGACAGTAACTTCTTGTGGGGCAACTCCTGCAAATTGAGATCTACTTAAGATTGCTGCTTGAGATGAAATATCTTCATTGATTGCTTGAGTAAATTCTTGATCTGGAGTATCAAATTGATCTAATCCTCCTTACTAATCATAACTTAAGTATTTTCCCATACTTAGTTTAAAAATCAACCCCCCTCAGAGATGAGGGGGTTATTGATTAATAAAGTCCTCACCCCCAACCCCTCTACCCTAGGGCATTCTCTCTGGCTTCGCCATCCACCTTATCCACGCAGTAGAGAGTGGAGTGAATTTGTCATTTCAAATGAACAGGTAGCGAATGGTGAGATCCATTACCGATTGATTCAGATTTGATTAAGGCAACGATGAAGCATTAAAGGATTTCTCTCTGACGCTCGAAATGACAGGCGGCGCCCGAAATGACAGCGATTTCTCTCTGACCGCTCGAAATGAATTTGAGTTTGGGATGAATCGGGATACAATAGTGGGGAAAATATATGGATATCGAATTATGAAAAATGTAGAAATCATAGCGAAGAAATTGGCTGCGATATGACAGAGGGTATATGTTGTGGGCTCTTATAATGTGCATGCGATCCTTAAAAAGAATTTCTGAGCGGACATAGACCTTACTACGCCAGCATTGCCTGATCAGATAAGAAGCGTACTGAAAGTCGTCTGAGAAATCTGATCCAAGTATTGAACTCTTATTGTCAGAGAAGGAGGAGAATCATATGAGATTACAACTTTCAGGAAAGATATAGGTTCCGTAAACCAAAGAAAGCCTGTAGAAGTCATATTCACACCCTCTCTTGAGGAAGATGCAAAAAGAAGGGATTTTACATTCAATGCCATATACTATGATCCTTTGGAGAAGCGTTATCATGACCCGACTTGAGGACTCAAAGATCTTAAAAAATGAATCATAAGGTTTGTATGAGATATAAACAAAAGGCTTGATGAGGACATTCTCAGGCTTCTCAGGTATGTAAGGCTGAAAAATAAATATTATCTTAAGCCAGCCAGTGGGGAATATGAAGAGATTCTGAAAGAAAGGACAGTGCAATTATTACAAATTGCAAAAGAAAGGATAAAACAAGAGCTCGATAAGATGTTTCTGGATAAAACTAATATATCTGCTCTTGAAGATCTCAAAAAAATATGATTTTTCAAACATTATCTTCCGCAAGTTGATAATCTTGGAGAAACACCATGAGGCAAACTTATGCATCTTGAGTGAAATGTGTGGGTGCATACGCTTATGTCCATTAATGAACTGAATCATCTTCATCTGCATGATATAGATCTTTATTGGGCGACTCTGTTTCATGATATAGGCAAATATCCGACATTTAAATATGACGATTACTGAAATATACATTATTATAGGCATGAATTCGAGGGTGTGAAAATAGTGAGGGATTTCATTTCAAGGCAGATGCTTTTTAGTAAGGACTCGCTTAAGAAAATCCTTTGGCTCATAGAAAATCATATCAGAGTATGAACTATTGAAGATATGAAAAAAATCAAAAGATACAGATTCATGATGCATGATAATTTTCAAGACCTTATTTACCTGTATATCGTCGATAATCTCGGCAAAGATCCGCCTGATACGGAATGCGGACCAAGATTGCAGAAAATCTATGATGATTTCAAAGCAAAATTAAAATATGTAAGATTCCTCGATTGAAATGATATCATGAATAAATATCCTAATTTGCAATGAGGTGAAATTGGGAAGAGATTAAGAGTTGAAAATGATAAGATATTATCAAGATTATAAAATTAGAATTTAAAAAAACGGTCAGGAATCTGACCGTTTTTTCTTATAATGATTATTCTGCTGTTTTTCTAGACGCCTTTTCTCAGGCTCTTGAAGATTCTTTTTTTCAGGCAATTTTGGATCAAGTGTCGATTCCTGCTATAACAAGCGCTCAGCTTGCTATAATCAAATCTTTCAGAAGATTTCACAGTGCCATTGGATTCTGGGCTAATGCAGGTATATGTATGGTGACTATGAAGACTCAAAGCATGAATGCGAGCCCGATTCACCCCACTATAGTTGCTCTATTGATGATGAAGCTTAATCCTGCAAGTGCAAGTCAAGTTCAAGTCAGATATACCCAAAATACTCAATTTGGAAAATAAAGAGGAACATAATTTGCCATACCTTGTGCATTAGTGAAATGTCAGTACGCAAAAGCAAGAAGTCCAAGTCCGAATATTGTTCTTCCTATAAGAATCAAAGTTCATTTCATTTTCATATAAAGATAGTTAAAAATTACTGATAGTTAAAAATTACTTATTTTGCTTAAATGAATCTCACCATCTAGCAATTGATTTATATAAAACCTGTAGGAATCATACTGCTCAGTCAATGGCAAGAATAAGCAGAAGCAGCCATGAGAGCGGTGTCAGATAATATAAGAATACCAGAAGCATTGAGACCCAAACTGCTGTACACCAGGGACAATTTATAAGTTCCGAGATGCTTTTCCCTAATCATGATTTGAATTTTGCAAAGAAATCTCTGAAGAAATCGGTAATATGATCATAGACAAAAAGCCTCGTCACTCTGAATGTTGCCAAGATAAGCATAACAAGATCAAAAAATCAGATGCTTGTGATGATTATATTCCTAGAATAAAAAAAGCCGACGATGACTACGTATAATAACGGGTAAATAGTGAAGAGGGATATGTGCCAAAAATATCCATTTTTGGCTTCTTTATGAGATTTATTACTCCTAAAAATTGACATAAGCATATTTTTAAGGTTTATATCACATATTATGTTGAAAATTTGAAAAATTTCAAGTGATTTTTTCAATAATGGTTGCTATTTCCTTTACATTTGAATGTTTATATCATATAATGCACAAAGTTTAATAAATATCATCACATGAATAAAAACTCATTTAGGATTAATAATAACCTGAAGAGCTTTCAGCTTGATAAGGAATTCATGTTTTATCTTCATACATTCAAAGAAACAATACGGGCTAATTTTTTTGAATTCATCTGATTATGAAAATGAACATTACTCCAATTGAGCTGAATGATAAGCCAAAAAGATTTTAATGAGCCATATGAGCTTTTTGAGAGCGTACTGGATTTCTTTGCGACAACCCATCCTACGATAAGCATATGCATCTATCAGCATCAACCATTTGATAACTCGCTTGTATTATATCAAGGCGACCATCATACTTACCCAAAAAAGATATTTCTGAACGATTTGCATGAGGCGGAATATCATAATGAGAGACAAACTATAATTAAGGAAGATATCTTAATGACAAATATCAGAGGTCAAGGAATCTGATCAAAAGCTGCTATCTGTATCCATTGATTCATTCTTTGCTTCTATATGAAAGAGAGATACTTTGAAAAACATATTCGGACTTTAAACACAATTTTTACGATATGATTCGCTGATCTGATAAAAGCCAAATTGAATGTGCTGGAATCAAAATATCAGGATCCGAGGACCGGACTTCATAATTCAAAATATATTTCTGATGCGGGTGAAAAACGGCCATATTCCATTATCAAAATTGATATAAATGATTTCAAGATGGTCAATGATACTTATTGACATACGGAATGAGATATAGTTCTGGAACAATTATGATTGATACTCAAGACTTCACTTTGAATCAGTGACAAGGCCTGTAGAGACTGATGAGATGAATTCTTACTTCTCATAGATTCTCCTGAGGCGTATATATTAGAGAAAATAGTAGCAAGAATAAATAAAAGCCTTGAAGCATTGAATGAAAAAAGGGCTTTCCCGATTCATGTGTCAATGGGCTACAGTATTTTTGATGGATCTAAATCATTCATCGATAGGATCAATGAAGCGGACGATCATATGTACAAGCAAAAAAATGAAAATAGCCAGATTTATAGACTAGCAAGAAAAATAGCATCCATCAAGGATCCCAGTATCTTCAATGAGCTTCTGATACAGATAGTTAAAAACGCTTCATCGTCAGCAATATTGCAGCAGATATACGATGTAGTCCAGCTCACTAAAAATAAATAAGCCAAAACCTAAAATCTCCTTCAAAAGGAGGTTTTTTAAATTTAATCGTAAATATAAATTACCATGAACAAGAAATTATTCTGTTTTTAAAATAGCTATAATCATTTTCATGTTTCCAAAGTATTAATTTTTGTCAATTATATGTTTTTCATCTTTTATAGATATGGATATAATATTGCTATAATAATAATTTATATCCAATGTTGAATAGATTAAAAGAAGAGCTTTTAAATCTGGCTAATACAGAAAAAGCTAAAATCCTTTCAGGATTCTTCAAGACTTGAATATGACAATATGGCGAAGGCGATGTATTCTTGTGAGTTTCGGTACCAGAATCAAGAAAACTTGTAAAAAGATTCTATAAGGATCTTGATTTCAAAGATATAGAAAAGCTTCTGAATAGTGAAATCCACGAAGAAAGGCTTATTTGAGCATTTGTGCTTGTTGAACAATTCAAAAAAGGCTCAGTGAAAATCAAGAAGCAAATATATGATTTTTATATGCTGAATTCTAAAAGATTCAATAATTGGGATTTGGTAGATTTGTCGGCCCCGAATATAGTTTGATGATATTTGGAGGAAACATGAGAAGACAGGGGAATTCTTTATAATTTGGCCAACTCAGATAATCTATGGGAAAAAAGAATAGGCGTGCTAGCGACTTACGCCTTTATCAGGAAAAATGAATTTGAGGATATCTTGAAAATATGAAAAATACTTCTTGCCGATAAGCATGATCTGATACATAAGGCTGTTGGCTGGATGCTGCGTGAGGTGGGGAAGAAAGATAAGCAGGCCCTTATTACATTTCTAGAAGAAAATATCTATAAGATGCCAAGAACAATGCTACGGTACACAATTGAAAAATTCGATGAGAAAGAAAGAAAATATTATCTGTCTTTTAAATTCCAGAAATAAGAAGAGCCTATTTTTCAATCTATTATCTCTATCCGATCTTTTTCAAGTCTTCTGATTTTTTCTTCGACTCATAGATTATATCATCAAATTTTTCAATCTGCATTTATGACTTTGTAGCACGGATAAATATCAGGATTCTTATTAGATGCCATAATTCTTGCCACATATCTCGGATGTATGCCGAATCTTTCTCAGATTATCTTGTAGCTGACGATTTTTCAGGCTGGTATGGAAGCCAGAAAGATATAAATTTCTTCTTTCATGTTCATTTATAAAAATTTAAAAAATCCCTCAAAGGGGATTTTTGTTTTTGTTTCTAAATGGGGCTTATTGTTCTTGATTTCATTTCATAAATGCAAGATTGACATCTTTCAAAACCAGATATTGCGGATTTTCTGCAGTTTGCATAACAAGAATAGAGGGGTCATTGACTACATTATCAAGAGATTGTGCTTCTGCTATCTTCATGTCCACAAGATTCTCTTCAAAAGTCAGATTTCTTTTTTCGATTTCAAGATTTCTTATCACATATCATTTAGTCGCATTCACATTGAGAGTCCAAACATAATATATTCATAGGAATCAAATCATGAGCAACGCCATTACATAAGTCTTTGTAAAAGATAACTTATAATTTTCACGAGTAGTTTTTCTCTCGGAAAAGAATGGGATTCTTCATTTTTTCATTACGATGAGGTTTGGGTTCATCAACTATTTTGGTTAAATGGTACGTATTTTTTGTATAATTCTTAATTTTGCGCTTCTGGAACGAGGATTTGCCTCAATTTCTTTTTCTGTTGGGATTATCGGTTTTTTGGTGATTTTTTTCGCTATTCAAGTTTTTATTGTCTGTCCAGTGAAGTCATCTATCTCTTCTGTGCAGAAACTTGAAAATATTTCTTTGACTATTCTGTCCTCCAACGAATGGAAAGTTATGCATTCGATTATTCAATTTACTTCCAGGAGCCCGATTGCGTCCTTAAGTGAATCTCTTATGCTTCAGAATTCATCATTAACTTCAATTCTCAGAGCTTGGAAAACTCTTGTTTTTGATTTTGGGTCGAAACTGGATTTTTGTATTATATCGGCAAGCTCATCCGTGGTGGATATGGGAGATATTTTTCTAGCTTTGAGAATAGCTTCGACTATGAAAGGAGTTTTCTTTTCTTCTCAGTAGCTATAGAATATTTTTCGGAGTTCCTGCTCATCATATGTATTTACAACGTCCTTGGCTGTAATTCATGAGGATCTGTCGTACCTCAAATCTAGAGGTCATGATAATCTGAATGAGAATCATTTTTCGGCATTATCGTAATGAACACTGTTGACTCAGAAATCGTAGTATATATGTGTGATTTTGTCAACTCAGATATCGGATAGATTTTTACTCAGGAATCTGAAGTTGGAATGAATGTAATGTATGGTTATGTTTTTGTTTTTGATTTCGTTTCATATAGAAGCCTCAATATTTTCTTGAGCCGATCTTAGATTGTCTAAGTCTGCATCAAAAGCAATGAATACATCGCCTTTGTTCATTTTGGACAGTATTCATATTGCGTGTCATCATAATCAGAGTGTCGCGTCAACGACTATATTCTGCTTATCCTGAAACAATGAGATACCTTCAAGAATCTCATGATAAAGCACTGGAATATGTCATGGATTTTGAATGGCCAAAATTGTCAAAAAAATGTTAAAAACCCTAAAAACAATACTTGATATTTTCATATCGATAGTAAGTTATCTTTTTTTGGTTTGTTGTCAAGCAAAAAGAAAACAAGGGAACATAAAATGCATTGACAATTATCGGAATTATTAAGTTATTCACTATGGACACTTTTTGACATTTTTTTGAAACTGGCAAAAATCATTGTTAAAAAAGTGTTTATTTTCTTTTGCAAAATCATCACTTTTTCATACAATGCATCTACAAAAAGCAGCAAAAACCAAACAAAATATCATTTCATTTTTGAATAATTTAAATATCGCTCTACAAGAAGAGTATTTGAGTCGCGTCCTATTATTATGTAATCCTTAAACAAGTGTCATTTAAGAAATATAAAATCAAAAAAGTTCACGAAGAGTCAATTATAGATACTACACTCCAATCGTTTAAAGAAAAATATATTCAAGCAAAAAGAAAAAATTTCTTGTCATGAATCCTTCTTGGGCTCATCTGAGTTTCGGCGATAGTTGTTTTGGGAATGTTCACCTTCTCGAAATTATCGAGTTTTTCACTTGATTTCAGTTTTTTCAATCTTCTTAATGTAAGCTGATTAAGTTCCATTGATCCGACGAAGGAGAAAATTAATATACTCCTCACATGAATGTGATGATGAGACCATGAATGATGAGATCTTACAGACACGATAATCTTGGCATCTATCAACACAAAGAAGAAGACGGTTTCAATGCTTTCTTTGCCTAGGGATTTATATGTGACATATCCAGGATGAGATGAATGAAGAATCAATGAGCTATATCTGAAATGAAAGAAAAAGTACTCGGAAAGCCAAGCCATGAAGGATCTTGAAGACAAGGTAGAGCAGATCACTTGAGAAAAGACCGATTATTTTTTGAATCTGGATTTTAATTGATTCGTTAAATTTGTCGATCTTCTGGGTTGAATTGAAATTGATATACCAAAAGATCTTACAGATACAGAATATCCTGATAATAATTGGGGGTACGAGACATTTTCAGTAAAAAAATGAATTCAAGTCCTGAATTGAACAAAGGCGCTCAAGTATGCAAGAAGCAGACATTCGACAAGTGATTTCGATCGTTCTCTCAGACAACAATTGGTAATCAAGGCAATCAAGACGAAGCTTCTCAATCTGAATTATATCTGAAGCCCCACAAAGCTAAAGGCACTCTTTTATACTCTGAATTCAAATATAAGGACTGATATGGGGGTAAAGGAAATAATAAGCCTCGCTGCCTTAGCAAAAGAAATTCCTAATGATAACATTTTTTCATTCAACCTGAATAATAGCTGTGAATGATGATTGAATGCTTGTGATACCTGATGATTCCTGTACACGCCTGAAAGGGCATCTTTCTGATGAGCATCTGTCGTACTTCCTGATGAGGCAACGCCTTCAAACGTATCAAAATACACGCAAATAAACAGATTCGCCAATATGATTTTCAATTATCCTGAAATTTATGCTGACAAACCTGAAATAAATTTTGTGAATTCAACAAAAGTGAGCTGACTTGCAAATAAATTTGCAGTTGAATTCAAGAAATTCTGATTCAATATTCCAAATAAAGATTCGATTTTAAGTACTAAAGATAAAATCGAGAAAACAAAAATTTATTACATTTGGGATGAAAAGTCTAAGGTAGGCTTGAATCCTCAAAGCAAAGTCCTAGAAGCAATCTGACAATTCCTGTTCTGCGATCAGTCAGCGGAAAGGGAACTGCAATATTCAAAAAATCCAGGCACTAAGATAGAAGTAGTGTTAGGAAGCGATTATAAATTATTTTTAAAAGATTAATATGAAACCTATTCTAAATAAGGAACTTATAAAGAAAAGAATAAAATATAAGCAGATGAGAGAAAAGACAGATGAAATGAAAAGCACAAAGTTCATTGCACTGCATGTTCTATGGCTTCTTCTGGTCGTTTTCTTCATTTTCAGCTGAGTCATATACATTACTTATCTTCATGATCTGCCTTCGATAAAGAAGCTGTGAGATAATATATTGCCTGAAACTACAGTAATATATGATAAGAATTGATGAGAGCTTTATAATCTGTATACAGATGAAAATAGGACCTATGTCTGATATTCTCAGATAAGCCAGACAATGAGAGACGCCATTATCAGTACTGAGGATAAGACATTTTTTCAAAACAAATGATTCGATTTCAAATGACTTGTAAGAGCATGATTGAATTATATAACGGGAAAATCAGATAGGATCAAATGAACTTCTACAATAAGCCAACAGCTTATAAAAGTAAGCTTCTTGACTTCTGAAAGGAGCCTGAAAAGGAAATTGCAGGAAATATATCTTTCTTACCAGCTTAATACCTCTTTTTCAAAAGAAAAAATCCTAGAGCTATACCTGAATAAGATTTCTTACTGAAGCAATGCTTTCTGAATCGAAGAAGCGTCAAAGACATTTTTCTGAAAATCTTCCAAAGACCTATGAATTCTAGAGAGTTCAATCCTAGCGTCTATTCCAAAAGGTCCTACCTATTATTCTCCATATAACCACAAGGATAGGCTGATGGGCTATACTTATGTCTACAAAGAGGAGGCTCCAAAAGATATAATCCGTATTGCGGAAACAGAAAATCCTTCATTCTATAAACCTCTTTCCGATAAGCTGAAGTCCATATTTACCGATATGGAGCTAAAAAAGGTTTGAGACAATATACAAGTCTGCAAGCTGGAAAAGAAATTCTTTAAAGAATCTTTTAAGATTGATGATTCATGATGTACAACCATAGATTATTCTAAATTGATGGATATGGAGAATTCAATCCGGATTCCTTATGATTCCCTTCAAATAGAAAAACCAAATGAAGATCTGAGCTGATACGTTCTGGAGTATAATTCTTGAAGAAAGGATTTTGTCCTATGAAGAATGCTTGAAGATACAAAAATCAAGAACGATGATTTCAAGACTGCAATGATTACATCAATAGATTTCAAATTCAAGAAATACACAGAAAATATCAAATATCCTTATTTTGTATTTTATGTCAAGGAGTATCTTGAAGATAAATATGGGAAGGATTTCTGAGCACAGGGATGATTAAGGATATATACTACAATTGACCCAAAACTTCAAGACAAGGCCGAGGAACTCGTAAAAAAACAAGTTGATATAAACAAAAAAACATATGGTGCATCAAATGCGGCATTAATAAGTATCGATAACAGGAATTGACAGATTATCTCAATGGTATGAGGAGCTGATTATTTTTCTGATGATAAATGAGCAAATGTTAACATTGTAACTTCAGAAAGACAGCCCGGCTCAAGCTTCAAACCGATAGTGTATGCGAATGCGATAGCAAAAAAGCCAATCGGACCAGATACTCCGATATATGATAGCGATGCTAAGTTCTGAAAATGGGAACCGGATAATTATGACAGGAAATTCATGGGGCTTATGCCTCTGAAAAAGGCACTTGATTATTCAAGGAATATTCCTGCGATAAAAGCATTCTTTTTCTGAGGATGAGAAGATGTCATCATCAAATTTGCAAATGACCTCTGAATCGCTACGCTTAAGCTAGGGTCCTCTTATGGATGACCATTGGCAATCTGAACATGAGAACTTAAGCCTATTGAATTAGCATGAGCTTATTCAGTGTTTGCAAATATGTGAGTAAGAAGAGATATTACACCGATTTTGAGAATTGAAGACAAAAAATGAAACGTCATAGATCAGTTCAGGAAAAATTCTTGAACACAGATTTTCAGCGCACCTGCTTCATACATAATCTCAAAGATACTTTCAGACGCATGAAGCCGCCCGAATCAATATTGGAATAACGTATTGACTCTTAAAGACAGAAAGGTCGCTGCAAAAACAGGTACCTCAAACAAAGATGTTTCAAAATGAAAGAAGAAGGAAATCCTTCCTTGAGATCTATGGACGGCAGGATATACTCCACAGATAACTACGGTAGTTTGGGCTGGTAATTCTGACGGTTCTCCTACAAAATGAAATTGTGACGGACTCAATTGTGCTGCCCCTATTTGGCATTCTTACATGGAATTTGCCCATATAGGGCTAGAGAAGCTAGATTTCAAAGAACCTGAAGGAACTTTCCACGCTACGATTTCAAAAGTTTCATGAAGGCTGGCTTCCAGCTCTACGCCTGATGAACTTAAGGTTTCCTCTATTTTTGCAGTTAAGCCTACAGAATATGATTGAGGATATAAGAGCGTCCAAGTCGACAGCTTGTGTAACTGACAAATAACTGATTCGACTCCGCAAGAAGCGATTAGGACCATATTCACCTGAACAAGCACTTTCCCGATCATAGATTCTTTCAATACTGATTGGTTGAAATCAATCGGCAAGTACTCTGCTTTCTGAGCTGATACAGATATGGTTTCAAATGTCTTGGAGACACCATGTGAGAGGCCATGAAGAGAATTCTCGGGCGTAAGCATTTCGTCTAGCCTTGTAGATTGAACGATGATTCCTGCTTGAAGCAAATCTTTTGAAATAAGATATGACTCAAACAATCCTGTGATTAAGGTTCTCATATCTTTGGACTGAAGTGTGATAAAAACAATTCCCGTTGAGGAACAAAAATCATGAAATATAAACACAGCCATCGATATACCAGAATGAGGCCATAAAATTGAAATCAAGGCAATAGATAAATATTACTATGCCGGATCTGCAAATTATGTTTTCAATACTTCAGGAGAAGCGATTCAGCCTCTTCCGGATGCTTCAACTTGAGCTGCTTCAGCTGAACCTGTTTCAATAGTTGAGTCACCAGCGTCCCCAGCCATAACAATGACCAATCCGCTGGAATGAGATGCTACATTAAGCTTGTTCAGAGATCAGACCGCAAATATAAGATGAAAGATATCAAATCCTTCGGCAGTTACGGCTATAAATGCTTACCTTAATGGCAAATTATATAAGATAGTCGATTGAGGTGCTGATTTCGTTTTTCCTATAAATGAAACAAAAGATTTTGAAATATGAACATATTCAATTAAGATAGAAGCACTGAATTCATCTGGGAAGCCAGCCATAAAGATACTTGAACTAAATATCCTTTCAAGATAACCAACCATTATTATGCAATTGACTAATTCGCTTACAAGAAAAAAAGAGAAATTCAAACCCTTAAAAGAAGAAAAAGTAAAGGTCTATTATTGCTGACCGACGCCATATAATTATACGCACATAGGTAATCTCCGAACTTACTTGTTCTCGGATATGGCAGTAAAGGCTTTGAAATTCATGTGATACAAGATTGAAACCACCATGAATCTCACTGATATTGACGATAAGACAATAAGAGATTCTATCAAAAATGGCGAAAACCTAAGGGATTTCACACAAAGATACATAGATTTCTTCTTTGATGATTTGGCTAAATTAAATATAGCTAAAGCTGATAATATCTCCAGGATTTCAGATCTTATTGATGTTATGGTAGAGATAATCAATTGACTTCTTTCTAAATGATACGCTTACATGGCAGAGGACGGAAGTGTATATTATTCAATTTCAAAATTCAAATCATATTGAGAATTGGCACATCTGGATTTCTGAGGAATGAAAACAAGCGTTAGAATCGATAATGATGAATATGATAAAGATGAGGCTGCGGATTTTGTCTTATGGAAAGCTTATGATGAAGTTAAGGATTGACCTAATAAATGGGAAGCTAAACTAAAGGTGAATTGAGAAGAGAAAATTATCTGGGGAAGACCGGGCTGGCATATTGAATGTAGCGCTTGTAATCTGAAATTCTTCTGAGCTCAGATTGATCTTCATATATGAGCAATCGATTTGTTATTTCCGCATCATCAGAATGAAGTCGCTCAAACAGAGGCTTTTACAGGGAAGCAATTTTCAAAATATTGGATGCATGCATGACATCTGCTGGTGGATAATAAGAAGATGTCAAAATCAAAGGGTAATTTTTATACTCTCCGTGATGTTGAAGAAAAAATGAATTGAATTTTGACTTTAGATGAGATTTACAGAGGTTTCAGAATGATGAATCTTCAGGCGAGATATGATGACAGCTTTAATTTTACTTTTGATAAGCTTAAACAGGCAGCAACTACACTTAAAACCTTTGATGAGGTTTTCAAAAGGATCAAGAATTATGCTCCTGTTGAATGAAAGGTTAAGAAGGAAGTCAGTGAAAATATACAGGCCTTCATCCAAGAATATATTTCCAAGCTTGAAGATGATTTCAATACGCCGGAAGCTCTGGCTACTGTTTTCGAATTCATAAAATATGTAAATACATTCATAGATGCGGAAGCTTTCAATGACAAGGAAATAAAGGCTGTAATCGACGTATTTAAGACTTTCAATGAAGTATTGTCCATAATGGATTTCACGATATTAGAGAAAGAGGAAAATATTCCAGAGAACATTATAAAGTTAGTTGAGCAAAGAGTTCAGGCAAAATTGGCTCATGATTTCACTTTGGCTGATTCTATAAGATCAGAAGTGGAAAAAAGATGATATAAGATAGTAGATGATAAAAATTGAAGTCGTGCAGAAGCAATATAATTAAAAATATAATCCCCATACTAGTATGGGGATTATATTTTTATTAATGCAATCTATCAGATCACATTCTTCTCTTTGATTGAAAACAGAAAACCGAAAATTGAAATATTCTTTATCTTGATAAGCTTATTATATGAATGAAGGAATGCATTTATCTCTCATATCTTTCTTTCAACTTGATTTTCGTAAAAGATGACATAGCTTCTGATATAAAGGAAGTTCCCATCTCTATGCAGTTCTGGAATTTTTGCAGATAGCTTCATAAGGAATTGGAATTCTCTATGTATTCTCTGATTAAGATCCAATAAATCGTAAATGCTTTCTATATTGTATATGATTCACATCTTATGCAGATATATTATGTCCTCAAAAATATCAGGATGACGGGTATATCTCTTCATAATTTCGACAACAGCTGGAATTTTATTGACCTTAGAAAAAAATGATTCTATTATTTCTCATTCAAGATGCAGGATTCTTTTTCATACGGATCTTAATATAATCAGAACAATAGCATTATATAAGGCTATAATCACTAATATTGAAATTGATATGATGATAAAATTATTCATCCCCTTTTTATTAAATACAGTATATATGATATCTATTTATGCCAAAAATGCAATTATTTTTAGGTTATGAGCATTTTAATGAATCATCTGTTAGAAAAATGTTATGATTGATTTTTTTAAAAAAGCATTATTATAAAAGAAATAAATTATTTTTAAAATGAAAAGACACGAACTCTTATTCTGAATTATAAAATTGCCGATAGAATTTTTTATCGTGTTTTTTTCTTTTTTTATTGCTAGGAATATAAGGGAATTTACAGATCTGATCCCTTGAGTACAAATCCCTTCCAAAATCATTCCAGACCTTAATTTCATGATTTTTGCCTTGCTTTGAGCCCTTTTATTGGTTTTGGTATATGCATATCTATGACTTTATAATATGAAAAGCTCCAGAGTTAGGCAGTTCGCCAGTATGATTGAGGGGGCTTTGTTCTGGTTTTTGCTGTATATTTGATGCCTTTATCTGTCCTTGTGATATCTTTATCATACGGAGCTGCCTAGATTGACGATATTTTTTGCATTATTCATATCTGTATTTTTGATAATAATAGAGAGGTTCATTATTGATTGGTTCCAGAAATTCCTATTGAAGAACTGAAAGCTTGAAAAAACAAAAATAGCTTTGCTTATCGATTCTCAACAAGAAGATATCATTGAGTCAATAAGATACGCATGAATATATGATCTTGTCTGATATTATAACAACAAAAGAATCAAGGATACGGATTTGGAATATCTAGGGAATCATGTTGATTTCATATCATGAATACAAAACAGATGATTGGATGAGATACTATATGCGTCTTCAGATTTCAATAATGAGTCAATTGAGAAGATTTTTGAATATTCAAGGATATATTGAATTTCTTATAAATATATTGCAAATTCATTTGATTTCACAAAGAATAATACTGAAACTTCTTTTATAAATAAAATCCCTGTAGTTGAAATCAAAAGCATCTGATTGACTCCGTGGGGCAGGGTCATTAAAAGGTTTTTTGATATAATCTCTTCATGAATATGATTGCTGATTCTTTCTCCCGTATTCATGCTTGTTGCATTTTTGGAGATTAAAGAGTCAGGATGATTTCATATATTCTACCCAAGCTTAAGGGTTGGGAAAAATAGGAAGCTTTTTAAGATGTATAAATTCCGGTCAATGAAATTGGATGCGGAAAAGGAAAAAGCAGAATTGATAAAACAAAACGAGCGCCATGATGGGCCGCTTTTCAAGATTGAGAATGATCCTAGAATCACAAGATTAGGAGCGTTCCTTAGAAAATATGACATTGATGAACTGCCGCAGCTATGGAATGTCTTCAATTGAAATATGTCGCTCATATGACCACGACCGCACTTGCCTGAGGAGGTTGCGCTATATAAGGATTATCAAAAAAGGGTCCTTACTCTCAAGCCGTGAATAACAGGAATGGCACAATCGCATTGAAGACACAAAAATACTTTTGATGATGAAGTCAAACTGGATATATTCTATATAGAAAACTGGAATTTTTTACTGGATCTGAAGATACTTTTCAAAACCATTAAAGTTGTTATCAGAAAAGAGGGGAGATAAGAATATTATTTAAATAAATTTTACTCTAATTATGTGATTTTGAGATTTCAGCCCCGCTTCGCATGCTTATAAAAAACCGATTACAAAAAAACAATTGCGTCAGCTCCAAGAAAATTATGCCATGGCGGATGAAGTTTCAAAGAGGGCTAGAGAATTAGAAGCAGAGGAACAGAAAAAGGCAAGTGCTGAGATGGAAGATATGCTTGATGATATTCTTTAAGCCATCTTGAGCCATTTGCTGGATCTTGGATTCTTCTTCATTATTTGAAATCCTTAACTATAACATTTAAAAAAGCTGCCAAAGCTTTTGTATTGTAGCTCATTTTCATCCTCACATTTCTGGCAAAATGTTCATTTGTAGCATTCAGATTGCTTCACATTTTTTTGGAGATCCAGTCTCATTGTGAGACGTTATAATCCCCAAAGATAATATTATTATCGACATTCAAATCAGTGTTGAATCAATCAAGACCTCTCTTTTCATAGAATTTTGGAAATTTACCTGTGAATCATTGTTTTTTATAGTCATCAAGAATATCTTTTGTCAGTTTTGCAGTTTCCAGAAGATGCTCACCGCTTTTGATATCTATTTTCAGCTCATGTCAATTATAGATCAGTCTGAATTTCTTATCTGAAGTTACCTTATAATCAAATCATTTTTTTGTTTGCTCTAATCTTTCTTTTAGTATTTGAAGGTTTTTTTCTACTTGGTTTTTTGCGTTGATGGTTTCTTGAGTTTCTTTTTTCACTTCAATTCCCATATTATTTTATTATGAATTAATTACTAAGGGATTTTAACATATTTTTTATTTTGAAGCAAAAAATCTGACATAAAAAGTCTTTTAAGTTTTTAAAGTATAAATTTGTGATATTTGCATTTTGATTATAATGTTTTCCGTAATTTTAACAAATTTTATGAACGGACAAAACAATAACAGATTTGAAACAGAATACGGACGATTGAATAAGGAACAAAAACAAGCTGTTGATACCGTTTATTGACCCGCAATGGTCATTGCGTGACCTGGAACAGGTAAAACTCAAATAATTTCTCTCAGGACTGCAAATATAATCAAAGAGACTTGAGCGGATGCCGGCAATATCTTAATCACAACCTTTACAGAAGCTTGAGTCATTGCAATAAAAAAAAGGCTATTTGACTTCATTGGAAGCGATAGCTACAAGGTGAATGTATGTACGATACATTCTTTTTGTAATGACATAATCCAAATGTTCCCAGAGAAATTCTTGGAATACAGAGCATTCAGGACACTTGATGACATCGAGCAGATTGAGTTATTTGAAAATATTATCGATGAATGAAAATTTGAAGCATTATCAAGCGAATATGATAAGTATTTTTATCTTAGGACAATAAAGGATAAGATCTGAAAGTTGAAACAGGAATGAATAACTCCTGCTAGATTTGAAGAGATTATCATAAGCCTAAAGCTTGAATATTCGGATATCCTTGATTCCATCGACCAGAAATTGAAGAAATATGCGAATGAAAAAGAAAGGCAGGAAAAACACATTAAGAAGCTTGAGGAATTAAATATAATTTATTCAAAGTATCTATCGGTATGCAATAGATTGTGAGTCTATGATTTTGCAGATATGATTGACTTCGTATTGAGGAAGATGGAGGAGGACGAGAATCTGAGGCTTTTCTATGCTGAGAAATATCAGTTCATCATGGTCGATGAATATCAGGATACCAATAATGCACAAAATTCAATAGTCGATTCGATTCTTTCTGCTTCTGACGAAAAGAATATATTGGTTGTCTGAGACGACGATCAGAGCATCTATCGTTTTCAATGAGCGAATCTTGAGAATATGCTTTATTTTTCTCAGAAATATAAAAACACCCAGTTCATAGTGCTTCAAGAGAATTATCGTTCAACTCAAAACATACTTAATCTTGCAACAAAATCCATAAAGCATAATACATCGAGGATATCAAACTATATAGAATGACTTGAAAAAAGGCTTAATTCAAATACTGATTTGAACTATAGTCCCGAATTTTATTCGCTCCCGAGTGAAATAGAGGAAAAGACACTGATCATCAACAAGATAAGGGAGCACGAAAAATCATGAACAAGCCAAGAGGAGATTGCGATAATAGTAAGGACAAACAAAGAGGTTGAGGATTACACATGATTGCTTCAGGCAAATTGATATGAAGTACAAAGCAGGCTTAATTCAAATATCTTGGATTCAGCCTTTGTGAGAATGCTTCTAGAAGTAATGGAAATTATAAAAGATCCTTATTCCAGTGAAGTAAAAGTTGCCGATCTGCTAAGAAGCTCAATATGGGATATCCCAAAAGCAGATATCCTGAGATTGCTGAAAAAACTTTCATCTGTAAATTATATAAAAAAAGATAAGTTGAAGCTATTTGACTTCATAATAAATAAGGATGAGATGAATTCGCTTTTTTTGAAAGAGGAAGAAAAATTGCAGTGAAATCTTTTTGAGATGAATATGAGTTCCTGACAAGCCAAGGCAACTCTTGATTGATTTCAGGATTTTGTCGATTCAATACTTGATTGCCAGATGATGCAACGATCGAATTTCTATGCGTTCTCCAAATATGTGATGGATAGGTTGGATTTTGTGGCTTATGTTGAAAAGACGGGCAATTGGAGCGATATTCAAGACATCTACACTCTTCTGGAAATCATTAAGAGCTGGGTTCAGTCAAATCATGATTTCACTCTAGAAAATTTCTTGAAGAAGATATCCTATTATCAGAAATATTCGCTTATTTTGCCTAGGCAAATTCTCGGATGAAGCAAATGATGAGTCAATGTAATGACAGCGCATCAATCCAAATGACTCGAATATGATGTAGTATTCGTACCTTGACTTACTCATGGCAATTGGTGAGCAAGAAGAGTCATCGAGCATCTTAAACTTCCATATTGAGTGATAGGCTCAAGCATAACCGAATCATTATCATGAGCAGAATGAGATGAAGAGGAAAGGAGGTTATTTTTTGTCGCAATAACAAGGGCAAGAAAACATCTTACGCTATCATTCCCGATTTGAAGCTGAAACAAACCGAAGCTACAATCACAATTCTTGCAGGAACTGCAAGAGAATTCTTTAGTCATAAATGATCTGGACATCAAGGATGTTATAATAAACGAGCTCAAATGAAAGGTGAATCTTAAGCAGATTCAAAAAGAAGAAGAGCACTATATCCTAGAGTTCCTGAAGAATTATAAGCTTTCTCCAAGTGACCTGAATAAGTTCATCGAGAATCCGAAATTGTTCTTGCGAGATACTATCTTCAAATATCCTTTTGAGGATAATGAATTCACTATTTTCTGAAAAGTTTATCATAAGACTCTGGAATATTTCTATCTTGATTTCAAAAACAATAAAGCGGCTTCCGATCTGAAATTCATGCATAACAAATTCAGCTGGCTGCTAAGGCAAGAAATATTGACTCCTGAAGAATTCTCAAGACTTGAGAAAAAATGACTTGAATGATTAGCTTGATGGCATGATATGAACGTCGAAAACCTCAAAATCCCTGTGGAATTGGAATGTGATTTCAGGCCAAGATGAATAACTCTTGATTGAATACCTCTGACCTGAAAGATAGATAAGATCGAGGAGCTTTTTGAAAATGAAGTAAGGCTTGTCGATTATAAGACGGGTCGTGCAAAATCCACCAATGAGATAAAATGAAACACGGCAAATTCAGACGGCAAATATTTCAGGCAACTTATTTTCTATAAGATAATGTTTGATCTGGATAATTCGCTTTCTTCTAAATATAATGCATCGAGTCTGGCAATAGAATTCGTAGAAGGGAAAGATGGAAGATATCCATTTGTTAATATCGAATGGACTCAAGAAGATGTGGAAAGGGTCAAGGATGAGATCCGAGATGCATGGAAAAAGATAAATGATCTGGAGTTTTGGAGAGGAATTATTTCTTAATTTTTTTGTATGTTTTTGCTTATAGTTTTGTTATTATTAATATTGATTATATCATACCAATTTAAGACAGATAAGTATCACTCGCTCATATTGATGATATCCTTAATGGTTTCTTTGATGTCAGCTTCACTACTCTTCATATTAGAAGAGGGGATTTTATATAACATCTTTATCTATGCTTATTTTTTGACTACGCTTGAACTCATGTTCCTTTGACCATATATGTTTTTTTGAGTAATGCACAAAAAGATTCAATCTTTCGGCAAATCTATGATATATTCATATATTGCATTCTTCATGCTATGCCTGGTTAATTCCTTTGCAATATATTATCTTGCGGCACCAAAAGTCAATTGAGATGCAATTATCTGAGTCATATTCATCATAATATGAATTTGGACGATTTTCCTTCTAAATGTCATCTTGCTGACTTTGATAGAAAAATTCATAATTAAGAAATCTAAAATTGAAAATTTTTAAATTTCTTCAAAATGCATAGAATCTGTTTTGCAGATAAGTCTTAATTAACGAATAATTTTATAATTTAAATATCCTTTTATTTTTAATATTTTCATTTTTCGTCATCAATTGCCGGCAACCCATCCGCCCCTCGGGCACCTTAATCTGTATCAGGGGAGGAAACATCACCATTTCGTCATCACGAGGAGGAAAACTACTGCCTACCGGCGCGCGGTAGGCCATTTTTTTTAAGATAAAACCAATAAGCAGTAAGTCATTCAGAATGAAACGAAGAATCCAGGGTTATCAAAATATATAGTTCTTAAAATAGTCTGTCATACTGAGCGGAATGGAGTGGAGTCGAATGTATCCCTTTTTAATTTGCACGATTGAATAGAAAACCATTAATACTTATCATCAATTTATTACCTTCGCATCATCTTCATCTATCTTACTTTTGGAGCCAAAAGTAAACAAAACCTTTGGGGGCGCCACAAATCGCTCTCCGCTACGCTACGTTTAGACGGAATGTTGTTCAGCCCCCAAACCCCCGCATCAGGGAGGATTATTTATTGTCTTTCTGCTGAGGTAGGATCTTCCTTATGTTTGTTATAAAAAATTGATACTATTTTTTAACTAATTCCTTAGAATCATCTTCAGCTATAATATTTTTGAAGCCAAAAGTAATCAAACTTTTAAGGGGAATAAAACCAAGGAAAAGAATTTCATCTGCTCCGAAATCTGGTCACCATCGTTCATCCCCTAAGACCCCTCTTTTCTGAAACCAAAAGAGATAATTATCTAATTATCTCGTTTATGTAAAGAATATTTAAAAAATAATAAATAATAGCAAATAAGTTGATTATTGGCAACACCATGAAGCATATCGATAACCTGAGTTTGTCATACTTGTATGCCAAATAGCTTCAGATTAATGACATAATTATAATTATCGGAAACAAAATGGTGTAATTTAATATGAATATATCTCTATAATTTTTTTGCTGCCATTGGAATCAGATACTGTTTTTTGAGAATTCTGCAAGAAATACAGACGGTCATAATAACCCAAAATAAATTATATCTGAATATATTATCCATGTTTTTAATTGCTCTCTTTTCATTTTTAGTCTTTAATTTCTTTAACTAATCCTCTTATAGAAAATTGGCCCCAATGTCTTATAATTGCAGATATCACTCCGCTTA
>CAZUBA010000028.1:0-28204 GCA_964618565.1 uncultured Candidatus Peribacteria bacterium | reverse complement strand
ATACTTGAATTTAGTGAATTTTTCAAATAATAATCATCTTTCCGATCAGGCTTCCGAATTCGGAGGCCTTTTCTATGATTGTCCCATTTAAAGCTATAATATGTACAACTTGTCCATTAAGTTTCCAACACTGGTTCGAAAATTTTCTAATTCTATTGGATTTGAGAAATTATGGTGCGGATCATTGAATTCATTCTTAAAACACTGAAGCTCTATCTTCTTGCAATCATCTATTGGCAAGGCATCAATCTTATCCTTTAAATCAGAAGAAAGATCTAGTCATCAGTCGAGTAATTGTTTTTGAAATCGAGAATCAATGTATTTTTCCATAAATACCCTTGGCAACCCCTGATCTATATCATTTGTATTGCCATTTGCGAACCTAGATAGCTTCTCATAGTAAATTGATTCTAAACTACGTAAAAATGATTTTTTATCCCTAGGAGCATATGTCCCTCCTTTTTCGATTTCATAGTAAAACGATGATGGTAGCGTTTTGTATTGCTCCTGAATGCTTCTCATAAAATTTTCATAATGCGTCAAAATTATGAGCTGTTTACAATTCGGAGTTATATGTGCACGCAGATAAGACACTGTTGCATCTATTCTTGTTTGATCAAAGCTCACAACAGGATCATCAAGTATGATAATTGAATCAGTCTTCTTGTCGGATTCCAGTTGTTGAATTCGAGCCAAAAAAACAGCAAAAGCCAAACTTCTTTTTTCCGATTCGCTCATTATTTTAGGAAAATCAGATTCTGAAATCTCGTGCCCCTTGTATTTTATTGATAGAAAATAGGTTTTTCTGTTTCATCTTTTTGGTCATTCTTTCTTTATAAGTTCAAAATTTCGGTTTCAAAAATTTTTATAAATCCCATTTATACTAACAAAGTATTTGCATAAATAGGCGCTCTGACTTGTTTCAAGTGTTTCCTCTTTGTCTTTTATTGCAAGTGTTGCTTCATCAATTTCTTTTAACTTTCATAAATATACCTTACACTGATGGGCTTGCTGAACCCTAGCAAGTTCCCTATCAACCTCGTTTTGCATATTCTCTAGCAATTTCTTCTCTGTTGCGGATCATTTGGTAATCAATTCCTGATGATACTTTTTCAGCTTCGTTCATAAATCAATTAAAGGGGCAAGAGTCCTGCAAACCTCATTTGTTTTTTCTACCAATTCTAAATAGTCCAACTCTATTGAGTTTGATATACTTATGGGGGCAAATTTTTTATGTGGAGCCTGCTTTTTTTCGCTACAAAATCATTTTATTCGCTCTTTTTCATCTTGATAAGACTATGTTAACACCTTTTCTAAAACGCTTATTTCTTCCACCAATTCTAATGTGCTTCCCGGTATAGATATCGTGTTGTCATATACGTAATATTTTTGTAAATTCACAATGATTCTTTTCAAGTAATCATGTGCATCCAGTTTTATTTCGAGATACAAGGCATTCACGCATTTTTTCAAATCTTCTATTATTGATGTGGAAAATTCAGAATATGCTTCATTAAAAAATTTTGAAAAATCCTCCAAAAGAGGGTTTTCAATTGTGTCCTGTCCACAAAATGGGCAGATGTCTCATTTTTTATGATCCAAAAATCAGGTTTTGATCCAACCATCAATAGCATCTCAGCTATTAGTATGCGTGCGTATATGTGCTTTTATGTTTTCAAGTGTGGTGCTTGTTACATCTTGAAAATCTTTAGCAATTACTAAGTTTATCTTTTCAATTTCGTTAACTATTGCATTTAGAAAATTAGGAACAAAACTATCTATGTCTGGTAGCTTCACAATACTGTCAGATGAATTTAAATTAGTTATTTTTAATCGTATTTGCTCCTTTCGCTTTTTAATAGACTCCTCATCCGTTTCTATATTCAGATGCAAATATTCCCTGATTTTAGTTTCATTAAATTCCTTTGCTAAATATGGAGGTTTCAAGGATTTCAAATCATTTTTCAACAAAAGTGTCTTTTTCTTTAGCTCTTCAATCTGGTTGATTGACTGAACAGCCTCATCTCAAAGAATAAAATCAGTAAATTTCTCTTTGTTTCCATGTGTTATATCTATTCAGGTTATCAGGTGCTTGTGTATAAAATCGTTATCAAATACGTAAAGATTCCCCTTTAATTTATTGTCGGTCCAATTAGCTGAACCATAAATGTACTTTATGGGGTATTCCGAATTTGTATTGGTATCAAATCCCTTGATTTCTATTTCCTGAGAAATTCAAGAAATAGTTGGCGCTATTGTTGTTAGCTCATCAAGTTGACCTCCAATGTCACTTCCGAGTGACTTAAAAACCTTGGCAAGAGTAGTCTTTCCATATGTGTTTTCTCAAAAAAAAGCTGTGAATGTTCAAAATTCATGAGATCAGCCTGAAAAGTTTTCAAAAACCCCAATTTGACTAATTTTCTTGATCTTTTTTATCATTTGAAAGGTAGATTAGATTCTACTTTATTACTATCAGTACTCATTATTATTTTCACTTTCCGCTAACAAAAATATTGTAATCACACGTTTTTTCATTCTTTATAATTTCAATTTCAATTTTATTAAAAGTTTTAATAATTAAGGGTGTAGAAGAATATATATCAAGTAAAAGAAATTTGAAAATCTTAAAATTATTATCTTCTAAGATTCCCATTGGTAATCAGACTTTGCCTATAAAGTCATTAAATGCAGAATAAAATGTGGCTATTATAATATCTGTGCTTATATTTTCTTTTGAATAAACAATTGTCTTAATCAATCATTCAACGGGTTTTGTATCTTCAATTTTAATATGTAGTGCCCAGTTGCAAAAGAAATTCATAATTGGAAAGTCTTTCTTTAATTCTTTACTTTCAAGGTATTCACGAATTCTTGAAAGAATATATACAACTTGATTTTCTTTTTCTATATTTTCTTCCAAAGCAACTTTCAATTTCAGGATATCCCATATTAATACAAATTATAAAAAATTATTTACTATTTCTATTTAACCATTCTTCATTTTCGGCTATATAATAGTCTCAAATATTGTTCTCATTTATTCAATCAGTCCAAGGTCATAAATGTTCTTTTTTGATTTGATGAATTTCAAACTCATCACACATCATAAAATTTTGTAGAAAGATATTTTTCTCTGCATCGAGCTTTTGTAAAGCTACAATAAGGTCTTTTATTTTCATGTTTAATTAATTATATGATAATTTTATAAGATTCATTATATTAAAAAATAATTATTTGCCAGTTTTCATTTAGCCTTTCCAAGCTTCTCTCTTTTAAAGCAAAAATATATTATAATATTTTTACTTACTGCCGTGGGCTGCCTCACCAAAAAATCACGAAAAAAAGGCTGTCACGAAAGTGAGAGCCTTTTTTAGTGGTTTTATGGTCACACGAGGAATTGAACAAGAAGGGAAAATTTGTGATACAAATTTTTGACTTGTAAAAGATATATGTTAGCATAAAACAACTTTAAATATTAAAATTTACAATATAAATTCAACGCAATGAACAATAAATTAAAATACTTAATCATTCTGATTCTTGTGGCCAGTTTAGCTTTTGCATTTTCAAACGTTTCATCAAAAGGCGCAATCAACCCAAACTCTGTAAATAATAAAAAATTGCTGGCAAGAATGGCTGAGTTAGAGTCAAGTATTCAAGGCAATATCGATGCATGAAAATTGGAGGGATTGCATTTGGAATATGCTGAAATGATAAATATTTCTCCTATAAAAAGCAAAATAACAGGCTGAAGCATTCCTGATGCTCTTTTTCAGAAGCAGCAATCAATTGAAAACAAGATTAAGACTATAAACGACAGCATAAAACTTAGCAAACTATATGCTGAAAAATCAAAAAATGAATATGATATCTCAGCGATTATGTATTTCAGGTTTAAGGACAATGTGCGTCCTTATCAATATTATTTGGCAAAATCTTTTGTGTCAGCAAATGAATCCATAAGGCTAAAAGATAATTGATTAGCTCACCGATACAAATGAATGATTTATAGGGATTTATTTTCTCCGATTGATTTTTCGATTAAAGAATTCAAGATGGCAATCAAATTGGATCCAAAAGATGATATGGCATATTATAAATTAGGCGTCGCATATAATTATGATGAGCAATATGATTTGGCAATGGAAGCATACTTAAAGTGAGTTAAAATAAATAAATATAATGATCTTATGGTCAATAATCTTTGACTTCTATATTTCCAAAAATGAGAAACAGACAAATGATACAAAATATTCAAAAGCATGACTAAAACATGTTCGCAGTATTGCTATATAGCATATTGAAACCTGGCAAATCACCAATATGTTGACAATCTGCTCCAAGAGGCATTGAGTAACGTTGAAAAGGCTTTAGTCCATGCAAAACAAAGAAAAGTAGTTTACAGGGAAGGTTATGAATTGAAATGACTGCTATTAATCAAATTCGAAAGATATGCCGAAGCAGCCGAAGCATTTAAGATGTCTCTGAATTCTCCTGATGATCCTGAGCATTATGATAATGAGTTCAATCAGAATGAAGATGAATATAATTCATATTACTTAATGTGCATGTCGTATTATGATTCAAGGGAATTCCAAAAATCCCTATCTTGTACTGATGATGCATTGAAAAAGTATCCTTGAGATGATGATTTCATGGGATTAAAAGCAAGCCTCGAGCAAACGATAAAAAGCTGATGGAAATGAACAAGATAATTCCTACACCGACTATACTAGGAGATATCATCCAAAGCTAAATTTATAATGTTTATTCTTTAAATAACTCATCAGGTTTTCAATCTAAGATATCTTTATAATATCAAAAAAGCTACTAAAATTTTAGTAGCTTTAAGTATCAATTATTCGCACAGTATCCTCTTTATCTCAAAAAGCTCAATAGGGATAACCTTAATTTCACTTAATCACTTATCAGCCAGCCATTCCCTTATTTTGGAGATTTGTGTTAATGGAACCCGTATTTCCCTTATGCATTCAGGACTAAGATTTCATTTGAATCTGTCTTCGCATGGAACTGAGCTTATTTCCTTGTCATAAGCTCAAAATAATCTAGAAAAACCATCTCTATTTTCATCTCCTTCAAAAGTTATGAAACATGGGAATGGGTCATTCAATTCCTCGTTTATATCTTTTGATAGCGCATGATCTGAGGTTATTTTTTTAAGGTAATCCTTTACGTCATCATGATCTATATTTGGTGCATATGCCCGATTGTCTACAGCCTCTAGCATATCATTTTTGAACTTCATAATCTCCTCATCAGTAACATTCTCCTTTTTTAATCTTTTAGATACATCCCTCCTTAATCTTTCGGCTGCATCAGAAATCTCATAAGCAAAAATTTTGTCCATTGCAGTAAGGGTATTATCCAGACCAAATTCTTTTGAATCTACAGATAAAATGCTCTTCAATCTTCACTTCCTGCAATTTACTCTTGCGTATAATTGCTGAAAATACTCCACATATTCAAGATCATCTGGATTTATGGATACCGATAATGAGACTTGTGGATCATAATCAAGTTTTTTCTGCTCATGAGCTTTTTGTTGCTCATCCAATACTTGATGTTCTCAATTATAGGCGCCATGTCATCACTCAAATCACTCCTCAAGGGCCTTTCTTAGAGTAAAAGAATTTGTAGAATGATATGCAGGATATTTTGCAACACTCTTTAAGCCTTCTTCAATGCTATAATATTCAATTGATTGTTCTATCAGCTTCAATGCTTCAAATTTTGAGAAGTTGAGTTTTGAATCGATAATGAGATCAATCTTTTTTTCTATATCTTTTTTATTTATTTCTTCTCAACTATAGTATTTTAATGGATTGAATCTTTTCTTGAATTGATTGTTTTTTAGCTTTTCTGATAAATTGTTTATAATTCATATTTTTCTGTATTCAAGCACCCTACCCATTCACTGCTCAAGCTTTGCAATTTCATCTTCCCTATCAGTCGTTTTTTTCAATATCGTTAATTCATCTATAACTTTATTTTGTTCTTCAGATTCCATTAAGCTTAGAATGTATTTCAAATCAAAAATATCTTGTGCTCTATCTGATTTTGCCTTGTTGACTGCCATATGTATCAAACTTACCACTGGGCTTTTTGTTCAATCAGGCAAATGGACGAATTCATTTTTAAATATC
The DNA here is from genome assembly GCA_964618565.1 of uncultured Candidatus Peribacteria bacterium. Taxonomy (GTDB): domain Bacteria; phylum Patescibacteriota; class Gracilibacteria; order BD1-5; family UBA2023; genus STC-113. The sequence continues at coordinate 22,040 of CAZUBA010000028.1, read as the reverse complement.
TCATCTTCGTTAATATTTCTTCAGCCATAACATAATTCATTTCATTTATTTTTCAAGTAGTGGATATCAATCATGGTAAATCCAGAATACCTTTTTTCATCAATTATTCAGTCATCAGTTACTGGGATTGCCTGAATCATTCACTTTTGATCTCAGCTGCTTTGCTTAAAAGGAGAAAAAGATAGTTTATTATTAGTCTTGGCTTCCTTTGTATGCCAAATAAAGAGTCACCATTTTTTTCATTTTGACTGATTCCTGAGTAAATTATCAATATCGTTTAAATCCCCTTCTCTGACCAATAAGTCTATATCTCTATGTTTTCTTAGGAAACTTCCAGTTTCGTTAAGCTGCCTTAATGATAATCAAATCGCTCAATCAATAGAAAAGTCAAGCCTTGAACCTGAAAAGCATCTGATAAGATCCGAACATTCTTGAAGCATAACCATCATATCCTCTCATTTATCTGAGGATATAGGAACTGCTGCGGTATTATCTTGTGAATTAGCGCTTGAGACTCTTCTTATATATTTTTTCAATGAAGTGTTTTCAATGCCAAAAGATATCATTTCTGGGTCATCTTTCTCATTTGCTGAATACATTTTACTTCCATTATCGACTAAATCCCTTACTGACTCTTTAACTTTCAATATTTTACAATCAAGGCCTCATGATAAGCTCTTTTTTAAGGCAGATATCCTAGCCATATCTTCCTTATATTCAGTTATAGATATTTTGTTTTGCATAAATATGGCATACAAATATTTGGATTAACCAAATAATATCATAAGTATCGGTTATTAGCAAAATATTGTCTCTAAGTCCTCACCTTTTCGGAGGGTTTTTCTTGTATTTTTAACGATTGATGATGTTTGAAATAATCATAACTAAACAAAAAAGCATAAAATATCAATACATGATATTTTTGTATAATATTTTTTTATTCGGATATTTATTATGATATATTCAAAAAACTTTATAAGATATTAAATATAGGAATAATTTTGGGATTCACACCATAACTCCATAAGTAGACATTCAAAAAGCATGACCAGAAGCTAATTCAACAAAACTCAATCAACTATAAATTAAAATAAGATATGCGGTTATATAAATAAAAAATGAATTTATATAAACATTTTTAAAAATTCCATATCAATATCTTTCATAAAGTAAAAATAATAGAAATCAGAAACAAAAAAATATAATTATATTTAAAGGCAAAAATAATAAAAACCATATTCAGAATAAATCCATCAGCATATGAAAATAAATTTTTATACTTTCAAAATACGTGATATCCTGAAATGTAAGGATACCTAATCCACTTACATCCGACAATGATCAAGTGGATATTTTATTTTCAAAATTTATTCAATAATTCCAAACTGAAATAACTCAAGAATTAGAATATGCAGTTTCATGATTACCAGGATTATCATGAAAATAACTATCTTCTATTTTGATTAAATTCCAATTATTTAATTTTGATTTTCATCAAATTTCAGTTCAATCAATATATTTTAAAAGGTATCTATTAAAGAAAAATCAGTTACCGTAAGATTTAGTTTCTATATATTTTTGTTCATTTGTATTTTTATTCTGGAAAAATAAATAATAAGTGCTTATGTCTGAAAAATTTCAAAAAACTTGAGAAGCGAAAATAAATGAAATACCAAAAATCAACAATATTTTCTTTATCATGATAAATTATTTAAATAAAATATGAAATTATTATAAACCATAATTCACTAAAAGTGAAATAAATTAGAATATGATAAAAATTTGATTCAATAACTGTGACTTTCTAAAAAGAATGAGCTGTATGAGCTGCCGGCAGAGCTGAGATCTAGACTTGATGATATAAAAGATATCAGGAGGAGGATGGGATTGATGAATATCCAAAATTCAAAAAATGTAATTTAAAGATTACAGATAATCAATCGTATCAAGATTAAGATTTGATATTAGTTTTCATGTGAGTTTCATTTCTCTATCAACATTTGCATCGAAATAAATCTTCATCTGGCATATCATATCGATAAGATTAGAATCATGTCCTTTAATTAGCAGAATATCCTCAACAATATTAACAATTTTTCTTTTTCGGTCGCTTGTTTTTGAAAGCACTATATTAATGAATTCATTAAGCATTTCAGATATTTCCTTGAATGTCCATTCTTTTTCAGGATTTCTTTGGAAAAATGAATTCAGCTCAATAATAAATTCTTTAGGATTCTTAGTTTGAAGTAAACTCTGAATTTTTATGGCATCATCTATTCAGAAAAAATCTGTCAAAATCGGATTAATAACTGTCATTCCGGTCACACTAGCTTTTTGTGCAGATAGATGAGGATAAGAAATGATATTTGATTGTTGCATACATGAAAATTAACTATATATAGTTTATAATAAACATATCATATTATTTGTCAATGGCAGTTGATATATATCAATACCCCTCCACACTCTCCGGAAATATAATATCAGCAATAATACCAGCTACATTCCTCGGCTTCCCTGCTCAGGGAAATGCATGCATGGATAGTCACGGATTGGAATTGACTTCTAGTATCCTGTAGTTCTCTTCTGATTGTTCTATGAGGGGATCTTTTGAGAGCATATCTATTCAAGCATATGGCAATCATGGGAAGCTGGATAGGACTTTTTTGGCTATCTGTATGACTGAAGGATGGACGATGTCTGTCATATCGACAGAATAGCCTCATTTTGCGAGATTGGAATTGGAGCGGACATAGAGTTTCTGTCATTTGTGTGGGATTATAGTTGAGTCGGGTATGATATTGGGATCTATGATTATCGGGCAAAGGCTGGCTTTTTTATAATTGGCCAGTCTTTTTGTGTTCTCGGTTTCTGCGAGTTCGGTCACATTCCTGACTCAATCTCAGATGACATATGCAGGATCCCTGTGAAGAACGGCATGGTCTCAATTAGCTGCAATGAAGATGCGGTATTCGTCTCAAGAGAATTGCTCCTCGACCAGAAATGATCACCTTTCTCAGAATTTTCTGGCATAATCTCTGACTGCCTCCTCGAATTTTGGGATGGAATCGATATTCATGACGATCTCATCTCCATGGGATCACCAATTAGGCTTGAGGACAACCGGGAATGTGAGTTCTGTCAAAATATATGCTATGGCCTTATTGATATCAACTCAGCTAAATGCTTCACCTTTTGTGGCAGCGATGCCACTAGCTTGCATCAGCTTCTTGGAGAGATATTTGTCTGCGGTTATCTCTACTTGCGAATGCGGAGTCGAAGAACTGAAGCGGTCAAGGATATACTCTTCCCGTCATCTGAAAACAGCTTTTATGAGTTCTATGGAAGAATCAACGTTGTAGACATCGACTCATCTTTTCTGCAGCTCGACCACCAGAAGTCTCTGATTGGTATGTGCAACATTCTCGGGATTCAGCTTTTCCATAAATTTGTATGATTAATGGATATTATTGTTGTTGATCTTTGCTCAGATATTTGAATAAGAGCTGGAATACCTTCCTTTCAAAATTGGCATATTTCTCATTATCGATGATGAATGCATTTTCGGAATTATAATCCACGACTCAGACTTTTGTGCCATATATCACTTTTGAAATATTGTCTTCAAAAAGATCGAAATCCTTCGGAATAGTGACCACTTCCCTATCGAGACGGGATTTTTTATATTTGGAGAGTCATTCATTGGTTATGAGTATGCGTTCGAGTTGCTTCTTTTCTCTCATTGCCCAGGTAGCATCGGAGAAATAGTTCTTCGGAGAATCGTCTGATGCCTTCCTTGCGCTGTATCTGTAGAATATATCTCATTTCTTGAGAGTCCTGATGACATCATCAAAAAGAAATGTTATTCCCTTAGCTCCAGAATAATATTTTATCAGCGGCTGATCGGTTCGTGGGGTATAGAGTTCTTCCATGGATGGCAGGATTGAGTCAAAATCATCAGAAAGCTTATCGACTATTGCCTTGAGATGTGTTGGCGACTCTGCTGTGTAGAGGCGTCTTTTGCCGACTATGCTCGTGGATAATAGCTTGGATTCCATAAGAACCGGCAAGACACGATATATCATCTGTCTGTGAAAACCTGTGGTTTTGGCTATCTCTGCTATCGATGAAGGTCAATTCTCCAGAAGATTGATATATATCTTGGATTCTATCTCAGTGAGTCATATCCTTCGTAAAAATGGAATATAGTTCATAATGTCACATTAATGATACACTTTTAAAACAGTATATCCGTACCTCAGATAAAGGCAAATCTAAATTATACAAAAGTTTATATGACACTTATGCATATTTTTTGGGATACTATTTTCCGTTGCAATATACTACGTGTGAAGTTATTTATCACTAACAATCAAGCATATGGCAACAATCATAGATGAGCTACTGGATTTCAAGAATCTGATTGATAATCCAGAAAACATCATAAGAAGGGAGCAAGACAGGATCGTATCAAGGATAAATCAAGCTCTTGCTTCATCAATTCCTACGGGTTCAAGGCCTGAAATAATGAAGAGCTTCGAAAAAATCCTATCAGATATCGATTACGGGGCAGGAAGAAAGGACGTCACAACAGGAATAAAGCTGCTCATCTCAGATATCCTAGATGCTCAGCATTGCAATGGCAAGGTAAGTCAAGCTTACAGCAATATGACACCCCGGACGAGACCGGCGGCAAGCTGGTGAAAGAGCGTATGAGAAAGCTCTAGCGAAAGCGGTGGCGACTCATGGAATAGATTAAACTGAACAAGCTGAGGAGAAAGCTCTTCATGAAGCTCTGTAAGATGCAGGCCAACTTACTCCTGATGAGAAAGCTGAGAATCAGGATTTTCTGAAAGTTACTAGGATCAATCGTAAAAATTCATTTAATTCAACTTCATATGAAAACATTATTCATAAATCCACCTAATGCACCGATCACTTCAGCTAGCATCTGAATCGAACCTATCGATGTTCTCACCATTGCCACTTATGCACAGAGTCTGGGTCATGTTGTGAGTGTCCTAGATATGGACAGGGATGACGGACGGATGAATGAGCTATCAATCATGCTAGAAAATGAAGATTATGATGCCGTTGTCATCGTGCATGATTATCATATTCCACTTTTCCAAGATTGATCGCAAAAGAAACTTCTGGAATTAGTCTCGTTATGCAAGAAATATAAAGTGAAAGTAGTAATTGGTTGAAAACTCTCAACTTATGCTCCTAGGAAAATCCTGATGAATGATGCTTATCCTGACGTCATAATCTCAAAGGAAATGGAAATGCCTATAAAAGAGCTACTGGCAACTGGTGTTTGGACTGAAGCATTTTTGGATTCCATCCCGAATATCGCATACAGATCCTGAGATGAAGTTATAGAGACTATAAAAGAAGCTAGCAGATTTGATATAAGGGAATTGCCTATCCCTGACAGGAAACTTCTGGATGTGAATGATTATATAGATGTCAGGACAATGCTCTCCAGTCGTTGATGTAGCTTCAGATGCAGCTTCTGCAGTGTGCCAGACTTCTGGTGAAAAAGACGTGCAAGAGAAGCGTGTGAGGTTGTCGAGGAAATAGCTTATCTCTACAAAGAATTCTGAGCGAAAAAAGTACTGTTTCTGGATGATAATGCAACTATTGAGAATGAAAGGATGAGAGAGATATCTAGGATGCTCATAAATCTGAAGCTTGATGTGAAGCTTGGTTGTCTGGGAAATCTCAGACACTTCGATGAAGAGACGATGAGACTCATGTACGAGGCAGGATTCGCCTGGATACATTACTGAGTCGAGTCAGGATCAGAAAAACTTCTGAAATCAGTCGGCAAATTCATTCCAAAAGAACAAGTGAGGAGCGTGATACAACAAACCAAAAAAATATGATTCCGCGTAAGGACAAGCTGGATAATGGATTTGCCTGGTTCAACTATAGAGACGGCAGAAGAGACAGCAAAATTCATAATGGAACTAGAGCCTCATGAGATAAGGCTTCACTACCTCTCAATCAGGTTCGGAAGCAGGATCTTCAATGAATCCCTAGAAAAAACATGAGAACTTCCAAAACAATACATACACGGAAAACCCGTTGTAACAAAAGGCACTTCATCAGAAATCATAGATGCATCAGTCCAAAGTTTGACTGAAAAATTAAGAGAAACGGGCTATAGCGTGATTTATGATAATGATGAAAATGCAGAGTTCGAGAATAGGGATAGGAATACAAAAATAGCCTCATTTTGTCCTTTAAGATATGGAATATGATGGGAATAAAAAAACTCATATTCTGAGTAGCGGGCGGAATCGCAAGCGGCAAATCCACATTCTGCAGGAGTCTATCCGATTATCTTCAAAATAATGATATCCCCTGCCACTGGATAGAAGTGGATCTAGTAAGAAGGCATATTCTCTATAAATCCCAATCAAAAAAACATTATGAAGCCAGAACCGCACTTATGAAATCATTGAATCTGAAAGAAACACATAATAATTTCCTTCCTGCCGACTTCTGACAGATCATATTTTCACAGAAGAAGAAAATGGAAATCTATAAGGAAATCATGAATCCTGAAATAATAGCAGCCCTAAAACAGAAAATGAAATCTCTAGAAGGCATAATACTCTTAGAGTGGGCAATGCTCATAGAAGACGGGATGCTGACTCTGACAGATAATAATGTGATGCTTTTTGATATCGATGCAAATACGCAGCTAAAAAGATTAGAGAATGGATGATTATCAGAAGAAGAAGTAAGAAACAGGATAAGATTCACTGCTTGATGATGATTTGCAAACAGAGAAAAAATCATCATCAAAACCCAAAAAGAAAAAGGATTTTGAACTTGTTTGAGCCTGAAAGCCAACTTAACCCAAACCGAGATTAATAAAGCAATCCATTTTATCCATTCACTTTATGATTATGAAAACTCTTGATCCGTATAATTTCTGCTTATTCAAGATCCCTACAGAAGGCGGACGTCTTATCTGGGAGATAACAAATAGATGCAATTATTCCTGCAAGTACTGCATCTTCAGGTCTGGAAAAACTGACACAAGCGATGAACTCACTACAGCTGAGATAATATCCTCACTGGATGATATGTGGGAATTCTGAATCAGAGAGCTCAAAATAACATGATGAGAGCCGTTCATGAGGAAAGATATGTGCGAGATATTAGAACGTGCAGCAGAAATAGGCTTTAAGATTGACATATCCACAAATGCCTCTTTCCTAACCGATAAGCACACAAAAACATTAAAGAATCCCGCAATCAGATATGTGCATGTAAGCCTTGATGGATCTGATAGGATGATGCAGGAGCTTGTCAGGTGAAAATATTCTTTTGACCTTACATTAAGATGACTGAATAAGCTCATTGAAGCATGAATCTATACAAGGATCTGAACCGTAATACACAAATGAAACGAAGACCACCTCAAAGAAATGATTGAGCACGTCATGGCACTATGAGCTCAAGAAATCATCTTCTCACTTATGGAACCAGTAGGCAGGATGAAATGAGATAATTCGCTTGTAACGACAAAAGATGTACCAACACTAGAGAAAAAGCTGTCATTATTGAGGTTGAAATATAAAGGCAGAATCAAGGTCAATTTCGCATTCACAAAAAAGAAGGAAGAGAAAAGCGGCGAAACAACATGTCCTGGGGGCAAGAAATTCCTTTTCCTGAATCACAAGTGACAATTATCCCCTTGTACTTGGATATCTGAATATTATCCGGAATTCATAAGCAAGGAAACCCTTAAGACAAAGAGCTTCATAGAATTAACGAAATGAAAAGAGATGATACAATATTTTGAATTTCAGGATAATCTTATCTGATGAGGAATGGCGGGATGCCCTAAATCATTCCTCAAGGAAATAAATCAGCAAAAAGAACTCAAAAAACTCTTTGAAGGCGACTTCAATGAAAATATGAAAAACAGGCAAAGATTCTCCGAATATAGCCCGATATATTCTTTTGCTACTGAAAATATTAGCGGGTATTATCCAAAATTCGATTTTAAGGATGCTAAAGCATTGGCTGTCACAGCTTCTTGAGATCATGCCATAAATGCATTCTATTTCTGAGCCAGCCATGTCACATGTTTTGATTCAAATTCATTATCAAGATTATGGACGCAATTCAAGATTGTCGCAATGAAGCATCTTGATTTCGATGATTTCCTGGATTTCTTTTTAAGAGAATGAAATAACCCCCTGTCTTACAAAACCTATTGCTGATTCAGGAGCAATCTTCCGATTATTACAAAAGAATTTTTCGATCAAGCCTATAAATCATTCTGATTTGATGGGAAAAACCTGAGAGAGTCTTCTCTATTCAACAACAAACATGATACAAGAGAGAATAAAATATCTTATAATCCATATCTGCAGAGTGAAGATGATTATAATCTGGCCAAAGGCAGATTGGAGATGAATAAGATTGTTTTTCTGGATGATTCGATCGAACAGATTTGCAGCAAAAAAGATACATTCTGAAATGATTTATTCGACCTGATATTGCTCTCAAATATAGCAGATTATTCCCATGAGATGTATCCTGAAAAAGATTATCTTGCAGAGTTCAGAAGAAATATAACCGATGTTCTTCAGGAGTCTTTATCGGCAAAGGGTAAAATAGCGCTTGCTTATATCTATGATTCAGGAAATCTTAATCTAAGGAATAAGATAGATTCGGCAAAATCAAGGGCAGATATTTTCGGAGGAGCATGATACTCTGAATTCTCTTTCCCTTCTGCAGTGTGACCGAACAATGAAGACATAGTTGCATTACAAGAAAAAAGGATACATAACAGCCTGATAGAGAGCTCTGAAAGCTATTATGAGAAAGCTAGGGTTTATGACAGATTCTCTGAAGCTGAGGATTCTCTCGGAAAAGCCCTAGAATTCCTCAAAGAAGCGACTCGTGATAAGGTAGTCCTGGATGTCTGATGCTGAACTGGGAAATACCTCAAATCTCTTGCACCGACAATCAAAAGAGGAGTATGACTAGATGTTTCTGATAAACAAATAGAGATAGCCAGAGAGAAATGCATTTTAGAAGATAATCTCAGCTTCATCATATCTTCCGCGGAAACGATAGATATTCCAGATAATAGCGTGGACGTCATATATTGAACATGGTGCATCTGAAGCATTGCGGAAGCTGAGAGAAGAGAATCGATAGTCAAAGAACTCAAAAGGATCCTCAAGAAATGATGAATGATTTATCTTATAGAAAATGATGAAATAGGCGAATTCGAAGAGATAAGATGAAAGACCACGAATCCTGATAAACCTACGATTATGCTGAACAAGCACATCCGCAAGATGTGATTCGCTAGGCGTATGAGTATTTCTACCCGATTCAGCTTCAATGATGTTGCAGAAGCAAAGAAAGTTTTTGGGACCATCTGGTGAGAAAAAGTTGCGAACAAGATAAATTCAAATGAGATACAGCATAATGTGATGATATTTTGTAGAATTAGGTAGATGTATTATCTCAAAAATCTATATAATTATTCCATGTTCAAAAATAAGGCATTGTAATTGAGATGTGGTATAGTGTCGGAAAATACTAAAGAGAACTATTCTTTATGTGATTCCGAGAAATAAAAAGTGTCCTTAGATTAACTAAAAACACTTTAACTTCAAAGTTATTTACAAAAGGCCTATGCGTTAGCTATATCTACAAGAACTTCATGCCATTTTTCTGTAAAAGCTTTTACTCATGATCAAAATGATCAAAATTTTGAGATTAAAACTCATTCTAATGTCATGCTTCAGAATTCAAGTGAATGTTTTATTTCCGCCAACTTTTGGAGTTTTTCTTTAAATCCTATACAAACCTCTTTATAGCTTTCAGATTGTTGTTCTTTTATTATAACCAAAGCCTTGGCAGATAAACTAAAATCGTATCTGGTTACAATTTGTCTACTTAATGATTCGGCAATGAAATGCGCTTGGATTTCTGAAATAGGCCAAGCTATTGTAATTACTTTTCTTTCAGAATTAGAATATAGCGCAATCAAAAAATTATTAGCGTTTTCTTCGGAATGTTTTATTCATTTAAATAATGAAATAGATTTTTCTAAATCATATCAGTTCTTATAAAAATATGATAAATAAAAATCTGCAGGAAATCATTTTTCAAAATTGACAGATACCTTTTTTTCAAGAAGCTCTAAATTTCATCATAAACCATATAAAAGCTCAACAAGTTTATATTCATTATTTCAAAGGCAAAGCTGAGCGGTTTCTAAAAGATATGAAATTCTTGAAACTTTAGCTTTTATATCAGCAACCAGTATCGGCGCTGTTTCAGCAGTATTTTTAAAATCTTGAGGAAGAGATATCCTTCAATTTATAATTTCGTAAGCCATAATTTGATATTAAATAAATAAATTTATTGAATTATAATAACATTATATCAATTGTCAAAAAATGTAAAAGTTTAAACCCTTAATTTTTCTAGAAGTGAGCTCATATTTTTTTCATATTGCGGCACTGGAACTCGCAAATATCTGGTGATGATTGAATATCTTCTGCTATTAAATGAATATTTGAATTCCAGATACCTTGGATCAGATGACTCATTATAATCAACTGAATCTATCCATCAATTGATTGGCGTTAAGATTTGGGTATTGTTTCAGATTTTTATGCCTATGAATTTTTTACCGTCACCAAATATTATTACCTCAGAACTTTTATTGCTTAAATAACTTGATCTTATTGCAAAATAAAATCATAAACAAAAGATTATCTCGAACACAATAGCCATTATTATGATTCCTGATGCATATCTGGGAAGTGCAATGCCATAAAGGCTGGACATAAGAACCATAAAGAAAGTGAAGATATATAAAATTTTTTCTTTATGCACATTTAGGTAGGGATTGAGCCGTGTATTCAATAAAGTAATTGTTTTTTTGAATTCAGCGTCTAATTTTTTATCTATAAGAAGGAATTTTCTCCATTCATCATCTGTATAAGACCAATGTGCAAACTTCATATAATCATCCGGTTCAGTTTTAGATACCGATCTGGCCCAGCTCAATAAGGCTATAACTGTTGATGTGATGAATAAGATAATTGATATCCGGAGCACCCAACCGATGCCCTCAGGAATCGTATTCGGAGTATAGAGCTTCATAGGAAAATATATTCCCATGAATGAAACGATGCTTATCATGAAGAACAGATTTGAAAGTTTTTTTGAATCCATGTTTTTTTGACTTTTAATTAAATATAACCTGATTTTCATTTTTTGAAGATAAATAATCATTCCGCTTAACCATAAAGGTGGCTTGGCTTGAAATTGATTAATTTTTCTATAATACCTGGGGCATTCTTTTCGTAAGTTGGCACAGGAACCCTTAAATATTCCCTTACCGTTCATCATCGGGAATACTTATATGAATATTCGATTTCTATGTAATTTGGGTCCGTGGTCTCATTGTATGATATATTATCGATTCATCAATTTCTGCGAGTTAAAACAATATCTCTAGTTCAAATCAATATCCCTGCATAAATTTCATCAAAATAAATTGTCACTTGGGAATTTTTTTTAGGAATTATATTGATTTTTTTGTAGAAATAGACGCTTAAGTAGAAAACGGCTTCAAAAAGGAATGCATACAGAAATATAACCTTCCAAAGCTCTGGATAACTATTTAGATACACTATGAAAATCATAATGATCATAAAATTGTAAATATGCATCCTCATGTCGTAAGCTGAAAATTTATCTTTACGTTTCTCGTCCAAGATATCGTTCATAGATAAGAATTTGCTCCATTCTTCATCAGTATATGACCAGCTTGCGATTTTTGTAACCTCTTCGATATTAACGGTAACCACAGATTTAAACCATGATAAAAAAATCCAGACAGCAGATATGATAAATGCTGCAAATGGTATATTCAGTATGAGCTCGATGTTTCTTGGCAAAGCATTCTGAGAAAAATGATACATTAACAGATATATGATCAGCACTGAAGAAATGCTTAAGAAAAGGAGTATTTTTGGCAGATTTTTAGACATATGAATTTTATCAGGATAATAATATGTCCATGATAACATATCTTAAGCTGATTATCAAGATTCTTCAGAATTTGATTAACTGATTTGACATTATTAAGCAGCTATATATATTCTCCATAAGCAATTAACTATATTAAAAATGAATATTTCACAAAATCCAGAGTCAGATATTGTCATTAAAAATCTTGAATTATCCCCAAATAATCGTTTTCTGCAAGATATCCTTCTTTGAAAGCTTACAGATGAGTCTTTGGATTTCCTTTGAATTGTGAAAAATTCAATCACAAATGCGATTTCACCTTGAATTAAGGATTTTGATTCTCTGAATGAAACTTCCAAAAAACAAATTCTTGGCTTTTTGAATAGCTATGGAAATCCCGCAGAATGGAAAATAAGGACCACTTCTCAATCAACTAAAGAATATTCCTGATGATTTTCTAAAGAAAAGATATTAGAGCTGTTCAATGATTTGTGATGAACTTTTTGATATGGATTACGATTATGGTGACCTTGAAAAAATATTATAAATTTAAATGTCGATTGAGATATAAGCTTAACGGCTCCAGAATGAAAATTATGATATGATATAACAGATGATAGCGCCATATCCTATAGAAATTTATTTAAAAAAATAAATGCTCTTGATGATTACTTCAACATTCATCATATGGAAATGAATATTAAAAAACTAGAACTTGAAAAGTGATTGATCCAAACTGATCCATTCACTATGCCATATGATAGCGAATACTGTGTCAAGATACAACAAGATGCAAGGATCATTGAAGAATTTCTCAGAAATTTCTTAAAAAAAGATGCGATAGGATGTCATGTATGCTGTCTTTCTCCAATATCCTCTTCAAGAAGCTCTGATTCATATATCATAAGATGAGTTGCAGCCCTGCCCGCTTTCTTGGAAGTAATCTGCAACACTAGCAGTTGAGTTATGAAAATGAGCTATATCCAAACCCTTGATAATGATTGGATTGCTGTAAGATCTGATCTTAAAATAAGTTAATATCACATTTTTTTAAAGTTTGACTGCAAATAATTATATAGTAAACTAAAATCATTAAATAACAGTTATAATCAATTCTTAAAAAATTTATTATTTAACTATTATATTATGTTATCTTCCATGAAATTTGAAGAAGTCCTTCTTTATTTAGTCGTGGCGCTTATAATTCTTCTTGCTCTTCGTGATATCCTATGCTGGTACTGGAAAATAAATGAATGAATTTCACTTCTTGAAGAAAACAGCAAGAAACAAGATAAGATCATCGATTTATTGAATGATTCTATCACAGCTAAGACAAAGAATGATGCATCTAAAAATAATGTGGGCAATCTGGATGATATCCTTAAAGATATAAATAAAGAGAATTTAATGTAAAGTCTCTGATATATCTCCTCTCCAGAAAATTGACTATAAAAAATCAATTGACTTTATTTGAAATAATAGAGAATACATATAATAGTTTATCAATTTATTATCTTGTTATGAAAAATTTATTCTCAAGCCTTAATCTAGAAAATTTAAGGTCAAATCTAACTGGCGTATTCAAAAGATTCCCTCTGCCGATGATGCTTATATTTGCAATAAGCGCACTGCTCATTACTGATCTGCATTGAGATTTTGAGCAAAACATCAGCAATAATATCTTAAAAACGGTCTTTTCAATTGTTATAACTTTCTTTCTTAGCTTATGATTTTACTTGAGCTCTGAAAATCTTAAGCTATCAAATATCAAAAAAAATTGATTGCAGCTTCTTGCTATCTTTTTCTGAATAATGTTTTTCTTATGATTAAAAAAAGATATTGATAATAGCGATAGCGTAATTTTCATTGCATTGACACTTTTGTGAATAACCTCATATGTCTTCTTTGCTCCATATGTAAAAAAACTTCTTTCAAAAGAAGATATTCAAGGGGTTTATTACTCTTATTTCTTCAAAATAGGCGTAGTTTATCTGATTTCAACAATACTTTGAGGTGTACTATTTGCTCTTTGAAGCATCTGAATCGCTTCTGTATTTGAACTTTTTGATTTAAGTTGAAAAATAAGCGAGGACATATACGGCGATTGGGCAATAATAGCCTTATCATTTATAACTCCGATTTTCGCGCTTACTCAAATTCCAAAAAAAGAAACATTCAATAAAGACCAATTTGTTGAAAATGCATTTTTTTCTTTTCTAGTCAAATTCATTGCAATTCCGTTCATCTGCATCTATTTCATCATCCTTTATGCTTACAGCATCAAAGTCCTTACTAATTTTTGAGATTGGCCAAAATGAGAAGTAAGCTGGCTCGTGATATGATTCTCGATTTTCGGTTATTTGATTTATATGTTTTCTTATGCATTTGAAGAAAAGTACAAATTCATATGATTTTTCAGAAAATGGTTCCCATATGTCGTAATACCTCAGCTTTTCATGTTGTTTTATGCTATCTACCTCAGAATCATGCAATATGATATAACTATGAACAGATACTTTATCGTTGTCTTCGGGATATGGCTTTTGGTGATTTCCGCTTACTTGATATTCTCCAGAAAAAAATACTTAGCGTACATTCCTTTGATATTAACGATCTTTACCATCTTAATATCTATCTGACCATGGTGAGTATATTCTCTTCCAGAATCAAGACAGCTTTCTCGTCTGGAAAAAAATCTTGTGAGCGCATGAATACTTAAAAATTGAGAAATAATCCCTCTGAAAAACGAGACAGACATAAATCAAGACTTATCAAAAGAAATATATTCATGAATAAATTATCTTTGCAGATATGACGACTGCGATAGCATAAAGAAGCTTTTCCCAAAACAATATGAAAAAGTAGTCCAAAAACATAAAGAGGATTACGAGTATTCCGTTAAAGGAAATTTAAGCGGCAGAACTAGCGAACCAAGCGCTTGGAATATAGTTAATTGAATTACTGAAGAGATAAAAGTAAAATCATATTTTAATGAAATTCCAAATTCAAATATGAAGTCAATATATCTGAATACAAAAGAAGACATATTCCCCATTGATACTGCTTGATATTCAAAAATATTAAAAATTTATTCAACGAATTTTTCTACTTGAGCAATTTTTTACTTCAACAGCAATAGCATAGATATAACTGAAAACTGAAATGTGATAGATACTGTAAATGCAAAAGAAATCATAGATAAGCTATCTGCTATCTATAGCCAGAAAAAAGAAGTGAAAATGAAAAAAGAAGATATGGTATTCGAATTAAAAGGAAATATCAAAAGCTATAAGGTAATTTTGGAACATATAAAAATAGACAATCCATTATATGAATGAGGTGAAAAAGGAAGAGATAATTATTATGTATGATGATATGTGTTAGTTAAATAGTCATTAAAATTATTTACAATTAAAAATTCTTAATTATAATTATAGGTCTTAATCATTAATTTCGACCTATGGAAATCAATCAAGATCTACCTCAATTTGAGGAGTCAAAATCGCTTTTGATAGTTTCAGGAGAATCAAAAGCAAAATATTATATCGCATATGATGGTCACATAGAATTGTTGGATGAATTCGCTGTAGCGGATCCAAGCCTACAATTAAGAGATGATTATCTGAAAGATTCAAAAACTTGAAAGTCATGAGCAATGCCAGAAGAATACAAGCAATACAGCCAGCACAAGCTTTTAAAAAGAATTTCTGAGGAGACTAGAGAAATAGTTCAGAAGCATAAAATCAAGGAAACCTATCTATTCTGCATTGAATTCATGAAGAATGAAGTGAAGGATAATCTTGCTCCAGAAGTCAAAGAAACTGTGAAATTTGAGTTTTCAGGCGATATGCAATACCATCATCCTTTTGATTTGCTTAAGCTAATCAAAGAAAAAAAAGAGGAAATAGCTAAAAAGAGCGATATTTCAAATCCAGGTTTTTAGCTTGATTATGCGCAAGTCAAAAATCTGCCAGATTTCCTTGAAATCCGGCAGATTCAATATTTTCCTATCTTCGTACTATTTTAGAAAAACGGCTTTCTTTTCAGTCTTGGGTTTTTAATTGATAAACGAATTTCAATCTGCTGTTATCAAATATCTCAAAGAATTCATCCCAATTTATATCTTCCAGATCAGGCTCATCTTTTGCCAGATAATGGATTCTTATTATTGAGGAATCTTTGACTTTTGCAGGGCTTCATCATCTTGATTCCACCCACTTCTGTATCTCTTCGTGATCGGTAGTTTCGATCGATTCTCATTCTTGCATAATCTATTTTTAATTAGAAAATAAACATAACATTATATCAATTTTCTTATAAAAATCAATCATATGGCAATCATAAAAAGTTCATAACAAACTCAAAACACGAGACTTATCTTAAAATCAATCTCATAAGTCAAAACTTTTTCAAAAATAAATTTTTCACTATTTTTCTAAATTCTTTAGGTTTTTTTCTATAATAGAAATAATACACAATTATAAAATAAAAGTAACATACAAAAAAAGTCCGAAACTAAATGAGCTCAGACTTAAGATAACTTATAAGTATATCCCAAAGACTAATAAAAATTTGAAGAAATGATATCTTTATATTCATTATAAACACTTTCAGTCTTTTTAAATTCATTATATTTTTTTATTTTTGCTAAAGTGTCCTTACAAATAGTATCTTCTCAGTAAGATTTCAAAATATCACAAGATATTGGAGCTTGTTTTATTCATAGATTATATTGATTATTAAATTGAGAAAAATACCTAGTTAAAACTATTTTTAATCTACAATCTGAAACATTTTTATAAACTCCAATATTTCCTTTTACAAAACTTCAGCACTTTCAAATAGATTTTTCAATATCCTGAGAATACACCAATTCATCCACCTTAAGCTTTAGTTTATTATTATTGCAATACTGCTGACCATCCTTATCATTCAATTTATCACAATCAAAACTCGCCTTATTTTTATCGCTTAATTTATTGATGCTGCCTATTTCAGAGCTAGTATTTTCTTTCTTTGAAATATTATTTCCATCACTATCTGAACAAGATAATAAAGTAACAGAAATAAAGAAAATCAATAAAAATAAGTTTAATTTTTTAAACATAAGCTTTAATTAAGATTAAATTATTTTAAGGCAATTTTTGAAACATAATTAGAATTCACAAGATTTCATGATACATTATCTATTACTGTTCAAAAAGCGGTTGATGAATAAGTTCATGCCGGAGAATAGGCTAAACAAGATTCTGCATAAAGCGGAGAAAGGGTTTCTCAATAAGTTATATTTTTTAATTTATATGTTGTGGGTGTTACTGTATAATCGGGATATTTAAAATTAGTTATTGCCTCATTAGAAGGGTGTGAATATATTCAATAACTATGCGACGATGCAACAATACATCAATTATAAGTCTTATTGGTTGCAATAGTTTTGGATTTTCAAGCGTATTCAAAAGTAGAGGTTATTTTGGTTGTCGCATTTATGTATTTATCATAGGATAAGATACCAGTTGACCAGTAATATCCTGAAGAATCTCTTCTGCATGCTGAAGTAGCTTCTCAAACATTAAGGGTTAATCCGTAATAACAATAACTATAAGATTTTTCTGTAGATGTACAAACTAATCATAAATCTGCATCTTGTTCTACAGTTCTCCCCAAAAGAACACATTCCTTACTACTATGCAATCATCATGCTAAATCTTTCGTACAAAAATTATCATCAACTATCGTAGAGCTAGGAATATAGTAACAACCAATGGTATTAGTTGATGTTCATACTAGCCTGTATTCATAATTTGAGGTGGTGGATCATCCGGTGGGCGCTTCTTGGTTGCAGACTATTTTGGTTCAGTCGGATTTACACCATTTGCCATTTGTCTCACTGACTTTACTTGCCGGGATACTTCAATCTTTAAGTGTTCAGTTAATATCAAAAATTGTTGATAATGCTTTGTTTGCTAAATTATACCATTCTTTAGAAATTATTGTATTATCAGATATGGATGTATTTGTAAAATCACTAATTGAAGCTGCAAATGCAACTCATGAAACTATTAAAACTGATAATATTGACATTCATACTTGCTTAAATATTTTTGTTTTCATAAAGAATTAGATATTAGAAGTTAAAATTAACTTTAAGTTTCTACATGGCATTGTAATTTTTTTATTTCTATTTGTCAAAAGATTATTTTAAAGGACCATAAAAATGATGATATTCTCATTTGATTTTTCAAATAATCTGCTAATATGTTTTTGTATCATTTAATTTAACTTAAAATGGCAACTATTAACTATTGAAGCTCTTCATTCATACAAGATATGAAGAATCGCGTAAAGAGCTTTTTCAAATGGGCAATTCTTATAATTATATTTTTTATAATAGCTTGAATATTATTCGGAAGTTTCTGAACTATAAAAGCATGAGAAAAATGAATACTTTTAAGGTTCTGAGCTGTAACTTGAGTTACGTACAATGAATGATTATATTTCAAGATTCCATATATAGATGACATGATAATCATGAACGTGAGAGTGCTTAAGGAACAGACTGAGGCAAGCAGCGCATCAAAAGACCTGCAGACCATCAGTGCGGTTGTTGCACTTAATTTCCATCTTAGTGCCGAACATGTCGGTCAGATATATAGAGAAGTCTGATTGGATTATAAAGAAAAGCTCATCGATCCAGCAATTCAGGAATCCATCAAAGCCTGAACGGCAAAATTCACCGCTGAAGAGCTTATTACAAAAAGAGAGGCAGTAAAAGATCTCATAAAGGACCTTCTTAAGAAGAAACTTGAACCAAGATTCATTATCGTCGATGATGTGAATATAGTTAATTTCAATTTTTCAGAATCATTCAATAAGGCAATCGAAGAAAAAGTCACAGCCGAACAAGAGGCATTAGCTGCAAAAAATAAGCTTGAAAGGATAAAATTCGAAGCCGAACAAAAAGTCGCGGAAGCAAAATGAAAAGCTGAAGCAAGCCAGATTGAAGCAGCAGCACTGAAATCAAACCCTGAAATCCTACAGCTAAGATCAATAGAGAAATGGAATTGAGTCCTTCCGCAAGTAACTTGAGCCAATACTCCATTTGTTAATATAAAATAAAAAAAAATCCAGAACTTAAATATTAAGTTCTGGATTTTTAGGAGAGGTGGCAGAGTCTGGCTGAATGCGCACGACTCGAAATCGTGTTTACCCCCAAGGTAACGAGAGTTCAAATCTCTCCCTCTCCGCCATAAATAGAATTGAGTTATTTAGAGATTAGGAATTAGAAATTACATAATCTGCTTATGAATGAATTGGAAGAATTGTGGGAAATGATTAAAGAAGAACACCAAGGAAAATGATTGATGAAGCTATGATTATTTCTGTTTGTGTTTTTTTGAATAATACTGTTTAGTTCAAAATCAAAATTTCCAGACATATGAGCCAGTGCTTTTGCAGGATTAGGAATAATGTTTCTTGCTTTGTGAATTATTATCAATTGAACTTATGTCTTAGTACGATTCATAAAGCAGAGTTTTAAAACAAGATAACAAAATGAATATGAAATGTTCTGTTTATGTAGCCACAAGCTTAGATTGATATATTGCACTTAGTGACTGAGACATATCTTGGTTAGATAATATGCCTAATCCAGAAAATGATGATTTCGGTTTTTCTGAGTTTATGAGTACAATAGATGCTATTATAATGTGAAGAAAAACATTTGAAAAAGTGCTGACTTTTTGATTTTGGCCATATGATAAACCTGTTTTTATATTAAGCAGCAAGATAATAGATATTCCTAATGAATTAAAATGAAAGGTCGAACAGATTGCTTGAAATCCTAAAGAAATTTTATTAAAAGCAAGTGCTTTTGGATTTGGCAGCCTTTATATTGATTGATGAAAAACGATTCAATCATTCATTGAAGAAAATTTAATAAATGAAATAACTATAACTAGAGTTCCTATATTATTATGAGATTGAATCCCTTTGTTTTCAAAGAACCCAAAGATTCAGGAATTAGAGCATATTGAAACAAGTGTTTTGCTGAATGGCTTAGTAAAAAGCAGATACAAATTCAAGACCATTTAAATCTATTATCCGCGAATCCATAAATTAGATATTATAAAATAGAGACTGTACAGTCTCTATTTTATAATCTATTTACGGCTTCCATACAACCCCGTCGATCAAGATATTTTTTATTATGGATCTTCAGAATCTATCGATTGCAATTTGGGCTTCCATTTTCTTTTCTCTTATTGCATTTTCAAGATCATGTCATTTTCATTCAGGTACGAAAAATTTCTCAATTCCATATTCTATTGTCCACCCATCTCAAGCATATGTTCATTTTATAGCAAGGCCATTAAGGGGCATTCGGTCAGAATATTTCTCTATCTTGATCAGTCTATTATCGGCTCATTTTGAAAATTCGACATAAACAGCTTTTCATCTTTCATCTTTTATATCGGGTATTCTGGAAAAAGGAAAGCTAAGTGTCACATAATCTCACCTTAAGAAATCCCTAGGATCAACGGGCTCTATTTTTACTATCAGCATTACTCAATTTTGCTTAATGTATTCCATATATCAGACAAATCCGACAATAAGGGTTACCCAGAATGCAACAACCAAGATTATAAGTCTGCGTCTTGTCATATGAATTTAAAATTAGTGATAGTTTCCCTGCGTTTCCTTTCTACAAAATAACCGAATATTAAGAACAGGATTCCTCACGCTATGAAGAAAAAAGAGGCTGACATCATTCACCATCATATCTGACAATATTTTATGATGAGATATATTGTTCAAAAAAAGTATCCGGCATTCACAAGTTTCGAGTCTCGATTTGAGTATCATACCCATAAAACGAGAGTGCAAATTACTACAATATAAATATTCATAGCCACCATTACAGGCAAGAATACCACATTTACCTGATCATAATAATAATTGCTTTGTGAATTGATGTACGATCCCAATACCAAAGCCCACATGCTTAATCATAATCATATGACTGGAGGAACGTGCTCTAATAGCATCCTATTGAAGCTTTTTCTTGCAAAATATCCGCTTAATGATATCAAAATTGCTGCAATGATAAATACTAAGATATATTTATTGAGACCATCGTTTAAGCTTCGTGAAAATTCGTAATTGCTGAATACTGAAAAAACAAGGAATACGAACATTGTGATATAAAGACCTATGATTCTGAAAACTCTTCAAATTCTCATATAATCAGGGATGAGCTTATGCAATCATCAGATTCAATAAAGTATGAATCATGCTGCCAAAATTGTAAATAGCCCGCTATCTCAATTGAAAGACATAACATAAGAAAATGCCCATCAAATTACAAGCACAGAAAAAAGTCATGCAGTTGCTGCTGAATTGAATGCATAAATTGCAGGAATTACACCTAACATCCATATTAGAATGAGGTAATGTATCTTACTTGTATCTCAAGTGCTGTATTGTTGAGCAATGAGAATCACCGTGACTCACCAAAAAATCGAAGAAAGAAACGCTAGGGTTCAAGAGGTTTTCGGGCGATCTCATTTCTCTTCAAAAAAATAAGCCCCATACGCACTTGCAACACAAAGTCAAAGTGCTGCCAACACTTTTAGAAATAAGGGAATATCTTCCCAATTGCCACCTACGAAAAGCAATAGTCAGATTCAGAGCACAGATGCTCATATCGTACCGAACATTCAAGCAACCCTATTTTTTTTCTCGGATTCTATAATTTCTCTAGAATCTGAAAACATTATTTTTGCCTGATCTTGTGAGATTATTCAAGACTCTAACCATTTTTTTATATACGCGTCGATTTTCATAGATTGAGTTTAAAATGTAATATTATTTTGCATAATAGCTTACCTTAAAGAATTTACAAATTTAAATAGGATTTAATCAATCTGACCAACTGCTAATCCTTTCTGATTTGCTCAATATCATCTATGCTTATCCACGCGCTTCATATTCAGAATCCAGCTTTATCT
>CAZUBA010000027.1:25032-28701 GCA_964618565.1 uncultured Candidatus Peribacteria bacterium | reverse complement strand
TAACTACAACTTGAAGTTTTGTTGCACAGTTCACCAATAAAGAAAATGCTACTTGAACTTGAGATTCTCTATATATAGTAAAAAGCACAATGAGGACTTGATGAGAAAAATTCCCTTGATGCGATTTATATAATGTTATGATCTGAAATCAGACTTGGGCTGGGTGCAATTCCACTCTTTGAGACTGATCTGAATGGTGATATAAGGAAGACTGAAGTACCGGGACTGTCGCATCTTGTTACAGTTACAATTGAACATCCACCTTAACGAACTGCATTGTATGAGACATTTCCATGGCGAGCAGTTCAAATGAAAAGACTTGGTCAGGAGCCTCATGAGTGGCATGAGCTACAGATAATGTATGGTGAAAATTTTATACTTGGTCACAAGCAACTCAAGTCAATAATGCATGTCCTACTTGATGGCATCTGCCTAGTGATAATGAATTTGAAGAGATGGAAACTAATCTGAATGGGTGAATCAATTGTCGTAATGCTGCCGATTGATGGAAATGCGATTGATTATGATGGTCATGAAGCACTTTAAGAACATCCAATGATAATCTTGCTAAAGCTTTAAAATTCCCAATCTGAGGATATCGCGATACTGATGGTTTTACTTTCCGCAATCGCTGAAAAGACGCCAATATCTGGCAAAGCACTTCTAGCGGCACCACGGCTTATTATAGAACAATGCACTGGAATTATCTAGGAATATCACGATATATAGGCGAAAAAACATACGCCTTCTCTGTAAGATGCTTAAGGAATTAAATTGTATTTAACGTTTATTATCCAAGGAGGAATATCTGCATGATTTTAAAATAATCAAATTTATCAATAAATTTGATTATTATTTTAAATATGTTATCTTTCTGGATAATTTATTCCTTAATTTAAATAAATGCTACATACAAAAAACAAACCCAACTATGCCTTCACTCTTGTAGAACTGATAGTAGTAATAGTGATACTAGCCATACTTGCAACCATTGCATTCCTTTCTTTCTCTTCTCAGTCTTCTTCTGCCAGAGATTCAACAAGGCTTTCTGATATCTCATCCATCAAGAAATGAATAGAGGTGTATAATACGAATGCCGGAAAATATCCTACGCCCGACAGTGTGGTTTCTGTGACATATTCCTGAGGGACAGCTTGGTCTCAATGAAAGATCTGAGATTCAGCATTCAGAACAATAAATAGGACATTATCGAAAAAGGTTACGGATCCTCTGACTTCTGATGAATATGATTATTCCCTAGCTTGAACAAAGAGAGAATATCAGATAGCCATAAACCTGGAGAATCCCATCTCATTCTCAAATGATATATTGAATCCTTTCTGAGCTTCAAAGAGCTTTGCTCTGGGTTGAACCTGAGCCTTTTCATATATAGCTGGAAACTATAATTGACTTATGCTTAAGGTGCAGTCATGATCGAATTCATTCTATATCCCAGTCCCCACCCTCTTCTCAACCAATCCTGCGAAACTTAACACAATGGTTTATGATTCTTCTTTCAGTTCTGGAAGGATCTTATTGCCTTGAGCAAATACCTATGCCTCATATAATCCGGCTTTAATATACACAGCCAGCTGAAGCACATTATCCGAGACTGATGCCTCAAATATAATCCTCACTATCAAGAGTGCATATTCAGGCTCCAATATCACTACCGCTCAAGTACAACAGATTATAAATGCAACATGAACTTGACTTGCTGATTTCTGAGCAGGTTTTGCTAAGGGCGTTTTATGAATTACACTTACGAGTTCTGGAGTGAATCTGATAATTTCCAGTTCGACTGCTGTTGCAGTTCCTGCGCCAAATTTTGCAAATTCATGGACTTGAGTATATACAATGACTCAAACAAGAGAAAGTTATACTGCAACAACATTGAATAATAAGCTTTATATTGCCTGATGAGTTATAGCAGGAGTTGTCTACGGTAGTAAAAATTTTGATGAATATGATCCAATTAGTAAGACAATTATCGCAAAAGCACCAACTCTAAATAGTAGATTAAGCGGATGATTGATAACTTTAAATGGAAAAATATATAATATTTGATGATGCAGCTGAAATAATGTTGTAATTGCTCCTATTGAAGTTTATGATCCGGCAACAAACATCTGGACAGCAAAAGCTTCTATGACAACTCCTAGATGGGCCTTTGCAGTAGCAATTGCCAATAATAAGATTTATGTGTTCTGATGACTCAAGGCACCTTCCAATAGTTGGGCTAATTCAGTAGAAGTTTATGATCCGGCAACTGATGTATGGACTGATTTATGAATTACATTACCAACAGCACGACATTCTTCTAATGCTGTTACAATAGGTAACAAAATATATGTTATATGATGAGCCGCTTCTTCTTGATTATTAAAAAAATTAGATATCTTTGATATAACAACAAATACATGGGACACCACAAAGGCTTCCGCAAGTTACTCAAAATATCAATCTGCTTTATTTCTTTACAATAACCTTATTTACACAGCTTGAGGATATGATTGAACCTCGGCTTTATCGAATCTAGAGGTTTACAATCCAACTACTGACACTTGGATAAATAAGACATCAATGAATATTCCAAGATATGCAATATATTGATGAACAATTGTAAATAATAAATTTTATGTGATTTGATGAAATTCAGGTACATCTCAAAATTCAATTGAAGAATATGCGCCTTAAAACTAAAATCCCCTTGTCACCAAGGGGATTTTTTTTCGATTAAAAATTTGCAGAATCATCATAGTTTTATAAACTGTTATCGCATAAATTATAAACAAATCAAATAAATGAATAAAATAACAAAATGCATAATCCCGGCTGCATGATTCGGTACAAGATTCCTTCCTGCGACTAAGGCTCAGCCAAAAGAAATGCTTCCTATAGTCGATAAACCGGTAATCCAATATCTTGTCGAGGAAGCGGTTTCTGCCTGAATTACAGATATTGTCATAATTACATGACGCGGGAAAAGAAGCATTGAGGATCATTTTGATATGTCATTTGAATTGGAGCATACCCTTGTGGAAAAGGGTAAGACTAAAGAATTGCGTGAAGTAGAAAAGGTCTCATCGATGGCGAATATAGCTTATGTGAGGCAGCCAATTCCAAGATGAGATTGAGATGCACTTCTTAGGGCTGCCCATCTGATTGGAAATGAGCCATTTTTGGTATTGTTCTGAGACGATCTCATCAAATGAGAAAAATCATGAGCACAACAATTAATCGATGCATTTCATAGAAAATGAGCTCCTGTAATAGCACTAGAGAAAGTTACTGATGAAAAAGTTTCCAGTTATGGGATATTAGAATCAAAGACAAATGAAGGCAAGATACATTTGGCATCAAAAATAATGGAAAAGCCAAATGCAGCTGACACAAAATCAAGATTATGAATAATTTGAAAATATGTCCTTACCCCTGAAATATTCGATTACCTTAGAAAACAGCCTTCAGACAGCTGAGAAATAAGATTAGCCGATGCTTTTGTCCTGATGATGCAGGATAAAGATATTTATGGAGTAGAGATGGAATGAGTGAGATACGATACATGAGATAAGCTAGGATTTCTAAAAGCAACAATTGATTTCGCACTTGATAGAGACGATCTTTGAAAAGACCTTATGGACTTCATTAAAACTAAAGTTATATAAT
>CAZUBA010000027.1:0-24932 GCA_964618565.1 uncultured Candidatus Peribacteria bacterium | reverse complement strand
AGAGACGATCTTTGAAAAGACCTTATGGACTTCATTAAAACTAAAGTTATATAATATGCCAATAGAAAATTTCAAACAGGATGATATTCTCAAGAAAAAAGAAAAGCTTTCTGAAAAAGAGCTCAAGGAACAGCTTTCAAGACAAATCGAATTCCAAAAGGAAAAAAATAAACTTCTCCATATGATTGAGAAAGATCGTAATCTTAATATGTTAAGGAGCATTGTTGAGAGATGACTTCTGCGTCCGGAAATAGTCAAAAGAATAATAAAATGAGAATGACTTGATATAATGGAAATAGGTGAGGTATTAAAAAAAATAGATGAAATATCCAATACTGATAAGATTGATAAGATTCTGCCTAAGGAAATGAGGGTTTCTAAAGAGGAATATCTGAATGCCTTGGAAGATACCGTAGAAAGAGATAATCTGATAGAAAAGCTTAATGGAGCTCTTGATCATCTGTACTTGCTTTCAAATCCTTTTTCTTGAAATATATATGACATGTTTTCATGACTTTTCCTGATCTTAAACAAGAACCTGATAGCCGTACAGGATAAAACAGTTGAGATAAAATTAAGCTTATTATCAAAAAAATAAAATGATCTGGTGAATATTAAATGCCTTCCTATGAAGCCTCTGAGCTATTTTTTGGAAAAAATCTCTTGAACTGAACAAGTTGCCTCAAAGCCTTTTCATGTTTTTATGAATGTTGGGATGATTCATCTTATCTTTTGTTTTCATATTCTCATGATTGACAAATTTTCCTTTTGAAAATCTATACATATTAATTTGAATGCTGCTTATTACAATAATAAGCATTGTGATGTGATATCTATGACAATATATCTACAGGGAAGAAAAAATGTCAGTGCTTCTGCCTTATTCTAATATCGATAAGATAATAATCATAATCGTTTCATTCTTCTATTTCCAGAATGCATCAATCATTTCATTCTTCTCTGCAATTTTGGCGACTGCAGTTGTAATATATTTTTCGTTGGATTTCAAAGAACTGAAATTCCCAAAAAATTTCTCTTTGATAATGCTAAATAATGTTCTTTCAGCAACCAAAGTTTTATATTTGGGCTGGCTATTCTTGCACATTACTAGCATCACCTTTTACAGCTATAACACAATATCGTATACTCTTATTCTTTTTGTTCCCCTTCTTTTTAAGAAAGAATTCCTTTCAATAAATAAGGGCTCAAAAGAATTTTATTCATTCAGATTGTGAGCTGCGGTAATAGGTCAGATAAATGCTTTAATCTGATTTTTCCTTTTAGCAAAGCTATGAGTGTTGATTTCAAATCTTTTATGATTTCTGACACTTTGAGTTACACTGTTATTCTGATATCTTGTCTTAAAGGACACGCCTAAGAAAAATGATGTCATACAAGCAGTTTTAGTAAGTATTTTAGTGGCCATCGGCTATTATTTCAAATAAAAAATGAGATTAGACCAATATATTGCAACAAATTTTGGGTACACAAGAAACAGGGCTCAATTTTTGATTGATGAAAAACTCGTTAAGGTTAACGGTAAACTCGCAACAAAAAATTCCCTTCAGATTGAAGAATGAGATATTGTCGAGATTCAAGATGACAAAAGAACCAATTATGTGGCCAGAAGTGCTCTTAAGCTTGACGCTTTTTTGGAAGAAACGGAAATTGTCATTAAAGACAAGATTTGTGTCGATGTTTGAGCTTCAACTGGATGATTTACCCAAGTCCTGCTTGAGAGATGAGCCAAAGAAGTCTATGCCGTAGACGTATGAAGCTCTCAGCTTCATGAAAAAGTAAAGGCGGAATCGAGAGTTATTAGCCTAGAGAACCAGGATATAAGAAATCTGGATAAGGATATTATAAAGTGAAAAGTAGATTTTATTGTGGTTGATGTTTCATTTATAAGCCTTTCAAAAGTCATAGACAGCCTGATAGTAATTTCGGATTCCTGAACAGAAATGATTCTTCTTTATAAGCCTCAGTTTGAAGTAGGAAGAAAAAACCTCAAGAAATCTTGAATCCCGATAAATAAGCAAGTAATAACACAATCTCTAGATAAATTCAAGAAGCTTTGCAAAGAAAAGAATCTTAAAATAACAAAAATCTCCGAGTCAAAACTGCCCGGAGAAGCTGGAAATATCGAATTTTTCATATATTTACACAACTCAGCTGGTTTTTCAGATTGAATTCAAAAAAGTTAGAACATTGAAATCCTTTCATCCATTCGCAGGAAATTGAGCTTTTGCAAGTTCCTCCAAATTAGAAAATCATCAGATATGACCAGATAATTTTTTGCTTTTTTTGCTGATTTCTTTTCCTTGATGCTTTATGTTCCTGAATTGCGCCTCATTGACTTCAAGGCTAGTAGTTTGAATATAACCAGGAATAAGCTGGGGTCAAACTATTGATAGAAAGAGCATCTTTTCGCTTGGACTTAATCAATCCTTATCTAATATCTTATCTCAAACTGAGATGCTATTTATTTTTTGTATTATCTCTCTTGAGCTTGAAATTAGGAATCCCAATCAGATAGAATTTGTATATTGTGCGAAAGATAAGGAATTTTTCACTTCTTTTCTGGATAGTCATTCGTGCTTTATTCATTTATCTCATCCGTACTCAACAGAGTATGTCTCACTTCAGGCTTTTTTGGATAAAGTAAAATTCAGTCAGTCAGGTAACTTGATATTTATAGATTCTTTCTCATCGATTGCACTGAAAATCGAATTGAAAAACTGCGTCCTGTCTAAATTATTGCTGAAGCTTGAAGGTATGACCACCAAAGAAGAACTCGCTAACTCTTTTGCATAAGGAGAATCTTTTAGGCTGGAAGCTTTAGATCAAACTGTTTTACTTTGGGGTTCCTGTTTTTTTTCAGGGTTTTTCTCATCTTTTGGGCTTTCAGGATTAACAAAGTCCTTATTCCTAGATAAAGTATCCTCGGTCGGTTTCCAGTATGGAGCCAGCTTTAAATTTCATGATTTGATTGCAGCATTTATTTCTGCTTCTGTATTATCGGTATGAGCTCAGATTGTAACTTTTTGAAGTTCAATGCTTTTCTTAGTGAGCTTTCTCAGTGACTTCAACAATAGGATATCTGATTTTGATTTGCCATTCTTTTTTGATAATTCTACAATACATTTTGATACAAGCTCTCAATTCTTTATCAATTCATCAATATCTGTAATACCGTTTGCCGATCTCAGGCCTTTTAATGGATTCCTGAATTTATCTTCGTTTGAATGGAGTTCTCTTTTGGTCTCATGAAATTCAGTATTCCTTTGAAGCATGGAATCACAAATGCATATCATTTTGCTGCTTGAAGCATTCACCGTCTTAGTCATAGCGACCATTTCTCTCTTTCCCATTATGGTAGCATCAGTTGAGCGCATATAATTAGAATATTCAGATATCGCTCATTTATAAAGCTCAAAATATTCAAGAACCTTATTATTTGCTCATGCCTTTGCCAAAATATTTATAATTTTATTTACTTTAGCATCCATGCTCAAATCAATTACCATTTTATCATTTCAATTAAGAGCGGACAAATCTGATTTTGATAACTTATTCAAATTAAAGTTCGGATCAAGCTTTTTAATGATATTCTTGTAAGTAAGGGTTGCCATGGGATCAGCAAATCCATTCCTTATTTTAAATTCTATACGCCTTGTAATGCGTGCAGCCTTAACCAAATCGACAACAGTGGCCTTGAAAACATTTCTTAATTCGTTCTCAGAAATTCATTTTCATAAATCGGAATTCTTGATAATCCTGATCATATCTTCAGGCTTCGGATTTGATATACGACCGAGTTGCCTGTCGAATAAAAGTATCAATTTAGCAGTTGAAATTTTTTTATTCCGAATATTCAATAAAGCATCAAAAGAAGTTTGATAATTCTTCAGGCATCAATTGATATATTCCTTGAATAAATAATTTGCCTTATCCTTATCATTTCAAAGCGATTTCTGCGCATTAGTCAAGGATCTGCTATTTGTTGAGGTTTCATTCTTGTTTCAAATAGCTCACCATATTTCTGCTATATGAAGCATTTTGTACTTTCAGATTTTGTTTTCCAGCGTTTTTCAGTTATAGCCTGCGGATATGGCATACTTCAAATATTCAGCCAAAGCCTTGGAATTTATGCTCTCGATTTCTTGGCTTCTGATCAGATTTTCAAATTCTCAAATCTCAATAGTGTAATTATGCCTTATATTATCAAATCACATGATTTTGATCTTTCATTCTTTTTTTGATTTTTCGATATCTTTTTTAGCCTCTCGTTCTGAAAGATAGTTTCTCAGCTTATCTCAAACAGGTATCACATCAAGCAGGTCTTTGGTTTTTCAGCTTGCTTCAGAAATTATTCTCTTGCTTTCAGTTTCATATTTCAGATCGAGATCTCTCCTTCACTTATAATTTGATTCCAGAATCCCTTTTAACTTATTCGCATATTTATCGTATTCTTCTTTTGTTATCTTTCATTGCTCCTTTAAATCCCAAAGATGTTTTACATCTCAAGCCAATCTTCTCTTAATGAAATCGAATTCCAATGAATCTTTTTTGTTATCTTTTCAGATATCGATTCCTTTAGCCCAATTGAGAGTTTCTTTTGACATAGATACGCTTAAATTATTACTTATTTGATTCTAACATATCTTCTTATAAAAAACAAAAAATGAAGCAATATTTGCAATAATATGATGTTTATATAAAATAGGTCAAATTAAAGACAAAAGCATGGTAAAAAATAAATGAAAAAAAGTCGCAATAGTAGCTGATTGGATTAAGGATTGGTGAGGAGCGGAAAAGGTTCTGTGAGATATCATGGAATTATATCCTGATGCTGATATTTTCACTTCAGTATTCTATCAATTCGGAAATCCGCTCTTTGATAAAAGAAGGGTTTTCGTATCATTCCTTCAGAAAATCTGGTTCGCTTCAAAAATAAACAAGATGATACCCTTTTTGCGTCCATATGCTTTCGAGAGCTTAGATTTGAGTTGATATGATATCATAATAAGCTCCAGTTCGGCCGAAAGCAAATGAATCATAACAAAACCTGAAACTATCCATATTTGCTATTGCCATACTCCAACACGTTATTATTGGAGCCATTATTTCGAATATTTCGATAGGCTTGAATTTTGAATCCTTAATCCTGTTGCAAGATGGGTGATGCCGAAGTTCATTCATTCCCTCAGAATGTGGGATTATTGCGCAGCACAGAGAGTTGATCATTTCATAGCGAATTCAAAAAATACCCAAAGCAGGATAGCAAAATATTACCATAGGAATTCCCAAGTGATATATCCTGCAATAGATGTTAGCGAATTCCCTTTCAGCGCCATTAAAGAAGATTATTACTTCTACGTATGAAGATGCATCCCATATAAAAAATTTGATTTATTGGTTGATGCCTTCAATAAGAATGGGAAGAAGCTCATTTTGGCGACTGCGACAAATAATAAATTATATAAATCGCTTAAGAAGAGATCCTTGCCGAACATAGAATGGAAATTGAATATTCCGAACTCCGAAGTCAGAAAGCTCATGAGCACGGCAAAGGCAGTTATGTTTCCTCCTGAAGAAGATTTTTGAATAGTGCCGCTAGAGGCAATGGCTTGCTGAACTCCAGTGATTTCTTATGCAAAATGATGATCTCTTGAAACTGTCAGAGATAAGGATCCGCTGATGTTTTCGACATGAATATTTTTTGAAGAGCAAACTGTAGAAAGCGTTAATAAAGCGATCGAAGAATTTGAAGAAAGAGAATATGATCCTCTGAAAATGAGAGAATACACTTATAATTATGATATATCTAATTTCAGAAAAGAATTCCTTGAATTTGTCGAATCTAAGGTACAATAAACATATTCCCATGAGTTTTCAACCATTTCCTCTGCTCCTGGTAATCATCCTGATATGTTCATAAAAGATCCCAGAATTTCTTAGAATGATTTTTTTGGATAGTATGGGCCAGTTCATGATAGATTACGTATTCTATAACTCTCGGAGGACATTTAATAAGATTGCTATTGATTGAAATATTGTTTTTCGCACTGCAGCTTCCCCATCTTGTCTTTTGGGTTCTTACAGAAATTTTTCCAGCTTTAAAAGAATGTATAATAACAAGCTCCTGAGTTTTTTCAACAAGATATTTCTTGGCATTCGTCTTATGCCATTTGGCCAGATTCGCATCATTTGAAAGATCAATCCTTGAGGTGATTTTCTTATTTTCAAGATCTATCAGATCAATCTTTTTTTTCTCATCAAATACGAATTCATAATTATCTCAGAGATACATTATCTTTCAAGAATCAAGATTCAAATTCAGTTTATTATTCTTTAATTTTTCAAGCCGATTTTCTATCCATTCCTCTTTTGATTTTACAATCTTGTCGATTTGCCATTTTGTATAAAACCATGGCGCGCTTACAATTATATCTCAGGAACTTTTTACGGTGATTCTGAGATTTTTAACCTTTTTCCGTTGTATCGTATATTCCATTTATCAGGATAATTTAATATAATGCTCAATCTAACCACTAAAATAAAATTTCAAAATCTTTTTATATTTTGTTTTCAAACTAAATAAAAGCTCCGAATCGGAGCTTTTATTGATTTTCTTTAGAATTTTTTGAGCATTTTATTTATAAATTTCATAGGAATCTTCTCCCATGTCATCAGAGTGTTTTTAACATGATCGATATATTCCACTATGCGCTCTACTTTTGTCATTATGCTATACGCCCTGTATAAAGTCATAGATAAAAATGTTCAAACTGCGGCTATCACCACTGTTGAAACATATATCAAGATAGTTATCGGTTCCATAATCCCACTGGTTAAGTTATATTGTGTATTCTTTTAGATATCTTTTTATTTCACTTATGTCCTCGGTCCTTTTTTTCTCCTCTCACTTTTCATAAACTATGAGAAAAGGCGCCTGAGTCACTTTGAAATTTTCTGCAACATCTTTTGATTCTTCGATATCAATAACCCTGAATGTAGAACCATTTATCCAAACGCTTGACATTATCATAGGCATTGACAGTTGAAATTTCTTAGATTCCTCATCATCTTTCTTAAGAAAAAGCAATGCTAAAATCTTATCATCCTTTATAGTTTCATAATCAGCCATAATTTTTATCATTGGCGCTGACTTGCCAAGAACTCAAGTTGTTGATTCCATTGCCTTTGATCCCATGTTTTTCAATTTTTCTGCAAATGATCTTGTATCTGCAACTTTCTCTTCTCATTTTTCTTTGATTTCTTGTACTTTTTCTTTCCCTTCATCAATCTTTTCTGAAGTCTTATCTTTGATATCTTGAATTTTCTCTTCTCATTTTTCTTTGATTTCTGCAATTTTCTCTTTACCTTCTTCAATCTTTTCTACAGCTTTATCTTTAATGTCATCAGCATTAGTTTTTATTTCTTGAGCCTTTTCTACTACGGCATCCTTAGCTTCCTTGGCTTTTTCAATGTAGTCTTTACCTTGTTCTATAGCCTTAGTGCTAGCTTCAAGAGCCTTTGAGCTCATATCCAAAGCTTTATTTTTGAGTGATTTCCAGTCCATCTAAAAATTCTTTATATTCTAAACTTATTTCGCTTGTTATTGTATCACATTTCTTCTTTAATGCAAATTTTGCGTCATCTTTAAAGGTTTCAAGCTTTTCAAAAATTCAAATGAATTCTTCAAAATCAAAGGTTTTCGGATTAAGTGCAAAATCATAATCAAAATCCTTAAGCAGCTCTTGCGTTTTTTGTCAATAATTGATGGCCAAGAAAGGTATATTTTTAACTGCAGACAATATCATGGAATGAAATCGCATTCATACGACCAGATCAACTTTATCATAAGCCAAAAGTGTTTCTTCCATTGTTCTTGTCATCGGTATCCTGTAAGCGGTGGAGAATTCCTTTAGGAAATCCAAATCATCGGCTAATGGATCATGCTGATGTATCGAATGGCTGAGAAAATGAAGATTATATCATTTACGGCTTAGATACAATACAAGTTGTTTGATATTCTCACGTTCATTTTTCAAGTATCATTTCCTTAGCGATACTCATATTGTTTTTTTATCGATTTCAGATTTATCGCCTTTTTTCAATTTGAGATGATTGTCCAGTCAAAGGAAGAAAACTGAATCGTGAAGCAATGTCGCCTCAATTCAAATTCATTTCAATAGTTCTTTGCTTTGCTTATCCCTTACACTGACGAAAGTATTTTTTCATGAAAAAAGATATTTGATTTCATTGATTCTTGCTTTTGGATAACTTATCCCCACTGCCATCCAAACGATCTTTTTCTTAAAAAACTTTGCAAGCATAACTCTCATATTCCATTGCCAAAGAGGTGTTGAAGCAATCTGGACTTCATCGGCATAAACAAGTCATCCTCATCCTATGAAAATAATGTCGGATTTTGCTATCGAGATGATATTTCAAATAAGATATCTCAGGTTTGAAAACGGATTTTTCCTTATGTTCTTTGGAAAATAAGAGACGTATCTTATATTTTCATCTTTCGGAAGAAGAGAAGATTTATTGTCATATGTGAATATGTCGAATGTCGAATCAGGATAATATGCTTTCAGAAGCTCGTATTCTTGTTTTAATATAAGTTCGTCTCAAAGATTATAGTGTCACGTTGCGGTAAAAATTATTATTCTCATTAATTTATTGTATTAATTCTATTGATTATGTCATTTGAATACTTTTCTATATGTTTTCTTCTGTACACGGCCACATATGAAGGATGTTCCGCAAGGATGAATTTTGTGCTTCAAAGTTCATACTCCAAATCAGTCAGTTTTTCTAATCTGAAATTCTTTAATATGAAATCAGAAACCTGCTTGCCGAACAAATATACCCATTTTGGGCGAAAAACAAAAATCTCTTTTTTCAATCTTTGCAATCAGGCATTTTTTTCTTTTTCTGTCGGATATCTGATTTTTCAATCATTATCAAGAGGAACTCATTTTATCAGGTTCGTCTTATATATTGTAGATCATTTACCGGACTTCCTGATGATATCATTAATTATTTTTCCAGAAGCCGTTGACTCGCAAAATGCTTCCAGCATTTCTCATGATCTGGATAATTTATGGGAAAGTCAAAGGAAATATATCCTTGAATCAGGATTTAATTTTAGGTTGTCCCTATGTCCCAATAATGTTTCAGCCATTTCTGATTATTACATTACTTGCTCAGCATCTTGATTGCATAAACCATTCTTTCTTTCAAATCCTCAATTTCAGAAGGTATTCCTTTTACGATTTCTTCAACTTTTTTCTTGTCGTATCACATCGTAATCAGACTTTCCATTATTTCTTTATTCCTAGGAGCAGTCAATTCCATCTTATTCTCCCTGTCGAACAGATCATCGACTCATACTTTGCTTTTCATTTCAAGGATAATCTTCAGCGCAGTTTTTTTGCCGACTCAGGGAATCGTTCAAAGTAGCTTATCGTCATTTTCTTCAATTGCTTTTGCGAGAGTATGTACTCAAAGTCAGAGGATATTTATTGCAGCTTTTCATCAGATTCCATCGATTTTCAGGAGATTCTTGAAGACCTTTTTCTCAAGTGAATTCTCAAATCCGAAAAGCGTCTGAGAGACTTCTGTTATATGATGATGAATAAGAAGTTCTTTATCTTCTCATTCTCTTAATCTGGATAAAGTTATCGGTGAAACAAGCACCTCAAGCCCCAGTCATGTATTTTTGATCAGGATTGAAACCTTTCAATCTTCAAGAGAAAGCACAGTTCAGTTAATATATGAGTACACAGGAATAGAAAATTAAAAGTTAAAAATAGAAAATTGAGGTTTTTTGTTTATTATGTATGATTTTTTTATTATCAGTTATATTTATAAGACAAATCATTATATTCTCAAGTTTCGTATAGGCAGATTCATTCTTTTTTTGATAAAACAAACTCGCTTATTCATACGTCAAGCGACATTTTAGAACAAATGGTGCAATAAGGCTCTCATGAATTTTTTGCATTTCAGCTGTCATCTATCCTCATGAAATATAATCTTGAGTCTTTTAATTTATTCGGATTCTTGGCTAGAGCGTCCATTATCGCTCTTTGCTCTGCATGAATACAGCATGTTTTGTCTGTTATCTTTTTGTTATAAGAGCTTTTCTCCATATGGCATCTCCTTTGAGATTCGAGCCCATTAGTCGGAGAATTGAATCATATTCAAATTATCTCTCAATCCTTAACGATCACAGATCCGCATTTTGAGCGCTCACATGTTGCACTTCTTGCTATAGCCATGCATTCTTCTATGAATTTATTGGCTTCCAGAAGCTCATTTCAGATTAAATATCTCATTTCTTGTTTTGAAAAATTAAAACTCCTGAGTCCAAATCATATACTTCATTTATTTTGATTGAAACTGCATTTTTTACGATAAATCCAGAGTCTTCATTCTCAGCCTTGCATATTTCAAAATATTTCCCATCCGGAGTTATTTCCGCTTCTCATTTTATCCTATGATATCATCAGATGATTGAAATCTTTGGATTTTCTTTTAGGTTCTTGATAGTTAAATTCATCTGACAATCAGCCAAAATCAATCTTTCATCGACTATTCATACGGAAATAGCAATTATTGAATGAGGATTTCAAGTTATTGAGCTCGTTGAAATTAATAATTCTTTATCTTTTTCAAAGTTCATTTTCCAATTCTCCATTTTGAATCTTTATAAAATAAATTTAAATCTTAAGGATTATCAATTCATCATTTGCTGAATGGGTTGCATCTTAATATCCTATAAATTCATTTGATGCTTCATTTGAGTGGCCCATATTTTATGATTGATAATCTTGCATATTCAGAACAACTCGGATAATACTTGCAATATCCTCCGGGATGATATTTGCTGAATGGAGAATGATCGGGGCTTATGTACTTCTGATAGTATCAAATGATCTTCAATAGAAGATATGATGCTAATCTTTTAAAATTCATGATATGTTCATTAAGCAGAAAAACAATAAGATATTTGTATCTGATTGTTAATTTTTTGTCTTTTATTATTAAATCCCACTTCCGACAACTACTTTTGCGTGCCTGATGACTTTATCGCCAAGCATATATCATCTTTCAAATTCCTGAATTATTTTACCTTCTTCTCATGGCATTTGGCTCATAACATCATGGAGGCTAGCGTCAACCTCTTGTCAGATTGAATCAAAAGATTTTACTCAAAGTCCTTCTAGAGTCTTAACGATTCATGCATATGTTGATTTAACTCAGTCAAACAAGCCTCACTGCTTCATATCCTCAGGGGTGGCTGCGATTATTCTTTCAAGATTATCTACAAATGGAAGAATTTTGGCTATGATATTTCAAGTCAAATAAATTCACATATCTATTTTATCTCTCTCGACTCTTCTTACAAGATTCTGATAATCAGCCTGCGCTCTGGCTAGAGATTCTTTAAGTATATTGATTTCTCATTGTATCTTATCAAGTCATTTCATCTCATCTTCAATCCTCTCTTCTGCTTCTTCAGCTTCAATGATATCTCATTCCAAAATATTTTCTAGATCAAGTGAATTATCCTCATTTATATTTTCATCTTTTTTTGTCATAATGATTAAGTTATTAGTTTTAATGATTAAAGAGCGAAATCCCCCGATAAAGGAGGAAATTCCGCAGATTTTTTGGGATTATTTTCCAATTTTTTTCTTAATGTCTTCAAATGCTTTTTCTAATTTTTTTCTTCAATCCTGAAGATATTCTTTTGCCAATTCAACGCCTTCTTCCATATACTCTTCCGCTGTATCCTTAGTTTCATCGAAATATTCTTGTCTCCTGTCATAAATTTTACGTAATTCTTTTTCTACTTCATCTTTTTTCTTGATTCATTGCTTTTTAAGTTCTTCCATTTTTTTCTCAGCTTCTTTTTTGAAGCTATCGACTTCTTTTTTCGCTCTGGCTTTATATTCGTCTAAACGCTTCATATTTTCATCTGAAAGAGCTCTTTGTTCAAAATATTTATATATGTCTTTATGCATGCTGACAACATTCTCTACGAAAACATCAAAAAAATTAGGATTATTTTCAAGGGATTTTTTTGTTTCTGTGGCGTTTTTTTGGCTGAACTTCATTGCTACAGCAATACCTCATAGGTACCCTAATGCCAATAAAATAATATTTTTCTTTCGCATAAACATAGCAGTTATATAATAAGATTTAACCATTATATCCAGTTTTTAGAGTTTTTCAAGTATACAATTTTGATTTATTTTTCTATTTATGATACAATGGGGATCAAGTAATAAAATAATTAAATATTTATGATAGCAGAAAGGTTCAAAGGGCTACTAAGAGAGATGATTTTGACTAAAATTCCTGACATTCATATCGTATCCGGAAATGCTCCTTTTATCCGAAAACATAATTGAGAAATCGAATATAAATCAAATTTTTGAGAACTCTCAAAAGATGATGTGAAAGATATAATAACGGTAATGTTGTGATGAGAGAAGGAATTCCAGAATTTTCTTTTTTCATTGGAACAAGATTTTTCTTATTCGCTTGATGAAGCAAAATTCCGTGTCAATGCCTATCATGATGCAAAATGATATGCTATTGCAATCCGTTATATTCCAGTTGAGATACCCTCTTTGGAATCGCTTAACGTGACAAAAGAGATCAAAAATCTGCTACATAAATGAAAATGATTGATTCTGGTCACATGACCGACGGGTTCTGGTAAATCAACAACCCTTGCCGCAATGATCCAATATATAAATCAGAACTTCAGAAAACATATAATCACTATCGAGGATCCGATAGAATTCAATCTGAAAAATATAAATTGTCTAGTAAACCAAAGGGAAATCTGAACCCATTCAAAATCATTTTTAAGAGCCATCAAATCAGCCCTGCGTGAAGACCCCGATGTTATAATGGTTTGAGAAATGCGCGATCCGGAAACCATCCAAGCCGCGCTTACCCTTGCAGAAACTTGACACCTTGTATTGTCTACGCTTCATACGAATGATACGATACAAAGCATAGATCGTATAGTTGATTCTTTCCCTTCGTCGGCTCAAAGCCAGATAAGGACACAGCTCGCAATGAGCCTTAACTGAATAGTCAGCCAAATACTTCTTCCAAAAAAAGATGGATGAACTCGTGTCGTGGCAAGAGAAGTGCTTATCAATAATGATGCCGTAAGAAGCCTTATAATACACTGAAACACTCATCAATTATATTCGATTATCGAGCTTTCGGGGCAAGATTGAATGATTTTAATGGATAAATACATCCAGATGCTTTTCCAGAAATGATATATTACGAAGGAGGTGTTCAATTCGCATCTGCGAGATAAAGACCTATTAATGAACTAAAAAATGACAGAAATATTAAAAGGACATAATAAGCTTAATATATGAGGGGAATTTAAAAAAGAGCAGGCAGCAGAGGATATAGTAAATCTTAAAAGCTGACTCAAAATCGAGGTTCCTAACCCTATTATAAAATATCTGAAAGATTTCGATGTTTATTTCAAGAAGAATAAAATACTTCTGGAGGCTTGAAAATTGCTTTTCAGTCCTTGAATCGATAAGAATTTTTATATAATCACGTCTTGAACTATAGATATTTTCAGGTACACTTTCGATTGACAGAAGAAAGAAATATGAAAAGCCAGAGCCGGAAGCTTTATCTGAGAATGAGTGATATTCTGAAGATTCCAAAAAGACGTAGAGGCAATAGCGAGCTCAAGCGTGGAAGTGTTCGCGTTGACCAAAGAGGATCTTGCTCTTCTTGAGAAAGAATCTCCCGAAAAAGCAATGGAGCTTTATAAATATATCATTGAAGTCACAAATAAACGTCTTCTTGATTCATGAAAAGAGCTGGCAAATATCTATGAAGCTACAAACAAGATAATTGAGCTGGCCAAGAATTGAGAAAAGAGCTTTCTTGATATAATGCAGTATCTTAAGAGCCTGCTTATGGTTGATTACGTGACATTTGTAGAGAATCATCCTGCAATAGACGGCTTCTTCTTCTATAAATATTCAACTGAACTCCAGAGCATCTGAAATCTCAATAAAAAAGCTGGAGATGAGATTAACAAATCCCTATCTTGACCTTACGAATGAAAAATACCATTCTTCTGATCAGGAAAAAATGATTCGGTATATATAGTGCCTCTGAAAAATGGCAAAAGCTTGAAATGATTCCTTATTGCCTGAAAGAAAAAATGAATGGTCACAGACAATGAAATGCGCATATCATCCAACATTTGACCGCTTCTTGGATCAATAGTGGAAAACAATCAGAAAGAGTCAGAGAAAAAAGCGAAAGAAATGAGCAAAAATTATTTTGATAAAGGAATGAGTTCTATATAATAAAATGAATATTTTTTGAGTAAAGTACTCTTATTCTTGGTTTTACCAATGGTTAAGATGGCTATTACCGAAATTAACCCGATTTTAAGATGGAAAAAATAGTTCTAGAGATTTCAGTCGATAGAAACAATGATAAGTGAGTTTATATTGCCGAACAGATAATAAACATCTTTCATAATACCCTTGAAGTAGAGAAAACCTTCTTCTCAAAAAAAATAACCGCATCTCCCGAATTCAGCTTTGAGATCGTGAACAATAAATGATCGCTTAATTTCTATTTTATAATAGAGCCTCAATTAAGGGATGTTTTTGAGAATCAGATTTATGCTCATTATCCTAATGTTGAGATAAGAGAAGTTAAGGATTATCTGAAAAATGAAGGAAAAATCTACTGCTGAAGTCTTAAGGCATCTGCCGAATATATATATCCGATTAAGACTTATGCTGATTTCAAAGAAGATATCGATCCATTCTCATCTATAACCTCCGCCTTGAACAAAGCAAACACAAAAAACACTTCATTTATCCAGGTGAATTTTTCTCCTATTCCTGATTTTGTCTGGAAAGATGAGAAAAAAATCTGAATACTGACATCAAAGCATCCTAAGTTCTGGAAAAAATTCCTCCTTTCAAAGAAAAATAAAGCCTTGAAGATGATCTTTTCTCCATTTTCGCTCTTGATGAGATTCTTTAAGCTTATTGTCAATCCTGCAGATAAAGCAGAAATCAAAAAGGAATTGGATCCTGCAATAATCAAGAAACTTACGTGATTCGGATTTAATGTGTCTTTGAATATATGAATCGAGTGCAATGATGAGAATACTGCCAAAGTTGCGATAAAAGAAATGGTGACAGCGCTTAATTTCTTTACGATCGCATGACAGAATGGGCTTGTTCTTGCGTCTATAAAAGAAGATGATGGAATGCTTGAAAAAAGGAAAAATGAAAAAAAGATGATTTTCAATGGCGCGGAATTGGCATGATTAGTTCATTTGCCAACCCTGTATGTCCAGACTCCATGAATAAATTGGATAACCACAAAAATCTTAGAGCCGCCTCAGAATCTGCCGATTCTAGAAAAGAATTCAAGCGCTTCTCCAATCTGAAAAACCAATTTCAGGTGAGCAAGCCAGAACTTTTGAATACTGCCTGTCGATAGGGCGAGACACGTCTACATAATCTGAAAGACATGAATGTGAAAGTCTGTGCTTCTTGAGAATATGATCTATGATGATATATGCAAATGAAGATGAGTTGCGCTCATTGATCCGCATTGAGATCTGGCTGACACGCTAGTTTCCAATATCCCGAAAAACAGGACGAATGATGTGATACTATTTGATCCATCCGATTACAAATTCCCGATAGCATTCAATATGTTTGAGAATGTGGCAAAAGAACATCGTCCGCTAGTCATGTCATGACTGGTATGAATATTCAAAAGAATGTGGGCTGATAGTTGGGGCCCTAGGCTTGAGCATATTTTAAGGAACTGCATATTGACGCTTCTGGAAGTTCCTGATTCGACTCTTATGTCCATACCGCTTCTTCTGACAAACAAATCATATAGGATGAAGATAGTCTCAAAACTTGAGGATTATAATATCAGGAGATTTTGGGAACAGGAATTTGAAGTGCTTGAACCGAAGCAGATGGTCGAGGCGGTAAGCCCGATACTTAATAAAGTCGGTCAATTCTTGTCGAATCCGCTTCTCAGGAATGTTCTATCTCAACCGAAAAACGCATTTTCACTCAGATGGATAATGGACAATAACAAAATCCTGATAATCAATCTGTCGAAATGAAAAATCGGAGACGATTCGATGGCGCTGCTTGGTTCTATGATGGTAACAAAATTCCAGATTGATGCCATGAGCAGAGCTGATATACCAGAAGAAAAGAGAAAAGATTTCTATTTTTATGTCGATGAGTTCCAGAATTTCGCGACTGAGAGTTTTGCCGTTATCTTGGCAGAAGCTCGTAAATATAAATTGAATCTTATAGTTGCAAATCAATATATTAGCCAGATGAGCGAAACAGTCAGGAATGCAGTATTCTGAAATGTCGGTACGATACTCAGCTTCCAAGTCTGACCGGATGATGCCCCAAAACTCGCGCAAAGCATATGAGATGATTGAACAGTAACAGCACCGGATCTTTTGAACTTAAGAAAATATGACATATACTCCAAATTGCTAATAGAAGGTATGCCATCGCGCGTCTTCAGCGCGACCACTTTCCCTCCGATTAAAACGACTTCAGATATAGATGAGCAGAGAAAAAACGTGGTAGCCAAAGTGAGCAGGGAAAAATATGGGAAGCCTGTTGAATTCGTAGAGAAAAAAATTCTTGAGCTGAACAAGAAAGTAATCGAAGACGAGAAGAAATTCAGGAAGGAAGAAGCTGCATATAAGGAAAAAATGAAAGACGAAAAAGCTGCAAAAAAGAAAGCAGAATTCGATAAAAAAGATTAAGCGAAATCTTATCGCTATTTAAATAGATTTCATAAAGATAAGAATAGTAATTTAATGAATTTAAATGGACAATGATTTCTTTTTATCAAGTGAGATAGACATAGAGAATCTGAATAAGATAATTATTCCAGTCATAAATGAAAACTTTGATTCAGAATTGAAGACAATCAGAAGATTTCCAACCGGTTCATGCCATTTTGTCTATGATGCGATTCTAAAATCAGAAAAAAATATCGTATTCAGAATCTGATATTTCTTGAGCAATAAAAGTAAAATAGTATGATCGATATTTTGGTATGAACAAATGAAAGCACTCTGAATAAAAGTTCCTGAACTATTATATTCAGACGTGAGCTGCGATAAATATCCCAAGCCTTTTACGGTTTCGGAAAGGCTTGAATGAGATGATATTTGA
Organism: uncultured Candidatus Peribacteria bacterium; assembly: GCA_964618565.1. Classification (GTDB taxonomy): domain Bacteria; phylum Patescibacteriota; class Gracilibacteria; order BD1-5; family UBA2023; genus STC-113. The sequence goes on along the minus strand of CAZUBA010000027.1, from coordinate 7,650 downwards.
AATATGATCGATACGCTTAGCGATGAAAGCTTAAATAGCATCGCTAAGGAAATTGTGGCAATCCAAAACAAAATCTCATCCCTTGGCGCGTGAGCCTGATTTTGAGAAATGACAAATTATGAAAATGGCGATTTGAAAGAAAGTTGGAAAGATTTCCTATATGAAAAAATAGACAGGATTAAAACCAATCTGACAAAGGCAAATGTTTTCGATGTTTCTTATATAACGAAGATTGAGAAAATAGTCAATGATAATTCAGCTTATTTTGATAAGGTAAAACCAGTTCCGTTTTTTGATGACATAACTTCAAAGAATATAATTATAGACAACAACGGCAATTTTTCGTGAGTGGTTGATTTTGACACGATGACTTTTGGAGATAGATTATATTGGTTATGATTGACCAATATGGCTTTTATATTTTTAGATAGGATATTTTATATTGAATGCTTGTCAAAATATTTGAAGTTAACCGAAGAAGACCTACGGATTATGAATTTATATACAATAATTTTTTGTGTAGATTTCATGTCAGAGGTTGGGCACAAATTCAATAAAGACGAGGCAATTATAGATGAGAACAAGATTAAAAAGTTTAAAGAAATTTTCAAAGGAATTTATAGTGATCTAAGCAAAAAGAATTAGTTTTTAATTTTAAGTTATGGAATCAATTGAAACTCTACTAAAAGAGATAGAAAATCTCAAGTCAAGAAACAAGAAAGTTGAAGCGAACAAAGCCTGGGAGACTAGCTATACTCGAAAATTATGAGTTGCAATTCTGACGTATTCAGTGATTCTGATTTTCTTCATTATCATAAAAATCGATAATCCATATGTTGGAGCAATTGTTCCCACCCTTTGATTCATACTATCCACGTTCAGCCTAGATTTCCTGAAGAAAATATGGATATCAAAATTCTATAGCAAGCAATAACTGTAGACTATGCAGAATAAATTATGTTCAATTCTAAAAGATAGCTTATCATTCCCTTATTGTTCTGCGACTACTTTTTATTATCTTAATCATATAGATACTCCTCTGAAATTCTGATCGAATTGTGGAGATCAAGCAAGACGATTAAAAAATTCCCTTTTTGAGAATTGATTTAAGGCTTCATATATTGAAGATATTTTGGTAGGGAGGCATAGGTCAATTCTGTGCGAAGTTTGACAAGATACATTTTATTTGAATCCTTATCTTATGCATGAGATGCCCGTTCTTTTGGATTCTTTAACAAATAAGGTCATAAATTCATATCCTATGTCAGAATCTGCTAAAAGCATTATACACATCTCCAAAGAAGGGAATATTTTGAATGTTATGAAACTTTGGCCAAATACGGCTAGAAAAGATTCATTTTCTTTTAATATTGGAAATAAAATCGAGAAAGACCTGACATACGAAGATCATCTTTCACGAGCTCCCCATCCTGAACAAAAGAATCTTTCTTTAAGGGTAATTGATATTGAGGTTAAGGAAGTCTTTCATGTTATCTTTGATTTTCTTAGACAAAACTTGTCAGCCATTTCTTCAAAAGGCAAATTTGAAAGATGAACCATAGAATTCAATGATATTATAAAAAAAATGGCACGAATAATTGATTCATCGCCATGAGAAATTGAAGATTATATTATGTGAGCTTTCTTAATCAGAGAAGAAATTATCAGAAACGGATTAAGATAAGTAAATTATTTTATATTAATTGACTTAAACACCAAAATATATTACAATCTATTTCAAAAAATGTTCATCTTATCTTTTTCTTATGGATACAAAAAACAAGAAAGGAGCCCAAAGATCAAATATATTTAAATCCTCTTGATTTACACTTGTGGAACTTATTGTTGTAATAGTGATTTTAGCTATTCTTGCAACCATATCTTTCTTGTCATTTTCCAGCCAGTCAACATATGCCAGAGATTCCAATCGCTTGACTGACATGAACAGCATCTCAAAGTGATTAGTGCTATTCAATGCACTTGCTGATAAATTTCCGATGCCCGACTCAAAGGCTGACATTAGCGCATCATGAATGATCACATGATACCAATGATATGCCTGAGCAGGCTTACAGAGCGTAATAAAGCTTTCCAACTGATGAAAAGATCCCTTGGACAAAACAACCTACTACACATATTCGATAAACAAAAAACAAAACAGATTCCAGATTCTATGATTTCTGGAAGATTGAAATAATGCTGCGATATCTTATTCTCCTTTCCATAAGGATGAGGCAAATGCAGATCCTAGTTCCTATTCAGGCAGATTTGTCTATTCAAAAGGAGACCCTGTATGAATATTCCTTGATTGAACGACAAAAGTGCCAGTACAGGCAACTGACACAAGTCTTGATATAGTGAACACCCTCTGAAATCATATTGCTATACTAGACAATAAAAACACCTATTCATGAACTGGAATGACCATTGCCCAAGTCAACCCTAATGCTTCTTGCAAAAGGATAAAGGATCTGGAACCTACGAGCAGAGATTGAACATATATGATAAACCCGGAGTGATGAGCATGATTCTCTGTCTATTGTGATATGAGCACCAACTGATGAGGTTGGACCAGAATATCTTCAGTCATCAAGGACGAGGCAGAAAGATTGCAATGGGTTGCAAGTTTCAATTGATCGGCCGCATGCGAGGAATGCAGTTGATCTTGGCCTAAATTTGCGATTAATGCTCCTGAGCATTTCAGAAGCTTTGCAAATTTCAGATTATGAAATTATTTCTGATATGCAGATATCTATATTTGAAATACGAATGAATATACTTGAAGGACTTTGTATGTCCAGATGGCAAATCCAACATACTGAAACATAGTCAGAGGTGAGAATGGCACACCTAGAAGTTGTGTAATCGACTATATATATCTCAGATAAAATAATAATTCATTATTTTTTTGACAAACAGAGTATTTTCCATAAAATACGCCTACTAATTTTGCGGGGGTAGCATAAAAGAGTGAGTGTACTGAGGCTTCAACCCTCGGGTGTGCCAGTTCAAACCTGGTCCCCCGCTCCAATTAGATTTTTGTATTTGATTTTATATTAAAGTCAGATACAAGAATAATCATAAAATCAATAATGCGGATGTAGCTCAATTGGCTAGAGTACCGCCTTGCCATGGCGGGGGTTACGAGTTCGAGCCTCGTTATCCGCTCCAATGAAAAGAATGAAAAATATAAAATAGAAAATAGAAAGTATTGATATTTTTATAATTTTCAGAAAGTAATTAGAAAAATCAAAACAAGATAAAATATATTTATAAAATTGAACATTTCTATTTTTAATTTTCAATTTTTAATTTTCTACTAAACCTATGGCAAATAAACACGGTCTGAAATGAAGTATTGTCAAAAAGCAAGCTGCTTCTAGAAAAATGGCGAAGAACAAGAAAGCCTCAATGCAGAATTTTATCTGAAGTGAGAATGCTCAAACCAGAAAAAATACAAGCTTCAAACAGAGAAAACATTACTATGAAAACAAACAGAACTTCCCAAAGAAAAAACTACTGAATAAGGATGTAAACCACCTTATAGAAATAGGGCTTATCGATGAGAGGGGATTCTTCGTGAAATGAAAGAAGAAAAACTTCATTACAAAATCAATGACAGACGCAAAAGGACTTGACTTCTACTGAATGCCTAGAGCAAAATAGGACTGAGGGATGAGAGTTAAGAACTAAGAACCAAGATAAATTCAATAAAGCCTGATAAAAACTATCAGGCTTTATTTTTTTATAATTTAAGTTTTACAAATGCCCGCAATTTAATATGATGTTCCAGCATTGAATTTTTAATTTTCTATTTTTAATTTTAAATTCTTACATGCAGCCATATTTCAACGGATAGAATGCGGCCCTGCGAAGGCTGCGATACAGGTTCGATTCCTGTTGGCTGTACCAAAATGAAACAAGAAATACCCCTTAGCGAAAGCTTTGGGGTATTTTGTTTCATTTGGATTAGCCAATAGGAATCGAATAGAAGGGAAGATTTGTGGAACAAATCTAGGGAGACAACGATTTGTCTCCTGGCCCGTAGCCGTCTCTGGCGCTTGAAGAACGATTCCTGTTGGCTGTACCATAGAAAATAGAAAATACTCCCTTGCGAAAGCTGGGGAGTATTTGTATTTTCTAAGTTAAGGACAATAGGAATCGAATAGAGTAGTAATTTACGGAGTAAATTAGAAAGCCAGTTGAATCTGGCTTTCGGCTATGGCCTCGCACCCCAAGAGTATTTGCTTCGCAGCATCTCTGGCAAGGAGCGATAGCGACTGGGGAAGAACGATTCCTACTCTGCTGTACCAGTATAAAACAAATGAACATAAACTACATTTCATTTATCACATCATAGCTCAAATTCAGATTTCAGACAAATGCAAATGCATCAACCTTTTTGTCTAGTCATTCTTTCAATTTTTTTGCCGTTTCATTTATAGTTGATCATGATCCCACAAAATCATCGATCAATAATATTTTTTTATAATTATCCAGATTATCATCATCTGCAAATATTGTATTTCTGGCATTCTGAATTCTTTGCTCTCTTGTTTTAAGGGACTTTTGTGGAATAGCTATTGAATTAGGATAATATTTAATGATATTAACAAATGGAGTATTTAATATTTTTAACCTATTTTTAAGCATTCATAAAAATTGGTTTTTCCTATCTATACTCCATGGTATGATTGCAATCGCATCATATCATCACCTGTTAATCAAACATTCAAGTTTATAAAATATCTCATTAATACATTCGTTGATAAGTGTTTTATTTTGTGATTGCTTTCAATAAAATGACATTTCAGCAAGTTTACCTCTTCCGAACTCAATCCAATTATATTGGTCAGCATAATATATGTTATCAATATAAATTTTCTCGAAATCCTTTCAAAAAGCCTTACTTGCATCAATAACTCCGCAATCATCTTGTATCTTTTGGATATGCCAATATATGTTTGCCAAAGAGTTGAATTTTAATGTTGGATCCATATTTTTCTCTTTACACCAATAGATAAATCACTCATATCCTTTCAAAATTCTTCAATCAGGGCTGAATTTCAAAAATATTTCATCAAGCAATTTCTTATCAGAATAATTGAAATTTGCAGTAATAGTTTCTTGATTATTTTCGATTATATTTACAGATTTTAATCCCTTTCTATTCAAAGAATATTTAACCATAGGTCCGACTCAGATCTTTATTATTTTTCCTTGTTTAACTAATTCTTTTATATATTTATGGACTATAACATTGCTTTTATTTAATTTTGTTGCTATTTCTGTCACTCACAATAAACTATCGTCGCTAAAAATGTCTAATATTGCTTTTAGGGAGCTAAATTTGTAAGCCATAATTTTTATAATTATCAATTAATTACTATAAACAGTTTATAGTGAAGTGTTTATAGTATAATATTAATTTTAAATAAATCAATATTATAATTCATCCAACTCCGAAAACTCTCTATAATCATAGTCTTGAGAGTACCAGCGTAAAACAAAAGTGCCCCACCTGAAAAGGTTGGGTACTTTTGTTTTATGCATAGCCAATAGGAATCGAATAGGAGGGTAAAATCGTGATAACGATTTTAAGGAGACAACGATTTGTCTCCTGGCCCGTAGCCGGCTCTGGCGATTGAAGACCGATTCCTACTCTGCTGTACATATTGATTAGAATCTCCCTCTTATGAGTTGTTTTGTGGCTTATCGTATGGTTTTTTTAATTACATCCTTTTGAACTTTATCTTAATCTTACTTTTGGTCAAAATTATTTCTTAATCTCTTCTTTTGTCTCCCTCTTTATCTTTTTCTCACTCTCACTCTTCCTCAATCATGAAAGACAAGCTAAATAAGTATTCTCATCTATGAGTCCTTTGTTCTTGAATATTTCGCGGTCATAGTAATATTTTCTCAGTTCATCTTCAGTTATCGGATCATTAACTTTTTCGAAATTTCACAGTAGATCTCAATTTGGGTCACATTGTTTTATAAGTAACTTCTGCAAAGCAGGAAGTTGTTCTATTACATCAATTTTTTGAATTTGTCATCTGCTATAGAATTCCATAAGATGTTTGATTCTGAAAGATTCACTCTCAATATACATTGGTAACATCTTCAAAAATTGTTTTAATTCTAATCTCTTACTTTGAGTCTGAGCATTTATTTTATATCATAGAAAGAAGTCAACATTTTTCCAGATCTTAAAAAATTCTTCACTGTATTTATCTACTGGTATGTCTGCTACTTTTCAAGTAGAATCTTTCTTATACAGGTTATGTACTCAATTTGATTCAGTTTTATCAATATATCAAGTATTTTTTAATGCAGAACTAAAAAACTCATGTTCAGATAATCATCAGATATTAAACCAGACATCTCAATTTTCATGATAGTAAAGAGTTATTCTATTTTTGTCAGGAAATGCTCAATATACATCATCCTTTATATATTGGATATGCGCATTAGGGGCTTCTTTAATTATTCAAGTTTTTACAAACTTCATTTCATAAAGTTTTTGCTCCTTTCTTCTTATCTCTTTATCTCTTGTTTCAGAATAATTGATTAATATTTCTGTCATAATCTAAATTAATTTTTAATCTCCTCTTTAGTTTCTTTCTTTATCCTCTTTTCACTCTCTCTCTTTCTCAATCATGAAAGACAAACTGCATATGTATTCTCATCAATAAGTCATTTGTTCTTAAAAATTTCACGATCATTGTAATATTTTCTCAGTTCATCTTCAGTTATCGGATCATTAACTTTTTCGAAATTTCACAGTAGATCTCAATTTGGGTCACATTGTTTTATAAGTAACTTCTGCAAAGCAGGAAGTTGTTCTATTACATCAATTTTTTGAATTTGTCATCTGCTATAGAATTCCATAAGATGTTTGATTCTGAAAGATTCACTCTCAATATACATTGGTAACATCTTCAAAAATTGTTTTAATTCTAATCTCTTACTTTGAGTCTGAGCATTTACTTTATATGATGTAAAGAAGTCAACATCCTTCCACACTTGAAAAAACTCAGGTCCAGCTTTATCAACAGGTATATCTGCTATTTTTCAGCTTTCATCGATCTTATATAAATTATGTCTTCAATTTAACTCAGTTTTATCAATGTATCAACTATTTTTTAATGCTTCACTGAAAAATGGAGTTTCTGATAATCATCATATACTAAACCAAGTATCTCAATTTTCATGGAGATAATATGATACTCATTTTTTACTAAAACAAACTCAGTAAACATCATCTTTAATATAGTAAACATAAGCTTCAGGGAATTCTTTAACCTTTCAAGTTTTTATGAATTCATTTTCATAAAGCTTCTGTTCTATTTTTTTTATTTCTTCATTCTTTGTTTCAGAATGATTCATTAAAATTTCTGCCATAACCTAATTATTTAAATATATATTTTCTGGTTGTTTATTTCATTTATCAAAGAATTTCTCAAAATATTTTTCAAAATCTGCTTTATCCATCCCTTCAATATTTTCTCTCATGCTCCTCATAAAATGAAGCTTTCACGGAAGCTTTTCAGATGTTGTTCATAAATGTGGTCAATGGTTTCATATCTCATCTTAGTTCACAGTGTTGTACACAAAACTATAATCTCAGCTAGTATTATAATCGTTTAA
>CAZUBA010000026.1:0-29309 GCA_964618565.1 uncultured Candidatus Peribacteria bacterium | reverse complement strand
TTTGATTTCATGGTTGCGGAGGTCGGAATTGAACCGACGACCTCAAGGTTATGAGCCTTGCGAGCTACCACTGCTCTACTCCGCGATAATAATATGTGAGTATTGTATGTTTATTTCTGATAAGTCAAATTTAAATAAGTTTATCCAGCATACATTGCAATTCAGAAATAAAAAATAGCTGGAGATAATATGATTAATGGAAAAGTAATGAATAAGGTAATATATAATCATGACATTCTTTCTTTCTTACCAAATGTTTCAAAATTGATCATATAGACAATATAATAACCAAGAATTGATATTGTGAAATAAGTAGCAGTAATTAATCTAAAAAGATATAGTCATTTTTGCCCCGAAGAAATCATATAAGAGAGTAAAACAAGAATAATGAAAATGAACAGGCTGGAGTAAATATTCAATTTTATAATCTTAATACTGATTCTAGAACAAATTTGTATAAGCCGTTCAAAAAAAGAATCGATCAGATAAATATCCTTAAATTTTTTCGGAAATAAAAGACACCCGATAGAATAGAGGATATAGAATATAACGATGTACCAAAGAAAGACAAAAATAAAAGTAATATCTGTGATATAGGAAAAAACCATCAATAAAAAATAAACTAATCAACTAAAAAAAATTTTGAGGATTAGTTTTTTCATTTTACTGATGGCGTTATTTTTTTAATGGTGCCAATGAGTGGTCCCGCCGCGGCGGGAGAACCACCGTCCCGAGTAGTCGGGAATGAATCCTGAAGCTTACGGAACACAAATTGAATATTTTAATGGTGCCAATGAGTGGAATTGAACCACCGACCGCAGGGGTATGAATCCTGTGCTCTACCACTGAGCTACATTGGCATGAATTAGTTTTTTAAATGCATTTCATCATTTATAGCTTTTTATTTGTTTTTCTCGCACTAATGCGTCTAATTTTGTTTCAAAATCATCCTTATGAATTAGAATCCAGTTATTATAACTTTTTGTCCATTTGGATAGAGTTTTAAGGTTATGCTGTTTAATCCTTCTTTCAATATCGCTTGAAGATCAAATATAATACCTATCCTCATCTGATTTCAATATATAAACACTATACACGAAACGCAATATTATTTGCTAAAATGAGTGGTCCCGCCGCGGCGGGAGAACCACCGTCCCGAGTAGTCGGGTATGAATCCTGTGCGACACCACAGCAGCTACATTGGCATATATGGTAAGCTTTCTGTAAAATAACTATTCTTTCTCCAATGAGCGGAAAGAATCATCCGTCCTGTGCGACACCACAGCAGCTACATTGGCTTACATAAAAAATGTAGGGTTATTATATACAAAAGACGTATTAGTCAAATAAATTCTAAAAATAAGGTGATGATGGGTAGAAATCAACGGTCATTCTGGAACTGATTCTGATATTTGCAATCTCAGTATCCCTTATGGGGTTCTTTCTGATTTTATCAGTATGTAATTTTGCTTTATGCTCAGCAGCCTCAAGCGTGACATATTGTTCATGTCAAATGTTCCGATAGGGATTCTTTATCATCTCGTTATCCCCTACTGCGAATTTTTCCAAAACCGGCCTATCTCTCCAATCAATCTTCATGAATGATTCAAGACATCAGATTTCCTCTAGGGCATCGTAAAAAGCCTTTAAAGTTGGGAATTTAGCCGTCTTCGCAATGGTGAAGATGCCTAAGTAGGCTTTTCTCTTTTCTTTGATGGCTTGGAATTCCTCTATCTTAAGTCTCATATTCACCACATCCTCATCTTCTGTGAGAACTTTTTCAGGTTTTCACTTCTTTGTCATCAATTGATTATAGTAAACTATCATTTTAGCATAATCATCCTTATTGAATTTTGTTTTCATATCATGAATGTCTCCCTCAACTAGAGAGCCAGTGTATATTTTCATAAGATATTCTCGAAGGTCTCTTCTTTTAAGCGCTGCAGCCAAGTAGATATTCCTAGCTTTAGAGAGAGCGATAAGTTCTTTGTCTGTGAACAGAGAAAGAACTCTTTCTCTTGTAATTTCTTCGATTGAGAAATCTCAATTGACATAATGAAAGCTGATTTCACCTGTTATTATCTTTTCGACAATATCCTTTTTTTTGACTATAAGCTCCTCCACATTCGGCAAAAGCTTGTATTTTTTGCGTTCGAATTTTGTAAAAGCTTGAGACAAATCCTTATAAGTTCAATCCATGAAAAGACGATTTTTCGGCATAGTGATTCACCAGAAGCCCCTATATATAGGCTCTCAGGCAAATGATTTATCTTTGATGTCAGGATAATAGCTAGTCAAAATGAATAAGTAAAGGATTATTTAAAAATTTTATCTAGTGTCTTTCATGCAAATTGTCACCTATCTATATAAACCTGTGATAATCAGAGTCCGATTTCAGATAATATAGCGCGTATTTTTTCTTGAACCGATGCTATCGATTCTCATCCTGATCATCAATTTTCCAAAATTTCTCTTATACGAGTTCAGACATCATCTCATAAAGTATCCAAATCATCCAAAGTCATGAGTGAGGATACTGAATCTGAATGTGAGTCATCGTTAATTTTTTCCATATTTGAATAAATTAAGAATAATTTAATTATTGACCATTTTTATTAAATGTCAATAATTAATTATAGCTTTTCTAAGTGTTCAAATAATATCTTTTCCAAAGATATGCTTAGCATTTCAACATCGTCACACACTATTCAATATCCTTGGGATATGTCTTTTGAAAAATAATTTTCAACAACAGCTTGTCAGTCATTTGTTATTCATATAGCATAAACGATAACTCCGTAACTCCTTAATGTTTCAAGTTTTTTCTTAAGCAAGGCAGCATTTGTAGAATCTCAGTCAGTTAAAACGACAACTATATTCTTGATCTTTCAGGATTTGATATCTTTTATATATTCGTCGTCTTTCATCGACATTTCGGTTATCAGCCTATCTATAGCATCATAATCGTTTGTATCTCATCAGTTGCAGTAATCCAATTTATTGAAGCAATCAATCCTATCTTTATCAGTAAAATCAGATGATTTCTTCTTTAAGTCAACAATTGATTTTCATCATTTGAACATTATTCATGATGTTGAGAATTCAATTGGTGATTTCATTTCATAAACAGCATCCGCAAGTTTATCATGAAGGCGCTTTAGAGCTTCAAAAATCAATAAACAAGCAATTTTTTGCTGAGGATTCTTTCCATTCAGACTCATGCTCTGGCTTCAATCCGTTACAAGCGTAAGATCAAAATTTCATGTTCTCATATCTTCTTTTTCCTCTCTATAATCTTCCTCAAACATATAAGGGTCCAAATTTCAAGATTCCAAATCAGCAATTCAATCTGCTAAACTTGCTCAATCCAGCCTAGCTCCCCTGTCCATATCCACAGGTCCTCTTGATTTATATTTTGGCTTAAGCCTATGTGATTTTATTTTTTCAAAAAGTTCTTCTATCTCCGTCATTACAAATTCTCAAGTTACAGGATTTGTAAGTGTTTCCAATTGTTTCAAGAAACTATCATATTTCTCTAGATTTTTAAGATGTTCTTTGAATTTAACCTCATCCCTTGGATCAATTCACATATTCTTAACACGTTTATCAAGCTCAAGCTCTTCACGAGTCTTTGATATTACTTTCTTTCATTTGTTTTGAGATACAGCATGCTCTAGTTTTTCAATATTTTCTTTTCATAAAACATTTTCAAGAAGCTTAGATAATTCGCTTCTATCCTTATAATAACTGTCAAAAGGATTCTGACCGGTCAATTCATCAGTTGATTCGCCATCTCAAGCTGTTCAAGGTTTATTTTCTCATTTATCGTCACCTTTCTCTCACTCTGTTCAATTATTATTCCTGCCTTTATCATCTTTAACATCCCCATTTGGAGGTGATTCATCTTCTGGTTTTCCGTCTTCTTTTTTTATCGGCTTTCATTTCCTTATTTCTTCAAGCTTCTTTCTCATCTTATCAATCAGACTTTCTAATTTAGTTGACTGCAATGGTTTTTTAGTCTTTTTCTCAGGTGCGTTTTTTGAATCAGGAATTGACGGACTCTGTGCTCAGGAGCTTGAAGTTGAGCTAGTATTGTCTGATTGTGGTGATCATTGAGGTGTTTCTCATGGTTTCTGTCATTTTGAGGGTTCTCAGTTTTTGCTGTCTTTTCATGGATCCAAATCATTTGATCACTGAGGATTTCAAGATGGTGATCATTGAGGCTGTGTTTCTCATGGTTTCTGTCATTCTGAGGGTTCTCAGTTTTTGCCGTCATTTCCCGGATTTGGGTTTTGGGGGTTTCAATCTGGGGCTTTTGGCTTATCTCAATCTTCATTTCATTTATTTTGATTATCTCATTGCTGAGGTTCATTGGAGCCTTGTCCTTCTCCAGGCTTTGGCTGTCATAAACTTCAGGCCTGGGGCATTCATTCTCAAGGTTTATCTTTTTGTTCGTGATGATTTTTCAAGTCTTCTTCAAAAAGCCTCATTACTTGCGGTTCGATATTCTCCCAAATATTTTCAAGCCTTTTTCACAGACTTCAAGTGGTAGCATCTTTTAAGCTTCAATTACGCTTAAGCCGCTCTAGGATAACCCTGACTTTTGGATCAAGCTTGCATCTTTCTCAAGGCAATCTGTATTCTCTTCAAATTGCATTCATAAGCTGGACATGCAAGGGCTCTTTCTCATAATCCGTTCATTTATATAATGAATTCTTAAACATTTTTTCCAGATCATTTTTCAGGACTGGTGCTTTTGAAGGCAATATCACCTGGTCATCAACAAAGCAATCACGCAATATATTCTCAGTTTTATGCATTGTTTTTCATCTGATTCATGCATCATCTAATCTCTTATTTCTTTTTTTCCAAATCGTCCTTCAACTCTCTGTTGCCTTTAACTCCCATTCCTCAAAATAATGCTCTATCTCATGGAAAAGATCCACAAACATCTGGGTATCGGTATATCACAATTTAACCTTCATAACGACAGGATTCAATATCATTCTGGGTCTTTTGATATCACTTAAATCAATAGCAGCAGGTCAGTCAAAATTCGTATCAATAGTAATACTAATAGGACTTCCAAGAGAATAATAATCGCACCAAGCAATTAACTTCGGAATGTTCAGTTTATCAATTATGTCGTCAGGCTTTAGTGTGTTCATTTACAAATTTAATTTCAAGTGTAGACTTCAAGATTCCAATTTCAATTGAATCAAGGTGTTGCTTTTATCATTTCTGCGATAATTCAATATCATTCTTCTGTTCCATGATAATCCTTTTGCAGTTTTTTTGCAAAAAGATAAGGTGTTTTTCATTTGAACATAACATGATTCACTTCAACTCAATAATCCAGCACCATTTGTAACAGTTTCAAATCCTGAACTTCGATTGCCATAAAAAGCAATCGCCTTCAGTCTGAATCTGGAATTTCAATATCATAATCATTTCATCTTATCACATCAACCCATCCTGACATCGTTTTTGAATCAAGATAATCTAAAATTTTTTCAAGATCTTTTTTTGGTGAATAGAGAGGACTTTTCTTAAGTAATTCATAAACATTCTCTGATAAAATCTTATCGGCCTCTTGAAGAAGTTTTGCCAATTGGAATGATGTTTTCCCTTTTGGATTTTTCAGATTCGGGTTAGATCATAAAAGAATGAGCATTCTGATCAATGTCAAATCTCACTTACAGACCGCAGCCATCAGCAAAGTATATAACGGATAATTTTCATGCTCTGCAAACATTTTAGCATCCGGATCCATCTTGAGTCCTATCAGGTTTTTCCACTCCACCATAGAATTGGCTTCCAGATAGCTGAAAAGTTCTTTTATTCCCGCTAAATCAACAGCATCGGTATTTGACAAAAATGGAGAAGATCACGAATCTTTTTCTAAAGATGGGGTTTTTTTATCATCAGCACCGAGAAGTGTGTGAATCTTAAGTAGTCTTTCCTTAAAATTATCCTGGTTTTTCTTGAATTTGAGGGTTTTTAAGAGCTTAGCAACATAATCTTGAGCCTTCAGTCATTTTTTATTTGGTAAATCCTTATCTGCTCAATAAGATAATAATTTCTTAACAAGTTCAACAAATCAATTATGGCCTGCGAACATAAGAAGCGTTACTCATCAACTGATTGTTGCTAGATTTATATTTCAAGTTTTTTCAATCTCAGAAATCATATCTTTCACTTCAGGAGTCCATCAATAAGTTCTGATCTCACTGATAAGCTCAGCGAATTTCTGATCGGCAAATAATTTCGGATTAGTAGAAATAACATCAGAAACCTGCAGTTTTTTCTCAACCCTCACAACCTCAACATGAGCTTCTTCGACAGTCATGCCCGCATCTGTTGCAAGTTCTTCTACGCTTTTTTCCATTAAAGCAAGTATGTCATTTAAATTATTTGTATTCATGTAAAATTAAAAAGGGAATGATTTATTGTTAATATAAGCAGTAAGTTCATCATTTCATCAATCTAAGGAACATTGGACCATTGAAGCTCATTTTCAGTCTGGCAAATCCATATCTCATCAAAGATGAAAAACTTGGTTGAATAAATCTAAATCTCATTTTTTTGCCAGAAGATGGAGAATAGCATCTCAGCTTGAATTTCTTATATTAATATTCTTTGAGCTTTTTATCAAAAGCAGCTGATCAAGTACATCACTATCATTTGATTTTGACAAAAAAGAACATGCTTTATCCAGTCTTTCTTCTTCTCTTTTATTATCATTTATAAGCACCATCAGGTTCTGATAAAAAAGATTTCACTTTTCTTTGGAATATTCCAGTGTATCCTGTCATTTCTTGTTTATGGTATCAGTTTTGGCTCAATTTTTAAGAAGCATTTTTATAAGCGGCTCATCCCAGAATGAAATCGCTATATTGAGAATCGGATTTCATCAGCCGCCACCAACGGTATTGATGTCTCAGGTTTTTTTAATAAGACTCAAGATGTGCATGTATTGTGAATCAGATTTATATTTTATCGAATCTTCCATATATCCTATGATATCCTTGATTCATAGGGAAAGATCTTTTGAAGACAATAAGCTTACTATATCTTTGTACTCGGCAATGTCCGGTTTAATTCCCAGCATTCAGTTAGCTAAATACAATGCCGTTGCTCATTCGATATTCTTCTTATAGATATCGGCTCAGTAATTCACCAATGTCTTAACAACCTTATAATCTCACAACAATGCTGCATTTATAAGCATAGTGTTTTTCCTGTCATCAGTCACATTAAAATCTCAAGTCTGTTTTGCCTCGTGCAGCAATCAGGCATACTTGGAATGGTTGCTGGAACCTTCAATGGTTTTTATCAGAAATTGCAGCGTTGGTTCTGATTCAAGCTTCTCATAGATATAATCTGCACACATATGTACTTTCCCTTTATCTATGTCGTCCATATATGAATTCAGAGTGAACTCAATGAGGTCGATTATGGTTTTTCAATTCCTGTCTCTATGATCCATATCAAATGGATATTTTGCTAATAGCTCAACAACATCTATTTGTCATTCCATAACCATTGCCATTAAGATATTCTGTCAAAAAAGATTTGTACAGAATAGGTTATGTTGTTCCATTATCTCCTTTGTCCAAGGCCATTTTGATTCATTTATCTTTTCGCCCTTAATCAAATCAACTATAAGTCAAAGCTCTTGGTCACTATAAATCACTTGGGGTTTATGAGATTCTAATTTATCGCTGACAACTCCAGAAACCATTCAGATAAGATCATCGACTTGACTCGGCTTAATTTCAGAAACCGCTGAATCGACGATCGACCTTGCCTCATCAGGGCTATGACCTAATTCTCAAGCCAAATCATCAAATTCTAGCGCGAGCAATCGTGTTATGTCATCTAAGTTATTTTTTTTCATAATTTTTTTAGTTTATGTAAAAATATGCACTTCAATTTTCCTTCTAAATGATCGCATTCCTGTTATTATCTTTGAGCATTTCATTGAATTTCTGATAAAATGGATGAGTTTTTGTTGCTATTATTTCTGAAACAGTTGATCATCCTTTATTCGGTATATCAGTTTTGGCTCACTGCTTCCATAAAAGATTAATCAATGCCACATCCCAATCCGATATGGCGGCATGCAATAGAGTGTTTCAAGAAACTGGATCTATTTCATCTATATTTCAAGTCTTCTTAAGCAAAAATATGAAGTGAGGATAATATGTTCATCTATTTCTGTTTTTATTATCTTCAAAAAAATCCAGTATAGGTTTAACCTTAAATGAAATATTATCAGCATCAGTGACAATTTTTATTATTTCTTCATAATCCGTTATGAATTTACTTCATTGAAGCATTGATTTGGCAATACTTATTGCTGTTTCTCATTTTCAATTTGCGTGTTTTATATCAATTCAATTTTTTACAAGAACCTTTACAACATTGACATCTCAATATAAAGAAGCTTTTTGGAGAAGATTCGTACCAAATCAATTTATTTCATTTATGTTTGAGGATATAAGCATTTTTTCATATAACTCTTCATATTGATGAAAATTAGAAGATTTCTTTAATGTCATAAGCACAAATTCAATACTTAAAGCAGATTCGACTTTATCATAAATTATCTTATAGCATTGTCTGACATTATTTTTATATGATTCATTAAGCTGATTATCAGAGGCGAGAATTTCAACAAGATCAAAAAGATTATAGCCATCTTTATTTTTATGAAAAAAATCAAATGGATAAGCAGCCAAATATTCGACAGCATTGATATTTCATTCTGATATGAGGATCATGAGAATGTTATTCTCATCCTTATCCAAATAGAACAAATCATTATTCATCAATATATCATTGATCCATTCTGATTTTTCTGAATCCAAACTCTTGCGCAGCCCGCTAATGATAATTTGTAATTCAGATGCTGTATATACAGAAGGGACCAGAGCATCTTCTACATCATGCGAAACCTCATCAATCAAAGCCTCAACCGCTGGACTGCCTGCTTCCACGACTCAATTCACTATAGCCTTAGCCTCTTCAGGGGTATGTCATAATTCCTCAGTCAATGCACCGAGATCCATGGAAAGAAGTCTTGTTATGTCGTCTATTGATTGTTTTTCCATATATTTTTTATTACATTTCTAATCAACCATCTCAATTGCTCTGGCCGAATAATTTCTTAAAATCGGCAAAAAATCATTTCTTAATATATCTTTTGTCAGATCTTATCAGCTTGGCCAGCTTAGTATGTCATGCTATTAGAGCTATTTGTGTGGCATCGACTGGCCCTTCGATACTAACTCACCAAGAAGTTCATTTTCTGGTAGCGGTGATGTTGGGATCAGCACCTTTTTTTAAAAGTATTTCAGCTCAAAGATAATTTCATGTAGCCGCTGCTATCATAAGAGGTGTACAAATCGCTATTAAAGCAGGGATATTCGGATTCGCTCAGAAATCCAAACATTTTTCTAGCAGTCTAGAATTTTCGCTTGCAATTGATAACTTATGAACAATCGTCATTCATGTTTCTTGTTCAATCGCATTTATATTATTTAATGATTCTATCATATCTGCATTTTGCTCGAATCACAATTGCTTTATGGAATCTAATAATTCCGATTTGATAAATACCCAATTTATATCTTTTGCTATCTCTGGATGTCAATAATCTGTGGCAATCTGAGATGGGGTGCATCATTTAACATCAGTAGCATTGATATTTGCATGGGCCTCAAGCAGACACTTTGCACTAGCTCAATCTCAGACTTTAGCAGCCTTTATCAGGGGTGTCGAATGACTCATGCTTAATGGATCTATCCTTGCTCAGGCTTTAATAAGAGCCTTTACTAATTTCAAATCCTGTCATATGAAATTATAAATCAGATTATCTCAATAATGTTTTGTTTCGATATCGCCTCAGTCCGCTTGCATAACTGTGACATATTCATGTCATTTTCCTGAGACAAAATTTAGAGAAGTTTCAAATGCTTCATATAACTCACCTAAATATAATCTATACTTCAGAGAGCTCTTCAGTAATTCAATCATTTTAGAATCTTTCTTATTGATTGCATAATGGAGCGGCGTTTCTCATTTCATGTCTCTGGCATTGGGTTCTGCTCATTTTTCAAGCATCATCTCTACAAGCTCAATATCTCAGGTCGATACTCAGAGATGGAGTGCGGTTCTAGAGAAATCTCCACAGACATTCGGATTTGCTCAAGCCAAAAGCAGTTTTTTGCTTAATGAAAGATCATTCGGGAATACAAACGAGAAATGCAGAGATGTGCATCATGCTGGCAAAATAGCATCGGCATTTTTCTCATTTTCAATAGCTTCGCACAGAATAGTCAGTCATTTTGATTTCAAATATGAAATCAAATCTTCAAAATGACTCGAATCGGCATTTCATGATAAGTGACCTGCAACAGGCAGTATATCTCAGAAAGAGTCCTTAATCATAGAGATTACAGGCTGAATGTGATCATTTGCAACTTCATCGATAAAGCTGCTAACTCATTCAGGAGGGATTCACGCATCTCTTGCAAGTTCTTCTATCGGCTTAGATAACTGCGATAATATGTCATTGATCGAATTGGACATCATTTAATTGATTATTTTTTTAAATTTTGCAATTAAGGAACCTCGAGAATATTTCTTAGAATTGCGTATCAGCTTTGCAAGGAATGGATGTCAGCTGAATTCGGCAAAGTCCGCAGCATCCATCAGATCTCTTTGCATTGGCTTTTTCCTGTGCTTATAATGCATATTTATCCATCACTTGACTGTAATGTTCGGATTGGCTCCGGCATTCAAAAGAATTTCTACGTTCTGCTGGTTTCACATCCTTGCTGCCAGCATCAAAGATGTCATTCCTCAATTTTCCCGATAATCCAAATCGGCTCAATACCCTATACATTTCTTTAGAAGATCAACATGGGAGGAACAGGATAATAGCTGCAGAAGAGTGTTGTCATTGATATCTGGCGCATTGATATCTTGAGCAGAAGTAATAATATGTCAAATTGCGGAGAATCATGATTTTCATAGATCTTTTAAAAAACTGTCTTCGATCTGCGCATATCTGAGAATTTTCTTTACTTCTTCAATGCCTTGGGTATTTGCGATATCCAGAGCTGTCTTGCCCTGCTTTCATTGCACATTGATATCAGCTCAGGCAGCTAGAAGCATCTTGATCATTTTGACATGTCAATTGTAAGTGGCAAACATGAGGGACGACCATCAGTTTTTGGAATCACGAACATTCACATCCACTCAACAATCGATAAGCGCACCCATGACATCATCATCTCTGTAACAGAATTGGATTATTCAAGGATCTCAGCTCCTTTCAGCGTCAAGATCGTAAGACATGAGCAAAAGCAGATCAATTCAATTGAATCCCTTTAACTTAAGCTCGCTTAAAAGTTTTTCGTATTTCATCTTGAATATGTCACTTGATTTAAGGACATTTATCATTTCTTGGGAACCATTGATTTTAGCGATTGTGAGAGAAGAAGTTCAAGACTTATTCCTTGCGGTAGGGTCTGCTCAGTATTTGACCAATAAATATGCCACCTTGATATTTCAATATTGTGTTGCAATATGTAAAAGATTTTCTCCATTGAAAAATCAATTAGGGTTTGCTCAGAGAATAAGAACCTTCTCAAGGATATCTGAAAACCTGTTTCCAGCCGAATTGAAAACCAAGAAATTCAAAAATGTCAATCAATCTTCATCTGGCTCGTCTATGAAATTAGTCTTCTTGATAATATTTCAAAATTTTTGAAATCATAACTGTCATGAAGCACATAACTTATTTATCAATTTATCAAGCATTGTTTGGCTGATATATCAAACTGGTTTATCTGACTCGCCAATCCTAGCCCGATCTTCAACTGATGATATAATTCACTTTTGCACCTCCTTCATAATTTCAGGAATCTTGTTTTCTGAAATCAAATCACTGACAAACATTCATATGTTATCAGCTTCAACTCATGCATCTCTCGCCAGTTCTTCTACTGGCTTGGATAGTTGGTCTAATATGTCATGCAGATTATTCTTTGTCATTTATTTTTTTAAAAGATTAACAACTTTACTTAGAAATCATCAATTGAAAGATTTGTGTTGCTTAATCAGTCTTATTATTTGCGTGTTTGCAGTAAAATCCAAACATGTTCTCTCCCTTACCTGAATGCCTGCCCCATTGTCAGTTCACCAAGACATCAATTTCTTATTCGGATCTGCTCAATTATCAAGGAGAAATTCCACAACGTCAGAGCTTTCTTTAGCCACGGCATAAGTTAATGCTGTTCGTCAATTGGAATTGGTTAAATTGAAATCAGCTCAAAATTTCTTGCATTCATTGAGCAGGGTGAAATTTCAGCTCATCGATGCATACATCAGCAATGTATTTCCTTGATCGCTTATGGCGTCAATATCTCTATCCTCTTTTATTGAATCAGAGACTACACTCATTCAAATCGAATTCAGATAATTCAAAAAATCGTCAGTCACCGGACACTTTTCCAGTATCTTAACAATATCATCAAATCAAGCTAATTTTGCATGCATAAAAGCTGGTTTTCATTGTTCATCCAGAAGAGTCTTATCGGCTCATGCCTCAAGAAGGGCGAGGACAATTTCTTTCTTTCCATATTTGGCAGCATTCATTATTGGTGTCATCTTTTTGTCATCTCTAACGTTCAGATCAACTCAGCATGCGATAAAGGCTTTCATTATATCTTCATCCTTATTCGCAAACCAAAATATTCATTTTTCTCAATAAAGTTCTGTTTCCATATCTTTTGAATAAATGATAGCCTGAGACCAGCCATCATGTCACTTTGCAATCAAGATATCATGAAGATTCTGCTGTAAAAAGCTGAATGTCTTACTGTTTTCAAGGATATGAGAAATTTTTTTATTTCATGCAAGTTTTGCAAGCTGCAAGCAGGAAATTCAGCTTTTATCCCGCTTAGCAGGATTTGCTCAAAATTTGATAAGTGCAGTGACAATATTTTCACTTCAATTCTCGATAGCAAAGTGCAGTGTGGTATCTCCACAAACTATCAAGTTAGGATTTGCTCAAGCTTTCAATATTTCCACGATAAAATCTTCATTGCAAGCTCAATCATGTAGAGCGAAATAAAGCAGCGTCCGCTCGGATTCACCGGTTGCATCTACATTCATAGTGGAGACCAAAAGGTCAATATATTGTTCATATCATGGATTTTTCAGTGATTCAGATTTTAAGAGCCTTATGAGGTTGTTAAAAACTGGCATCACACCATCTTCTGACTCAGGAGTTATTTCTTTATCTTTTTCTAATAGGGCCTCGACTCAAGATGAAACTCCTCACTTTAAACCTGAAAACTTTCAAGTAATTGAATTTTCTATATATATTCAAATATTTTCAGGTGCAACTCAAATATCCCCGGCTAATTCTTCAACCGGTTTCGCTAATTGAGATATGATGTCATCTAGATTTTGTCAATTCATGGTATATGTTAAAAAGGTATATCGTTATCGCTTTCCCAATCACGGGCAAATTTATCAATCCTCTCAGCGATATCAATATATCACAATTTTTTCGCCATTTCCTGAGCGGTAAGAAATTGGAAGTTTTTGATTTCTATATCTGCTGGACTTCAAACAGCCAAAACACATTCCACAAGATCCATTTTTCAAGTTCAAGCAGCAATCATAAGTGCCGAAAATCAATTTTCATCAACAGCTCCAGTATTTGGGTTTGTCAATTCTAGGGCTTTAATCAATGCCATGTTTCAATTCATAACAATCTTCATGAATGGAGTCAATCATGTTTTTAAGTCTCGGGCATCAATGTCAAATGCCCTGATCATCCTGTCTGCATCTTCACTATAAAGCTGATATTGTTCCATAAGCTCTGCTGCAATATGAAGTCTTTTGATATTTTCAGCTTGTTTTACAAGCAAGGCATGGACTTTCTTTTCCTCATCTCATCTTTCATTCTCTAGGTATGAAATCGGACTTATCATTCAATTTCCCCCATTAAATGGTTTAATGGGATCCGCTCAAGCTCAGCATAAGTTTTTTATCAGATCATATTTTTTTTCTAAAATTAAAGTTGAAAGCAATGTATCTCAGGCTGCATTAAGCTCATTCACATTTCAAGTTTTCTCTATGATATCTCAAAAATCACGCATTTCAGTTAATCTGGATTTTTTTAATTCTTCAACTACTTTTTTTGTATATATCTGTTTTCTTGTGGGTCAATAAGTATCTGTATATACTCTGATAAGATCATAAATCATTACTAAGTTATCATCTCTTAAACAACTTCAATAACATCTTTCTCTTATAATGTCCAATACAGTTTTTCAATCATTATCAGTTTGCATGATATTTATTCAAGCATTAAACATTTTTTTCATAGTGCTCAATAACGTAATTATATTATCTCTAGTATAAGATGTTGAGTGGGTAATTGCCTTCATTAGAATATTCCGTCAATTTGAATCTACAACAGACATATCTGGTTTTGCGGCCAGAACCAGATCCATAAGCTCGCTATCGTTGGTTTCATTATAAAAAGCAAAAAACAATAGGGGTCATTGAGGATAACGAACAATATCTGACATATCAACATCTATATCATTTGTTTTTTCTAGCCTTTTTGCCATTTTATCATATGTTCCTCTTCTTAGATGTTGGACGATTTTCTCTAAAGCCAGTTTTTGCGTCTCTGTAGCATTTATGACTGGCAGTTTTTCTTCATCTGGAGATAAGGCGGCCATTGCCTTTGAGCTGCTGCTAATTATGGCAAGATTTACCACTTCTTTCGCTCCTTCTGGGGAATGTCATAATTCCTCCGCTAATTCATCGAATCCTTTTCAGAGCAATCAGATTATATCATCTAGCGATTGTTTTGTCATATTATTTTTTTCGGATTATATATATTCAATTTTTCTTCTCGATTATGGCATTTATCCATTCTCAATCATATGCTACTTTAATTTTGCATACGATAAATGTCAGGAAGGGCTTAAAATCTTTTACTCCAATGATTTCCAATCAATCAAGAGAAAATATTGCCGTATCTCAAATAAAGGGTATTATCTTCATAGAATCAAGCTCAATTCATCAGAAAATAGGAAAATTACCAGGACCTGATGAACTTCACAAATCATAATCTACTATATTAATCGAATACTTATTGCTTAAGGCCGTTCTTAATTCATCCCATTCTTTTGAAATCCTGATAGCATTTGAAACATTTCCGCCCGTTACGGAATCTCAAGTGAATTCATACCAGAACCCATCATCTAATCTGATTTTTCAAGTAAGTCATCAATTGGGCAAATTATCCAGATCTTTCCAAGCTTTGATTTTGAAACCATATTTTGAATTAAGTATTTCTTTGAGTATGTTTATAGAGGTGTATACTTTATCTTCTCAAGCTTTGACAACTTTAGATATTAGCTTATTTCAAATGAATTCATAAAATTCTCAATCCTCAAGCTCAACTTCTCAAGTGAGATTCAATCAATCAAATGAAAGATTGCCAACATTCAAAATCTTATTCTCTCAGAAGTCAAAATAAATTTTATCTCATATAAAAGGAACAATGAAATTAGGATTTCATTTGATTATAATGTGTCAATAAATCACTCAATACGGAGTATTGTGCACAGTAACGTTTCACCATCAAATAGTTATGCCATATTTAGCTTCAAGAATTTTTTCCAGTTCATCCCAATTCTTATATGGTTGAGTAGCTATACGAACTTGACTCATATCTGGTTCAATTGTGGGTGTTCAATTTATTTTCTTGATAATGAAAGCAAATGGCAGAGTTAAATTTCATTGTATTTTAAGTTGTCATCTAATTGCATCTAACCCTGTGTCGTAGCCTATATTAGCAGAAGTTATTTTGTGGCCTCATATATTATCAAACAAAACATCGCCAAAAAATGGCAGAATGTCTCAGTTGCTAAGATGTACTATTCAATATTTCTTACCGTTAGCTGTTTTTCAACCTGAAAGATAACTATTAATATAAACCTTATATTTATTTTCAATTATAACTTTCAGTTCTCACCAATTCATTTCTGATGCTTCTTCATCGGTAGCCTGTATGACCGCCGCTTCCTCAGTCTTGAGCGGTAGTTTTGTTTCTGTTTCTAGAATTTCTCATGCCCTGATCCGGTTATCTTTAATAACTCACTCAACAACCTCTCTTGCGCCATCTGGAGAATGTCATAATTCCTCAGCGATTGTGTTGAAGTCTTTTCAAAGCAGTCAGATTATGTCATTAAGATTATCTGCATTCATTATATCAGGTTAATTGACTTATTAAGATAAATAACATATTTTCAGCGTTCTTTAATTATAATTGTTTCTCTGTCACCTCATCAATAAATCGAAATAGTGCAAATGAAATAATTATGTTTTTGTTCGATCGAGTGAATATGCTCAATCCTATGTCATTCCACCTCCCTGAACATTTCCCCTCATACGTAAGGGTATTTTCCTCACTTGACTGGTCTTATTGTTCAGTACAAAGGGCAATTATAAAGCATATACGCAACTTTCAAGTCGCTTTTATCAACATCAATTCAATATTTACCTTTAAGTTCTTTCGCAATAGAATGCTTATCCCTAAAGATAATGTTTGACGATTTCAAAACTCTGCCTATAATCTCAGCTCATTCAAATTCATACCATTTCCAGTCTTTCTTATCGCTGATTTTTCATTTCAAAATCCCATTTGGCATAATTTCAAGATCCTCGCAATTATTTATCTGCACTGATCAAACAACTGGTATGCAATATTTTACTTTATTGCTGATTTTAAATGGTATGACTCCTCAATCCTTCATTCAGACAGCTCCATATACATATCATGATTCGGAGAATTTTATGTGGTCGCAATATGCGATAGTTGAATTTGATAGTATTTGTTTTCAATAAAATGGAAGGATACACATATCGGATAGCTTCACCTTTCAGAATGGCACGCCATCAGGTGTGAAATCTGTTTCCATAAATTCAACGATTATTACTCCATTATTCAATTCAAATTCAGTCTTAAGAGCATCCAACAAAGAATCAACTGATGCAGATTCGATTGGAATCCTCTCATTTGCAGGTGCAGGAAGGGGCGCGTCAATAACGCCCGATGCCTTTATCCGGTTTCATTCAATTGCGCTTTTGATGACTTCCCTTGCACTGTCTGGAGAATGTCATAATTCCTCAGCGATTGTGTTGAAGTCTTTTCAAAGCAGTCAGATTATGTCATCTAGGTTTTGTGCTGTCATATTAATATGTTATTCTGGTAACTCATTTATTATTTGGATTTGATACTGCATTCGTAATTATGTTTCATTCAAAATTAAACCACCCGCCATTGCTAAGCTGAATCTTACCGCAAAGCACTCAAGATTTACTTACATATATATCCTTAGTGTCAGTTATCTTTCTCAATTCTATCTCCCTAATGAGCTTGTCTCAGGCAAATGGCAAGTTAAGTCAATTGTCAATTCGTACAATTCAGCCAAGTGTTCAATCAGGGAAATTACAGAAATTATAGATGTCAGTTATCTTTATATCGAATTTGAATTCTAGGAGGTCTCTTATTTCAGAAGAGTCTTTAAGAATATTATCCGGAAGGTGTTCAAGCATGAATATCTTTAAAAAGGATGCCGTTTCTTTATATCATCTGGAATCAGCTAGGTCATATGAATTATTTTCAAACCTGAAATCCAATAAGAATGGGTCTGCTCAGGCATTAAGCAAAGCTTCGACAATTTCTGTAAATCAGAAGAATGATGCGTGCATGAGTGCTGTATGTCCTCCATTTTCAAGATCGGTCGAATCTATATTTCAAGAATTGCTTATTAAGTCGCCATAGGCTTTTGTTCGTCCTTCTGGGAAAGCTTTTAAGGCTTCAATAGCCGTTTTAAGTTTCGGATTTCCGATAATGATGGGAGTTTCAGGTTCAGTTTGATTTTTGATATCCAATATTCCCAATGCTTTAATTCCACTTGAATTAATCACTTTATCAACAACCTCTCTTGCACCATCCGGAGAATGTCATAATTCCCCTGCCAAAGTGGCGAAGTCTTTTCCCAGTAATCAGATTATGTCATCTAAGTTTTTATCTTTCATTTATAATGAATTTAGTTTCTATGCAATGGCGAATATCATTTAATAGTATCCCCTTCAAAATCATGCCATAAATTATCTTCCAGCTGAACATCTCAAGCCAGAAATCAACTTGATACGGTATGAATGCCTGAGCAATCTTTAATTTCTCTTCATCAGATATTCGTAAATAATCTGATTCACTGGAAAGGCAAAATGACACCAGTCGTTAGCTTTAATTTTCATGCCATTGATCAATCCGCTTGGATATAATTTTCAACACAGCAATCAATACTTAAGTTGTGTGATTTTTCAATTGTTGAAGAGATATCATTCCAATCATTATAAATTTTTAATCTATCTCAAAGCGTGGGTCATCAATTATATTCATACCAAACTCAATCATCTAATCTTATATTGCAATATAAATCTCATGAAATAGAACTAAAACTTATATTCTTAGAATCTGTTACTTTTTTCAGTCAGAATCTATCATAAAGATGATCTCAGAAAAAAGGAATCTTGTATCATTCATCTGTTGTCACACTTCAATAGAAATTTCCGTTGTGCCAATTTGTGAGTTCGTATTTCTTATCAAGGATGTTAATCTTATATTTATTCTGAATTATGTGCTCAAGAATGCT
Organism: uncultured Candidatus Peribacteria bacterium; assembly: GCA_964618565.1. Classification (GTDB taxonomy): domain Bacteria; phylum Patescibacteriota; class Gracilibacteria; order BD1-5; family UBA2023; genus STC-113. The sequence goes on along the minus strand of CAZUBA010000026.1, from coordinate 10,542 downwards.
CCAGTCTGAATATATCTGAACTCAAGCAATATCTTCTTTTCAAATCAGATTTTCTCATTCAAATCTATACCAATCTCAATCGCTTAATTGAACTTCTCATTTCAAATAAGCTCAGTATTGTCAAAATGCCAGGCTTCTTGTATCTTTTACGGGGTTTCAGGCAAATGAAGATAAAATCTTTGTTCACACAAAAGGCACTTTTAGTCATGGATTTCAGAAATTGTCTAATATACCATACAGAACTCAATTGTTATTAGTAACTATGGTAGCATCACCCAAATTGATTACAATTTTGTATTTATCTTGCAACTGGATTTTCAAATCACCCCAATCTTTATAGCTCTGAGTAGTGCTTTGAGAATCAAATTCCTCCTTATGCATTTCCCAGATTCAATTAATTTTTGATATGCTGAAATCAATAGTTAGAGGATTTCATTTTACTTTTGCCTTTCATATAAATTTGTCATCAGATAGCTTCAGCTCTATTATGCTGACTATTTCATCCATTCACAACATCATGAATAAAGCATCTCACACTAGCGGTACTAATTTAAGATTATCTAATTTAACAGTTCAAAAAATGCCAAAAATCTCATGAGCATTTAAAGCATCATCGATTATTTGGACTGAATATTTTTTTTCAATTAATATTTTTAATTCTTCCCAATCTAAATCAGAAACATCCGTGTCTATGGTTCATAAATCTTTATCTTCTAAGATCGAAGCAGTTTTATCCTTATTATCCAATACCGCTTGTACAACTTCCCTAGCCTCTTCAGGAGAATGTCATAATTCCTCCGCAATTGTATCGAAGCCTTTACCCAAGAGTCAAAGTATGTCATCTAAGTTTTGATTTATCATAATGGACTTAATTGAGAATGTCATAAAAAATTATACCATATGCCATTGCTCATCTTAACTTCTCATGTAATCTCTCAGTCTGAATCTATGCTTATTTTATCACAATCAATCGCACTATTTGCTCAGAATTGCATATAGGCCTCATCTCAATAAAATGGAACTTTTATCCCATCAGCTAAATGTAACTTTCAGAAGAGGCTTTTTCAAGAGATAATTTGGCATTCTTCATTAATGATATCCATAGAATATTTATGTTGTAAAATATTCTTTAATATCAGCCAATCAGTATAGGCTTTAGTTTCCCCCATTGGCACAACCATGGAAATAAGATTAATTCATTTGAATTCATACCAATCTCAATCTGACAATAGGACTTCTCAAGAAATATCATTTCAATTAAAAGTCAGATTCCTAGTATCGCTTATCGGGCTTTTAGCAAAAACCGGAATAATTGTTTCGCCCAAAAAAGGCACTCTCATGTCTGAAGTTCAATGTAAAACAAGACTTCAAGCCATGATTCAATTTACATCATCACAAAATTCCACTTCGCTATTATCAATGCTTATCTTATATTTTGCTTGCAGCTTATTCTTTAATACTTCCCAATCTTTAAAAGTGGTTTTTATATTATTAATATCATTTCATTCGAATTCATGCCAGACTCAATCTTCTCCTTGAATGTTTCATTTAAATTTTCATTGAGGATTCATAACTACATTGCTGCATTTTTCTATTTTGATTCATCATATTTCAGTATAGATATTAAATCCAGATGAGTTTGTAATAAATGGCAGCATCTTATTGTGTGATATCTCAACAATTCAGTAAAGATATCAATTCGAATCAATTTCTACAGATTCACAGTACGTAACAAATTCACTTCACGACTTAATAAATGCTTTTGCATCAATGAAAGGTACTATTATAGAGCCATCAAGCTTAACACTTCAATAAAAGATGTTTTTTCATGATTTTCTGGGATTAATAAATTCAACTATCGTTATTCATTGCTGATCCTGTATTTCTGTCTTCAGCACTTCCAGACGTTTCTTGTCTAATTCACTTAGGGCATTTGATTCTGTTTCTTCAGTCACTGCAGGAGGCATATCTTCAGGAATATAATCTCATTTTCTACCATAAAATACTTTTTTTTGTTCTGAATCGATAAGGATTATTTTTGTAACTAGTACTTCAAATCATTTGATTTTCTTTAGCACAAGAAGCTCATCCCTAAGTGCAAGCTGGTACATCAATCCCACCAAAAGCATTTTCTTATCTTCTGGGAAGATAAGGTTATCTCCTGCAGTATTTTCTGATAAAATATCATTTATAAGTTGTTCAAGTCAGTCTTTTCAATCTATATCTGATCTTTGCAGGAATCTGTCTAGATTGTTCAAAAATCAGAATATTTCGGATTTTGTGAACATCAGTTTCTTATCTTGAAGATTTCTAACTCAGAATGCATCCAAGTTTGCAAGCTCAAAAGAATCAATGAATATCCTTGAATCAGCATCAAATTTATAATCGTCAACCAAAATATTATCTTCCAGCTCTTTTTTGCTTATATCATCCATTATCCTGAGAAGCACTCCAGGCTCTGCGATTGTTCAGACATCAGCATTAGTGATGAATCATTTTTCAGAGAATATCTTTGCCAGAATAAGCCTATCTGATTTCGGATATGCCATATTTGTTATGAAACCTATAACTTCCTTCTTGATATACTGACTGAATTCAAGTCCGCTTGACGCAAATCAGTTGAACAATCATACGAATCTACCTAATTCTAGAACTGCCTTATTCAGAAATTGCCCATCTTTATTTGAAATTTTTTCTCAAGTTCAGATTCATAGATAATTCACTTCAACTTTCTTAAGGCAATAGATCAGTCTGGCTAGGGTTGAATTCTCATCCTGAAGCTCTTGTAAAGAAACTTTATAGATAAACCCAGCCTTGTCCATGATATTTACTAATGCAAGATCATAAACTTCTTCCTTTGGAAGATAATTAACGTGTATATTATCAAACAATCTCACTATTGCAGGATCTAGATCTTCCCTATTCTGATGTTTTGCTGATTTTATATTTGCAGTTGCGATTATATTTACAGTCCGAAGAAGGTATTTGGAATTACCATCCTCTTGTGGAGCATAATAATCGCCCGAACGCTTAGTGAAAAGATGTTTCAGCCTCATTAGAGTATCATTTGGAATCAGATCTATTTCATCGATTATCGGTATCTTTCCTTCTGTAAAAGCTTTTAACAGTTTTCATTTTTCAGTATAAGTTTCTATTCAGCCTTTTAGCCTCTGTTTTGCTATGAAATCCGAAGCTTTTGAATCAGGAGAACCAGAAAAGACCTCAACAAAATCATCAAACTCTTTTTTGGATTCAGCCGAACTGATTTCGCTAACTAGCTTCTTACCATCTATACATTCAAAAGATACATTCAACAGCTTCCCGATCTCTTTGACAGCCTCGACAGCAAGAACAGTCTTACCAGTACCTGTGGCTCATGTAAGCAAGACATTTTTGCCAAGCAAAATAGAATCTTGGATATCCTCTATGATATCATCTCTTGATTTTGATCTTACGAATCAAGTCTTGTCGAACTGTTTTTTAAGATTAACCAACTTTTCTAATCTGTATGCTGTTGCGACTTCTTTATAAGAGCATAGCTCATCGATTTTATCATGGATTTCTTTCATTTTCTGTCTGATCGAATCAATATATGATATTTCCTTAACATTCAGTTTCCTTGATTCTCTGAATGCTTTAACCTTAAGTTCAAGAATTTTCTGTTTTGCTTTGGCTGTAAGAATTTCATAATTGTCTATCTCCCTTAAAAAAGGCTTAACCTTATCAAATATTTCAAGATTTTCCTTTCTGGCATTCAGTTCATATTCAAATCTAGATTTTACTAGCTTATTTGAAAGAAGTTCCTCAATTCTGCCTAAGGTAATCTTATCAACATCAAAATCAAGGAAATCTTCTAAAGACAATTCTTTTGAATCGACGAAACACTTAGTATTCTGTATTTTTATTTTTTTAGATGCAAACTGTACATCAGAAAGCAACTGTTTTGAGGTTTCCTGAATGGTTTCCGGATCAGCTCAATAAATCAATAGAAGCTTTGCAATAAGGTCAGCTCAATTTTCTGAAGTAATTCATTTTTGTTCAAGCAACTGTTTTGAGGTTTCCTGAATGGTTTCCGGATCAGCTCAATAAATCAATAGAAGCTTTGCAATGTCATCATGTCAACTATCTAAAGCAATATCTAAAGCAGTCTTTCATTCTTTATTTAGGATATTTAAATTATCACGATCATTAACCATAATAAAAACCTTTTCCATTTCTCAATATTTTGTAGCTAAATGAAGGGCAGTATCACTAATTGGAAGAAGATTTTTGGATCTGATATGAAAATTTCAATTAAGCAGATTCTTAAGAGCACTCGATCTTATTGATTCGATTACATGAAGAGGATTCGCTAAAAAATTACCACTGGGCAATTTTAAAGCTTGCATATTTTCAAATCAAGAATTTTTGGTTTCAAAGTCATATTTATTTAAGGTTTCAACATTCACTTGATAATCTGAACTAAACATGGAAAGGGTGTGCGAAACTTGATTGGATTTTGCTTTTTTCAGATTGTCTAGAGTTTTCTTTTGAAATTTTATACTTCGGAAATTTGTCTTCATCAATTTGCGATAATTTCATCTGAAATTTCCATAAATCAAGCTCGCGAGCTCTGCTGTCATCAAATTAAGAGAATTCTGATCACTTAAATATTCTCAAGTTTCCGCCTCAGTTGATACATCATCAGCACCTTGCTGTGGCGCAGTTGTTCAATTTACCCCGATCACGGGCCTCATATTTATCGCTCATCATCAGTCTGATGCAGTAGGTCATCATACAAAGGTATCAATAGCCGCCATTATAGAAAATTAATATTAAATAGATTTAAGATAAATCAGGTAATTTATTCTGTTTAAAAGTCAAAAAGCTTATCCTTCTGCTGTGAGTCGATTATTATTATTCTGGAAACGAGTTCCTCAAATCATGGAATTTTCTTAAGTTCCATCAATTCATTTCAAAGTCTTAATTCATACATGTACGCTACAATCATTTGTTTTTCTTCTTCGGAAATTTTAAGGATCCCATTGTCAAAATCATTTTTCAAAATAACAGAAATTAATTCTTGCAAGGATTCCTTTCATAGAAGCTCAGTATCATGAAGAGTTTTTTGCAATTTTAAGAAATATCAATAAGGGCCTGTAACAAATTTTTCACCTGTTGATATTCAGTTAAACCTAGAAAAAGAATCAATAAATATAATTTTTGAAACAAGCTCCTTGAATCCATCGATTTCTTTAAGTTCCAATAGTTCACTTGTAAGTGATGCTTGGTACATCAATGCAACTAACATCATTTTTTTATCTTCCGGTAATTGCCCCTCCTCATTATGTATCAACATCTCATCAATTAATCTCAATAGTTGCGCATTTCATGGTGATTCCATATTCTGAAGGGTTCTTTTCAAAATACCCAAAAATCAGAATATTTCTGTTCATGGCATATTTTCATTTAAAATATGATCGATACTTTCTCATGTCTTTATATTTAGTTTATCGACTCATTTTCGGCCGCTGTCAGTACTTTTGTTTAATCAAGATGAGGTAACATCAGATACTCATCATAAAATTGGTTTTGGTGCCTTCATATTTGAAAAATATTAATTATATCCTAAAAATTGTACTATATATTAGCACATTAAGCAAAAAAATGTATTTTTTAAGTACCCACTAAGTGTATTATAATCAAAAACCTATAGTTATCTTTAAAAATAGTTATTTTTTTCAAGAAAATTCAAAATAGTTCTGAAGTATGCCATAAAAGTCGGAGAATATTCAAAAGAGGGCTGGAACCATTTGATGACATTGTCTTGGGTAAATCACTTCGGACCCCAATCTTGCGGATATTGCAGCTCATGAACCAGAGCATCCAACTTATCTATAGCATGAACAAATTTGGCTTCAGGAGTAGAATTATTCCTATATTCCGCATCATAATCAGAAAATATCTTTCAGATAACCTTTGGGTATTTTGCGGCCAAAATAGGCACAGCATGCAATTCTTCAATATTTTTACTTTTTCGTTTTTCAACCTGAGAAATGCAAGTATCTTCTGTCTCGATTTCCACATCATCATGATACATCAATAATGAGTATATTTTTAGTCTGTCTAAAGTAGAGAATTCTTCTTCTGAATAAAGAAAATAATCCGCTAATTTCAATGAGGAATAGACATGTTCGGCAGTGGTCTCTTTTCTTTGATAGTCGATTCACTCTTTTGAATCATGATAAAAATTAGAGCAATTTCTGGCAACCTGCTTAAGTTTGTAAGTCTCCAATATTTTTAAAAATTCAGTTAGTGCTTCATTTGAAAGCAATTCTTTGACTGAAGAAGAAAATTGATTTTTATTAGCTTCTATTCTTGAGATATCTTTTCCCATTGATGTATTCTGCCCCTCAAAAGAGTTATTTGATAACATAATTTTGAACTTGAAAAATGATTAAGAATGCATGATTGATGTAACAGTTGTTTTTGTTAATCAAACACATGCAAATTTAAGGAATGACGTTTTATGATTTGAATCAACTATCAGTAAAACTCTTTTGAATTCTTCATCAGTAAGCTCCGCAATATTCTTTATTTCATTAAGCTTTGTTTGAATAAGTCCAATATCTCTCAGATTCTGACGATCTAAAAGATATGCTATATTATCCGATAGGCATCTTCTTGGCTCTTTTCCAATTAGCTTGTCTTTTATTTTTTGCGGCAGGCCATCTAAAATCTTAAAGAAAATCTTTCATTTCTTAAGGCTATCTGCTCATCTGTCAGGGAAAGCCGTACTTCTTAAAGTAGGTGCGTCAGACATAAACATTGAAAGTTATCAAATAGGGTAATTAATTCATTAATCATTCTCTAGGGCTTCTTTAAAATCTATTTTTCGCATCATTACTTTTCTTCTTTCTTTAAAAGTCATTTTTCAATATGCAGCTACCCTGCTTTTCTCCCTTGCTTCTTTTGAAGATTTTAATACTTTTATAAAAAGCGCATAATCACTTGAAATCTTACTTGATTCAACTTGAGTTCCGCATACTCGTGCTCTTCTATCAAGTCTGTTATATAATTTATTGATGTCTTCATAACTAGTGAATCATCCGAATCTTTCAAGAAAAACTGCAGCTCTTGAGAAAAAGCTTGCCAAACCCATAAGTTCGGATTTTGTAATGTATGCTTTATTCTTTAATTTCACAAATTGATCGTAAGCTCAGAAAATCATCTTTCATTCCTCTTCGGGCAGTGTAAGTTCATATAATTCCTTTTTTTCAGCTTCTTTGGCTTCTGGATTCTGAACAGGCAATTCAACTTCATATCATTTGACTTCTAATCAAGCCTTTCTAAGTGCCCTTCTTCATAATTTGGGCTCTTGATCTGACACTGAATGCTCTACTGTAGCCTTGACTCATTCCTGGATAAAATGCATTCGGAATTTCTGATCTATGCAATCATGTATCTTGCAAAGCTGATTATACTGTCAGATAAATCTCCTTCTTCATTTGAATTTTTCTATTCAAGCTACAACAATGGCTTCCATTTCAATAAGCTCATTCATGCTCAGGCAAAGCTTTCATATTCATCTTATTATCGTCTCTGGATTCTGGTTTCAGGATGAGTCTATATTGTGCCGTAATTCAACTTTCAAATCATCGAAAACAGTGTTCTCTGATTCTACTAATCTTTCTAATCTTGACATATTAAATTTGATATGAATAAAACTATATACTTATAGTTTTTTTTTGAGGTTTGTCAATATGGAAAATAGCATTGTAAAAGATACAAATAAATTTGACTATTTCGGCTTTTTTTATAGAATTCTTTGGCTTTTACTGTTTTTCGTGTTTGGTTTTTGTTTGTAGGCTTAATAAAGCCAATTACCAGAGACTAACTACGAAGAACTTTATTCTATTTATATTTTTATTACATTTTTATGGCTAGTCTAATTAACGACATGAGAAAGCTTAGGAATATCGGTATCATTGCCCACATTGATGCAGGTAAGACTACAACATCCGAGCGTATACTATTTTATACAGGAAAGACACACAAAATCTGAGAAGTACATGAAGGTGCCGCTACAATGGATTGGATGGCTCAAGAACAAGAAAGAGGTATTACAATCACTTCCGCTGCGACTACTTGCTTCTGGAAAGAACACCAAATCAATATCATCGATACTCCAGGCCACGTAGACTTCACTATTGAAGTAGAACGTTCAATGAGAGTACTAGACGGATGAGTTGCTGTATTCGATGGATCTCAATGAGTAGAGCCTCAATCAGAAACAGTTTGGAAACAAGCAGATAAATACAATGTTCCAAGAATTGCATTTGCAAACAAGATGGATAAGACAGGTGCAAGTTTTGATATGACATATGAATCAATCAAAAAAAGATTGGCAGGAAATAAAGTTATCGCAATCCAATATCCTATCGGTGAAGAAAATGATTTTGCCGGAATCATCGATCTTGTAGAAATGAAAGCTTATAGATTTGACGGAAAAATGGGTGAGACTGTTGTTGAAATTCCAGTTCCAGAAAGCCTAAAAGAAAAATGTGCTAGCATGCGTGCTGAATTAGTAGAAAAAGCTGCAGAACAATCAGATGATCTTATGGAAAAATTCTTTGAAGCATGAGATTTATCAGTTGCAGATATTAAAAAGGGTATTAGAGCATGAGTTATAAAAAGTGTACTATATCCTCTAGTTTGCGGATCAGCACTTACTAACAAATGAGTACAATTAGTGCTTGATGCAGTTCTAGATTATCTTCCGTCTCCAATGGATATCAATGAAGGAACTATTTCTGGAGTTGATGTTGATGATGAAGAAAAGCATATCACTTTCAAACAAGATCCAAAAGAACCGCTTAGTGCCCTTGCATTCAAGATCGCAACTGATCCATTCGTATGAAGAATAACTTTCGTAAGAGTTTACTCAGGTACGCTTAAGTCAGGTTCTTATGTTCTTAATTCAGTTTCTGGAGAAAAACAAAGAATCGGTCGTCTTCTACAAATGCATGCAAATCACCGTGAAGAAATCGATGAAATCCCTGCTGGTAATATCGGTGCGGTAATCGGACTTAAAGATACGAAGACTTGAGATACTCTATGTGAAATAGAAAAACCAGTCATCCTAGAAAGAATGGAATTCCCAGAACCGGTTATCTCAATCTCAGTAGAACCAAAAACTAAAGCTGACCAAGAAAGAATGGGTATGGCATTGAATAAGCTAGCTGAGGAAGATCCTTCGTTCAGAGTAAGTTCAAATGTTGAAACCGGTCAGACAATCATCGCATGAATGGGTGAGCTTCATCTAGAAATCATCGTTGATCGTATGAAAAGAGAATTCAAGGTTGAATGTAACGTTGGTGCTCCGCAGGTTGCTTACCGAGAAACGATTACATCTATGGTAAAAGATCAGGAATTCAAACATCAAAAACAAACTTGAGGACGTGGTCAATACGGACATGTTGTCATCACTTTCGAACCTATCACTCAAGAAATGAGAGAAGCAGATGAGACTCTGAAGAATGAAACAGTTTTCGTAAACAAGATAGTCGGGTGAACTATTCCAAAAGAATATATTCCAGGTATCGAAAAATGATTGAAAGAATCATATACAAGAGGTATTATTGCTGGTTACCCTATAGTTGACGTTAAAGCTACTCTTACATTCGGTTCTTACCATGATGTCGATTCTAATGAGCTTTCATTTAAACTTGCTGCTTCAAAATGTTTCAGAGAAGCTACTAAAAAAGCTAGACCTGCCCTACTTGAGCCAGTCATGCTAGTCGAAGTAAATACTCCAGAAGAATACATGGGTGATGTTCTTGGTAACCTAAATGGTAAAAGAGGACAAATCATAGAGATGTCTGAAAGAGGAATGGCTAAAATCATCAAAGTATATGTTCCATTGTCAGAAATGTTCGGTTACTCTACTGATCTTAGGTCTATGTCTCAAGGTCGTGCAACTTACGTAATGGAATTCCACCATTACTCACAAGTTCCACAAAACATCACTGAGAAAATCAGAGCTGAAAGATGAGTTAAGTTCGAAGACGAAGATTAATATGATATTAGAAAAAAGCCCGCTTCAAGCGGGCTTTTTTTGCTTTGGGGCAAATTCTGTCTAAACAGATTAAATGCTTCCTGAGTTAGGGGTTTTCCAAACCTCTTACGTACTCAATTCTCTTCTGATGTATTTTATAGGGATCAGACGAAAATGAGCAAAGTGTGTAAGTTGGATTTGAATCCGGTCCCATTTCAGAGAACAAATCGGATGATATAAGACCTAATTCCTCCTTTCCCAGAACTTTTTTTAGTTCTTCTAGCGAAATACCGGTTAATTCAAGATTGTGATTGCTTATTTTCTCATCTTTCTTTAACTGGATGACGAGATCGGCAATCTTTTTTTTCTTCTCAACCGAATCTTTATCCAAATCTAACATAGAGTCTCCCTTTTCATTTTTAGCGCTGAAGAACAACAATTTTTTATATTGGTTTCAAGCAATATAACTCAATAATGAGTATTGTCAACAGTATTTTCAAGAACCT
>CAZUBA010000025.1:0-29816 GCA_964618565.1 uncultured Candidatus Peribacteria bacterium | reverse complement strand
GATTTCCTCATCTCTCAGTTCTCAATTCTCAATTCTCCTGATGCGAATGCATTAGGCTGAACTTGAGTGAATGTCTATATCTCTGGAAATTATAATTGAGTGGTATTGAAAGTACAGACTTGATCAACTTATTATTATATACCGACACCAACTTTATTTTGAACAAACTCTTCAAGTCAACAAAGCATAACATTCAATAATACATTCGGCTCTTGAACAATAATTCTACCGTGAATAAACAATTTCGCCAATTATAAAGCAGACCAGATATATTCAACCGGTTCGGACAAATTGTCAGCTTCTGATATAGCCACATTGATGCAGAAATTGCAGTCCGCATATTCAGGAAGTAACATTTCAAGTACAGCAGCCCAAAATATCATCTCTGCAGATAATTTGAAATTGATTGAGATCTGAAATTGATTAGTAAAGAATTCATTATGAGGTGGAGTTAGAGGAGATTGAAATTGAGATGGAATAATATTGGCAAATAATTGAGATACCAGCAGCAATGCATGAACTAGTTGTAATACGATTAAAATGGCATATCCATCATCCGCGGACTGAATCTATTGGATTAAGCCAAATTCAGATCCTGCATTTCAAGCTTATTGCGATATGATAAAGGATTGAGGCTGATGGACACTTGTACAAAGATGAGCAAAGGATTTATGAAGTGCCAATCCTACAATAACGAATTCAGGCTATAATTATCCACCAACAAGCCTATCCCCTAGTGCAACTGATAATTTTAAGCTAAATGACAATATCATAAATTCCTTAAAATCTTCTAACGACTATTTTCTGCGAGTTGAATGATGACCTTTTGCAAAATGATATGTTCATAAAGATTGTGTATTAAGCACAACTTCATCACAAAACTGATCTTGAGACTGTTCTAAGTGATCTAGCACATATTGATGAACTTTTGTGCAATATAATAACTGAACTAATAATAACGCTTCCAGCTGGGCCAGATGACTCGTAATAGGTTGTTATGAGTGAACATGCAGCTGATGATTTAATACTTACACCTACTCATCTCATGTAAGTCCGTATAATAAATTCACAACTACAATTTGGGCAAAATAATTATTATGACTCCCTTATTATTCTTAATTTATCAGTTTTCTTAGATAGCAATCATTAAGGATTATAAGCTTCTATTTTCATTCTTTCAATAACACCTTATCAATCATAAAGCATAAGCCAAAAAAAATGATTGAACAAATTTTTTAAAAACATTTCTTTTTTGGCTGTTTTTTCATATAATGCAAACATCAATTTATTAGATAAACTCTTAGCTGAGTTTTTCTTTACATAAAGGCAAAACAGAGGAAATTAGAACAAATAAATTATACGAAAATGTTAAAAAGTGCCTACACATAAAAGCTAGATGGATTTGAGTTCAAAAAACTTGTTCAAAAAGCCATTGTCAAATGTTTTTTTAACTTTGACATCAATAAAAAAAAATATAGATTTGGTATGAAATTTTTAATTCAAAAAATAAATAATTAAAAAATGGATAAAGTATCTGAAATACTATTACTAAAAAGCATAGTTAAAGAGTTGGTTGAGAAAATCAAGAAAACAGATTTCTTAACTTACTTCAAGAAATTATCTATAGTATCCATACAAGATAATTCCGTTAGTTTTTGAGTTATATCCAGTTTTGCAAAAGATAACATCAGTTTTAAATTCTACAATGAAATCAAAGCAATAGTCACTTCACAATATCCGAATATCCAATTTATAGATTTTCAAGTTGATGCAAACATTGATAATCCCTCAAATCACAAAGTAATAGATTGTTTTAAAGAATACAAGGACTTAACAACAAAGAAGAAAAAAGAAGATTTTGAAGATAGTAACAGTTCAGAATGAACAGAGATCAAAACGATCAATGATAAATATAATTTTGACAACTTCATAGTCGGTCCATCAAATCAACTGCCTTTCTCTGCTTGCGAAGCTGTATCTCGAAAACCTTGAGCATCTTATAATCCATTATACATATATTGAAATGTTTGACTTGGAAAGACTCACCTGCTTCAAGCGACCGGTAATCAGATAAAATCAAAATTCAAAGATAAGAAAATAATTTATACAACAGCGGATAGATTCGCAAATGATTACGTTACAAATGTTAAGAAAAGAACATTAGAAAAAATGAAGGAGAAATACCGTTCTATAGATGTTCTTGTTATAGACGACGTACAATTTCTAAGCGGTAAGGAACAAACTCAACAAGAGTTGTATAATATTTTTAATATTTTGTACGAATCAAATAAACAAATCATACTTTCATGAGATAGAGCTCCAAGAGAATTAACAGAACTTGAACCAAGACTTAGAAGCAGATTTGAATGGTGAATAATTGTCGACATATCAGAACCTGATTTTGAAACAAGACTTGCAATACTTCAAGAAAAAGCAAGAGCGAGAGAATTCATTATTCCTCAGGAAGTGGCAGAATTTATAGCATACAATGCGGGATCTAATATACGTGAATTAGAATGAATACTTAACCAGATCATAGCAGAATACGAACTTCATAATACTCCGCCAACAATTGAAAATGTTGCACAGAGGCTTAATAAGCTTGCTATTACCAACTCTCTTCTTTGAACTACAAAAAAACACAAGATGAGCATCAAGAGTTATGATGAGCTAATTGATATAGTCAGTGAACATTTTGCGATAAACAAGAAAGACTTGCTTTGAGAAGACAGGAGAAAAGAAAATATGATACCTAGGCAAGTTGCAATGTATCTTCTTAAGAATTACATGAATTATACTTTAGAAAGAATCTGAAATATATTTTCATGAAGAAATCATTCTGCAGTATTATATTCATGCAGAAAGCTAGAACTCATCCTGAAGAAAAACCAGAATTTATTCTACGAAATAAATGTTTTAAGAGATAAATTAGGTATTTAATGTCCAAACTATATTTTCAATATTGAGCCATGTGAGCAGGCAAATCACTTGAGCTCTTAAAGGTGGCTTATAATTACACAGAAAGATGAAGGAATGTCATCATCTTCAACTCCGAACTTGATACCAGATTTGCAAACTGAAAAGTATCTTCTAGAAGCTGAAGTGCTTTGCCATCAATTTCATTCAATTCAAGTACAGATTTCCTTGAAACCATTGCTAAGCTTAAAGGAGAAAAATCACTCGATTGCATATTGGTTGATGAGAGCCAATTCCTATTTAAAAACCAAGTTGATGATCTTGCTACGGTCGTAACAACAATGGATATTCCCGTAATGTGCTTTTGAATAAAAACTGATTTTCTCGGCAACTTATTCGAATGAAGCAAAAGGCTTTTTGAAATAGCACAGAAGATTGAAGAGATAAAGACAATTTGCTGGTGTTCACGTAAGGCTACAATGAATGCAAGAATATCAAACTGAAAAATGACAACAGAAGGCGAACAGATAGAAATATGAGAGAATGATAAATATATTTCTCTTTGTCTGAAGCACTATCTGGAAAAGAATATCTGAAATCAGATTTAATATTTAACTATTGCAATATGGAAAATAATAGATTTTATTCCTGAGACGCAGATGCTCAGCATATATCAGAATTGTCACCGGAAATGCAGGCTATAGTCATACAGAACAGCAAGGTTTGGGAAGAATGAGAGCTCGTAAGGCGTAGTGTTTATGAGATAATATCCAGAACTGGATTCAGGGCAAATTTTGCTGAGACTGCAGATTTCATCTCATCCATATCCGATAAGATAAAGCCTGATATAAAAGAAGAGCTATGAATGGTCAATATCCAGATCATGTGCTGATGATTGACCAGAGATGAGCATTTACCTAAAATGGTCAGGATGCTATCCAATCAGCAGATCAGAGTGAAAAATGATGAACAGGCTCAAGCATAAAAATGAAAGTTCAGTACGAATCGATAACAACATTAAACACTAAAACCATGCTATACATAGTATCCACGCCAATATGAAATTTGGAAGACATAACCTATAGGGCTGTAAGGATTCTAAAGGAGGTCGATTATATTGTCTGCGAAGACACAAGAACTTCATGAGTTCTTCTCAAGGCATATGATATTAAAAATAATCTTCTCAATTTTCACGCACATTCAGACGATTCAAAGATCAAGAAAATCTTAGATTTATTGAAAGAATGAAAAAATATCGCACTTATAAGCGATGCATGAACTCCTTGAATATCAGATCCCGCTTATAATCTTGTCAGAAAGGCAATAGAAGAGAATATTCAAGTATGCCCCATTCCATGAGCCTCTGCAGTTCTTAGTGCAATAGTCTGAAGCTGAATGCATATGCATGATTTCAGGTTCATTTGATTCCTTCCTGTTAAAAAATGAAGGCAGACTCTTCTGAAAGAATTAGAGAAAAAAGATTATACTGTAGTGATATATGAATCTGTTCACAGAATATTAAAGACACTTGAAGATCTTGAAAAGACATTCTGAAAAGATCACAAGATAGTCGTAGCGAGAGAATTAACAAAAAAATTCGAAGAATTCAAAAGAGACACAATTGAGGAATGCAGGATATATTTCTGAAAACAGAATCTTAAATGAGAATTTGTTATAGTATTTTAAGAAAAGTCTTTGATAAATCCAAGACTTTTTTCTCATATTTTTGCTTAAAATGATTTCTTATGCTATAGTTAAAGCATTAATATTTATAACTCCATTAATATATGTCTGATTTAGAAACAAAAAGATTAGATGATAATCTGAAAACTCAAGGAAAATTAGAAAAAAGCTTCTGAAAAGATCTGGATATAAAAGACAAAGCCCTGTTATCAGAATGATTAAGAAACAAATGAGGTGAAAAGGAAAAATTTGATATAAATGATTTGAATGAATGAATTGATTCCGCACTTCAAGATAAGATAAATAGAAGCATGTGAAGCTTATGAGGAAACACTTGAACTAAGGAGCTGGCAGAATTCCAAAAAACCTGATTGATGGAAGATATCAAAAAAGAGCAAGACCCAAAAAAGAAAATCGAGATGTTTCAGGAAATTGTAGATAAAATCAATGAAATGGAATGAACCTCTCATGCTGAAATGAAAAAACAGGAGAAATTATATTCAGAACAAGCTTGAAAAGAAGGTAAAGAAATGAAAGATAAGAGTGATATGTTTTCTGAAAAATTAAGAGGACTCGTCGATATGATAAAAGATGTGAGAATCAAGAAACTAGAAGCTGAAATAAATCAAAAGAAAGTAGCAAGGAATGAAGGCAACAATGAACAATTAAAATCTCAAAAGGAAGCAAATGAAGTTTGAGAAAGGTTAAACATGGCATAAATTGGACAGTTGCTGTCTATTCAAAATGTAAACAATAAAAAACATCCCGATTAAATCGGGATGTTTTTTATTGTAATATGGATTGATAAAAAAGATTGACTATAGTAAAAAAGTATACTACTATAGCAATTAATTCAACGCCACGTTTACAATTTGCTATTTTATTAATGAAAAAAATATCAATAAAGAGAGTGGCCTTGATGACTATCTTATTAATAAGCCTTTTTTGAGGACTAGCATGCCAAACTTTCGCAGGATCGCAAATCACAGCATCTAAAAATAATGTTGATGCATGAATAAACACAGATAACTGGAATCTAAATTGAAATTACTCAAAATACATAAATCCCGAGACAGATATTGATTGAAATATTACAACTATTAATTGAACAATTCTTAGAACTGTCACTTGAGCAATAAATTCAACATTATATTGAAATTTCAATATAATTAATTTAAATGCGGTGTATAATTCCGCAAAATTCAACACATATACATCAGATTGCCCAAGTTGATGAGCACTCACCTTGAACTGAGCCATATCATCTGATATTTGGTGAAATTTTGATATTGATTCAAACAGTCATGTTTGCTTAATTGGAGGTAAGATAGTAATAAAACTGAAATCTTTGAAAATATGAGAAAAAGATTTGTGAGCCGAAGGAACTGCAACAACAACAAACATATCTCAAGAAATAAAAGCAAATTGAATTAATAAGGTTAATACCAATGCTGTAAATAGCCCAATTAGAGTAATTGAATGACAATTCCAAGATCAAAAATATATAGTCAAAACTAATATAAATAAACAGTTAGAGACAATATTAAGATGATCTCCCCCGGAAACAACAATAACAAAACTATCTAAGTCTGCCTTTGAAGATGCTTGATGGAGTTTGAAATACTTCAATTATGAAGGTCAAAAAGAATTAATGGCCTCAAATGAAGATAATATTTGAAAAATACTTAAATTAGAAAATAGTTATTCATTTTCATCTGACCCATCGAATTATAAGTTAAAAGTTGTTGGACAAAAAACAATAATTGTAAAATGAGGGAATATTTATATTAATGCCGATATTTATAATGATAATGATTCTGATTCCCTTCTGATTCTAGTTGCAAAAAGATGAGTTGGAAAGGAATACAAAAACGGTTGAAATATTTATATAGACCCAAATGTAACAAATATTGATGCTGTACTTATAGCTGATTGAAGCGTTCTAAATTATAATTGAACAGCAGTAATAAGCTCAAGTGCAAGTGATGGTTGAATATCAAAAAATTATTTAAGAAGGCAGCTTATGATATATTGACAGATTTCCTCAGGTAATACAACCTGATCCGATAATGTTCCTTATTGAAGTGATGCATATAATAAATATGGTAAAATATATAAAGATTATTCATATGATATTTCAAAACTTAGAACATTTGAAGTTATTCCAGTTCCAAGCTGATTAACATGCTGAGATAATAATGCCCCGAGGAAGAATGACTCTATGGAATGACTTAAATATGCATGGTCAGGTAAGAAATTATGTAAAGCCTGAGATTCGGCTGAATCGTGACTCAGGACTTCCGTATTAGAAAATCCAGTGATAGTCATGTACAATCCTAATATACAAATTTTAAAGCCATATATAATGCAGATAACTGAATAATAAATAAAAATTATGATAAATATAAAAAAATATAATTGAATATTAATTGCATTATTGATGATGATTTCATCCTCTGCAGATGCTGCTTGATGAAAAATTTGAGATGTTTTTAGGCAAAATGCAGATACCACATGGACAATATCCGATGTGTCATCTATAAATTCAACCTGTACTGATTGACAGGTATTAATACAAAGCAATTGAGTTTTATCTTGCCAGTCGATAAACTGTTATACTGCTAGCTTAGGAACGATACTAAATTGACAAAGTAAGGTTGCTTATCAGTCATCTTCTGTTCCATTTTGATGAAATTGCGCAGATATAAGCCAGGTCAGAACATGTACATACTGAAATCTTGATTGAAGCTACTCAAGCCCTTCGTGCAGTGCGTCACCGCCCGCCAACTGTACTTGAACCGCTTGGTGAACTATACTGAACTGAAACTCAGTAACATGATATTCGGTGCAAAATCCCATCTATCCTGCCACTTGCTCTTCACAAGCTAGAGTTTGTACGAATTGAACATTGTGATGAACTTATCCTTATAATAGCTGTACTCAATGATACACATATTCATGGACTACATGAACATATTGATCTTGTAGTGTTGCTTGCTGATGAGGTACGCAAACTAGAACTGTAGCCTGCCAAAGAAATGATTGACAGATTGTAGCCGATACGAATTGCACTTGAGCCAAGCCCACAACAAGCCAAAGCTGCAATACATTGGCATGTACATATTGAACATGGGTTATTTGACAGGATGATAGTAAGTATTGTTCCAATTGCAATGTTACCACAACTTCCCCACCCTCTTGAGCCTGTATAGTCTGACAAACTTATGAAGAAATTTATGATGTTTGAGCTAGTTGGTACGATTTTATGTCATGGGATTGTACTGCAGCAATAAATTATTATACGAATACAGATTACACATTAGCTTGTCCTGCTTCGGTTGCAATCTGATACAGGTGCTGATGATGAGTGGTGGCTCAAGTCTGAAGCACTTCTCAAACGAAAGTCATAGCATTCCCGTCTGATGAGCCTGATCAAAAATGGGCATTGGTCGAGAATTATGCGACAAACATAACAAGCATTTCTGATTGACTTTTCAATACGAACCTATTGATGTCAAAAAGCACGACAAACTTCCCTGCGGCAAAGAGGTGTTATGATAAAACCTGAAATTGACAAAGCGACTGGTTCCTGCCTGCATGGGATCAATTAGATGCATTGCACACAAATAGCTCTACGATATGATGATTCACCTCTTCCAATTACTATTCATCGTCTTTATATAGCTGATACTCTTGGTGATCGGTATATATCTGGGATTGGTATTGAGTGCCGCATATCTACTCACCGAATACTGATCTGAGGCATGTCAGGTGCGTAAGGAATTATTAAAATGATAATTTGGAAATAGTAAATTATATAAACATAAACCTAAACTATGAGCAAGAAAATATTTATAAAAATCGCCATTATTCCATTATTGATAATTACATCATGCTGAAGAGCAGATGACATGAATTTAAAAAAAGAGAGTAATTGAACCCAATGAAAAACGCAAGAAACAAAAAAAATAGAGAATTCTGATTGAACATATTCTGATTGAAAACAAGAGATAATTAAGCTTATGCTTAAATATTGACCAGATTCGATTCTAAAGGCAGATTGCAACAAATATGATATAGAAGGAAAAGATTATTGTGAAAAAGAAAAGTTAAAACTAGAATCAATCAAAAAAGAGATAACATGGGAATCAGTATTCATTAAATGAAATACTCATATAAAGGCATTTGATTGCAATCTCATCAAACAAGTTCAGTGAAAAAAATATTGCGAAGACTATAAGATAAATCTTTGAAATCAAACCCCAACGACTGTTAAATCCGAACCAGAACTGAATAAAAGAATAGAGCAGGCTCTTCTTGATTCACAAATTACAGAAAATCTAAATTGTGCTACGAAAACAAAAAATGAAGACAAGGTTGCATGTGAAGAAAAAAATAATGTAAATGAAGTCATTAAAACATTAGAAAAATTAGAAAGATCCCAAAGAAATAAATATGACTGTACAAAATTTGTTAAAGAAGAGATTATTACAACTTGTAAGAAGTATATTTCAACAATAAATTAAAATCATTTAAAAAAACACCTATGAAAAATATAGATTATAAGACTGTCAATAAATATATTCTTGGAGCTTTCTTGTTTATATTGTCATGATTTTTCTCATTATCGATGGCAGACACCATTTCTGACCAATTTGTTTGCACATGATGAGTTTGTTCAATGAAGCCTGCCGCGTTGAAATGATTGTGTACAAATGCAATCATATGAACCTCGTCGTATTTCATGGAATGTACTCCTGCGGTTAATTATAATCCCAGTTCAAGTGTGCTTGCGGCTAATTCTGTGACCACATTTAATTCAATCGGAGATTTTTTTGATTGCAGCTCAGGAACATGCATATTAAAAAAAGAAAGCCTGAATTGAATATGCGCTGTTAATTATACTTTATACTTCGACGCTTGATGAAATGTTACGTGCATCCCCTTAACCTCACTGACTTCAGCCCCCTGCTCAGCATCGACAAAAAATGTAAATTGACATACATATAATCTCCCGCTTTTTAATGCTCAGGTTCAGTCAAGCAGTATAGTTAATGCAAATAATTGAAGTTTTACATATTATCAGAATTTCTGATGTGATAATTGAGTGGTTTCAACAATATGAAGCGAATCGATAGATGGAACCAAGACTACATGTAATAGTTGATATTCAGTATCGGCTGATTGACTGAGCTGTATTCCGCTGAATTGCAGCTTTAATTGAAATGTCGTAAATAATTGATCTAGTGTGACAGCCTATTCATTGCTTAATGCTACATATCCCACCCTATGTTCATCTCAATCTAGAGTTTGCACCAACTGAACATTATGATGAACTTATACATATGATAGCTGTACCCAATCATATGTATATTCGTGGACTACATGAGCATATTGATCTTGCAGTGCAACTTGCTGATGAGGAACACAAACCAGAACCGTAGTCTGTCAAAGGAATGACTGACAGATTGTAGCAGATACGAATTGCACCTGAGCCAAGCCTGCCACAAGTCAATCTTGCAATACTCAAGTTTGTGTTATAAATTATTATACGAATACAGATTACACATTAGCTTGTCCTGCTTCGGTTGCAATCTGATACAGGTGCTGATGATGAGTGGTGGCTCAAGTCTGAAGCACTTCTCAAACGAAAGTCATAGCATTCCCGTCTGATGAGCCTGATCAAAAATGGGCATTGGTCGAGAATTATGCGACAAACATAACAAGCATTTCTGATTGACTTTTCAATACGAACCTATTGATGTCAAAAAGCACGACAAACTTCCCTGCGGCAAAGAGGTGTTATGATAAAACCTGAAATTGACAAAGCGACTGGTTCCTGCCTGCATGGGATCAATTAGATGCATTGCACACAAATAGCTCTACGATATGATGATTCACCTCTTCCAATTACTATTCATCGTCTTTATATAGCTGATACTCTTGGTGATCGGTATATATCTGGGATTGGTATTGAGTGCCGCATATCTACTCACCGAATACTGATCTGAGGCATGTTAGGTGCGTAAGGAATTATTAAAATGATAATTTGGAAATTAAAAAAACATCCCGATTGAATCGGGATGTTTTTTATGATATTTAATGTCTTGTGTAGTTATTTATTTACGATAATCTTATCTATAAGACCATACGCAAGAGCCTCCTCTGCAGTCATATAATTATCCCTATCACAATCCTTTTCGACGGTAGCTATATCTTTTCATGTATGCTTAGCCAAAAGTCAGTATAGTCTTGTTCAAGTTTGGATTATATGCTCAGCAGCAATTCTTATATCAGTAGCTTGTCATTCCGCTCAACCAAGAGGCTGATGTATCATTATCTCACTATTTGGAAGTGAATATCTTTTTCATTTAGTTCCTCAAGCAAGGATGATGCTTCACATGCTTGCAGCCATTCAGATGCAAACAGTTATAATATCACAGCTGACATATTGCATTACATCATATATCGCAAGTCAAGCAGTGACATGTCATCCAGGAGTATTTACATAAATTGTAATCGGTGCTTTTGGATCTTGTTTTTCGAGAAAAAGAAGCTCAGCAATAACCGTATTTGCAACATTACTGTCTATGGCGTCTCATAAAAATATAACACGGTCTTCAAGAAGTCTTGAGTAAATATCATATACTCTCTCCCCTCCTCCAGGAGTTTTGTCTATAACGGTAGGTATTAACATAATTTGTGTTTAATTTATATAGTTAAAATATTAGAATCCGATGATGGCATAAGGTATTGTTTCGCTCGCATTAGTAGAAGATCAAGTCTGTGAAGAATCTCAGTCATTCAATGAACTCAATGATGCTCAACCAGGTCAAACAAGGCTGCTTGGGCATGTGGCACAAGTTGACTTATCAAAATTTCAAATAAGTTTAGTTACAAATCATTTTTGATCATCTTTCATTGTAACGGCAATATTATAAGCACTTCATTTCTGTGATGCTAAAGTCCAATTGGAATTGCTTTTCGCATAAACTCAATA
The DNA here is from genome assembly GCA_964618565.1 of uncultured Candidatus Peribacteria bacterium. Classification (GTDB taxonomy): domain Bacteria; phylum Patescibacteriota; class Gracilibacteria; order BD1-5; family UBA2023; genus STC-113. The sequence goes on along the minus strand of CAZUBA010000025.1, from coordinate 18,217 downwards.
GACATATTCTCAGATTCAATAATCTTTAAATGACTCTGTATCGCCCACTTTTACATCTTTTAAACCTGGGTCCTGAAGCTCTGTACTTAGGTATGCCTTAGCCAGAACATCTTTATCTATAGTTCATTTTGCTCAAATTTGCGCTCAAGAAGTATCATTTACCTTTCATCATCCAAGAGTCGATGCAGCAATTATAGATGTGAATTGATCTCAAGATTTTGCTCAAGATAATGTATTGCTTAATTGAGCATTTACCGCATTATTATATCCCCATAAATTTTTTGGAGTTGCAGCGGAGTATTGTGATGGCATAGGGTAATAATTCTTTTCCTGGAAAAAGGCTTGAAGTCAGGTTTCTATGCTTGCAATATCGCTCAATCTTTTTGAATTCTTAGCTTTATCAGTAGATCATCAGAAATTAGTATAAGCAACGACGCTTATTATAGCTAAAATTGTTATTACAACAAGTAATTCAACTATAGTAAAAGCTTTTATTGAAGATTTCCGCATAAAAAAAAGTTAAAAAATATTTTTCCTCAGCATTGTACACTAGTTTTAATAAAATTCAATATTTTCTATAAAAATCAAATAAGCTAAATTTGACTTGATTAAAAAGATAATTGCATTACTATAACTGAATATATTTATTTAAATACACCAAAAACATGGAAATTCCACAGAGAGTACGTGGAATGCAGGATATTTACGGAGAATACCAAAGATATTTTACATTCTTGAAAAAAGTCTCTAGACATGAATTCAGGAAAAACTGATTCACAAGAATTTCAACGCCAATATTAGAAAAAGCAGACTTAATTAAGAGAAGCATCTGAGAAGATACGGATATTGTTTCAAAAGAAATGTATAATATCATTGATAAGAAATGAAGAGAACTTGTTATGAAGCCTGAATCAACAGCCTGAATCATGAGATCATATATCGAGAATTTTCTTGATGAGACACAACCAGTCTACCTATATTACATAGAACCGCATTTTAGGTATGAAAGACCCCAGAAATGAAGATATCGTCAATTCAATCAGATCGGTGCCGAAATAATTTGAGAAATAGATCCCGTATTGGACGCAAAATTGATTTACATCTGAAAAAGCATGCTTGATTCAATATGATTGAAATGATCCTTTAAAGTAAAGATAAATTCTATCTGAACATCAAAAGAAAGAGAAAAATATATTGAAGCTCTGAAAGATTTTTTTGCAAACAAAAAGCAACATCTTGATGAAAATGACCTTTATAGATTAGAAAATAATCCTCTTCGTATTCTGGATTCAAAAAATCCCGATACTCAAGAACTACTTAAATTCGCGCCAAAAGTCACAGATTTCCTTAAGAAGGAGTCAAAAGAATTTTATGAAAGCGTAAAAGAATATCTAGGAATATTAGGTGTAGACTTTATTGAAGATCATACTTTGGTCAGATGATTGGATTATTATTGCCATACAGTTTGGGAATTTGTTGATTTTTCATGAAGAAGCCAAGATGCTCTTGGCTGAGGATGAAGATATGATGAATTGGCAAAGACTATATGATATAAGTCCACTATCCCTGCCGTTGGTTTTGCATTTTGAGCAGAAAGGCTTATTGAACATATCATGGAAGCTTGAGTTAAGCTTAAGAACAAGGATATTATCCAATTATATTTTATTCAGCTTTGAGATGAGGCAAAAAAGATTGTCTTGCCTCTGAATATAGAAGCAAGAAATAAATGATTGAATTCTCAGCTTTCGCTTTGAACCCCTTCAATGAAGGTTCAAATGAAAAAAGCAAATAAGATAAATGCAAGATTTGTCGCGATTGTAGGTATCATGGAAGCAAAAAATTGAGTATGCCAGCTAAAAGATATGGAATCAGGCACACAAGAGGAAGTGAAGCTTGAAAACCTACTAGAGCATGTCATAGCAAAAGTCTGAAAAGATAGTCTTGATTTTTATGATCCCGCAAAGGATTTTATAATTGTGGAACCCAAAATATCCGAATAAATTTTAGAAACACAAAAAGAGCAGTTCAAACTGCTCTTTTTTGTTGAAAATAATTTTACATTAAAAAAACTATATGTTATTATTAATATATCGTATTATTAAATTTTATAACTATGTCTGACACAAAATTAAATGGGCCATCTTTTGATTCTAGAGCTTATGGGGAATGAATCGGCTCAAAGGACGCATTACAAAAAAACCTTAAAGATATAAGAGCTAAATTATCAGATAAAAATAACCCGCCATCCAAAGAATTCATTGTTGCTTCAATGCAATTTATAAAGAAAATTCGAAGCAAAAAAGAATTATATTCAAAATTAGGCAATGATGTTGCAGAAGATACAAAGACGGTATTAAAGAATATAGATGAGGAAATCAAATTATGTGACGACATTCAGAAACAAATGAGTGATATGAAAAGGATTGAGCTTAAATGACATTCTAAGGATGAATTTAAGGATGGTAAAAAAATAGCAACTACGAAATATTATCTGATTCCAGAAAAAGAATGAGATAATGTTTCTTATAGAATAATGGCCATAAAAGAAAATGTATCAGCTATGAATGGCCAAACAATGTCTCAATGAACAACTGATTCGTTTAACGATATAGAAGAACTGGATAAAATGCTCTATAAAGCTAAAAATAATGATTTTAATAATAGGATAAAGTTGGATGATGAAACATCTGATTTCATCAGATCAAAAAAATGAAGCATAGTCTGAACGAGCGATTGATTATCAGCCACGCTTTGAACTGATTGAAAAAAGGGTACAATGAAAATCTGAACAATACAAAAAGAGGATTCTCTTGCAACAAATCAAGGCGCAAAAGTATGAGAAATCAAATGAGTAAAGGCTGACATTGGCCTTGAATCAAGTAATTGGAGATTTAATTTATGATTATTAGGCGACTTTAATGAAATCAGATCAGATTTCAGGTTGGAAGCTTCTTATAGGATGTTATATGCAGGAGCAAAATTATGAACTTATGTATGAATCGAGAGATGATCAAATCTAGAAAAATATGTTGTTGCACAATGATTTAAAATTCCAAATTGAAAAATATTGGTAACCTGAGCGCTTCTGGATGCTCTTGTGAAAATTAACTTTGATGAAGTAAATATTGATAAAGAAGTAAGAATGCAACAAAAAGCAGTATGATTAGATATTACTCAATGATTCTGAAAATCTTCAGTATTGAATGAAATAAAGTGATCTATTGTGTATTATGATGTAAATTGAAAAGATCTTGGAAAGATATGAGACATAATCAAGGACACCCCGGAAGAATATGATTGGACTCAGGTAAGCTGATGAGTAAGGGGGTGAAGTAAGCTTTTGGCAGAATTCGGCTCAACATTTAAAATCACTCCAAAATTAAGAGCGGATGCGAGTGTCTGATATGAAAGATTGGATATAGACTCAATGTATGACAAATGAAGAGAAGTAAAGAATTCTCCGACTGCATGAGCTAAGCTCACATTTGATATTACAGAGCATGATAGGATATTCTGAGCTCATGATTACTCAAAAACTACACAAACGAGTAAGGCTTGATATTCGCATAACTTCTGAAATAATATTGAAACTTTTGTAGAGTGAACATATATTCAGAATACCATGTGAGTAAAGGATGAGCAAAGAGTGGTAACTTGAGTGAGATGAAGCCTAGAAAATTTTTGAAATATGTTCGGGTGAAGGAAACAATCAAAAAATTCTCCTCTATTCTCTGATCATGCACAAAGCGACAAACTAGCGCTAGGAGACTTGGACCCAAATTCCAAAGTATCTACAGATCAAATACAAATAAAAGTACCTGTAATATTCAAGGAACATAAAATGTATATAGATAAACGCACGCTTCCGGGAACATCAAATATTGAAAAAAATGAAGATTGAACATTGAAAGCAGTTAATTTCGATACGTGAGCTTCAAATCTGACTACCATTAATGCAGTAAATCATCCGGAGCATGCATGAAATTTTTCAGTTACATGAGGCAAAATGCTTAGGGTAAGCAATTTTGAAAAGTTGCATGCACCTAGCACATATAAGACAGCAATAAATGAAGTTGGATGAAATGTTACTCTTTTTGAATTTTCTACGAGCGCAGGATCAGTTGAGCTTAAACTTTCTCCGAAAAGTGCAAATTGAGTTCCGGCATCTCTGGCTGCACAATATATGTCATGAGCCCTTACGATTGAGCAAGTAAAAGATCAGATCTCCCTTTTGCCAGCTCCAAGCGTGAGTGATTTATGATTAACGAACAATCCTAGGCCAACTTGGAATTGGACACTTATAAATTGAGCAACGGCTTATGCTGTCAGTCTTGATTGATGACCTGAAGCAAATATATGAAATGTGACTAGCTACACTCCTTGAGTGGCATTAAATGATTGAGTTCACACACTCACAATAAGATCAATTAAATGATGAGTGATTTGAACTGATATTAAATCTTCTTCTGTAACAGTGGATACTCTGCCCTCATCAACAACATTAAGCGCGACAAAAACGATGAATTCAGCAAATATAACAATATCTTCTACTGAGGCATGAAAATGATATTATCTTATGAAACCAGCAACTGATCCAGTGCCCACAGATGCCCAAGTGAAAGCTTGAGCTCAAATTGATCTCGTAGCATGAAATAATATTTTGAATCTCACTTGATTGACAGAAAATACCACTTATACATTTTATTTCATAGCTAAAGATAATGTTGGCACTTGAAACTTCCAGAATACAAAATCTAGCTTGAATATCACTACGGATATCGCACCTGATACTTTGGAACCAAGCGTTTTGACTTTCGCTGCAAATCCCTCAACTCCGACTAGCATTAGCTTCAAGGCAAAGATCAATGAAAACTGAACTTGATATTACGTTGTAATGCCCTCATGAAGCCTTGCTCCAACAAATGCTCAAATCAAATCATGAATCATATCTTGAAAAATCACATCATGAAATCTTCTTCTTGCAGCTAACACTGCCGTAGATACAAATGTAGTTTGATTGACCTGAAGCACTTGATATGATGTATATTTTCTCGCTCAAGATTCAGCTGGAAATCTTCAGACCATAAATAATTGAGCATTGAATATCAATACCCTTGCAACGCCTGATACAGTTCCGCCAATTACAAATTGAAACATAAACCCAAGCGATACTTCTGCATTGGCTATAATAAATTCAAATGAAGCCTGAACCATATATTATATCAATCAGCTTTCAGCTTTGCCTGCTCCTAGTGCTGCAACTTTAATGGCATCATGAACGCAAATAGCTGCAATTGCCTGAAATAATAGCGTAAATATTTCGTGACTAACACAATCCAGCAATTATACATTATATCATATTACAAAAGATTCAGCATGAAACACACAAACAGACTTAAGCAATAACCCATATTCAACAATTGCCACTCCTGATACCATTCCTCCTATGACAATGACTTTTGCAATTTGAGCAACTACAAATAACACAATTGATTTTTGAGTAAAATTAAATGAAAATTGAACTTGATATTATGCCATTGTTCATGCATGAAGTCCAGCACCGACAAACGCTCAAATTATGAATAATTCAGTTCAATGATCGGTTTCTTCTTGACAAGTCCAGCTTTCTGCAAATATTCAAAGCAATATCACAGCCTCATGACTAACTTGAAATACGGCATATGAGCTATATTTCATATCAAAGGACACGGCATGAAATCTTCAATCAAATCCAGATATCTGAAATTTCAACACTCTTGCTAATGCGCCGTCGGCTGCACCGAATTGAGCAACCATGACAACGTGAACTGATTCATGATTAAGTAATAATGATGGAATTACAAATAATCCAAGGCCTACAATTAATTGGAATTCAGTTCTATGAGCAACAAGCTATGAAATCTCAATGAATAATTGAACTAGTTGGACCGATATTTGAAATGTCACCAGCTATACGCCTTGATCTGATTTGGCGGATTCGACATATACCATACAAATCAGATGAAAAAATATAACCTGAAATTGACCATCAGCAACCCTGGAAATTACCATAGATACCCAGAGCAATTGAATCCCAACCGTAACAATAACCTCTATTACAAATAATTCAAGACCGACTTGGACGTGGTGAGCAGTTGCAGGAGCAGTAGGATATCAGATTTCAACTAATTCTTGAACCTCATGGATAGATATTTGAAATTCCCTTAATTACACACCAGAATCAAATCTTGCCGATTGAACTCATTCGCTTTCAGTAAAATCAAAAGATGTGGCTTGAAATATAAGCAATGCCTCTCCTGATGCGACTACAACAATCGATACTATTGCACCGATGAAAACATGAGAGCAATTTTCAGATTTGGAACTAGCTTGAAATCCTTGAAGCTGAACTATTACATTAGATGAAAATGTAGCGAACATAACAAATGCTACTTTCAAATTGGCACACAATAACCAAGCTGTAAGCTGAATCAATAATGTTACTTGAGTCTGATCTTCAACATTGACATTTGATTATTTAATACCTAATGTTTGATGATCTAGCTTATATATAGAGCTTGAAGTAACTGATATTGCCTGAAATACAAGAACAATAACTACGAATCCATATGTTATCATCTAAACCTAATAGAGCGATAATAAAAAAATCTTCCAATGGAAGATTTTTTTATTATTTTGAATATAATTTTTTTTAAGGCTTAAAAGGCGGACAGTAACTCATAAAACTCTCTTTTTAGAAGCCTTCTTGTTAGATCCTGCGGACGATCGGCACCTTCATTGATTTCATTAAGGGATAAAATCATATTTATGAATCTTAATCTTTCGTAGCTTCAGGAATTTGAAATATTCAGTTGGTTTCGATATAATTTATTATCTTCAATAAATTTGATAATGAGGCTAAATATTGACTATTTTCTAAACTTTTTTTTATGATATTCAAAAACATCATTTTTTGATCTTCAGAAAATGATTTTGTTTTATCTAGTATGACTTTAAGCCTTTGTATATTTAATATATAAATGCGTAACATTCTGTTATCACTATTAAAATTATGATTACATTCAAAGTATAGGGTATCCAGCAATCATCACAATCAATTATTTAAGTAATGCATTAGGTATTTGCTATAAGATTGATTTTTTCATTCAACATCAAATACTGATTCTATTTCATGGATCAGTTCAATTGCGATAATTGCTAATTTTTTATCTCAATATTCATTTTTAAGCCCCAAAATAGTTTGTAGCTTTATTTTATTTTTCTGAGCACATTTTATGATATTCGGGCAGGAATTATCCCAGACTCAACACAACTCGGAATGGAGTGGCTTATTTATCATATTTTTTAAAAAAATTCTATAATTGCCAATTCTACTGTGATTTATGATTTAAATAAAAACAAGATGTTATCTACCTGACCTTTCAATGCGGAGTTCATTCAAAAAATCAAGCATTCGTCTGTATTCAGATTATTGATTTTTCATTGAATTTTTCCAGATCAGTTCATCAGATGTATGTCATTGAGCTCCTGAGTCAAGTCATAAATTCGTCGACTATGTCCCCTACTCATTCTCTTCCCTCTTTAATGAATATCTTCGATGTGCTTATTCATTCTTTGAACAAAGCTTTCCTTGCAAGTTCAAAATTTGATAATCCTGAGTTCCTCAAGGTTACAGCTTTTCTTGATGCCATTCAATAATTAGCCTTGTACATTTTTCATGATTCATCGAATTTTATATCTCATGTCGACTCATAGGTTCAGGTGAAAACTGTTCATATCATGACATGGTTCGCTCAAGCGGCAAGAGCTAAAACAAGATCTCTTGGCTCTTTTATTCATCAATCAGCCCAGATAAATCATCCTAATCTTTTAGCTTCCAAAGAACATTTTCTGACAGCAGTGAATTGTGGCCTTCAAACTCCAGTTTTCATTCTTGTGGTACACATCGCTCATGGTCAAACTCAAACTTTAACTCAATTAGCCCCAGCCTCAATTAATGTTCGCGTTCATTCTTCTGTTATAACATTTCAAGCTATAAGGATAGGCTCAGATCAGAATTCAGACCTGAACTGCTTTATTGCGTCTAACATCTTCTTTTGATATCAGTGTGCCGTATCTAGCACAAAAATAGATACTCATAAATTTATAAGTGCCCTGGCCTTATCCATAAATTGATTGATTCAAAGAGCAACCCCAAGGTCAAGCTTTCAATCTTTATCTAATGTTGGCTTGTAAATACTATTTCTTACTGTTTGCTTCTTTGTTAGTATGCCAAGAAGGATTCAGTTTTCACAAACTATCGGTAAGCTTGAGATTCATTTCTCTTCCATCAGATTAAATGCCTCTTCATCAGTGATATCTTCAGTTCAAGTCAAAAGAAATGATTTTTTAAGGCTTCAAAGCTGAGTATATTGATCCAAATCAGCAAAGTCCTTTAAAGTGAATATTCAAATCGGACGATTATCATCATCAATCATTATTACGGCATTATGAGACCTCTTGTAGATTATTCATAAAGCATCTCTTATTGTATGATGAGCCTTAACTGTAATCGGAGTATCGAATTTAATTGAAGCTGATTTTATTTCTGAAACTATTCGAGTCATTGTTTCAATATCCATATCTTGAGGCAATATTCACAATCCGCCCAATCGAGCCAATGCTTCGCACATTCTTTTCCCAGTCACGGCATTCATGTTTGCGCTGATTACGGGTATGCTTGTTCAAAAGGAAAATAAGGGCTTGATGTCGATTCATCAAAATCTGGATGTTCATTCAAAATAATTCTGGAAAAGAAAAACATCTTCATAGGCTAGTTCCTCATTTTCATAAATCGGATTATTGAAACGCATGCTTTACAAATTATAAAATAACTTGTCTAATATAATAATAATATGAAATTTGGAAAGTTTTTATTTGAGTTTTTAACTTAATTAAAATCTTCCTGAAATTTTATTAAAAATATATGTATCCGATATATATCAAGATTGTCAAAAGGAATTAGAGGAAAAAGCCTAATCTTCATTTGGAAATAAGGCACACTTATAGTATAATAATCAAGTATTTAAATATTAAATAAATAAAAATGCTTGAGAATTTTACAGAAATATATAGACAATCCTTAATTGAAGCAGAAAACAGAGTAAAAAACAATTGATATAAAGAGGTTTTAAGCGAAGATGTCTTCATTGAAATAATAAAAACCCAGAAATGAAATGTGCATGAGGTTTTCTCTTGATTCTGAATCAATGAAAAGATAGTGCTTGAGGTACTGGTACAAAAACAATTCAAAATATTTGATGACGAAAGAAAATGAGATTATATCTGAATGTCAAAAAAGCTTAAAGATGTCATTGTGGATTCAATCAAAATAGCTGCGACCTTTAAGAAAAAACAGGCTAGCATCGAGGACTTTGTTCTTGCTCTTGTTAAGTCGTGAGTTCCTTGGTTTATGAACTTTCTTGGATTCATATGAGTTAATCCGAAAGATATAGAAACATCACTCACTAATATAGAGAATTCCCTGCCGAAATGAGATGGCACATTTGATCCGATTGACAATATCATAAAGGCGCTTGAAGAATGATTGGGGCATATGGGCCAGGACGAAATGGAAAACAATCCTTTTTTTGCAAATAAAAAACAGGAAGGCGACAAGAAAAAAGACTCTCAAACACCTGCTCTTGATTTTTTCTGACTGGACCTGACAAAAGAAGCTCATGATTGAAAAATAGATAAGATCATATGAAGAGAAAAGGAAATAGAGAGGCTGATTTCAGTGATCAATAGGAAGACCAAAAACAATCCTTGTCTTGTGTGAGAGCCATGAGTCGGTAAGACAGCTGTCATAGAATGATTGGCAAAAAGAATTTCAGAATGAACTGTTCCGCTTGCAATGCAGAATAAAAGAATCATTTCACTTGATTTAGGCGGAATGGTCGCATGAACAAAATACAGATGAGAATTTGAATCTAGGATAAAACAGATTATAGATGAGGCTTCCAAATTAGAGAATGAAGTAATATTATTCATAGATGAGATTCATACGATAATCTGAGCATGAGGAGGAGAATGAAGCCTGGATGCGGCAAATATCCTTAAGCCTGCAATGTGAAGAGGTAAGATTTGTGTTATCTGAGCAACTACCCTTAATGAATATCAAAAGCATATAGAAAAAGATAGCGCCCTTGAGCGCAGGTTTCAAAAGATAGAAGTTGAAGAACCGATTCCTGAAGTCGCAAAAGAAATCTTATGATGATTAAAAGAATCATTTGAAGAATATCATAATCTTATAATAGAGGATGATGCGATTGCTGCTGCGGTTGATTATTCCGTGAGATTCATGACAGATAGATTTCTTCCGGACAAGGCGATTGATCTTATTGATGAAGCATGTTCTTCAAAGAGCATGAAGTATAATTATGATGAGGAAGGGATAATGGAGCTTAAGCTTGAAATCGAGAAAATCCAAAAGAATATCGATGACTATGTAATGAGCCAACAGTACCATAAGGCAATGCTAGCAAAAGAAAAACAAAAAGAATTGGAAAAGAAAATACGTGACAAAAAAATTAAGACAAATATTCCAAAATCAAAACGTCTTAAGATCAAAAAAGATGACATCCAAAAAATTGTAAATCAGATAACATGAATCCCGCTTCAGAACCTGACAATTGAGGATCTGGATAAGCTTAAGAAACTGGAATCTGATATCAAATCCAATATTATCTGACAAGATGAAGCCATCAAAGCTATTGTTAGTTCTATAAGAAGAAGCAGAACTTGAATCGCTGATAAGAATAGGCCAATCTGAAGCTTCTTGCTTCTTGGTCCAACTTGAGTCGGTAAGACAGAGCTTGTTAAGGTTCTGGCAAAGGAATTCTTCTGAGATTCTAAAGCTCTTATAAAAGTAGATATGTCTGAATATGCAGAAAAGGCATCTGTTTCAAAACTTATAGGATCAGCGCCTGGTTATGTAGGATACGAGGAAGGATGAATGCTGACAGAAAAGGTTAGAAGAAAACCTTATAGCGTAGTGCTTTTTGATGAACTGGAGAAATGAAATTTTGAGGTTTTTAATATTCTCCTTCAAATACTTGAGGAAGGTAATCTTACGGATGCAAAATGAAGAAAGATAAATTTTAAAAACACCATAATCATCATGACATCAAACATCTGATGAGAGGAATTCAATTCAAAAGCATCTCAAATATGATTTAATCTTACAGAATGAAAAGAGGCTAAAATTATTGAAGATTATGCAAAAATAAAGGAAAAAGTAATTTCAAATCTTGAAGAATACTTCCCTCCTGAATTTTTAAATAGGATTGATAAAACAATAGTATTCAATCCTCTTGATAAAAAAGTCCTAAGGAAAATAATCGAATTGCAGCTTATGGGGCTTAAAAAAAGATTGGAAGAAGTTTGAATCAAAATGGAATATGACAAGAAGGCTTTGGATATCATAAATGCAGAAACTTATAACCCTGAATATTGAGCTAGGCCAGTCAGAAGATATATACAAGAAAAAATTGAAGATGAAATTGCAAATCTCTTGATAAATAAGAAAATTCATGGTACAATATCAATAAGCGCTGAAAAGAAAAAGTTAATATTCAAATAGAAAATGAATAAGAAAATATTAAAAATAGCCTCCAATCTGAGCATAATCTCACTTGTACTGCAAAGTATGAGTGTTTATGCGTTTATATGAGATGATGCTTGACTTGATTTTTTCAAAACGATAGATAAATGATCTTCATCGACCCAAATGAAATTCATCGAAAATGAGTTAGAATGAAGTGCAAAAAAAATCAATGATTATATTGTTTTAGAAATGAACTATAAAAAGGGCAATATAATCGATATTAATAAAGATTTTACAAAAAAAGAATTGGACAAGATTACAGAAGAGTTCAATATTGGAGTGCTCTTATCGCATCTGGATGAAAAATTCCAGTCCGGAGAAGAAGCAAAAACCCTTGAAGAACTAGAACAGATAAGAAAATATACTATAATTTGGTACAAAAGCAAAGAGTGAGAAATGATGAAAAAGGAGACATCGATGTCGAGAATCGCAGTTTCAGGATTATATAATGATTGAGATGTGAATAATTCATGATATGACATTATGGATGATCTCACAAAGATACATAATGTGATCTTCTCAAAAGAAACTAAATATGAATGAGTGGAAAATGGCACTTCATTGGAATTTGGAGACATATTGAACTGAAGCATGAATAATGTCTGATCTATTTTTGATGATAAAAAACCATTGGATAATAGCTTATGAATCATAAATTCCAATTGAGGCCAAAATACTAATTCCACAAATTGAAACAATGCAACAAACTCTTGAATAATTAATCCTATTAATCCTGTTCAAAAATTAAATGAAAACAAGTCAAAATCAAATTTATGCAATACTTGATCAGATTTATGACTTCTAGATGAACAATTGATGAAAGATATAGTGAATCAACTCAATAGCGGAGAGAGCAATACGAGCGTTGCAGGATGAAAGTGAAATTCAAATGGTGAAACCTCTGTAAAAAATCACAACAATTTCTGAAGCTGAGCAACATGAAGCTGAAATTCGCTATGAGCATGAAGTTCATGAGCTTGAGGCTCTATGTTTGACACTTTCCCTTGCAGCTGAGTTTTCTGTATTGAAATCAGCATGGAAGTTTATACACAGAAGCTTTTATGAGGTTGAAAATCGGAATCAATAGAATGAATACTCGATAAGAATCTTAAAATTATTAATACGATTGCCGGAAAAAGCCTTATTCAATCAGATATGACAAAGAATTTCTTTTCACTGAGCATATTGAGGAAGCTCAATCTTCCTTCTATGGTTTATCTGTGAATGGTAGTAACTCATCTGCCCCCTCCTATACTTAATCTGGAACCGAAAAGCTGAAAAGAATCAAATGAATTTTTAGATGAAAGCATACTGGAGAGCACTTTCAAACATAATTGAATGGATTATAAATCTCAAAATGCATTCAATCCGGATTATGAAAAGAAAATTATGGGAAATTGCGAATGACAGAACTCTATAACATGCTTATGAAAACATATTGATTATAAGACTATTTATCAGCCTTATATTTCCAATACGAATATTTTGGTTACAAAGATATGACAGAGCTATAATTCATCCATAAATGATGATGTTGCGGAACTTATCGGTTTTTCAAATACTTTTAAAGCAAATATCGAACAGATATCCACCACAGTAGTTAAGATGAACAAAAAATAACATGAAAAAAATATTACTGCTATTGACATCCTTATTTATACTATCTTCAGAAGCAAACGCTGCTGCTGGTTCTTGTAGCTTAAAAGACGGGCCATCTGAATGAGTTAAAGAATATATCACTAATATTACAACCGTATTATCAGAAATTCAAAAGGAGGCTTCAAGTTCAAGTTGCTGAGAATCCTGAACTTGATCGTTTGATAATTTTCTAGGAAATTGAGACAAAGCCATTCAAGAGATGACCTGAGATGTAAATCAGATTCTTACGCATGATTGATTCCTGTCTTCTTGGGAATTCAACCTTGCCCCTTTATTCTGGTGAAAGATTCCGCAACAGTTCTACAGAGATCACGATCTTATAGAAAAACAAACTGACTATATAAATGTAACACAAAAGGCTGTCGGTTCAAAATGTGCTCTAGATCTTGCGCCTAAATCAACCAAACTTATAAATGCTGCGAAAACATATAATGTCGATACGGCAACCCTAAGTACCATATTATGATGATTCAGAAAAATCAATAATAAATGAACAGCCTTGTTCAGATGTAATGTAGTCGGCAGCATTTCATGATGTGAAAGTGACGATGAAAATAACCCTTTCTATACCGACATTATAAATTGATATAGCATTGATGTGCTGAAATCATGTGTTGCAGAAGACACCTCAATGAGTGAACTATGAAAAAAAATTACAAAGATATTCAATTGAGAATTCTGATTTTGAAAAATTAAAGATTGAATTAAAGATTGGCAAGAATCAATAAAACTACTTAGCGGGGTTACTTGATGAGGGTGAAAGGATTATGAAAAAAGAGAGAGGGAGCTGCTTGCTAAGGAATTATCAAGACAATGATTAAGTGCAACCCAAGCGAGTGCCATACTGAAAAATCTGGATTGTATGAATAATAGTGTAAATGTTCTGAATGAATGTATATTTAAAGGCATAAGCGATTGAATAAGCAGATTGAAATGAGTTGTTACTCAGGCATTCATAGATGTCAATAAACAAGTTTGAGAAGTAAATGATGTCAAATATGAAAGGAGATACTATGAGCAATTTGATGCAATCACCAGTGATATACAAACACAATATAAAAATCTTGAAATACTACTATCTGTTCAAAATAAGACACAGGAAAAGACCGTGGCAAATCTTATACAATTACATCAAAATCTTATTGATACGAATAAGAAGCTGGAAGATACGATTAAGCCAGCAAATGAGTCTTGTAAAAAACAAGCGCAAGATGAACCATGTCCTTAATATATTAATAAATCTCCTCAATTGAGGAGATTTATTAATATTAATCTAGCTGAAAATATCTGAAATGTTTTCTCATTTTTCCACATCGTAGAAGCGCATGAATTTTTTCTCGAATCTTAGATCTACTTGTCAAACAGGTCAATTACGATTTTTACGCACAAAAACATTGGTAAGTCATTTGTTTTCAGAAAATTCATCATAATAATCTTCACGATACAGCATCATTACAATATCCGCATCTTGCTCGATTCCTCATGATTCACGAAGGTCAGATAGGATCGGTTCTTTGCTTGTACGTGATTCGACATTACGGGATAACTGAGACAGCGCTATTACAGGAACATTAAGTTCACGGGCCATTCATTTGATTCAACGGCTTATCTCTGATACTTCCTGAACACGATTCATAGGATTTCATCATGACATAAGCTGCAAATAATCGATAACCACAAGATCAAGTCCTGATTCCATCTTTAGACGGCGTGCCTTTGATTTGATTTCAAGCAATCCTCATCCTGCAGAATCATCTATGAATATCTGTGCTTTTGATAGTTTCTCTAGAGCATCTCACATCTTCATGAATTCTTCATCTTCAAGCAGTCATTTTTGTAACTTCCAGCTATCGACTCACATTGAAGAGCATATCATACGATCAGTTAATTGTTCCTTGCTCATTTCAAGAGAAAATATGGCTACATTTCTTCATTGAACTCATATATTCTGTGCAATATTCAGGGCAAAAGCAGTTTTTCACATGGATGGACGAGCTGCGAGGATTATCATATCTCATCTTCTCAATCATCAGATCTTGCTATCCATTCACTTGAATCATGTCTTTATGTGCGATGCCTCAGCTGCTTCTGGGTCAGCGTGAATCTCTGAGAATTCATCATAACGTAAATTGAGTATATCTTTGATGTGGACTAATTTATTTTGGATGAAAGTTTGTGTTACTCAAAAAAGGGCTTGCTCTGCTTTTTCAAGATTCTTATTAAGTTCTGACTCTTCATCGTATCAAGCTTGCATGATTTCATTTCATGCTTTAATTAATTTTCTAAGCACGCTCTTGTTCTTGATGATTTGAGCATACTGATAAATATTTGCACTTGAAAAAACTGAATTTGTCAGCTCTATCAGATATAGATTTCATCATATTGTATCAAGTTGTCATTTATCATCCAAGACTTCTCGTACAGTAAGGAGATCAATGGGCTTATTCTTAAGATAAAGATCAAGCATGGCCTTAAAAATGAACCCGTGATTAGGTTCATAAAAATCAGCAGGTTCAATTAAAGAAGATATTTGAGTAATTCAATCTTTATCTATAAGAATTGAGCCGATAACTCAACGCTCAGCATCAACTGAACTTGGTGGGATTTTTATTGCCATGATGGAAATTGTTACTGACTGCTAAAATTTGTTTCAAGTTCAATTTCTAGTTTGAGCTTTTCTATGAGTTCATTTACCTTAACATTATAAGGCTCAATATGTTTGATTTTTAGCAGTGTTTCAAGAGCATCTTTCCTTTCTTCAAGATTTATAAGATTAAGTGACTGAAGATAAAGTATATCTATGCTTCGTGGATTCTTTTTTAAAAATAATTTCGAATAAAGGCGTGAATCTTCAAAATTACCAAGGTGATGCGCGAGATTGGATAACATTTCAATCGCCTCTATATTGTTCTTATCTATAGAATGAAGCTTTTTATATATTTCAAATGCAACTTCATATTTTGATTGAATTGACAATATGAATCATAATTTCAGATAAATCTCAGCATCGTGATCATTTAAGACAATAAGATCCTTGTAGATGAACTCGGCTTTTTTATAATCCTTATCTATTTCATATAAAGATGCCAACAGAAGATTAAGATTCTTATTGAATTTATCAATGCTCAATCCTTCAATGATTTTAGCTTTTGCGTCTGAATATTCTCATCTTCAAATTTTATTTTTTGCCAATTTTGTAATTTCTGATATCTCATCTTTTTGATCCTTTGATAATTCTGGCTCTTTTAAAGACTCCACTGCTAATTCCTGAACAGGTTCCAATGTTTTTTCGACATCTGAAACCGCAGATGCTATTTCAGGAATAATTTCTTCTTTAGCTATTTCAGGAATTGATTCTATTCATTCTGTTTGTTCAAGAATTGCAGCCTTAATCTCATCGTCATTAAGGTTTTTTCTTTTTGGCTTAATGATGTTCTTAACTCTTGAAAACAATGAAAAAATCTCAAAGAAGAAATGAAAGAAGATATATCAGATATTGAGGATAAGAAAAAGAATTTCCCAACGCAATATTGAAGCTGAAAGTAAAAAATCCATATAATATAATTTTTATAAAGTGGTAGTTAATATATAAAAAAAAAATATTTTTTCAAATTTTAAAAAAATTATCTATTCATTAATTTGACAAAATACTGAATAAATGTTTTAATCTATAATAAAAACTAAATTAAAGCATGAAAAATAAGAAAAATTCAAATATATATAAGGAAGACAGCAGCACTAGCTTGGTATGAATAATTTGAATATTCATCATCTTAGTCGCATTCATAGGGAATAATCAAGCATTGCAATCAAACTATCTGAAATCAAGCATCAATGAAGGAATTAGTGCTAATGTAAATTACAGCGAATTAAATGATCTCAGGGAATGAAAACAGATCTTAAATATAGGGTGAAAAGAATACATCATAACTGTTATAGCAAATAAATAATGATGTTGCAATTTTGTGCAAATGTATAAAATAATATCAACTTTTTCTTAACGATTAAAGAGCGAATACAAAAAATGCAAAATGTAATACTTCAAATATCAAGCATACTACATATTCCGTCAATAGATGTGTATTTTTTGGCCATCATCTTATTGATATTTTTTATTTTCTGTGCGCTCTGAATAACGAAGATATACGAAGTATTATTCTGACTTGTCTTGGGTATTGCAATATTTATAGTATTCCAATATCTTCTCCTCAATCCGAATCTCAGCATACCATCATTTGTAAGTCACGATATTGCAAAATATGTAGTTTGATCATCAATATATTTAATCTTTATATTGTCTATTCTTATTCCAATCAACTGAAGCTTGCATATCCATGAGCCAAAAAATAAATTCGCAAAATATGTGCAGATACTTTTACTTTCAATCTTGCTCACAACTTTTTATGTTGCTATAATAATATGATTTTTAGAGAAAACATATATATATACTCTGGATAATGCTTTCATCTTTATTAAAAAACTGGCATTTTGGACGGAATTCTCAACTCAATCTGCGATTTATAAGATTATACTTAAAAATGTTCCTAATATTACGCTTTTTTGAGTATTTTTTGTCATATATAGGATAACATTCTGAGATCTGGTAAATATGGTATTGAATGCCGCCTTAGATATAGTTAAAAAAATGTGAAAATGAGGCGGTTGAGGAGGAGGAAAATGAGGATGATGAGGAGGATGAGGAGGATGAGGAGGATGAGGTCATCATTAATTCCAGATTAAAACATTTATATTTTGTAAATCATTATCATGTTTAAATCAAAAAACAATAGTGCCTTCACTCTAGTGGAGCTCATAGTAGTCATAGTAATACTTGCGATTCTTGCCACCATTGCTTTCCTTTCTTTTTCTTCTCAGTCTGGCAGTGCAAGGGATTCTGTGAGGCTATCGGAT
>CAZUBA010000024.1:28504-29921 GCA_964618565.1 uncultured Candidatus Peribacteria bacterium | reverse complement strand
CGAGCATCCCAAAAGAGTCAATGAGCAAATCCACGGGCAGAATACCAAAATTCCCTCGTTTTCACGAGGGAATTTTTAAAATTTTCTGGAGCCGACCACCCGGGAATCGGACCCGAGACCTCACCCTTACCATGCAAATACCTTATGCAAGAACAAGGATTTATGGCTTAGTTTAGGCAACCAGATAGGAAAGAAAACGGATAGTGGAAAATGTAATAATGTACTTCCCTGTAAAGTGATTGGATGTTAAGTATTTTGTTTTATTAATCAAGTTTGTTTACTGGTTAATAAGCATGATAGGCTTAACTCTTATAGTGATAACTGGATGATGTCGTGGAGTTATAATTTAATATAGGAATATATGCCAATAAGAGCAAAGAAGCTAACACCTAAACAAGAGCAGTTCTGTAGGATATATACTGACAAAAATAGCGAGAGTTATTGAAATGCGACCAAGAGCTATTTACAGGCATATAATGTCCCCTACAAGATAGCGAATGCATCTTGAAACAGGATGTTGGTAAATGTTAGTATTAAAAAGAGGATAATGGAATTAACGAAGGTGGATAATAGAATATTTGATGCAGATCATGAATTATACAGCGTGATATTCCAGAATGAAAATCTAAGTGCAAAGGTAGCAGGTTTGACACTGTATTACAAGATGACAGGAAGATTCAAAAAAGAGAAGAAAGACAATCGAAGCGACGAATCGAAAGAGCGGTTCAGAAGGATTGTGGCCAAAATCTGAGGAAAGAAGAAAGAGCGAGATGTAGTTTAAATTTTCTTTAAATCTGATTTGACAAGCAGAATAAGTATGTTAGCGTTTGACTGTTTTTGATAACTTTAAAATTTTTGAACTTTTTGACGGACAATGCCCGCCATTATTTTATTTTTTACTCTAACCTCAGCCCGCCGAAAATCAATTTCTTCTATTTTTCCATATTTTTCTTTAATTTAAAAAGTATTATTCAATAGAATCTTATAATTTAATTTTAATGATTATGTTCAATTATAAAAATAACGATAACTTATCGCTTAGATTACTAAAGGCCATTATTCTATCAATTGGAATGATGGCTTTTTTTATTTGGAATCAGGTTTTTGCCACTGACATCTATAATAATCCGAATTTGGATTTTAGGTTTAGGGATATGAGTTGAATATTATTTTCAAATAACTCATCTTATGCTTTACCAGTAATCACTCCGGATTGAACAACAATAATTTATGCCAACTGAAGTGATTGAGATAAATTATATAAAAAGTGAATAAACGAGGCTTGAAATTGAGTAGCCATAACTTCTTCTGTCTATTCAAAAACTCCAATAATCACTCCGGATTGAACAACAATAATTTATGCCAACTGAAGTGATTGATATAAATTATATAAAAAGTGAATAAACGAGGCTTGAAA
>CAZUBA010000024.1:5099-28404 GCA_964618565.1 uncultured Candidatus Peribacteria bacterium | reverse complement strand
TAAATTATATAAAAAGTGAATAAACGAGGCTTGAAATTGAGTAGCCATAACTTCTGTCTATTCATTCTTTCCAGTAATCACTCCGGATTGAACTGAAATAGTTTATTCCAACTGAAGTGATTGATATAAATTATATAAAAAGTGAATAAACGAGGCTTGAAATTGAGTAGCCATAACTTCTGTCTATTCATTCTTTCCAGTAATCACTCCGGATTGAACTGAAATAGTTTATTCCAACTGAAGTGATTGAAATAAATTATATAAAAAGTGAATAAACGAGGCTTGAAATTGAGTAGTTTTAATTTCAGACTATTCATACTATCCAGTAATCACTCCCGATTGAACAACAATAATTTATGTCAACTGAAGTGATTGAGATAAATTATATAAAAAGTGAATGAACGAGGCTTGAAATTGAGTAGTTTTAATTTCAGACTATTTATACTATCCAGTAATCACTCCCGATTGAACAACAATAATTTATGCCAACTGAAGTGATTGATATAAATTATATAAAAAGTGAATGAACGAGGCTTGAAATTGAGTAGCCATAACTTCTGTCTATTCATATTATCCAGTAATCACTCCCGATTGAACAACAATAATTTATGCCAACTGAAGTGATTGAGATAAGCTATATTTAATAAATTTATTAAATCCTAAATGATATGCTAAGAACGATTGAATATTTAAAAGTGAAGAAATAACAAATACACATACTTGAATATATATCAATGTAAATAATAGCTTGCCATTATGAACAAGTTATAAATTATATATGGCGAATGAGAATACGATAACTAGCCTATGGGATGAAGGATGATTTGGGATTGATTATATGGATCATCCTTATATATGGGATAGTACTATCTGGTCAAGAGTTAAATCAAGCATTCAAATCTGATCCTCGATAACATTATTTCAGAATTGAGTGACGGATGAATTCTATATAACTGATATTCATGATTATTGAACCTCATGAGAATTGATACTTGACCATGTCAACTTAAACTTTTGGTTCCCATGAGCTGTCTGATGATCAGTAAACTACACCGAAATAACAGATCACTCTAAATTAGACTGAAAAAATCAAATAGATTTATCAGCCCTATTTAATCCTTATGTGTGATCAAATGACCTTTGGTATAAGCTTGAATTGATCTGAGACCCACAAGATAATACCAAAACTCCGATAATCAACTCTATCAAAATAGCAGATTCGCCAATTTACTCCTTCTTGTATAAAGATTCTGAACCTGCCGATAACTCAGTCTGAGTTCCGTTGCGGCCTCAGATCAAGCTGAATTTCGATTCCAATCCTGATCAGGTTTCGGTAACACAAAGTTTAAAATTAAGGAAGGATTGAACATCATCATGACAAGAGATAGATTTCGATATTCTAGATATATCAAACAACATACTTACCATACAGCCAGTAAGCCAACTGCTTCCAAATACTAAATATACCGTCACAATGGAAAATGCCCTGACAAGCCAAGACTGAATCGTCATAGATAAGGAATATCAGACAAGCTTCACCACAGAATATTTTTCCCTCATATGATCTGAGCCTGTTGATAATTGAACAGGCGTTTCACTCAAGCCCTCAATAAATCTGCATTTTAGTTCAGATCCTGATACTTCAACTATAAGTGGCGCGATAAGCTTATCAAGACTCTGAGACTCTTCCTGAGAGCTTTTAGATTTCAATGCGTTATATTCATCGGGCAATTCACTCATTATTCAGCCTCTTCAAGATCTGCAGCAGGATACGGAATATACTCTCAGCATGTCAAATGCTTTGCTGAACATGAATTGACTTCCTTTGGATAATAGCTCTGAAATCAATTTCACCACTAAAAAAGTCTTGCATTTCACGTGATCGGACCCTGCGGACAATTCAAATGGAATCTCAATATTCCCTGAAATCAAACTAAACTTCAATTACGCCCCAAGCCAGGACTCGGTAAGCTCTAATATCAAGATAATCAAGGATTGATTATGAGAGGAGATTCCATTCGATATAGTCTCTACAGGATCTCAGCAAGTGATAATCAGACCAAAGATCGTTTTCCTTCAGAATACAAAATATAACATCAGCATATCAAATACTCTTGCAGATGCAGACTGAAATACCCTGGATGATTCCTATCAGACAAGTTTCACAACAAAATACTTCTTCTGACTAACCTCGTCCAATCCTGCTGATAATTGAACTTGAATCTTCCCTTCGTCAGAATTCAACCTGTATTTTGGTTCAAATCCGACTTTAGCATCTGCAATGAGCTGAATCACTTTATCGACTCAGGCTGACCAGGCTACATTATTGAACTATTCTATCCTAGAATCTACCTGATGACATCTCAGATTGAAGCCTGATTCTCCACTGCTTGTCGGCAAGGCATATGTCATTAAGCTTTCTGATTCTATCATCGACGGCAATTGATGAGAGATCGGTTGAGTGCATCAGATTAGATTCACGACTTCCACTTATGACCCCTTCAGCGCAACTGGGGTTTACAACAACCAAGAACTGAATTTCAGGTTCAAGAATTACATAGGCGAGAAATTCTCCGACACCAGCTCAAATTATGCTGTTTTAGCACAAATTGGCGAAATTGTAATTTATAACAACTCCAATGACTGATACAAGCTGTATAAGAAATGAATCGGTGAGGCGTGAGATTGAACTGCTATAACCGCCTCAAGCGTATACAATACTCCAGTGATAACTCCAGATGGCAGCAATATAATCTACTCTAACTGAAGCGACTGATACAGGCTGTATAAGAAATGAATCGGTGAGGCCTGAGATTGAACACCGATAACCGCATCAAGCGTTTATTATACTCCAGCGATTGCCCCTGATGGCAATACGGTTGTCTATAACAACTCCAATGACTGATACAAGCTGTATAAGAAATGAATCGGTGAGGCGTGAGATTGAACTGCTATAACCGCCTCAAGCGTATACAATACTCCAGTGATAACTCCAGATGGCAGCAATATAATCTACTCTAACTGAAGCGACTGATACAGGCTGTATAAGAAATGAATCGGTGAGGCCTGAGATTGAACACCGATAACCGCATCAAGCGTTTATTATACTCCAGCGATTGCCCCTGATGGCAATACGGTTGTCTATAACAACTCCAATGACTGATACAAGCTGTATAAGAAATGAATCGGTGAGGCGTGAGATTGAACTGCTATAACCGCCTCAAGCGTATACAATACTCCAGTGATAACCCCAGACGGCAGCAATATAATCTACTCTAACTGAAGCGACTGATACAGGCTGTACAAGAAATGAATCGATGAGGCCTGAGATTGAGAGAAATTTACCGACAGCAGTTCTTATTCGACTCCTGCAATAACCCAAGATAATATTGTAATCTATCCAAATTGAAATGATTGAAAGCTATATAAATTAAGTCTGAGCAATCCAAAATGATTTGCATTTAATGATTGAATCTATGAAAGCGAAAAAATAATCAATGTCAATTCCTGAGTTTATATGAACATGGCATATTCATTGCCCGCTTGAACAGATTTTAAGATATATTTGGCAAATAATAATTCAGAGACTGATCTGTGGCCGGCCTGAACTGCGAATATTTACTACTGGCAGAATATTATTTACATTTGAGATAGTTCATTGTGGACTGGCATATCTCCAATAGTTGCCATTTGAGATCATATAAATCTGACTGAGAATTGAAAAACAGATACCTTCACAGTCATGAACATAGATAACGGATGAAGTTGGTGACAAATCTATTTGGATCGTGATGCGGCTTGATTTTCATCGCCTTCTGCCATAGGCTGAAAGATGAATTATGTTGAGGTTGCAGACAAATCAGCCTTGGACTGAAAGCATTTCATAAGCCTGCAAAGCTTATTCAATCCATATGTAGAAAGCCAAGATTTGTGGTATAAGATTAGCTTAATATGAAATACCAATGATAACACGCAAACTCCGATAATATACTCAATCGATATAACTAAGGTTAAAAATACTTCATTTGCCCTTAGGGATTCATATCCTCAGAATGAGTCGAAATGAGTTTCTTTGAATCCTGAAATCACTCTCAATTTTGATTCTGTGCCTGATCAGGCTTCGATTAAAGAGAACATCAAGCTTAGAGAAAATTGATCGGGCTCTTGAGTGGAAATCAATTATGATATATTAGGAATATCCTGAAATAGCCTTACCATCAAGCCAAATATCCAGCTGAATCAGGGTACCAGATATTCAGTATTCATATCTAATTCTTTAATCAGTCAAGAATGAGTGAATTTGAACAGGCAATATAGTTTCAATTTTACAACTAAGTATCTATACTGATTCACTTCATCGAATCCAGCAAATTGAAGCCAATGAGTTCCTTTAAAGCCAATAATCGAAATTAATTTTCCGTCAGCCCCTGATTTGGCAAGTGTGCCGAATTGAATTGCCTTGTTCAGCTCCGAAAATCCATCAAATCCATTAGCTTATACAATAATAAGCTCCCAAAATGGCAAGCTTAAATTAAGGCCGAATGACTACCTCTTGACAAATTCATCATACATCATCAGGATGAATAATTCTTTAAAGGACCTCGAATGATGAGAATTAGATTGAACTCATGAGATAAATTTCATTACAAAAGACACTTTTTCATTGATTTGATCTAATCCCTCAAATCAAAGCGATAATTTGCTCATCACTCAAGAAATAAGGCTTGATTTTGAATCTACCCCGAATATTGATACGATTTTACAGTACATTAAATTATACAAAGAATATGATCTCCCATGACGGGATATTCCTTATGATATTATAGAATCAGTTGGAAATCATGTAACAATAAAGCCAAAATCACACTTATTGGTAAATACAGACTACATATTAAAAATATCAAAAGATATACATGATGATAGATGATCAAAAATAGATAGAGATTATGGGCTGAAATTCAAAACCATAGCACCTACTTATAATAATACCTCAACAAATAATGGAAACTATTCAACTTGCGGCTGGCAAGAGACAAGAACTTATGATAATTGATATTCTATCAAATACCGTACATTGTCTGTTAATGATACGCAATTCATAGGCAGAACTGAATTATATTATGACAACATACTTGTCGATTATCAAGATACCGTCTTCTACTCAAACTGATGAGCGCGTACGATAAATGACCCCAACTGCTACCGTACCGTCAGGATCAATTCCATCTCTCCCATGCATGATGAATGAGAAATCACAATCGATTATAATTACTGGACATGATGGGCATGGCAAAACTGAATAAAGCCGACAAAATTCATGATCTGAAAAAAGAAGAACATATCAAAGCTGAATTTCAACGTATATACTTCAGGCATCGCAAAACACTTCTTCGTATCGCTTGATATGTTTGATGAGACAATCGATAAAAACCAGAGAATCGCTTCAAAATCTTTTTTTGAGCAGGATATCTTTTATGTGAACGCATGAGATTTCGGATTTTCTCAGATGTACTTCTTATCAAACTGATGCCCGATAACCGAAATAGCAAGCAATGCCGACAATTTCCTCGTCACATATACATGTCATTATTGATTCTATAATCCTGGCAATCCCTATGTTTGAGGCGCATACACAGTTAATGAATATAGAGCCTGATTGATCACTCTTCCAAAATCCGAATACAGCCTATGTAACTACGACCCCAACCTCTGCTTACCTTGAGAAACACCTTCAATGCCAAGCTTTGCAATAAGGAATCCTGATGCGAATCAGCTGAATAAATCATCTTCTTCTCCAAATGAATCTGAAAAGCATATCTGACTTAACCAGACAAAAAACACAAAGCTGAAAGATATGCTGGATCCGGTTAATCCTGCAACAGGAGAATTCATATATGAGAACACTCTGATGAAGCTGCCTTGAAAATGACTTCCTTATGAGCTTAATGTATCATATAAATCAAGATCATCCTCTAATGGTCCTGTATGAGTGAATTGGGATCATAACTACAATTTGAAGCTGACTCCGAATCCAGATTGAACATTCACATATATGAACGGTAAAATGTGAGTTCAGACTCTTGAGGCCTCTGGATGAACATTCTTAGAAGATAACGATGTGCAAATTAAGGGCCTTGATGCAAAATTGGCAAAATATTCAAATGGCACATATAGGATGATATACAAAGATTGAAGACAATATTTCTTCAATTCAGATTGAAGCATAACTGAAATTTGGGATATCAATAATAACAAACTATATTTCAATTATTCAGCCGGTCTTCTCAGTGAAGTTGTAGATACTCTGAATAATTCAATCAAGTATACTTACAATGAATCAAATAGGCTCAAAAGAGTGACCGAGCCATCATGAAGATATGTCGAATTCTCTTATTTCTGAGAATGAGATACAGAAGGGTCTTTATATGATCTGTTATCTATAAAAATCCATAATTCTGACACTACCGAGAAGACAATATATTTTACATATTATAATTCTTCAACTGATTCAAAACTTTCGCATAATCTAAAGACTCTAATAGATTCCAAATGACAAGTTTATGTGACAAATACATACGACTCAAATGATAGGGTCACATCTCAAACATATTGAGACGGCACTTGATATTATGAATACACTCTGGCTGACATACATAATGATGATACTCCAGAAAATGTCTGAAGCTGAGTTTCAATAGGCAATTACGTTGTAAAGAACAAGGTTACAGACAAAAATTGAGTCAATACGGAGTATGAGTATGACAGGATGTGAAATGCAATATCACGAACTGTATTCGATAAGATATGAAGCTGAAGCACAGTCATGAGATATGAGTATGATTCATTATGAAGAATGATGAAGGAAATCCAGCCTAAATGGAATGGAACTCAGTGGAAATATGATGAGAATGGCAATAGGATAGAGGAAAGGAAGAAAGAAAACATTAATGCTCCAGATAATGATTTCACTGATATCGTTACCAAGAATGAATATGATCTGGCTACCAACAATCTGGTAAAAACCATATTGCCGAATTGAACTGTAACTGAATTCACTTATGATGATAAGAATAATCTTCTGAAATCAGAAACCCAGAATGTTACGCTTTCATTGTCAGACAGCATAGTTTCTCTGATAACAGAAAATGAATATGATTCTCAAGGGCAGCTCATAAGCTCAACTGATGCAGAATGAAATGAGACTTCATTTGAATATTCAAGCTGACAGATAGTGAAAACCATAAAATGATGAATTTTCAATAAAATTGAAGAATCGTACTCGTATGACAATTTCTGAAATCTAATATCAAAGACAGATTGAGAATGAAATGTTCAGAGCATATCATATGACGAATTCAACAGGATCAAAGAATCCACTACGGCAGAATGAATCAAGAAAAAATTCGAATATGACCTAAATGATAATAAGCTGCTTGAATCCATCGTGCTAGATGATTCTCACAGCATAGATACCAAATTTATCTACAATCTTCTGGATAAGCCAACAAGCGTAACTGTGGATATATCCCCTACCCTAACTTGAACGATTACTAATTCATATGATTGAAATGATAATGTCACAGAAGCCGAATATGCTGACTGAAGCAAGAAGCAATACACATATGACGAACAATGAAAGATCATTAAAATCAAGACTCTGCCTGTAGAATGAGGCGAATGAATATCTATCAGGAATGAATATGACAGGAACGGCAATAAAATAAGGATAATAGATTCTCTATCACGTGCTGTGGATATGACTTATGATTGATTCGATAGGCCTGTAAGGATCGAGGATGCACTCGGTAATTACATCATCTATTCATATGATAAGCTCGGTAAAGTCATCCAGACCAATTCTTATGATTCAAACGATAAAAGATTGAGCAAGAACGAAACTCTATACAACTGAATCTGAAAGACAATCGAGCAGAGAAAAATCGAGCTTGATGCTGATGGAAATCCGAAGCCGACGGGCAATCACATCATCAGCAGCATCGGATATAATAAGAACTGACAGATCATCAAATCCACGGATCCCAAATGAGCTATCTCGACTATCTCATATGACATATTCTGAAGACCGACAGAAGCTATCGATGCGCTTTGAAACAAGATAGTTTCCGTATATGACAAAAGAGGCCTGGTCACAGAGAAAAGAATAGAATGAAATGATGGGAAGAATGTATCAACGTTTAATTCTTATGATAAGGATTGAAGGCTTAAAAAGTCATGGCAAGTCATGGATAGCATAGAGCTAGCCAATGAATACGGCTATGATAAGCTTGGGAATGTGATATCTTCCAAGGATGCAAATGGCAATATAACCCTCTATGCTTATGATTACAGATGAAAAGTGCTATCTGAGACAAAGACGCTTTCTGGGGCTGAAGCAAAGACTTCATATGAATATGATATTGCATGAAACCTGATAAGGCTGATCGATGCTAATTGAAATATGACAAGATATGCCTATGATTGATACGGAAGGCAGACAGAAGAGATTTATCCGGACTGAATGAAGATCAAAAAGACTTATGACAGCAATAATAATGTAGTCTGAACAAATGATCCGAACTGAAACATCATAACAAACACCTATGATGAACTAAATAGATTGACTCATAGATCCATATTGACATGATCATGAGTAGGATGAACCATAAGTGAGGATTATATCTATGATCCGCTATGAAGGCTCGTAGATTCGACTGATTGAACTACACATCTCACCTTTGAATATGATTCTCATGGAAATCTGACAAAAGAAACTCAGAATGGAAAAATAATTGAGAGCACATTCGATACAAATTGAAACAGGATAACTCTGACTTCCCCATCAGGAAAAGTGATTCAGAGCACTTTTGATGAGCTTAATAGATTGAAAAATGTTTCGTCAAGCTGAGGAACTGTTTATGCAAGCTATACTTATGCGTGAATAAATCTTACGAATACTGCTTACTGAAACTGAGATTCAATTGCTCATGCTTTCGATGCCATAAACAGGCTTAAATCAATAAACATAAATACTCCAAATTCTAATCTTGCAAATACATCTGTCTGAAGCTGAAGCGTGTTCAGGGATTATGATTTCACATATGACAATGTATCTAATATTCTATGAAATTGAACTGATGACTACTCATATGATAGCCTATACCGACTCATAAATGTAAATTATGGCTCAAATGGGACTGGCTACAGCGAACGATTCGAATTCGATTCGTTATGAAACAGATTGTCCGCAATAAGGAATCAATGATGAATCAGTGTCAATGAGATAAGCTACAGCTGAAACATCCTTAACCAATACACCGATACCGCAACTCTCGGCTGAAGCTGAACAAGCTCAACTTGAAGCTATGCATATGACAACAATTGAAACATCATAGAGAACCTAAGATTCAGATTCTCATATGATTACAAGAACAGGCTGATACAAGTTGTCGAGAAAGCCCATACATGATTTGTCATCACTGATTCGTGAAGCGGTACAGAAAGCGGCAGCGGATGATGAACCGGATCTGGCACAGAGACTTGAAGTTGAACCGAAACTGGTAGTTGAACAGAGACTTGAAGTTGAACCGAAACTGGCAGCTGAAGCGAATCATGAAGCGGAACAGAGACTTGAACTGGATATGAAACATGATCATGAAGCGAGTCAGGAAGCGGCTCGACAGAAACCGGCTCAGGCACCGAGGCTTGAAGCTGAGCCACGACAGGCTCATGAACCGAAACATGAACTTGAACAGAGACTTGAAGCGGAACAGAGACTTGAACTGGATCTGAAACATGAAGCTGAACAGAAACTGGCTCATGAACTGAAACGGGTACATGAACAGAAACATGAAGCGGTGAATTCTGAATGACCTCAGAAACATTGACCTTGGAATTCTCGCCAATTCTCTCATATTCCCCAGAATCCTCTACATTAACTATAGAAGAATTCATCCCCGATAGGATTATCGCAACTTACACATATGATGTTCTCGGAAGGAGAATCTCAAAAGAGACTCAAGACTCGCTCACCTACTACACATATTCCTGAGACCAAATCATCCAAGAATCCACTACGAAAGATTGAGTTGAAAAAACCAAGGAATATGTATACTGAAACTGAGGAGTGGATGATGTAGTCGCTACCATCCAAGACGATAACACATATTACTTTCACAAAGACCAACTTTGAAGCATTGTCTGAATTACAGATAGTTCAGGTAGTATAGTTGAAGAGTATAGGTATGATGTATTCTGAAAACCTTATATCTGGGATTCTACCAATAATGCTTGGAAAGATTTCAGCAGCTCATTAATTTGAAATACAAGGTTGTTCACTGGAAGAGAATTCGATAGTGAATCGAATCTTTACTATTACAGAGCAAGGTATTATGATGCGGATTTAGGCAGGTTCATAAGCAGGGACCCGATTGGAGTTGCTGATGACATAAATCTGTATGGGTATGTCGGGGAAAATCCGGTGAATGGGGTGGATCCGAGTGGGAAGGTTGCTTTGCTTGTCCCTATGGCCGCATGAGGTGCTATCAGTGTTGCAATGTGAGCTTGAATTGAAGAAATTAATTCTCTGATAACTTGAGAAGAATATAATTATTCTTGGAAAGATGCCTGAATTGATTTTAGTGCATGAGCAGCGTGAGCAGGGCTTTTTTCGAAAGCATCAAAGCTTGGAAAAATATGAGTTGCCTGATTAGATATATGACTATGAATGGCTTGAACTTATTTTAAATGTCCTAAATGACAAATCCTCGCCAAGAACTTTTCTCAAAACCTTGTTCAGTACGCTGCAGCATGAATTCTGGGTCATTGAGTAGGGAAAATGGCAACTTCTATTAAAAATAATGCTAAAATTTCAAAGTGGATAGAAGAATGAGCA
Organism: uncultured Candidatus Peribacteria bacterium; assembly: GCA_964618565.1. GTDB lineage: Bacteria > Patescibacteriota > Gracilibacteria > BD1-5 > UBA2023 > STC-113. The sequence goes on along the minus strand of CAZUBA010000024.1, from coordinate 17,513 downwards.
CTTTGACTATATGAAAAAATATGATGACATCATGTTTGAGCTCAATCAGCTTTAATTTGAAACCCTAATTATAACCCTAATAAAGCATTTTCTTTATCTTTGAGCTTCTTAAATGATAATACGAAAGGGCATGTTTCAATTACTAGCGAACAAAGGAAGCTATATTCTGAATTTGCAAAGACATGACAAAATCTAACATTGGATACGATGCAAAAAATTGAAGAACAAGCATTGATTTCTTGAAAGATGACAAAAAATGATGCTGGAATAATAACCAACTACATATTTAAGGATTTAAGAAACAAATGACTTGCTCCAACAAAAATTCCATGGAATTAATATATAATTTTCAAAACATGAATGATTTTCTTATAAATAATCAGTTATCTTCCTCTTGGGATAAGTTACTTCGTAATATAAAAGATTTATGATGATCAACTGAAATGGTTAAAACCAATCCACCTATCTCTATTGAAGAAATCAGTATGATTGAGAAGAATATTGGCGTAAAATTACCAGAAGAATATATTCATTTTATAACTAATCGATTTTCTTGAATACACTTATATTGGCATTTTGAAACCTGAATGAATAATGTAAATCATTGAAAAATCAATTGGAATATACATGAAATTAATAGTCTTTATAAAGAATATACTTCGTGGATAAAAGATTGTTTTAATGATATTCATAATCCGTATGACTTGATTTGGCACGATAAATTACCATTAATAAAAATTGATAATTGAGATTTTATAGCTTATGATTTAAAGGATCCTAAAATTGTTTATTTAAGCCATGACGATTGAGAGACTCATTGATACTTTCTTTGAAATAACTTTTTAGACTTTATAATAAAATGGACTAATGTTTGTGTAATTTGACCTGAATGATGGGATATCAAAAATTTTATTGATACGCCAACAGGCTGAATCAATCCTTATTGAAAAAATGCTATCACTCTCAAGGAGCTTCTATGAATGAGATAGGAGTCATTTATCTGAGATTTGATATTGCCCAGAACGTATAATCGTAGAATTCTCCTATGATGTGCTATGAAGACGGATATCAAAAGAGACTCTAGACTCGCTCACTTACTACACTTATTCCTGAGACCAAGTAATCCAAGAATCCACGACTGAAGGATGAATCGGAAAACGAAAGAATTCGTTTATTGACCGAACTGAGTAGACGATGTAGTTGCGATGATCACTGACAATAATGCCTATTACTACCACAAGGATAATCTCAGGAAATGTGGTTGCAATTGCCAGCAGTTCTGGTAATATAACCGAAGAATACAGGTATGATGTTTATTGAAAGCCTTACATCTGGGATTCTGCGTGCAGCTGATGGAAAAACCTAACAGATTCTATGTTTGAGATTGCAGACCATCAGAATAGGAAAGAACAGATCACTACAAATCCAGCTTATTGCACGCATCCATTATCTCATCCGCTGTAATGCCTAGATATCTCTGCGTAACAGTTAAAGAAGAGTGATTCAGCTTATGTTGTATTATCTCCAGAGGTATAGAGTTCATGCGAGCCTGATATCACCATGTCTTACGGAGAGTATGGTTGCCGAAATTTCATTTGAGTCATACATCCTTGCATATTTTTGACATGAACAGCCAACTCATCTTTCTTCCTATCGGCTTGCTTCAGATTGGGCATGTCTTCTTTTGGAAGAAGATGAAATTGTCTACACAATGTATTGTTTTTGGATAAGCAACAACATACAACTTCAGTGTCTCTTTAACCTTTGGGGTTATCGTTATCCTGTTGGCTTTTCCAGTCTTTTCTTCTTTGATGTCAAAAAACTCTCTTGGAGACATATTTGACTCGAATAAATCTTTAACTTTAAGTACCAGGAGATCAGATATCCTCAAAGCAGAATTAATGCCAAGTTCGAATAACAGCAAGTCTCGTATATTACCTTCTCACCTAAGAATATTCTTGATTTGGGCTATCTTCCTGATATCCCGTATTGGCTCTACAAATTCCATAGTTTAATAGACTTAAATGGTAAATCATATCATTGAGTCCAAGGTTATCTATTAGTGGTTTTATAGCAAGTCTTTATTTTTAATTCTACAAAGGGTTAGTGAATTATGATGGACACAATGTGATTGTGTCTAATGAATATATTTACACGCATTTGCTGTTCATATAATAAATAGAATTATATTGTTGATTTTATAGGAAAAAGGGGTATTATCTGAAGTAGTTAATTAGATATTTAGAATATTATTTTATCTCTTCAAAATAATGAAAGAAATACCCTTTATTGTTTCGGCAAGAACAGCTAAGCTTATATGACAAGAAAACTTTTCAAATGCTAATTGAGCTATAGTTGAACTTGTTAAGAATTCTTATGATGCAGATGCTAGAAATGTATTTGTTCTATTTCATATGGGCAGTCTTTACATAGTTGATAATTGAGACTGAATGAATAGAAATATTATCGAAAACAATTGGATGAAAATATGAACAGACAATAAATTATTAAAATTTGAAACTAACTGAAAAAGAATTAAATCATGAGCAAAGTGAATAGGTCGTTTCGCATTAGATAGATTATGAGTCATTTCAGAAATGTATACAGTGTATAAAGAAACATCCGAATCATTATATTGGAAGGTTAATTGGTCAGACTTTGAAACTAACGAATCTATATCTAAAGTATCAGCTGAAATAGACGATGAGTTACAAGATTTTCATATTAATAAATTTTTAGTTGATAATTTTTCAGATTTACCAGATTTTTTAACTAAAATTACAGATATCGATTTTAGTTGATGAACAATAATTAAAATTACAAATTTAAGAGACAGATGGTTATCAAATGACATAAATAATTTATTTGATAGCTTAGAAATATTGACACCACCAACTCAATCAATTTGATTTTCTATATCTTTATATTCCGATTTAGAGAATACTAAAAACTGAAAAATAAATACCGCTAATTATGATGAATACGATTATAAAGTTTTTGCTAGTTATCTATGAAATGAAAAGTTAGAAATTGAATTAGAGTTTATTAGGCACGAGCTAGATACGGAGAAATTAGAAAGAAATTTTTCTGAGGTATTCTCCATATGAAAAATGTGAAAGTTTCCATATGACTTAGAAACAATAAAAAAAGGTTATCATAAATCCAAGATTTCTTTACTTGATTTGTGATACAATGAAGTAGATCAAAAATTATTAAAAAATATATGAAAATTTAACTTTGAGTTTTTTTTCATTAAAAATACTTTTGATGAATACAACATTACAAAATTCCCTTATTTAGATATTAATACGTATAGAAAAAACCTCAATTCATACTTTTTGCATCTAATGAGAATGAAATATATAAATGATAATCCTATGAAAAGGTTATTAAAAGCCAAAGAATCTGATAAAAGTCAGCCATGTGCAACGCAAGAACAGATAGATAGATTATTTGATCTCCTTGAAAATGTATGAGATACGCTAGAACACCTGAGGAATCTGCTGTACTTTAGAATAGCCTTATTGACTGGGGCACGTCCAGTAGAAATATTAAATATGAATTTAGAATCATTTACTCTTGGTAGAACAGAATTAAAATTGTCATGAGCCAAACAAAATTCAAAAGCAAGGCACTATGAAATAGGTGACTTAAGTGTGTTATTATCAAAATATCTAAAAGCCGTTTCTGAAAGCTGAAGAAGTAAGGAATTAAAGAATCACTTGTTCCTGTCTCTTTCTGAGGATTGAAAGCCTTTGACATCAAATTGAATAAACAAACTTTATCAAAGGATAGCTAAAAAACTTTGATTTACTGTAAATACTTACATGATAAGAAGATTTGCTGCGACCCTTCTGCATAAAAATTGAGTGGATATTAATGCGATGATGGATTTCCTATGACATACTAGATTTTCAACCACCAAAAAATACATACAGAATTCATCAGAATTCACTAAAAAGGCAACAGATATAATGTCTCGAGTTTTGAAAAAAAATTAGTTTAATGGATGCTTCTCTATGTTCTTTAACATAAGATTACTAGAACAGGCGAGATAAATGGTGGTCGTAGTTATCTTGCTGTGTCACATTATCTTAGACAATGTATATATATCGCATCACCCATCTATCATGAGAGTTGCAAAGGTATGCCTAAGGGAATGGCTGGAAAAATCCAAACCCGTTTTCTGCTTCAATGCAAATACCAGACGATTTATGGTCCTGGCAGTCAACTGCTCATCGAATTGGCTTCATACGAAGAAATAATCAGATTTCTTGTCCAATCTTCTCCTCTCTGTGATATATTCCTGCAGTATAGCATATAGCCTTGAAGATATGGGAACTATCCTATCTTTCTTGCCTTTGCCCTGAATTACAGATATAACCATCCTGCTGAGATCAACATCCTGTACTTGGAGTCAGAGGACCTCAGATTTCCTAAGTCAGGTAAACAACATAAGTCCGATGAGCGAATGGTTTCTTATAGATTCAAACTTATATCTGCATTTTAATCTTCTTGCTGTAAATAAAAGCTTTCCCGCATCTTCTTTGTTTAACCTTCTAGGCAAAGTGCTCTCAAGCTTTGGCTTGTTGATGTATTTCATGAAATTATCTTCTATCTTTCACTTATTTACAAGCCAGTTCATGAAAGTATTGATATGCTTGTGATGAGAGATATATGTAGAAGCTTTCCAATTCTTGGTCATCCTACCCTTAATGAGCCACTCTTCAACCAGGTCTCTTGTCAGTTCATCTAACATACATATACCAGTACTCCTCATAAGGAAGATAAAGGTTCCCTTAATTGATGTAGTTGTAACCTTAGAATAATTATTAACATAGAGCAATTGTGATGTGAATTGATCCAATAGCATATTGATTTCATTCATAATAAGAAAGTTTATCATATAAACCTTTACTATGGAAGCAATATTATTAGCATTAGAGAGCACTAAAAAGGCCTGAAAACATATTCCACGGGTACTTCCATGACGGAGGTGTACTTGGAGTGGTGTTTTCAGGCCAGTTTGTTGTATAATGGAGCCAACAGGGGGATTTGAACCCCCGACCTCACCCTTACCATGGGTGCGCTCTACCAGCTGAGCTATGGCGGCATTTGTCAGAACTGAGAGCCCGAGAATTGAAAACTAAGGAGTCTTAGACTCATTTTCACTTGCTTTTTTCTGAATTAGCTAGATAGTTATTCTCAAGTGAAGCGAAATAATAGAGTGCCTGCATTCCAATTATGAGCGAACGAAGAGAAAAATGAAAACATATATCAGCTTTGCTGAGATATTCATCCGACCAAAGGAAGGATGACACAGAAGTTTTCTTCTGTGAGTGTTACCATTTATAGAGAAAACCTTCTATTTTGCAAATTAATTTACCAGAAAATCATTTCAATAAGCCAAAAAGTTTAAATATTTGCAAAAAGTTGTAATGTGATTAATATTATAGCATATGTATATTATAAGTTATTCCCATTATGAATATTACCAAACTTCTGGAACTCAAGAAGACCGTATTCACGGTAGAGGATTTGCAAAAGATACTTGATACTAACAATAAGGCAACCATTAGAAATTATATGTCTAGAGCCAAGGAAAAATGACTTGTAGAAAGCATATATTATTGAATATGGAAAGTAATATGAAGGGATGTTGAGATATTTGAATTGGCTTGCAAAATCAATAAGAATTCATATATATCATTTGAAACGGTATTAAAAAAAGAGTGAGTCATATTCCAATATTATGACAGCATATTTTTAGCCAGCGATAAAAGCGTAGAAAGGATTGCTTTGGGCAAAATCTTTAAAACCTTTAAGATGAAGAAGTCCATTCTTCTGAATCCCATTTGAATAATACAAGCTTGAAATTATTCAATAGCCAGCAAGGAAAGGGCGATCTGCGATAAGATTTATCTTTCGAAAAATTACTATTTTGACGATTTGAGCAGTATCGATTTTAAGAATCTGGAAGACATATCCAAAATATACAATAAGAGGGTTGAGAAGGAAATTAATTCATTAATTGAAAAACATGCTAAATAAAGACAAGCATAGGCAACTATTGTATCAGATACTGAAAGAGATATTTGAATCGGATTTTGCAAAAAATATTGCATTCAAATGATGAACAGCGTGTTATTTTTTATATAATCTTGATAGATTTTCCACTGATCTGGATTTTGATATCATTTCTGGCAATGAAGATTTGGACGAAAATATCATAGGCATTCTCAAAAAATACTGAGATATCAAAAAAGGCAATAAGATAATATTATCTTATTGAAAAGATGAGGATAATATAAAGATTGACATTAGCAGGAAAATTTGGAAAAATAACATCTATGAGATTAAGAATTTTTACTGAACAGATATGAAAGTCCAGTCAAAAGGAACGATTTTTGCAAATAAGTTAGTGGCGCTTACCGAAAGGAATACAAATAGGGACATTTACGATATATATTTTTTCTTTAAGAACAACTGGGATATAAATGATGAGATAATTACAGAAAGGACATGAAAGACAAAAAAAGAATTACTGGAAGGCATAATATTTAAACTCAAGGCTTTACCGGGGAATTATAAGATTCTTGATTGATTATGAGAAGTTTTGGATGGTAAACAAAAGTCCTTCGTAAAAGAAAAACTATTAAAAGAACTCATAGGCATAATCGAATTCAATTATGCCTATTAAAAAACTTCACCCCATTTTGCAAATTAATTTACTTTTAAATGTTTTCAATCTTAATCTTATTATTCACAATTACATTAATCCCCATGCTCATATTTGCACCATGGGTCCCCACTCGGCATTCTGATATTGAAAGGATAAGCAGATTGGCAGAACTGAAGGATAATGATGTCGTATATGATCTTGGCTCTTGAGACTGAAAAGTTCTTTTCTGATTAGCCAGAAATTCTGATTGCAAATTCATCTGAATTGAGAGCTATGTATTCCTATATCTTTTTTCAATAATAAAAAAATATTTTCAATATAAAGAAAAAAATATTGATTTCAGGCTTGGGAATATATTCAGTGCTGACTTGAGCGATGCAACCGTGATTTATGTCTTTGGATTTTCTGGAAAGATGGGAAGGCTTCTTAAGAAACTGCAAAAGGAATGCAAAAAATGAACAAGGATAATCTCTTATTCTTTTGAGATAGAATGATTAAAAATTATCAAAAAAGATAAGCCGACCGAAAAGGAGCTTACCATTCATGTATATGAGATCTAGAGCCTAGGCAGACAGGCGAATCTTTTTCATGATTCTGGACCGGCTCATTTAAGGGCGCTGCAAGCAATTATTGATCAGTCTGCGCATATCACCATTTTCTTTGAAGAGCAATCGCATTCCTTGAATTCGAAGTTTGAAGAATAGCTTATCTCTACATCATATTTTTCCTGCATTCGTGCAAACTGAGCTGGAAGATTATCCATAAATTCCTTATCTGGAGATTCCACTTCATTATCAAGTCATCTTCATTGCTTTATATATCTCAGGAAATGCATCTTGATTTTTGGGATTCTGCACCTTATAATCTGATTTTTATAAAGATGATTCAATAAGGCTACATCCTTTACGATCTGTTCAAGCTTATCGGCATTTTGCCTCATCACGACAGCCTGGAATGAAAAAGGGATTCATAGATCTGCACACTCTTCGACACTGTCCATCATGTCATCCCAATATGGATGTCCAAAGCTGAAATGCGGATTTACGATTCTGTGATAATCCTCAAAATATCAATGCATAGAAAAGACTATGTTACTGACTTTCCCCGTTAATTGCTCCAATATTTCCCTTGATATCGGTTTTTTGTCGACTGTTCCTGAACTTAGAATCTCAATTCTCTTCCCCCTCTGATGCAAATAATCCACCATTCTTACAATATCCGGATGATGGAAAGGCTCTCATCATGATAATCTCACTATTCAGAATTCATCAAACTGCTCGATATTGCTGCAGAACTTCTCAAATTCGACAAAATCTCATCTTTCCGGGCATGCCATCGTGCTGCAATGCATGCAATTGAGCGTGCATTTTCCTGTTATTTCATGAGTCAATTCTCTAGTATTTTTAACAATCTTTGAAGACAAACTCCTTCAAGTATTTTCTGAGCAAGATTCAATATGTCACTCTTCCCTTAATGAATTCATAATTATAAAAATAATTCCTTAAAGATATAGTCCGCTAGAGCTGCTCATTTATTTGTGATTTTTATATTGTTTCAAGATTCTGAAATCAGCATTTCATTTTTGAATTCTTCATATTTCACTTGATTTAGAACTTTATCGTAAGGCAATCATTTTGTCCTGATATCAAAAATGTTTTTTTCCATTCTTATGTCTTCTGTAGTCAGCTCTTCTTCATATTCCAGAACTCCTGTGTAATATCCTATGAAGTTCTGAGTATTCGCATATCTTCTGTTATCTGTGAAGCTTGCCGCGCTGAGTCAGAATCACCTGTAAGGAGTATGATTCCAATATCAGGAATTATGGACGCATTCAAATCCGCTCTTTGCGAAATTCGATATCTCATAGCGACCGAATCCGATTGATTCCAAGAAATCTGCAACCTCCTCGTATTCTCTTCATAATTCATCTTCTTTGAGAGAATTCTCTTTCCAATTTTCAGGATATTTCCCATCCTCTAACATATAAACGCTTACATGCTTTATGACTTTATATCTGCTTAGTAGCATCTCTATATCTTTTTTCGCATCTCACTTCTCCACGTGTGGCAATCATACTATAAAATCCACTCATACATTATCGAATCCAGATTCTTCCAAAACATCAAGCGCACTGAATATCACCTCTTCCTTGCATCTTCATATCTCTGCAAGAGATTTTTCTCTCAGTGTCTGAACTCAGATGCTTATCCTATTTATTCATATTCTTTTCAGTCAATCGACATATTCCCTAGTTATGAATTCCGGATTTGCCTCAAGAGTGATTTCGATATTCTGATTATGTCATCCTGAATTTATTTTATGTCATCCTGAATTTATTTTATGTCATCCTGAATTTATTTCAGGATCCATCTGACAATTGAGAATTGGATTCTGAATCAAGTTCAGAATGACATCCTCACACTCGGATTCGTTAATACCCCTCTTAATCTCCCCTAAATTAGGAGAGAGATTTAAGCTAAACTCTCCCAAAATCCCTTTTAATTCCTCAATCCTGAGTATAGATGGCGTTCATCCTCAGAAGTAAATGGAGGAGTAGCCCGGTCCCGCAGACGGGACCGGGCTTGGGGCGTTGCAAAATTCCCTTATCTCTTTCTTCAGGAAACCCAGATATCTCTCAATCAATATATTCTCCATTCAAGAAAAAGAAGCAAAGTGGCAATATTTGCACTTGCTTCTACAAAAAGGAATGTGGATATAGTAATTCATTTCTTATATTTTTTTAGGTTCGTTTTTCTTAAATTGATCTATTTTCAGTTTAAAGAAATCCTCCAGATTATCAATTCAAATTTCCTCAGCCTGTTTAAACCATCGGTAATAGATATTTATACTTATGACTTCAGGCATCCTTTTTTCAGAATGATCAGCCCTTTCCCTTAATTGTGCATATAGACCTTTATAGTAGATTTTTAGGATTTCATCGCAAGAGAAGACTTTATTGCTTCTGAGGGGAATTTCCCTTCAATCGATCAATAATCTTGCAGCATTAAACTTTCATCCTTCGCTTGAAATCTCTCCATCTCAATATATTTTTTGAATCTCACCTAAATGATAATCATATTCATGTTTTTTTATCAGACTCAAATCTCTGTCATAGAAATCGTTCGGGTTATACCATACCAAATCTCATGCTTTATAATGTCCGTTTTCCCTATCTTTCGGTGCTATTATAACTTGCTCTTGCCTTTGCAACAGTACGTTTACCAGTCACTTCACTTCTTCACATCTTTCTGGCATAGAATAATCATTGACGAGTCATCTTAGCATCTTAATGAATTCCTGCTCTCATCTTATATCTAGCAACCTTTCCAGTTTAGGCAACAGGTTATTCTTATGTATCAAGCTTATTTCTTTTTCCGAAATCACCCTAATGCTGCGAAGCGGAACAAAATCACAATTTTCAAAAAATACGCATAAATCATATTTATCCAGAGTCATTCATGAATCCCAAGATTCAATGCTTTTGACTTTTGATATTTTGAATTCATAATCATCCCTAGGATCTTCAGGACGCGGGATATACCAGAGCTTCTCTCAGATTTTATAATGATCCCGTCTTCGTGCCTGTGGAAATACAAATTCATCCATGCCCTTATCGCATCCTGTTTCCAAGACTTGCTGGAATCTTCTGATAAATTCTTTTATTGTCGGCTCTCACAAGCTCCTCAAAAAATCTGACTTAGTCTTATATTTTCTACTGTCATAGGTTCAGATCAAATGGAAAATAGAAGAAAGAGATTGATTCAAATCCTGTTCTGCAGACTTTGCCTCTTCATTTCTATCTGGAAAATTTTTAGCCATAAAAAAGATATTTTTAATATAATCATTTAACTTATATTGAAAATATCTAATTTGTCAATATCATTTATATGACGCTTGACTAGAACTTGTTCTCCATTATATCTATTATCTGTTCAAATACTTTTTCTACAGATTTCGATGCATCAATCTCATAAATTTTTCTTCATTCGTCAGTCCATGCTGATATGAGCGGAAGAGTATTTGAATAAAAAGTCTCAACTCTTTTTTTGACTGCCTCTGGAGTGTCGTCAGCTCTTGTTATAAGCTTATTTCCAGTGGCAGGATTCATATCTCATATGAAATCAGGTCAGAAGCTTTCTCCTGTTTTTGGGTCTATTCTTCTTCAGCTAAGCCTTTTAATTGCCAATTCCTTGCTTAAATCAAGATAAAATATCACATATTCATCTATAATCATATCAAACATCTCCTTTTGTTCTATGCTTCTTGGAATTCAATCAAAAAGCACAAAATTCTCTTTATGCGTATCCCTATAATGTTTCAGGATTTTTCATATTAGTTCGATCGGAACCAATTTTCAGGCAGTTACATATTCTTTGACTTGTGCAGATTCTCGTAATCATAATTCGCAGAAGTTCCTCAGCTTCTGTCACATCTCAAAGAAGCTATAGCTATATTTTTCTTCTATAAGCCTAGCCTGTGTTCATTTTCAGCTTCATTGGATTCAGACGAGTACGATATTCATGATAATATTATTAAAAAATTTCTAAAATCACTTTTCCAAGTATTCCTGTTACAGTATCCAAATTATGCTCTTCTCTTAATTCTCTACAAATTTCCAGTTGAAATATGTCATTTTCAATTACTTTGGAATATTGTATTCAAAAGCATTTGTATTGAGCATTAAAATTCTCTCATATATTTGCAAAAAGTCAAAAAGAATTTAAATGTCTGTTCAAGCTATCTTTCATATCATTGGCTAGTTTGACTGATAATGTTTCTTTTCATAAAATGAGATTAAGTCTAGATGAACTCTTAACTTTTCTTCATTTGAAATTCATTCAAATTCAAATATCTATTCAATTATTTCAGTCATTCCGCATTCAATGAATATGAATGATTATTGCCTTAGAACAATTTGAATATTGTTTTGCCTCGATAACACATTCCTCTAGATCACAATAAAATTCATTCATTTCTTTTTTCTTTCTTGTCCAATCATATTCATTGCTTCATATAAGAAAAGGCAGTCTGTTAAAATCCTCTGCGTAATCTGGATAAACATTCCTTAAGGGACTTGTAGGCTTAAAGAATTTATTGTTTATGATGGCAAAAGCTCAAAGTTTCCTGGCCACAATTTCAGTCAACAGATCTGTATTTATATCATCTCAAGCTCAATGTGTGGCAACGATGATATATTTTGAAATTCATTTTATTTTGATTCAATAATTTGTTTCTTTCATGATGGAAATTAAATTCTTTAATTATATTATAGAAAAACCCTATTCAATCAATAATTTTCAAAATTAAAAAATAAAAAAGCTGTAGTTTCCTACAGTTTTTTTATATTTCTTTCTTAGGGTAATAAGCCGGATTCTGTATTTCGATGCTAATCTATCTAGGATTTCAGTTGCCCGAAACCTCAAGCAAGGTATGCGATTCAGATGCGCTAAGACACGTATTCATCTGAAAGGCACCATTCCTTTTGCACTCTATAGGGTTTACCCACTTACCCAGGTCACCCCGGTTATCCTTCAGTAGCGATTGCTCACACCCAAAGGCTTTTCACCTTTCGGGGTTAGAACTTAGATTTTAGACCTTAGTTATTAGTTGAACGCGGAAAATGAATATTGATCTCTTTCAAACTCTAAGTTCTAAGTTCTAAAATCTAAGTTCTAACCCTTAGTATTGTCTCTGTGGCACTGGCCGTATCGGAATCTTATGGATTATGCATT
>CAZUBA010000024.1:0-4999 GCA_964618565.1 uncultured Candidatus Peribacteria bacterium | reverse complement strand
CCTTAGTATTGTCTCTGTGGCACTGGCCGTATCGGAATCTTATGGATTATGCATTCCGACCGCAGTCGTTATCTGCTATAGCGTCTTTAGTAGTGTCCAGACTTTCCTCTCCGAATTTCTTCGCAGTAAGCATCTGCCCAAAGAAAGATATTTATATATTATTCATATTACACGAAATGCAAATATTAAATTTTGATTATTAAGAATATTTAGATAAACTATGAAGGTTTTTAATTATTAAAAAATCATTCATGTTTATACTCAAAAAACCAAACTCAAACGCATTCACTCTTGTAGAACTTATTGTAGTCATAGTGATACTTGCAATACTTGCAACGATTGCATTCTTGTCTTTTTCTAGTCAATCAGCTTCTTCTCGTGATTCCACCCGCTTGTCTGATATGTCTAATATATCAAAATGATTGTGAGTTTTCAACGCCGTATCTTGAAAATATCCTATTCCTGATTCGTTTATATCACTTACGACATCATGAAGTCTGGTCTGATATCAATGAAAAGCCTGATCCAGTGTTTTGAATATCATAAAATTATCCTGATGAAAAGATCCTTTAGATAATGGCTTCTATACATATTCAACTAATTCTAGCCAAAGCAAATTCCAAATATTATGATTCTTAGAAGATGGAAACAATGTAAGCCTGAGTTATCTTCCTTCCGCCTTTGCTGCCGATTATTCAAAAAGATTGCCGTTAACAAAATGAGATATTCTTTGAATTTTGCTTTCTAGCGGAACATTGGATCCAGTTGAAAATAAGCTATCTCCCACTTTTACATGAATTGATGTTGTCAATGATTGAACTTGAAAATATATAACCCAACTTTCCGCTTCGGAAAGGATAAGCGATACTTTACTCTCAAAAAATTCTGCTTGATTGATGGGATATTGGGACATGGAAACCCTAAATTGAAATTTAATGAAGGATATGAGCTGAAATTGAAATGATGCGACTTGCTACAACAGTGGTTCAAATGTGAGTTGTTCTGATATTGAAAATGCTTTTAAATTCGTAGGAGGTAAAGTGGGAAAATGATTGTTCTTATATAATCTTAATTCAGATAACAGTCAAACAAAAAATTATTTATTTACAAATTGAACGTCTCTATCTTTAACCTGAACATTTTCTATTGATGCTTGGGTCTATAGGGGATCAAATGATGCCAATTATTTTGATATTGCTGGAAAATGGCTTCCCTCAGAATGAGCTTGATATGGATACAGATTTGATTATGAGGAAGATCAAGAATTTAATTGAACCAGATTATTAGTTTCAAAAGCATCAGGTTATACGAAATATTATATTTGAGAAAAAGTAGACAAAAATAAGTGGTATAAACTATCTCTTGTACAAAACTGAGACAACACGAAAGTATATATAAATTGAATGCTAAAATGAGAAGCAATCACAGAAAAAATCCTATATTGATCAGCTGCGAATTTTACATTTTGAGGAAAGTTGTATTGAATTCTCGATGAAGTTAAAGTATATAATCGCGCACTCTCAAGTTGAGAGATACAGGCATCTTATATTGCAACCAGATAATTTGATTCCTATTAAACTTTAAATTCATTATCAAAAAACTCAATATCTGTAAATCGGAATATTTGATTATTATCATTTTTTCATTAAGCTCTACCTGCTTCAACAGGAATTTAACTATATAAAAAACAACCATGAAAGAAACAATCATAGAAGAGCTTAAAAAACCCTGAGTACCTGATTTTAATGCCTTGTTCAATCCTGAAGCCTTAAAAATTGTACCTGAAATCCTAGTAGGCTTGTTGGACGAAAGAAAAAAGATATTTTCAAAGCTTCTCTCGACTCCTAAAGAGGATATAACTTTTGAGATATTTGAGGATGAGAATTTGCTCCATTATCTCTTTAGTCTATTGAATCACTATGAATGAGTGAATTCCTCAGATGACTTAAGAAAAATTATAGATGATTTCAGGCCTTTATACATGGATTTTGCAAATGAAGTCGATTTTTCGAGACCATATTATGAAATGTATTTGCATTGCAGAGATAATTGCAAACTTGACGTAGAACAAAAAAGAATCATCGATCTCGCGATAAGGCATTTTGAACAGAATTGAATCCATCTTCCTGAAGAGAAGCAAAATAGGCTTAAGGAAATAAATCAGATAATGTGAAAATTAAGCTTTGATTTCTCAAACAATGTCCTTGATAGTGAAAAGGAATTTGAATATTTCTTTGAGGATGATGAATTACTGAAAGAAATGCCAGCAGATGATCTTGATGTTGCCTGACAAAAGGCCATAGCTGACGGGAAAACTTGATTTAAATTCACAAGCGACATAACATCATTTTTGGCTGTGATGAAATACTGTTCCTCAAGCCTCGTCAGGAAACATTTCTTCACCTTCTACAACATAAAAGCGGCGAGCTGAAAATACGATAACCGGCCTATGATATTAGAGATCCTCAAATTAAGGAAAGAAGAATCAAATATACTCTGACATAAGAATTTTGCAGAGAATTCGCTTGTGGACAAAATGGCAGAAAGTCCTCTACAAGTCATAGAATTGCTTGGAAAAATCCGAGAAAGAGCAAAAATCAAATGAGAAGCAGACATAAAAGAAATACGAGACTTCTTTTCCTTGGATTCATTTGAACAATGGGATATCGCATATTATTCCAGGATCCTCAAAGAGAAGAAATATCAGGTCGATGAGAAAGAAGTTAAGAAATATTTTGAATATGATATAGTCAAAAAGTGAGTTTTTGATATTGCAGAAAAATTATATTGAATAAGGTTTGAAGAATCCGATGCCCCGAAATATGATCCTGAAATTAAAGTATATAAAGCTTTCATATGATGAGAATTCAAATCATATTTCATCATGGATATGTTTTATCGTAAAGAGAAATCCAGCTGAGCTTGGGCTGATATTCTTAGAGAAAAATTAAAAATCACAACAGCAGATAAGGATCCTATAACCGTCAATGTCTGCTCTTTCCAGAGATGAACAGATTGAAAAGCATTCCTCAATATGTGAAATGCCAGAACCATGTTCCATGAATTCTGACATTGACTTCATATGATGTTATCAGAATCAAAACACTCAAGCCTTAGCTGACCAAACGTAGAATGGGATTTTGTCGAATTGCCGTCTCAGCTCATGGAAAACTGGTGCATCGACAAAGAGTCCACGAAAACTTTCGCTAAAAATTCAGAAACATGAGAAGTCATTCCCGACGATCTTCTGGAAAAATTAGATAATCTTGAGCATTTTCTTTCTTGAATTTGAGCGCTTATCCAGAATCAGTATTGAATGATGGACATGATTCTGCATACTGATGAACCACCTGAAACGGTGGAGGAGCTTGATGAAAAGGTATTTAAAATATCTCAAGAAATCTCCCTATTCGAACTTCAAAGGGACATGACAAAAATACATGCCAGCTTCACGCACATTTTCGCCTGAGGTTATGCTGCGGGTTACTATAGCTATCTTTGGGCAGAGATAATTGAAGCGGACGTGTTTAGTGAGTTCAAGAAAAATTGATTATTCAATTTAGAAGTTTGAGAAAAATTCTACAAAACGATCTTGTCCCAATGAGCAATAAAACCAGCTAAAGAATTATTCCATGGCTTCATGTGAAGGGATGTGGAACTGGAAGCTTATTTCAAAAAACAAGGATTTTAAGAAGATTTGAGAATTGAGAATTGAGAACAAAGGGATTAATAAATATAAAGAGACTTCTTGAAGCCTCTTTATTGTTTGCTCTTCTATATTCGGATTTAGTTATTTTCTATTATTATATGAGCATTCCTGGAAGTGCTTTCGATATATTTCTGGTGCATCGGCTCGACTGTTCCGTTGAAGTATCTCGTGATTTCTTCTGCAGTCTGTCCTGTCCTTTCTTGGTCTCTTAATATTCTTCGGTTAAGTCGGGTATCCCTGTTTGCGTGAGTGAAGATATTTAAATCACCCAGTTCATGCAGTCCAGAGCTCAAAGCAAAGAGTCATTCGATTATTATGATTTTGGCTGGCAGGATATCTTCTTTGGCGTAGGGTTCGGATTCTTTCATCGAGTAGATGGGCTTTTTTATGGATTTGCCTATTTTGAGGAGCTCTATATGTTCGCTCAGCTGCATAATGTCGATAGCTTCTGGCTGGTCCCAGTTCAGTTCTCGGCCTTTTTTAGCTTCGGCTTGCATGTATGTTTTGCCGAAGTAGTAGTCATCCATCGAGATTCTTATTATCTTTTCTCGGTAGTGGTCTTCGAGGATTTTGGTCACCTTGCTTGTTTTGCCTGATGCAGAGCCTCCTGCTATTTGGATTATATTCGGTCTGTCGTTCATGTTCAAGAGCCAGTTTATGATTATCTTGCTTCTCATTATTCCTTCTTCCAGTTCATATGTTCTTGTGTTGTATTTTTTCACACCCCCTGAGAGCATGAGAAGACTTGATTTTTTCATGTTTGTTGGAGTTAAGTTTTAAGCTATTTCTGTTCTAGGGTTTCGTTTATTCTTTCTTTCGTGCTTTTGAGCGCCCTATTCCATTTCTCGTTGTCCCAGTCCTTTTCCTGTCTTTCGAAGCTTTCAGGTCGTACATATTCCGACCATCCATTTGCGCTTATCGTAGTCCATCCTCATTCTTCCCTTGTTCCTGCAATCCTGCAGTTTTCTCCCTGTCTATTTGTGTTCATGCTGTTTGAAGTTATGATTTAAATCCTCGGCTCTCAGCTCTTAGTTCTTAGTTCTATCTATGGTGGCTTTAGTTTTTTAGGGCAAAAAAAACCGGAACTCTGCAGTTCCGGTTTTCTTTTTATTTTTCGCAGCATGTCGGGCTTCGGTTTTTCAGGTTTAAAAAAACCTGACTCGTGAGTCAGGTTTTTTGAATTGTTTAAGTTGGGATTCGCTTTTTTTGTCTTTCGCAGATGTCATCTTATTTCTAAGTTCTGCATATTTTCTATTTTATGTCAAGTAGTTGTAAGAGTCACTATAATGA
>CAZUBA010000023.1:0-32625 GCA_964618565.1 uncultured Candidatus Peribacteria bacterium | reverse complement strand
TATCTGACCAAATTCCTAATTATTTGACAAATGCAAATATTAAATTATAAATTTAAATAATATTTTTTAAATACGATACAATGAATACGATAAAGCAAGAAAACTGATTAGAAGACATAAAATGAAATTTTACAGTAATAATAAATGAATATTCTGATTTTCTTCAAGAAAAAGTTTCATTAGAAATAGGGGGTTCTCTTGAGAGACATTTACAGTTTGCTATCAAACAACAAAAACTGATTGATTATATTTATAATCATTGGAAATATAAATTTGAACTGCTATGAATTTTATATGAAACCTTAAGAATTTTGGAATTATCGCCTCAAGATTCTTATCTTGATATCCCTTTCAACAATGGAGCCCTTATGGTAAACATCTTTAAAGAATTTGCAGAATTTGAAAAGATAATACCCCTTTCGCATGAAGTAAGTAATTCAATCAAAACTGTAAAATCACAAGTGGGAGATGCTATTGAATCTTGACTTGAGATAAATGAGGAGGCTAGAATTTTATGAAGAATTAAAGCTCAAAAAGAAAAACATGTTTCACTTGGCAATGCAAAATTTTTACATGAAGAACTTCTCGCAATGGCAAAAGATAAAGAAAAAAGTTGAGAAAAATGCTTTAAGGCTAAAATTATTACGATAGGTAATTCTGCTATTGAATTCACCCACTATCCGCAATTTGTAAAAGATGCTTTAATTTGAATTAATATAGTTTGAAGTCCTGTGTGGGGCTCTAGAGATAATTTTTATTTCTGATGAATGCATACGGATTATTTCATCAAATTATTAATGGACGCCTCTCAATTTGATGCTGCCAAATGGATAAATAAAAATATTAAAACCAGATGCATTTGAATTAATGTGAATGATTGTGAATTCTTGGAACTGATAGATTGAGAAAATATTGATTCAATGTATGAATTATCTGACTCTGATACTCAAATTTTAACTACTATTTGATAATCAATATGGCTAGAGAATCATCAGGCGTATATTTGCATAATTAATAAAAAACCGGATTTGCACTTTTACATCAACAAATGTTCAAATAACTGTAAAAACTGATCTATGGTTACTATATTATTAGCGAATATTCCACTTTCTTAAGTATGGAAACTGTCTGCTGTATGGTCAAGCATATTGTGGTCTACTAATTGGGGGCCTTCTTGTGCTTGAAATGTCACATTATTTGAAAAATATAAGTATCCGATCCAGAACATTATAATTGCACTACAAGCATAGCATAAATCAACCTCCTTTTCCTGAAAAAATTTAAAAATATTTGTAAATTCAGTTTGACTTTGAATCTAAAATATACTACACTGTCCTGTGAAATTTACCTGAATGCAATACATGCATACTTCTTGAGCTATCATTAATCTATGGCTTTGCATAAAATTATTTCAAAATAATTTATAAACAAATTTCAATACTTACAATAAATTTTTTGTTTCAACGCAGCAATTTTTAAATTTATTTAATAATCTGTTTTATGTCCAACAAAAAAAACAAAAACAACAACGCCTTCACCCTAGTAGAACTTATTGTAGTTATAGTAATCCTAGCCATTCTTGCAACGATAGCCTTCCTTTCTTTTTCTTCTCAGTCATGAAGTGCAAGGGATTCAACTAGATTGGCTGACATATCTTCAATAAAGAAATCAGTTGAGATGTACAATGTCAACTCATGAATATATCCTACTCCTGATTATTCATATTCATTCACATATTCCTGAGGAATAATCTGGAATCAATGAAAGATATGAGACAGTGCTTATAAAATTCTTCAGAAAAACCTTTCTAAGAAAGTGCTAGATCCGCTCAAATGAAGCGAATATGATTATTCTTTGGCTGCAAACAAGAGGGAATACCAAGTTGCCTGAAACTTCGAGAATCCCACTTCATTTGAGAAAAGCTATAATCCATTCGATTCAGATTACAATACCCAGCTCTCTGCTCTCGGATGAACTGGTGCAAATGTATATATTTCCTGAAACTATAATTGAGTCATGCTGAAGGTTTTCACCTGAAGCACTTATTATTTCGTTCCAACTCCTACACTTTTCTGACTCAATAGCTGAACTTGAAATGTGATATATGACAATACCTTCTGATCTGGTAAAGACTTACTTCCATGAATCAATAATGTAGCGATTTTCGACTCCACAAAAGTATACGCTACAGGCTGAACAAATCTTTCAAGCACAGATGTATCTAATCTAATGATAACTATAAAATCTGCATATTTGACTTGAAATATTACAACTCCTGCAGTTCAGGCTATTATAACAGCCTCTTGAAGTGAACTAACAGACCTCGGAACAGGTTTAATTAAGAATAGTCTCGGTGGCTCAACTACGAGTTGATGAAATTGATGAATTGTTGTTTTGACTTGAGCTGTTTTACCATGGAGCTGAAATACGGCCAGTTGATTTACATTCATAGGAGCAACTCCTGCGAGTTGTGCAGATTTGCTTGTTTGAACTACTTTTAAAGTAGGAACTACAATCCCTTGGAATTGAACAAATTTCCTATCTTGAACTTATCTCATTGACCCGGATTGAGCATGAGCAATCCCTGCTAAATATGCATATTGCGACATGACAAACGATTGAGGAGGCTGGACATTGCTTGCAAGATGATGAGTCAGAGATTCCAGATATTGTGCAGCAGATTGATTTGGATTGCCTTCTCCAGCTAATTCCTTTTCAGTAGGTAAATCCTATATGCCTGCAGTTTGATCTTCAAATGTATATAGGACTTCTTATGACTGAACTACATTTTCAGTAAGTTCGCCTATTACAAACTGATCAAGCTCGAATTGATGCATGATACTTATATGATCATGACTTCAATACCCTCCTACCACTTCTTGAATGTATTTATTCAATTGAAATTGGGAATGATGTCATTGATTCTATTATGGGTGAAGCTGTGATAGCTATACCAATAACTGATGGCTTTACGTGAAATAAAGTACGAATGCAAATCCGGTGATCATAAACTAAATGACATAAAATAACTTATAAACTATATTTGCACAAATCCGGTTTTTTATTATACTTTGTTTATATGATATTTATTTATTGGCTTTAAATAGCTCTTTTATTAATCTTTAGATATGAGCGAAAACACAATAACATGTCCTAAATGTGCGACAATCATTAATCTTGATGAAGCTCAGGCAAAAAAATATAATGAAGATCTTCAAAGAAATGAAGAGAAATTGAAGGCTGATTTTGAAAAGCAAAAAGTTGAATTGAAAAATGAATTAGAGAAAGAAAGAGAAAAAGATAAAAAAGAGATGTGGGTAAAAGCCCTTAAAGCAGCAGAAGAAAAAAAGGAACTTGAGACAAAGGATCTTAATCTTCAGCTTGAAGAATTTAAAAAGAAGCAAGAAGAGGCCATCAAAAATGAGCTTGAACTACGAAAGAAGACGAGGGAGCTGGAAGATAAGGCAAGAAATATTGAGCTTGAAAACATTAAGAAGCTTGATGAAGAAAGAAAGAAAATGGAAGAAAAGATGAAAGAAGAACAGAAGAAGAAAGAGGAGGAGATGTTCAGAAAAATCCAAGAAGATCAAAGCAAGCAAATGGCTGAAAAAGACAAACAGATGGATATTCTACGCAGATCTCTTGAGGAAGCCAATCGTAAGGCATTGCAAGGTTCTCAGCAAATACAATGAGAAATCCAGGAGAATGAACTGAAAGAAATACTTTCTCGAAATTTTCCTTCAGATTCAATTGAAGATGTGCCAACTTGAATTAAATGAGCCGACCTTATCCAGACTGTCAGGAACCATAGATGACAACAAGTATGAATAATTCTTTGGGAATCAAAAAATACTAAGACTTGGTCAAATGAATGGATAAAGAAACTTAAGGATGATAGAATAATAGTAAAGGCCGATGTTTGCGTAATAGTGTCAAATACTATGCCGGACGAAATAAAGCATTTTTGAACCATAAATGATGTTGTTATCACGGAATTTGCTTATTTTCTAGCTGTTACATCGCTTCTCCGAGATAAGCTTATCGCACTTCATCTTACCTCTAATTCTCTAGTTTGAAAAGATGAGAAGATGGACCTGCTTTTCAATTATCTGTCTAGCAATGATTTCAAATCAAAGATTGAGAACATAGTTTGAGCTTTTAAAAGTCTTAAAGATGACATTGACTCAGAAAAAAGATCTATGATGAGAATCTGGTCAAAGCGTGAAAAAGAATTGGAAAGAGTCATCAATAATACGATTTTCATGTGGTGAGACTTAGAGTGAATCATGGGAAATAATCTTCAGAAGATTCCTTATCTTGAGCTTTGAAGCTGAGAAGATAATTTAGATGCTGAAACTATTTAATCAATGAAAATGAGAGCAGATATCTGAATCATCGGTTCAGGAAAGCAAGAATTGGACATTCTGAATATGATAATGAGGAGCCGATCTGAGATGAATTCCGGAGATGAACAAAGAGATAGGCATTTCCAATGAATTGTGACTTGCCATGATATATGAGAAGTGCATATGTTCGCTGATCATTTCAGGGATAATCTCATGCGAATAGTTTCAATCATGCCAATAGAAGAAGTGCCGCCTATGAATTATTGAGTTGTTTATAATTGAGATATATCAGAAGCCGATGATGTTATTTCCAAATTACGGATTGATATCGGAAAAATACTATGAGAAGAAAATCATAAAATGTTGGTTGAGCTCTTTGCTGAAGAAAAATTTCAGAAAAAGCTTCTTGTGTCAGGTTGTTGTGATTGATGAATTTCGGCGAGTGATTTGCTATTTGCATTAAAATCCAAACAAATAGATTCAGTGGAAGCGTACATCCCGGAGAAATATAATGATTGGGAATATTATTCCCACCAAAGCAGAAAATCTCAATTGAAAGATACGAATTCAAGATTCAGAATGCCTAAAAACATAAGAAAATAATCCCGAAAAATTAAGAGATTACTTTTAATAAAAGCAATACGATTTGTTACAAAGTTTTTTATTTTTTCTTGATTTTAATGCTTTATTTATATACTGGGGATTGTTAATTTTTTAATTTTAAAAATGCTGCAGGATATTATTTCTATTGATGTACGTGTGCTTAATTCCATTATGTCATCTGTTAATCAATCAAATGGAATATTAGTTAATCTCATTACTTTCTTTTCTGATTTTGGAGTATTCTTTGTT
This sequence comes from uncultured Candidatus Peribacteria bacterium, assembly GCA_964618565.1. Lineage (GTDB taxonomy): Bacteria > Patescibacteriota > Gracilibacteria > BD1-5 > UBA2023 > STC-113. The sequence goes on along the minus strand of CAZUBA010000023.1, from coordinate 27,427 downwards.
GCCTTGTCGCTAGTAGCATTGTGGCTATATTGAACAAAGAAAAAAGATGATGAATTCAAAAAAACCGCACTTATTATATTTTACACAATCGCATATAGTTTCTTATTGTACGTAATCATAAATAAATGATTTCCAGTAAGGCCTCGTCCTGAGACAGTTTCATCCATTAGGCCGCTAATTGATCATTTGCCAGATAACAGCTTTCCTTCTTGACATGCAATTTTCGCATGAGCAGCATTTGCTTGATTTATGTTCTTTTGGCCGAATACGGCATATTTAGCGGTTCTGGCTATTTTGTCTGCTCTGATGTTCTATTCTAGGATCGCTTCTTGAGTTCATTATCCCGGAGATATCTTAATAGGCTTATTGCTTGGTCTGTTATTCTGATTTTGTTTTTATAGATTGCAGAAAATTCCAAAAGTAAAAAAAGCCTTAGACAAAACAAATGTCAAGATAATTAAATTAGTTTCTTATATAAAATTATAATGATACATGCTTTTTTTGATTCGATTTTGAATTTCTTTTGAGGCTTAGACTATACTTCTATAACATTTTTTATGGCTCTTGAGTCAAGTATATTTCCCATACCCTCCGAGGCCGTTATGATACCCGCTTGATATCTTGCTGCACAATGAAAACTGAATCTTTTCTTGACCATAGTCTATTGAACCCTGTGAAGTGTACTCTGAGCGATAGCAAACTACTACATATTATGACAATGGATAGGGAAGCCGTTTCTGCTTAAATATGGGAAATATATCCTAATTAAAGAAGAAGATTATCACAGGACAGAACAACTTTTTATAAAGAATGATAAGCTATATACTTTTTTGGGCAGACTGATTCCGGTCGTGAGGCATCTCATCTCAATTCCTGCATGAATTTTCAAGATGCATTTTTGATATTTTGTATTGATAACCGCTCTCTGAGCATGACTTTGGTGTGCAATTTTAGCAGTCTTCTGATATTACTTCTGAGAAACAATTGTTGAAACTGTGGAGAAATACACAAAAATCGCTTGAATATTAGGAGTTGTATTGGTTATCTTGCTTATTTATTGGAAATTATTCAGAAAAAAGAAAAAAGCTTAATCGGAATCATAAAAATTTTATTCCTACTTATCACAATTTGGATTCAAGACATCATAATATTAATGAATCATATCATCGTATTAAGAATTTACAGAACAATAATCCTATAGGTTCTCTTGTTTTTTGCGCTCATAATGAGGAGGATTATCTATATGACACAATCGAACATATCTCAAGATTATCAACTGCTTTGCCTATAGAGATTATTGCCATTAATAATGCAAGCTCCGATCGGACAGAAGAGATACTTGTTCAATCTTGAATTAAGGTTTTTGCTGAAGAGGAAAAATGATTGTCTTATGCTAGAAACCTTTCATTAAAAGTTGCAAAATGAGACATAATTTTTCAGACAGATGCTGATACCTTGATTCCTCCGACATGGATTGATGCGCATCACAGGCATTACTCAGATTCTAGGATAGTTTGAGTGTCTGGCTGAATTGCTTTTGATAAAGTACACAAATTGTATCATTTGTATAGATTCTGAGCTATCAGCCTTTATAAGTTTTTGGAATTACTTTGAAGAATTAATCTCAATTGATGAGCTAACCTTTCTTATAGAAAAGATGTTGCTGTTGAATCATGATGATTCTTTGAATGAGCGAATATGTGAGAGGATCGTATTTTGCAATTAAATCTTTTGAAATATTGAATTATAAAGCAAGTAAGGGATGATACAATCAATGTCATAACAAGCTGACGAAGGATGAACGATTCAAAGAGGATTAAGGCTTTTGTTTGCACGCGCCTGAATACTTTATTCAAAACAATCTTAAATAAATGAAATGTTCTGACTGATGAGGATTTTGAGAATGTGCGTTAGCTTATCTCAGAAACATAGCATCTCAAAAACTGAAAAATCTGTAATCATTTGCTTTGGCATATTCATATAGCCCGAGCATTTTTTTTCTGTCATAAAATGCACTGACCAGCATCAATAAGCTTGATTGGGGCAGGTGGAAATTGGTAATCATCGAAGTGGTGAATTTAAAACTGTATCCAGGATAGATGAATATGTTTGTATCCATCTTTCAGGAATTAATGACTCAATTCTCATCGGTCATGGTTTCTAGTGTCCTTACAACGGTAGTTCAGACTGCGATTATATTCTTTCCTGATTTCTTATGGCTATTCAGATTCATTGCTGTTTCCGGACTGATTTCTATATATTCATGATGTATTTCGTGGTCTTCCAGATTCTCCGCCGTAATTGTCTTGAATGTTCATAATCAGATATGCAGAAGGATTTTCTCGATTTTCACTCATCTGGCAACTAATTTATCAAGAAGATCTTGAGTGAAATGAAGTCAGGCGGTCGGTGCAGCTGCGCTTCATTCATGCTTCGCCAGAACAGTATTGTATTGTTCGTTGGTTTGATTTGAGCTTTCTATGTAAGGCGGCAGAGGAATACTTCAGATTTTATCGATTTCATCCAAGAATTCGCTTCATCAGATATTGAATTCTATTATCCTTCATGAATATGTGATTTCTTTAATAGATCATTCCAATATTGTCTCACAATTTGATTCCATGTCAAATTTCACTATTTTGCCAGGCTTTAATCTTTCTCCTGGAAAAACAGCGCATTCCCAGAGGTTAAGGCTCTTTTGCGAAAGAAGGAATATCTCGACTTCTTTTTTCCTTCAATCCTTAAGCAATGCGTATCATTTTAATCTTGCTTTTATGACTTTGGTTTCATTGAATACCAGAACATCATCCGGTCACAATAAATCCAGGATTTGAAAAAATTTCAAATCCTTTTTTTCTTCAGTCTTCCTATCAACATACAATAATTTTGAATGATCCCTTGGACTGAAAGGGGATTGCGCAATCTTTGACGGGTCAAGATCGTAGTTAAATTCTGAGGTTTTCATTTATTTTGATTTCTTACGCTTATAATTTTAGTCTGTCCTAGCCATTTTATCAATAATATAAGCTATGGAATTCTTTTTCTTAACTTTTTTGAAATTAGGCAGAAATCTTTTAAAATCTACAAATTTCAATGCAAAGATTATTTTTTCTGGATTCGGCTCATAAAAGCCTAATGATTCCTTTTCAAGAAGCTTAATATTTCATTCCTCTTGTCATGGAATGAAACTTGGAACTATTATCGGTACATCTTGTGCAATACATTCGCACATTATTGCTCATCCTGGTTTTGCGATGAATATATCGACCTTTTTTAAGGTATCTTTTATATTTACAAAATCAATGAATTCAAATCTGGAGTCTTTCATTTTTTGCTTTACTTTATTGTATACGCTATCATTTCTTCATTTGATGATTTTAACCTTATCATAAAATGTCTCATCTTTCAGCTTTTGAAGGAGGGAAGTGACAAAATCTGGCTTGAGTCATGTCAGAAGTATCATTATTTGTTTATTTTGAATTGATTCCTTATTTACAAAATATTGTTCCTCGATAGGGAAAAATGAAACGCTTACATTATTTTTGTGATGCTTGAATTTTTTCTTGAATATGCTTTTGGTGTTTTTATCTATTACGAAAAAATTATCTATTATATCTGAACTAAAATACCAAGGCATTCAGATTTCAATTGCATCAGTGATTATTTCGGCAGTCTTGAAATATTTTTTTCTGGTCAGAAGATAGTTATTTATGAATATCGGCCAATTCGGAAAAGTGCAGATTATGTAATCAGGAAGATAATTATCTACAAATTTATTGAATTTTTTCTGATAAATGCTTTTGAATATCATGTTCAAGATTTCATTTGTGAACTGTTGATCAAGCAATGTAAAAGTCGCATCCCATATGAATGGGATTTTTTCCGATAGTGAATAGAATTTTTTTGAATTGTCTCATCATTTCACCAGCAGTTCAGTCATATCGAGAATCTCAACACCATCTCATTTTTGTATGAGGTGTTTTTTTATCGCTCCAGCAGCAGCGTTGTGTCAGGTTCAATATGAAGCTGTGAGTATCAGATATTTTTTCATGAAGATTGATTATTTATATCAATTTTAAGTGATTTTTATTTTTTATCAAGTTTCAAGGATATTTTAAACATTATTGACAAACATTAAAAATAATCTATATTATTTTTACAATTCTGAATACAAAAATAAATGAAGGGAGGTAACAAGAGATGAGAATGTGGATATCTTTGACATTCGCAGCATTGGCAATCGTAGCGTACAGGCACTTCCTCACAAAGCCGCGCGAACGAAAATTCTACTACTTCGTTCACCAGGATCTTTTGGCCAAATGGGTGCACAGAGGAGACCTCAAGGAGATGAGGAAGCTTAAGGTGACTTCAGGTGTCTTGGGGCTTCCGCTTGAATTCAAGATAGGCTTTACCTTTCTAGGAGGATATCTTTTCTACGGGAATGTTTCCTCCAAGACAGAATCGGCAATCGTAGAGACATTTCTCGGACCCGGGGCTTGCGAATTCCTATTCGCGACAAATACGCCCAGACAGTGCACTGTTGAATTGCTGCCAAAGGATGATCCGAGAAAGCCCGATGCACGTTTTCCTCCACATTGGTGGCAGAAGCTTTGAGAGAAGTCTTCTGCTATCTCAAAAAAATAAAATGCCCCTAGGAAGGGGCATTTTACATTGTTGCATCAGGAGTATTAATTAATGGGTCAACTTTCTTTCAAGTAAAAAATAGATCATTATTATATTCAGAAAAAGCAGGAATCAGAAGAAATAGAATGGAAAATTAAGAGATTGCGAATACAGGATTCAGCTTATAAATGGACCGGCTATATCAGCCACGCTTCAAAAAGCCGTATTGATTCACATATTCCTTCAGAAATCTTTTTTTGGCGAATGTTTGCTTATGAGTGCGAATATAGATGAATTGACGCTAGATAGTCATATTGCCAAAAGTGCAAGGATAAAATATAGAATTATAAGGTTCTGTATTTTTCATAATGAAAGAAACCCAATTAAGAGTATAGCCAATCATATTAATATAAGGCTCTTTTCTCTTATATATTTATTTATTTTTCATATGAAGAATCATTGATAAATGATTGCGATTATTCAGAGATATCAAAAAGCATATGCAACTTGCTTAGGTCAGAATTTGAATATGTCATTCAGATAAAGTGCAAAAATCGTCTGCATTCATGCAAAAGTCGCAGTTATGATGAAAAAGCTAAAAAACAATATCTTCAGATAGTCAGTTGAGCCTTTTAGTTTAATTTCTTCATGATGGTGCAACTTATGATTTCAAAGATTCATATAGGAAATCAAGAAGCTAATGAATAATATGAATGCTGAAAAGAATCACATATTCCTAAGTCAGAAGACTTCTAAAAATGAGCCTAGAATCGGTCATATCGTAAATCATAATCATATGCTTGCTCATATGAGTCACATGTTCCTCATTCTATTCTTATCATCTGATATGTCTCATACATAAGCCTGCACAACACTTATTCATCATCCTCATAATCAGCAAATGAACCTTGAAATAATGAATATCTCTATATTTTTCGATAATCAGAAAATTATATATCAGACCATGTTGAGCAGTATGCTTGAGAGAATTATATTCTTTCTTCAATATCTGTCTGATAATCTTCAGAAGAGCATTCAGCCAAGAAACATTCAAGCCGCCGCAGCAGAAACAACTATTCAGACTGTAAAGGCGTTTCATGAAAATTCTTTCACAATGAAAGGGAGTACCGGTAAGATGAAGCTAAAACCAAGTATATCCAGAAAGCTTAATGTCAATAAAGTGTTGAGAATTTTTTTCATAGATACTTTTTACAATTTTTATTTGATTTTCAAAACTTTTTTTATAAAATGCACCCACTTGCATTAGTTAAACTTATTATTAATTTGTCTAAAATATGGAAAAATTGGCATTAAATTCAGTAAAGAGGACTGGAGAAGAAAAATTGAAAGATCTTAGAGCTAACAAACAAATCCCAGCTGTAATTTACGGTCATAATTACGCTCCTGTAATTATAGCATTAGATTATTCTGAGTTTTTAAAAACTTATAGAATTGCTGGTCAAACTCACATCATTAAATTATCTATTGACGGTAAAAATCAAGATTGCATCGTTCATGAAGTACAATATCATCCAGTAACTGGTGATTTTCAACATATTGATTTCATGTCAGTAAGCGCAAAAGAAAAATTACATGCTAATATTCCTCTTAAGCTTATAGGTTCCTCACCTGCATTACGTGATTGAGGTTTGGTTGCTCAGCTTGTTGATGAAATCGAAGTTAAATGTTTTCCATGAGATCTAGTTGATCATTTTGAATTTGACGTTTCAGTGCTTACTGAAATCGGTCAAGTTGCTCACCTAAGCGATCTTAAAATAGACACTAAAAAACACGAAATACATATCGATATGGAAACTCCTATCGTATCAATACTTGAAGTAAGAGGTGCTGCTGTAGAAGAGGCTCCTGCTGCTGCTCCTGCTCCAATTGAAGCTCCTGCTCCAACTGAAGCTCCTGCTGCTGAATAATTAATATTTTTACATATGAAAATCAAAATTTTTGGAAATTCTCCTGAAGCTCTAAAATTATTCGATGTAACTAAACAATCGCTCGATGACATAGGTCTGAGCGATTTTGTTTCTGTTGAACAAATTGAATCTGAAGAATATAAAAAAGAGCTTAATATCTCAAAAGATCCTGCTTTTTGTGTCGAGGAAGAGATGATAGAATTCAAAGATACTATTTTTGAATGAACAGTTCCCTCAAAAGAAGAAATGGATTCGCTGCTTGTATCTTTAATTTGATGAGAATCATCCAGCTCGTGCTCTAGCTGATGCTGAACTTGCTCAACCTGATGTTAATCCGAATTCAAATAAACGACCTTAAAGGTCGTTTATTTTTTTATTTTTATTTTATAATAAAATTTATTCTAAATGCAGAAGCTTGAATTGATGGAGTGAGAATTGATCGCTTTGGGTAAAATAAATCATTTAACTTTTTTAATTTGAAAATTCACCACAAATTTATATAATATCGCCGGTTTTAAATTTTAAATTAAAAAACATGAATTCCAATCTAGTGACTTGAGTACTTAATGCTTTATCTGCAGGCGAAAATGAAACTATAATCTCTCCATTTGAATTTAATGGAAATAAAGAAAATGAATTTTTGATATTTTTTAAGCCTGAAGTTTTCTTTAGTGCCGATGAAGCAAAGATTAGAGAATGTGTAAATATGACTTTAAGCAAATTAGAAGAAAATGAAATAGATGTTAATTGAGCTATTCTATTTACTTGAAGCCGTTTGGCTGAGCTTGAAATAATGGATCGCCATTATGGTTTCATCAACAGAGTTTCAAAAAATATTTCAAAAATTGCAACGCCTGAAGAAAAACAAAAAATTTATGAAGTATTAGAGATATCTGCCCCAGAGGAATATGAAATATTTGGAGGACATGAATTTTTGGCTGCCAATCCTGACTTCAATGAAGAGAGTCTAGATGAATTATGGCTTTCAAAGAAATCTGCAAAAGTAAGAAGCGGTTTTTACGCTCAAAAATACGAAGTGAATGGGAAAAAAGTGGTACTTGTAAATGCATTCCATCCAGTTCAACTTAAACATTATACTGATCCTACTCACAAAACTGTAGTGCTTCTTTGTAATTCAGATAAAGCTTGGAATGTGCTTAAGGATAACGTGGCTTGAGACACTTTCCCTGAAAAATCTGTTCCAGAATCTGTAAGATGAGAATTTTTTGCTAACAAAGAAAAGTATGGCTTAGCAGATGTTTCAATTTCTTTTAATTGCATCCATATGTCTGCAGGACCATTCGAAGCTGCTTTTGAAATCGATAACTTCCTTAAGAACGTTGAAGCTTCAGATTACAGCCCATCTAAAACTAATCTATTTTCAAAAGTATCAAGCAAATGATTTTCTGAAAATGAAATTCTTAAATTTCTTACAAATCCAAAAAATTCAGAAGGCAAAGCTCTTTTTGATGTAACTGAAAATGTTAATACCTCAGAAACTTTAGAATTGTTAGTTGACTTCAACTAATTGTAGTAATCAAAACTATATCTTTATTTTTTAAGTTTTAGAGCTATGAATTATGATTCTCAAAAGGCTCATTATCTTGTTGTTACCTGAATAATTGTCAAAGATTGAAAATATCTTATTGCAAAAAGATCGTCTGAAGAAAAGGCTTTTCCAAATCTTTGGACTGTGCCAGGCGGAAAGCTAGAAATGGATGAATATGCCACTAAGCCAAAAGATACCTGAGATCATTGGTATAATATATTCGAAAACGTATTAAGGCGTGAGGTAATGGAGGAGACTTCATTAGAAATCAAAAACATCTGATATGTCACAAGCCTTGCTTATATGAGACCGGATAATATCCCTACCATAATAGTTAGCCTTTATGCTGATTATATAGGGTGAGAAGTCAAATTATGCTCTGCCCTTACTGATTATGCCTGGGTGTCTCTTGAAGAATCAAAAAATTATGAACTCATTGAGGGAATTTACGAAGAATTGGAAATGTTGGATAAAAAACTGAAATGAGAAGAATTATGAGTATGGAAAAAAAATTAAATTAAACACTATTATGCAAACCAGCCTCTGCGCATTGCTACATCCAAAAGAACAAAGAAGGGTCGATATGTTCATATCGGCTCTTTTCAGGGACAAGAGCCGCAGCTATATGCAGAAGCTTATTGAGAAATGATGTGTAAAGATAAATGATAAGTTAGCTTCAAAATGAGATAAGGTGAAACCAAAAGATAAGATAGATATAATTTTTGAGACTGAAAAATCGGAACTTCTTGGAGAGGATATTCCTCTTGATATAGTTTTCCAAAATTCAGATTTTGCCATCATAAACAAGAATCCGTTCCTGAATGTTCATGAAGTCCCATGATTTGGCTGAAAATCTTGAACTTTAGTTAATGCTCTGCTTTTTCATATGAAATGATTATCGGTAATCGGATGAATTGAGCGCCCATGAATTGTTCACCGTCTTGATAAGGATACGTCAGGCCTTATAATAATTGCAAAGAGCGATAGAGCTATGCATGAATTGCAAATCAGAATGAATAAGCGCCAAATCAAGAAAACCTATTTAGCACTAGTGATTGGGATAATAAAAGAAAAAGAATGATATATCGAATCTTATATCTGAAGAGATCAGAATGACAGAAAGATAATAACAGTTATAAATCCAGTTAATCCAAAACTGGCAAAAACACAATTCAAAGTTCTCGGGTACTTTGAAAATAAATATACTCTTGTTGAAGTTGATCTGTTAACTTGAAGAACTCATCAGATAAGGGTTCATTTTTCATCAATTTGACATCCTCTTGTTTGAGATAAGACTTATTGAAGGGAAAACATCAATAAAGAATTCCTAGATAATTATTGACTGAAACGCCAATATCTGCATGCTTGGAAATTAAGCTTTGAATTATCCGCTGTTAAGTACTCCTTTATCTGAGAGCTCAAAGACGATCTGATGCCAATATATGATAAGATCAAATTAATATAAAACCCTTGTTTGAACAAGGGTTTTATATTAAAGGTCTTCTTTCCAATTGGTTAGCGTTGTCTGAAGATTTATCGTATTTATTCATTTTTGTGAGTTATCAGTCCATTTTACTATGCTATTCACTCTGAATTTATCGTCAGATTTATTTCATGAGACTGGATAGCTTATTTTAATTTCTCGATAAAAAATTGTCTTGCAGTTTGTTGCTCTGCTTGTCGAACATATTATTGATGATCAGGTTTGAGATATGAGTCAATTTGAATCAAGAAATACCGGGAATGATGTTTTATATGCAGTATCTAGAGTTTCAAGGGAAGGGGATGCTCATTTATCTTCAAGCTTCCAAGATCAATTTTCAAAATATGGAATATATGATTTAGCATCAAATGATCTGGTATTATCTGTTCAAATGCATCCGGATTGATAATCTTTAACATTCCAGCAATGTTTATAATCGCTTGAGAATTTAATCCAATTCGAATCTCTTATATTCTGTACGATTTCAATTCATTCTCTTGCGATATTGGTTCATTTGATCCTATTTTCTGTAGAAGTTGCCAGTTTCTGGCCACTATTAAGAACACTATATGATCAAACCAATCAAAAAGTAAGAATAGTTATCACTATAATTATTTCGGCTATTGAATTTCATCTCCTTTTTGACATATGTTTTATCCGTTAGATGAACTTCATGAAGCATCGCTTCATGAACTAGTATTGGAGTCGCTATCGCTTCATGAGGGCTCTTTTACTATGGTAAACAAGCTAGTATATAGGAGTTCATCCTCTTTTCAGTAATATTTAATCGTATAAAGATTGATTCAGTCATTCATGGTACCGTAATCCTTATTTGCAAAATAATACCAATTAGTTGAATATTGAGGGAATTTAGTTAATCTGAAGTCATTTATTGTAATGAATTTTACAGCTCATTTATTTATCGATCAAGCAATTTTCACTAGATTATCTGTTGTTTTGTAAGGATTTTCTGTTGGAAGGAAAATCTGGAAATCTTTACTTGATAATGGATATGTTGTTACTGTCGGCTTTTCTTGATCGGCTTTTGCTTTATTTTTTGAAGTTGTATATATTGTAAGAACTCACTTGGTAATCATATTGCTATCCTTATCATAAGCTTTATAGACAATATTATTAATGGTTTCGTCTAATGTGAAATCTTTTGCGACAAATGTCTTATCCTCTTTATTAAGACTGGCTTCCTTATCATTAAGAGTAACCTTCTCTACATTCGTTGATGAAATCTTTCCTTCGATATTCACTGTGTTTCATTCTACAGTTGCTTCATCTTCAGGATATGTAATGATTATGTTTTTTCAGCCTTTGACTACTGAGCTTCCGGTTCAAGCTGAGCTTCCGGTTCAAGTTCAATCTGGCAGGGTTACATTTGCATTAAGATAATTAAGTCAATTATGTTTTGTAAAGAAATCAGATTCTTTAAAGATATCATCTATTGGCTCTATCTTGTCTTCAATTTTAAAATTTTCTCAAGTTAGATCGGTATTCAGTATTGTCAATTTTTGTCAAACTCAGATTTTAGTGGCTACCACATCAGATTTATCAGAAGTAGGCGTTACATTGACTTCTCATTTTAGCACATAAATTGACGATGCCATTAGATTTTGGCTGAATGAGAAAACTCAGATTCAATTGCTTTCAACTGAAAAATTTCTTGTAATATATTTAGATGGCATGCTATCTGTTTCTATCCAGATATCTCAATTATTTACAGTAAAATTTTCTCACTGAGAATTTTTTCAATCATATTTAAGCTCTCAAAGCTTGTTCACGAACAGTTTTAAATTACTATTATCTATAGTGACTTTCGCTTCTCAGCTTTTAACTTCCATTTTTGCATCGGTAGGATACATTTTAGTGCTTCAATCAATCTGCTTGCTGCTATCTCAAGACATATAGATATATATTTCTGATTTTTCCTGATTAGGCGTTACAGTAACATATCATTCGTTTAAATGTTTATTCGTATCAGCCGAAGAGCCTCAAAAAAAGGCTTTGATAATGAGCACTATTACTATCAATGCGATAAGCAGAGGTAAAAACATTCCTGAAAGGTTACTTTGTTTTTCATTGGTTCTTAATCTTGTCATTTTTTGATAACTTTAATAATTAGTATTTTCACTATATGCAAAAATTGCATATAATCAAGGTTTTTAAATTGAATAATCCTCTTATTGTGAGAATTATTCTGAAATATAAAAAATGTTTTCTTTGTAATTCTCCAGTAATTTAAGGCTTGGGGGAAAAACATTTTCAGGAAGATTTTCAAGTGTGAACCATTTCCATTCAGTTATTTCATCAGGTTCCATTACCTGAGCCTCACCCTCAAAATCTTGAGAAAGCATTCAGATAGTTACAAAGTGAGCAGTTTCAATTCTGTCATTATTAACGCATATGACTTTAATATTATCAAGCTCGATTCAAGTTTCTTCCTTAACCTCTCTTATTCATCCTTCTTCAAAACTTTCTCAAAATTCAAGTTTACCTCCCGGCATTGTCCAAGTTCAAGCTCAATTCATCTCACTCGATGCTTTTTCTGGATCTACATGTCGTCTTCAAAGCAGTATTTTAGAATCTCTTAAAAGCATTACTCAGAAACCCGCTCAAACCTTCTTTTTTACCTCTTGTTGCATAATATGATCATTATGAATTATTTATGTCTTTGTCATTCTATGATTTTTCAATTTTCTCAGAACTTGAAAGTAAATTCAAATTCTTCTCATGAAATCAAAATTGGAAGCCAGGTATTATCATCTTCCCACATTTTATCATATGGTATCTCGCTTATAGGATACCACTTTGGAAGCATTTCCTCAGTTTCATAGAATTCTCAAGTATAACCGTGATGTACAAATATATTGACATCCTGATCCCATTCTGGTTTTCAATGATGAAAAAAATGCAATATTCATCTATATTCTAATTCCTCTTGAGGGATATCTATTCAGGTCTCTTCTGATAATTCACGTTTTGCTCATTCTAATATAGTTTCATCAAGTCCTACTTTTCATCCTGGTCAATTCCATTTTCAGACTCAGAAGCCCCTTTTCTTCATGCACAGAAGAATATTTTCTCATTCTCAATCAAAGACAAATACCAAGTTAGATTGAATCATTATGGAGATATTTCTGATAAAACCTTAGTATTATATGCAAATGCTTTTTTTTACAAATTATTTGGTGTCAATGGCTTGTTCAATGAGAGCTTGGACTATTTTGCAGATATTTTTTGTTCATTTAAAGCACGGAGGACAATGGTCACATTCCATTTGTATGCCTTTTTCATGATCAATGCATCAGTTTGATTCCTTATTGGGAGAAGTAGTCATAATTACAAATAATTAATGAATATAAATAAAACTAAAAATCTCCTCGGAGACCGAGGAGATTATTTTGTTTTAAAAACTGGATTTTACATTACAAAAAATTCCTCGGGGCAAACCCTAGAAGTACTAGTACTAGCAGAAGAATATTTTTGAATGTTTTTCTTTGCATAAATTTTTATTAAAATGCTTTATTAATTTATATTATATATAGGATTTGTCAATTCATTTTAAATTTTTTCTCTTACTGAAGCTATTTTATTGCAGCAATTATAAACATAGCAATTAAAATTATTCAATTCACCTTATTTAAGCCTATTTTTTATTATAATTTATATGGAATTTTACTGAGAAAGGACTTATTGATTTAAGCCGCCCCTTGGAATATTTATTTCTGTATGTCTTATAAGTCATCATGTATGTCACAAGTAAGATGTCGCCACTGTCATTATGATTGCTATAACTAATACATATTTAGCAAGGTAGTCTCTTTTCTTTTTATAGTTTATATATAATCAGAACAAAGAGATGATTCATAGCAAATGGATGCCATAAATCACAATATTCGCCACTTCACTGTGTGTTCTTAATGCTTGCCGACTTACTCATTCGAGATCAACCACAACATTAGCGGCTAGTCCTCATGTGTAAAATGCCACAAATCCTGTTAAAGAGGATATTATAAAAAATACATAAGCAGCATTTATGATGCTTTTATTTTTAGCATATATTCAAAATATAATAAGTCATAGGCCAAAGACGGTTCCAATAATAGGGAAATGATTTATGAGGAGATGCAGATGCGCATCATTAGGCAATGTTATCATAATTCTAAAATAATTAAGAATTAATAATTTTCTTGAAGGCTCTATAATTTTCTAATACAATCCCTGCATCCAATTCGGGGTTAATTCTTCATACATATTTATGATCTTCACCTTTTATCTTATCTGAATCACTGCCGCCTCAGAACGTAAGTATCACTCAATGCTCTTTTTTTGCACGTATGATGTCATGCTCCCAGGCTTTATGTGCAGTTGCACTTATCTCTAGGGCATTTATACCCAAATCAACATATTGTCAAATTCTTCTTTTGAATTCCTGTGTGTTTCTGAATAGCCTTTGGGGATGAGCTAGGCTTATAACAGTGTTATTGTCCGTAAATTTCATCACTTCTTGCAAACTCGGCAGATATTGATAATGAAATTTTCATCCTTTGCCCTCAACCTCGTCGTAATCCTCAAGAAATTGCTCTCAAAAAGTCACAGCATCAATCTTTTCTCCAACTATTTCAATTACTTTATTTCTGTGTTTATTTATTGAAAAAATATATTTCGCCAGATCATGCCTGTCAAATCGGTAACTTTCTCCAGTCTTGGCTCTTACGGAATTCAAAAAGCATTCTTCATCTATTTCAAAAAAACAATCATTCAAGCTTTGCATTTTTTTCCTCAGAGCATTTTTTCTTCATTCTATGCTCGCTGCCAATATATCAGATATTCATTTACTGAAGCATTTTGCATAGAGGAGAATATGCATCTCATTTCCTTCGGGTCAGACTACGGACATTTCAACTCCGCTGCAAGTATGCACTCAGCTGCTTTCGATTTTTTGTTGCAACTGATGATTTACATTGTCATAATCAGTGATGGCAGCAAAGTCCAGTTTTAATGCCTTGATTGTTTCTAATAACATTGTATCATCTGCTTCTCAATAAGATAAAGAAGAATGAATATGCTGATCTAGTCGAATATCTTTCATTTTGATATGATTATATTTTTCTGTTCATATTTATAATGAAAATTAGCAGAAAAGCAAGTTGTAAAATTGTCAATAATTTTAATAAATCATTGACAATTTTAATTACTTTGATACACTTCACCGAGTTATATATTTCAACGCAAAATATGTTTCTTTTAAATAAATATTTGTTTCTGGCGTCCCAGGGCAATTATCTAAAATAATAATTTAAACCAAAAGATTTATTCTTGCGGTTTTTTTATTTTCAAGATTTAATTTTATCGTTTATGGTAAACAAAATGTGCAGAATATTGGTTGTTGATGATCAAAAACCCAATAGGGATATGCTTACAAATGTACTCAGCAGCTTATGAGTTGATGTTGTTGAGGCATCTGATTGAGTTGAGGCTTTAAAAAAGGCGACAATTGAAAGATTCGATCTCATAGTCATGGATATCCAAATGCCTTTTAAGGACTGATTACAGGCAACAAGAGAGCTTAGAAGCTCATGAAATGAAAGCATTATCGTTTGATTCAGCTGAAATCATCATCAAAATTCAGAACAAGACTGCATATCAAGCTGAATGAATTATTTCTTCCGAAAACCTCAATGACTTAAGAATCTGATTGAATTGGTTTGAAAGCAAATCAAATAAATTATTTTCAGAAATTTCTTTGAGCTTTTCTATATTTTCAAAGAGCTTTTTGAAGCTCTATTTTATCGAAATCGGGCCAAAGGGTAGAAGTGAAATAGTATTCAGAATATTCTGATTGGAATAAGAAATATCAACTAGTCCTTATGTCTCAGCCTGTTCTTACTATCAAATCAGGAGGCGGATATTTTCATGTATCAAGATAGAGGGATAATTTTTTTTCATTGAGTCACTTCATAATTTCCTCATATCATCAATTCATTATAGCTTCAAGATTGTCTTTTATATAATTCTTGACTCATCTTACAATCTCATCTTGTCAACCATATCAAACTGCAAGGATGAATACTATTTCCGATTGCTTTTCCGTCGCCATTTCGGTTTCACGGAGTATTTGATTGATATCATCCGGAAGAAGATCTTTATTTCAAATAGTTTCAAATCTCACTCAATTTTCCAAAAATTTCGGTAGCATTTCTGGAATCCTTTTCCTAATAAGTCAGAACAGATGCTCTAACTCTTCCTTACTCCTCTCTTCTAGATTTTTTTTGGCAATGACCCACATGCTGACATATTCTATTCATTCATCGAGACACATCTTAAGTACGTTCTCAACATTGTCCGATCATTTTGAATGTCCGAGTAGTTTTATCATTTTATGCGATGTTGCCCAGCGGCGATTGCCGTCCATTACAAATCAGATATGCATTATTTTGGAAATTATTATTATTTTATTTATTAATTAACACTATCTATATATGACTGTAAGATTATGCTCGCAGCCATGTCATCCAGATGATTCGGATCGAATTTCTTTACTCATGCCATCTCAAGGCTTTTAACGGCCTCAAAGCTTGTGAATCTTTCATCATGAAGAATCACATTTACTCAAATGGGCAATCTTTTGGCAAGAATGCCAGAGAATACCCTGATTTTTTTTGAAATTTCTGATATCCTTCAATCTGGATGATCTGCAACTCATAATACTATTGTTTCAATTTTTCGCTCTGTAATCAATTTCATGATTTCATTAATAAGAGTGTCAGTAGAAACTATAGACAATGGCATTGCTATACCTGAAAAGTTTACGGCAATTCAAGATTTCTTAGTTCAGTAGTCAATTCCTAAATAATTCATTTTTTAAGTTATTTCGTTACTTTTAAATCAAGCACGATTTTTGCATAAACATCGCTTCAGAGATTCAATTTTATGTCATATTTTCACGCCTTTTTGATGTGGTGCTTGTCGGGCATGATGATATTCTTCTTTTCCAATTTGCAGCCAAACTCTTTATTTAGTTTTTCAGCTATATCTTGTTCTTGAATTCATCCGAAAATCTTGTCTCAGCTTCATTTAGCTTCAAAAACCAATTCTTTTCAATGAAGGCTTTCGGCTATTTTATGCCTGTTATAAACATTTTCTCTGGTATTTTTAAGTTGAGTCTCCTTTTTATTTTCTAATTTCTCAACCTCTTGTGCAGTAACTAGTTTAGCAAATCATTTCGGGATAAGATAGTTTTTTGCTTGTGAGTAGCTAACGTCTATTATCTCTCATTGTTTTCCTACTCATGCTAGTCTTTGAAGCATTATGACTTTTAATTTATCTGTTGCCATGTTTTATGATTGTTAATTTTTATTTTTTTATATGCCTGCCTATTGTACTCAAAATAATATGAATTCAAGTCTTTTGAAAATCTTGTGATTTAAAAAACATATTTCCCTGTAGCTAGCGCCATTGCAAATCATATAAAATAAGTTAGAAATTTGCTCAAACTAAACTATACCCAATAGAGAGGAGTATTAGCAGGCAGCAGTTCAATCGTGCTCGATGCTATGATACTTTTCATTAAATGAAGAATGATCACATGAGAGATAAATATCAATATGCTAATCATTGCACTTTTTAAACAAAATCCAGATTTCTTGTGAAATCTGGATTTTGTTATTTGTAGAATCTCTTAAATTTCATCATTAGAAACAAGGCTTATCTTGTATCCTGTAAGTTCTACAGCAAGATTGATATTTGCTCAACCCTTTCAGATTGCCTTTACCTTTTCTTCGCCTAGAACATAACATGTGGCTTCATGATTTGCCATATCAATCTTTACATCGCTTATTTGTGCGGGGCTAAGAGCTTTTTTAATAAGTTCTTTCATATCATCCGTATAATTGATGATATCTATCTTTTCTCCGAATAATTCATCAACAACAGCCTTTACACGTATTCCTTTTGGTCAAATAAGAGAACCTGCAGGATCAACTTCTTCATATTCAGAACCGACTATGATTTTTGTTTTGAAGCCAGGATTACGCGCAATTCTTATGATTTCTACTGTGCCGTCTTCCAATTCAGGAACATTCATTTCAAATAGTTTCGCAACAAGATTCTTATCCTTTCTGGTTAGGGTGACTCTTGGACCTGTTATGCTATCTTCTTCAACTTTACCCACATAAACATATATTCTTTGACCTGGAACATATTTATCTTTTGCAACCTGTTCAGATTTAGGCAATACGATTGAATTACCGTTGTAATCAAGAAGGACCTTGTTTTTCTCAACAAGTTCGATTTTCAAGTTAACGATCTCTCATTCCTTATTTTTGAAAAGGTTATAAATCTTTTCTTTTTCTGATTCTTGTATTTTTTGGATAATTACTTGTCTTGCAGCTTGAGATGCAATACGTCCGAATCATTCTTCATTTCAAAGAACTTCATCAGATACATCAATTTCGACTGTGTCGCCATATTCAAATGAATCTGCATCATCTCATAAATCAGCTTTTGCAATTTGAGTATAAGGGTTCTCAACCGTTTCAACGATTTCTTTTTCCACGCTAATTTCTATAGTTCCTGTTTCTACGTTTATAGTAACATTCACATTCGTGTCTTTGCTTCCATAATCTTTTTTATAAGCAGTCTTGATCGCATGTTCGATTATCTCGATAAGCTTTGACCTATCTATCTTTTTTTCTGCGGAAATCTGATTTATCGCAGCTTCGATTTTCTTAATATCTAGCATATTATATAATTTAAAAGATTAAAATCATTAATTTCTTAAGAGATTCATTCATTCTCTAATCCTATAAAAAAAGAACCTGACTAGGTCAAATTCTTCGTTTCAGGATTTATGCTTCTATTTTACATATATTTTTTATAAAGCAAGTTAATTTTTCGTTTTTGATTTTTTGATTAAGTTCTTTTATTGACTCCATATAAATATAAATATTGAAACACTTTGATGAGTTATCTTTTATAATCAATGTAATTTTGATATTGTCAATATCATAATTTTGCATTTGTATCCGTATATATGATAAAATTAGTCCATACAGCTTAATTAAGCTTAAGTTTAGATAAATCAAAATTTCAGAAAAATGAAAAAAACAATTAAAATATTGCTTATCATAAGCCTTGTCCTTAATTCTTTGAATTTAACTTTCGCAGATAATCAGGATAACTGAGAATTTAAGAAATTTTATGTAACCGCATACTATTCTCCGCTTCCTGATCAGCAATTTTATCTTAGATGAAATTTTGCAGATGAAGTAAAGCTTAATTGAGAAGGCAAGCATTGAGCCAGCTGAAAAGCTGTACATCCAGGAATGTTAGCTGCACCCAAGTCCTATTCTTTCGGTACTAAAATATTTTTAGAAGGGGTATGAATCTGAACAGTCGAAGACAGATGATGAGCTATAGTATGATCGTGAAGCAGGGGTTATGATGCAGATAGGATTGATGTTTGGATGTGATACGGCGATGAATGACTTAAGAGAGCATTAACATGGTGAAAAAGAGCCGTTTATTGAAGGGTGATATCAAAAAATGAAGAAGATACACTGCCGTCTATCGCAATTGAAAACTTTAAGATCTGAACTATTGATTATGATAGCCTTAAAAATGCTTCATTAGTTTGAAAGAACACCGTAACTACCACCAAGACTGTAAGCATAGTAAATATAGTGCCTCAGACGATTGCAAAAACAAGTCAAAAAGATACGATATCCCATGCCCAAAAGATCCTCAAAGAATTATGATATTTCAATTGAGCAGCCGATTGAATTTTTTCAACTGATCTTATTGTGGCAATTCTGAGTTTTCAGATTGATAATGGCGTCATAAAAGATACCAGATCAAAATGAGCTTGAACTTATTGACCAGCAACAAAAAAAGCTCTTTGAGAAAAATACCTGTCATATCTCAATGAAGAAAAGATGCGAATAGCAAAAGAACAAGTTAGGCTCCAAGAGATTGCTATGATAGAATCAAAAGTAACGACAATAACCAAGAGCATGTGAATCCCAAAAGAAAATGAAGTATGAAGCCATGTAAGAAAGCTCCAAAAGACTCTTAAGATACTTGGATATTTTCAAGATAAGGATACAGCAATCTACTGATTGAAAACCAAAGAAAGCATACTTAAATATCAGATTTCAAAATGACTTGTAAGCGCTCCCACAGATGCATGAGCAGGGAAGATAGGAGAAAAGACATTATCTAAGCTCAGAGAGGATCTCAAAAAACTGGCATTATCAAATAAAGAAATAATAAAAAGCCTAGAATCCTAGGCTTTTTTATATGAATCATGAATGATTCTTTGTTTATCAAGCATTTCCTGAATTCGAACTAGATCATCGGTATCTTTTTCAGTGAATCTGAATTCATTGAATACATCTGCGTGGACATCCTCTCTTTTTGTAGAAATCAGCATATTATAAATCCTCTTTTTTTCATTCAATTGATCTAAGCTATTTTCAAAATCAAGAATTTTCCCAGCAATTGCTTTCTTGTCTGATTCCTTTATCTGAAGGCGGATTTTTTCATATTCAACCTTATTTCATACCAATTTGATTATGATTTCAGGATCAAAGAATATTGTTGCATTTGGTTCTGGAATATAGATAAGTCCCTTAAATCTTATGGAGCATGGATTTGTTTCCATATCGTCTTCTGTTCATCTTGTCCACATTTCCTCGTTCATTTCAATCTCATCATTTACCCTTTTGAGTCAGGCACATCAGATAAGCTCGTTATCTATGTCAACAAGAATATCTTCTATCGGCCAACCGGCTCTTCTGTCATATATTCGTCTCGAGGCTATGGCATCAATGATGTCTCATATTATTATTATTCTTGCAGCAGTAGGTATGTTTCTTCATAATAACTTATTGAAATCATGAACGTCTATTGCTTTTCAATTTTTTATTCCAGTGACTAATTGTCAAAATTTTAAATTCGGATCTCAGTTTTTGCTATAATACTTGGAATGATGCGGCATTCATTCCAAGTGCTTCATATTAAGTCAATGCTCAATTCATAATTTGACTCAATCTCAAGAATGCTTTGCCATAGTCAATATTTCCTCTGAATTCAGTTTTCAAGGATTTTTTAATATTTCGTCCGGAACCAGATATTTTCAATAATCATGATAAAATGCCTGCAACTTCAAGTCAAGCAATCTATCTCAATTCAATCATATTATCCCTCAGATTATAAGACTAAGTTTTTGGACTCTATTTACGTGTCATTTTGTATATTCATCCTTTCTTTCTATGACCAATCATGCCAATTGGGTCAGCGCGCCCAGATTCTGTGATGTGTTTGCGAAGCTCTCATACAAATCTAGGAGCTGGAGAATTCATCATTTTATATTTTCCTTCTCGCTCTCGAATATCTTATTGAATGTATAATCATATATCTCATCATAAACAAAAACAATATCAAAATAATCACTATCGATAATGGCATGTTTCTTGAGCTTGCCGGGCTTGATAATCTTTCATTTAGGCTCGATCGTTATCTTACAGAGATTGTGGTAAACAGACGTTTCAATCAGTTTGCATATCTCTTTCTGGATTAATTCGATATTCTCGTGTTTTGTAATATTGGCTACATTTTTTTGGATTCTGCCGATCATCTCAAATATTCATTTTCTCAGATTCTCCCTTTCTTCAAGCAAGAAATTTTTCTTCTGCCTTTCATATAGCCTTCTTCACTTGCTTACAAAATGTGCCTTTTCACTTACTCAGCTGATTCTTTCTGTATGTTCAGTTTCAAACACTGCAATATTTGAATACACCCTTTCTATTAAGCTTGTCAGCTCAATAGGAAGATTATTTCCATATTTTTCTAGGAATATATGCAGCAGTTTCTGAGATTTCTCTATAGTCTCATCACTTTTTGCAAGGGAATAATTCAGCGCAAGAGAAAGATATAGCTTTCAATAGTTGTATATCAGATTTTCCTTGTTTGATTTGTTTATGTAATTTTCAATTAATCCGAATGTATTCATACATTCTTCTTTTTTATAAATTTCATTATCTTGTGAAAAATTCAGAAGCATCTGCTCTATAGTCTTTATCTTGAATTTCTCAAAAAAAGTGCTTTTTGATTTAACATTATTTATCAGATGCTTTATTAGTCTTGTGAGTACTTCTGGCTTGAATTTACAGAAGAGGATCAGCTTGTAGATTATTATTATCTGATTATAAGACGGCTTATTCTCTCAGATGAAATGCTCCATAACCTCATCTTCATTCTCAAATTTTACGCCTGAGCTCTGCAATCAATTATATATGCCTATCATATCATCGATACAATTGAATTTTAACATTGTATTTTGCCTATCCTCAATTCAAATCTGTTCAAGCTTCTTTATTTTAATGAGTTTTGAGAAGGCCACATTTCAATCCCTGACCAGTTCGGCTCATTTTTTTGCCTCATCGTATTCGTCTCACTCCTTATCTCAGAAATCTGAAGATTCCCTGATTGAATATCAGTGCGTTATTTTTTTGAGGATATTTCAAATCCTTCAATCTATATCATCCTGAGTTACATTATCAGTCTTGATGTACTCCAGGGTGGCTGCGTAATTGCATAGGTATTTTCAGAGATTATTCTGCATTTTCTTCAATCATGATAGGTCTTCTCATTCCATTGAATTTCAGACTCATTTCACATAATCGACATCGCCTCCAACAGCAGTAGCGTATACATTTAACGACAAGCCTTTTCAATAGATGAATCTCTCAATCGCCTCTTTTGTTTTTCAGTACAAAATCTTATTGAAAAAACTTAGTCATTTGATTTTGTCTTCAGCATTAATGCTCAATATGTTGGTGATCTGATTTGCTATATCCATTATCGAACAGAATTCATCAATCAGGAATTTTGATGGATTATTCTCCAATAATTTGATCCTATCATCAAGAAAACTGCTGATTCACTCAAATTCATGAGAATACATGTCATCGATTATATTGTATTCGTATGGCATTCACAATGTGCACAGCAGATATGATAATTCTCAGAAGGGCTCTACTTTATTCTTGTAGAGATTATTTATTTGTTTTTTCTGGTACAAAAGGATAAAGGGCTTTAATTTAGGATTTTCAAAGACCTTATTGAGAAGTCAAACGTTTATCTTTGTATTCTTATAGTAAAATTCCTTTTTGATATAATCAAGCAAAATCATTGTCAGCTTCGTGCAGTATTTACAGTTTTCTCCATTTTGAGAGATTCAGACTATTGCATATTCAAACAAATCATCGATCTCTTTTTCGGTAAGTTCATGCGACGAAAAGTGAGTCTGCAATAAATTTGAGATTTTTGAAGTCTCAGCAGTCAGTGACTCTGTTGTGTTTGCATTTTTCAGTAGGCCTTCTTTCTCTTTTCTTTCAAGAGCACTTAAAAGGACCTTGCCTATTCGATTCAAGCTATTGCCAAATGTTATTTAATATGTGTCATACATTAACATATTTTCGCTCTTCCGTCAATTATTTGCAAAAAAATCTTTTTTTGATTTGACAGTCACCGAGATATATGTTTAAATACCATTTGTATCCTATGGTACTAAATGTATTTCTTAACTCTAAGAATGCCAGTTATGTTTATAGAGAATTAAATGCATACAAAAACAATAAGTTTTCACTAGGGCTGCAATATCCGGTTTAACCCAGATATGGTCCTAGTTTTTTTATTGTCTGGAGAAGTTTATGATATTAATTCGAAATCCAAAAATCACATGCTCTTATCAGCTTTAGTAACCTTGATCTTAGTATAATCTCATAATCATAGGCTTTTTCTTGTTTTTGAATTATAGAAGGCATTTTTTGTTTCATCAAATGCAAAATGCAGAGAAAGATTCTTACCCAGCACAAATCCCTCAACTCAACTATCTAATTCTATATATAGTCAATTAACATTTATTCAAGAGACTCTTCATTCAAATTCAACTCAAACATAATTTTCCATATATTCTATGGTCTTGAGCTGAGTTATTTTCCTTTCCACTTCTTCAGCCTTCTGTTCATTTGTTGATGACATGCTGGCAACTTTTCATAGAGATTTCTGATATCTTAAGATCTCTGATTTAGTCATTTTTCCTTGTAAGAATTCTTTTATGATCCTATGGATCTGCAAATCGGGATATCTTCTGATAGGGGATGTGAAGTGGGAGTAATATTTAAGAGATAATCAGAAATGCCCGAGCGGAAGATCAAGGTATTTGGCCTTGCTCATTGATGTAAGGATTTGCTTTGATAGGATATATTCCTCTTTCCTTCATTTAAGAGAATCAATAATATGGCTTATTGATAATGGGGTAAGGTTCTTGGCATCCATGGGAATTCAATATTCGCTTAAGATTTTTTGAAGTGCGAACACTCCTTCATCTGATGGCTTTTCATGTATTCTGTACAGGAATGGTATTTTCTTTTCAGAAAAGAACCTTGAAACTTCCTCATTCGCTAAAATCATGAATTCTTCTATCAGCCTATGAGCGTCATTTCTTACCCTTTTGCTTATATTTATAGCTTTTCAAGCATTATCGACCTCAACTTTTATTTCCGGAAAATCAAATTCTATCTTTCACTCTTTCTTCCTTCTCGAATATACGATTTTGAAAAGTTCATATGAATGCTCAAGCATTTGTCTGATGTGAGAAGAGGGGATTATTTTCTCATCTTTAGTATTAAGGTATTCCCATACCTCATCATATGTCAGCCTAGCCTTTGAATGAATAAGAGTTTCCTTGATTTTCTTTGAAAGGACCTTTCAATTCTTGGAATCAATTACCATAAAAATGCTAAGTGTTGCTTTTGGTGTTTTCGGATTAAGCGAGCACAAATCATCTGATATATCTTTCGGTAGCATTGGTATAACCTTTCATGGCAGGTATATGCTTGTTCATCTTTTCTTTGCTTCATTATCAAGATGACTGGAGTGCGTGACATATTCGGCCACATCTGCAATATGAACTCAAAGCTCATAATTTCAATCGGCATTTTTTTTGACGCTTATGGCATCATCAAGATCTTTTGCATCGTCTCAATCTATTGTGACGATAATTTCTTTTGTCAGGTCTTCTCTATATTTTCATCATCTTACTCATTCTAGATTTCTGGCTTCTTGAATGACTTTCTCATTGAAAGCGGTTCTTATTGAATATTGCTTGAGCAGGATCTTCTCTTGCATGTCGATATCGGTTTTTTTACCTAAGATTCATACCACCACTCAGACAGGCTTATCAATTCATTTTTTTATCTTGATTAGCACGATATCATCGTTTTGCGCTCAATTGATATCTTCGGAATATACATATATGTCCTTTCATCAGAAAGTGTTATATACTCTTGCGAATCAAAATTCTTGTCATTTTCTGATCATAAAAATACAGACTAGCTCTTCTTGTCATCTTGCGATGATTCTGCTAATCTCGGCTTCGGCTTTTTTTCATGAGTTTTCGAGTTTTTTTATCTTAATTTCTACGGTATCTCAATTGAAAGCATTATTTCGGTCTCTTTTGAAAATGAAGTATTCGAGTCATTCGCTATCGGTAACTATTCAGTAATTGATATGTACTTGTTTATATAGTCAGTTTGTTGTGTAATAAGTTTTTTGCATAAATTGGTTTCTAAATTTGAATTTAATTTCATTATATGATACAATCGTATAAATCAAAATATATTAATCAAATAAAGGAGTATGTCAAATTTTGTGTCTGTTGAAAGTTGACTTGATGAAGTCAGAAGAAATAATTTTTTTTGGTACTGAGCCTTATCTTCTTTTGTGTGGATGTGTTTCCATTTCACCCTTGTATTCTTCTTCTTATTACAGCTCTGAAGTCCGCTTCTTGTATGAATTTTCCTTTGACTTGCCAATTTTGTATCTTTTTTAGTTGATAGTCCGGTTTGAGTCCTGCAAAAATACTTCAATGCAAAAAAACTGTTCGTTACATCTGCCATAATGATGCTGGTTGTGTCTGTCATTTTCTTATATTTCATATATTCCGCCTGAAGCATAGATTTCAAAGTTGCTCCTGAAGAGTTATTCAAGCTCTCTAGTTCGGCTTATTCAAAAATATTCGGCTCTTTTCTGAATGTGCTTCTACTTATGGTTTCAGTCATATTTTATTGAATAATAAAGGAATTCTCTGATGTTACTTCTCTGTCCTATATTATGAATAATGCGGATCCATCTGAATACGCTGAGCTTCTTTCAAAAAATAACATCTTTTCCTGATTAGGCGCGTTGTGCTGACTGTTAGCCTCCTGAGTGATACTTGCATTCAATCCTTTCTTTGCTGTATCTATACTTGTTGGTATAGTAGTAATTTTCATATTATTCATATTGAAATATTTTGACAATGCTAAAGAGATATTCAAGATAAATGTAAATGTTGCAGATATTAAAAAACTTAAGCTTATTTCTCCAAAAGAAACATTGGAATCAGTTAAAGAATACACTGTATCTCAAGTTCAGAAAGCCGATTTTGCTCAAGTTGCAAGCAATATGAAATTCGTCTTCTTAAAACCGATGGAGATAAAGAAATCTGTTAATTGGTGAGAAATCATTGATACTGCAATTATAGATATCAAATCATTTATGATGATATTATTCCAGCCGCCTTATAGTCACAGGTTATTGGTTGTTTGAACAGTATTGACCTTTTTCTGACTTTGGGATACTTTTGTCACATCATTCTTGATTGATTTCTTAACTGAGGTCATAAATAATAATCAAGATAATTTCTTGGCAAAGATAATGAGCGCGTATGCTTTTATAGCCGTCTTGGCAATTCCTGCATATTGAGCTCAGATCCCTCTCATCTGACTATCAAAAAAAATCTGAGTCTTTCCTGTGATAATGGCTTGAGTTCTAGTGTCTTGAATATCGATTCTCCTTTTCTGAGCCTTTACCACTTTTGGTATAATTCTTCTTCTTTGAGTAGTTAATAGTTTCTGATATGCAGCCGCAATGCCACTGTCTCAATGAGAATTCTCAGACGAATATAACAGTGTTTATGCAGAAAAGAAAAACCTTACAGAAATTGATTCAAATGCTTCCTCCGCTCCTCTGAAGATGCTTCTTAATCTTGCAAATGTAGTGTGATTGATAATCTGATGATTGCTGGTATTTGTTGTCTGATATCCTTGAACATTCTTTGTATTTTGAGTATTTCTATTGACTTTATTTGTTTTGAGTTT
Source organism: uncultured Candidatus Peribacteria bacterium (assembly GCA_964618565.1). GTDB lineage: Bacteria > Patescibacteriota > Gracilibacteria > BD1-5 > UBA2023 > STC-113. Next base: position 628 of record CAZUBA010000023.1, on the reverse strand, counting down.
AGTTAAAAGAAAAGAATGGAAGTTGTAATATTTTAATGGATATTATTTAATAAAAATTAAGCCCTCTTATATTTTCCAATTTTAAAAATTCCTCCAACATTTGGAGGAATTTTTAGTTCTAAAGTCAGGCAGATTTGGCTTGTTGTAGGATTTCTCATGGAGATAAAATACGGTTGTATATCTTGATGCCGTCAATAGTTCAATTAAAATAATATCAACCTCAATTATATCTTCAGATTGTCATCTGATTGCTATCATCTTGAAGTAGTATGTTAATGCTTCTAGAGCCGATTTGTGATCAGTTATCGTACAAAGTTGCTTTTGAACCGTCAAAAGTGGCTGTATAGAGGTGCCAATCTCAGTAATTAGGGCAGTTTCATCCAACTGTTAAAGGCTGTGATCATGAGGAATACATGCTGAATAAGATTTTTTCCTTATAACATATATCTATATAATTAGTGTTTTTACTAACCATAATTCATCTTTCTCCTTGAGTTCAAGTTCCGCTTTTTTTTGAATATACTTGCATTGTATAAGATGAAGTTGGTAAAATAGTATCGCTATCCGCAACAGATATATATGTATTTTGTCAATTAAAGGCTAATCCTTTCCCGATTATTCATCCAGT
>CAZUBA010000022.1:0-32701 GCA_964618565.1 uncultured Candidatus Peribacteria bacterium | reverse complement strand
TCTCATTCCTGGAGTCATGATATGATCTCCAGATTGTCTCAATCATTTATTCAGACTTTTACCTCTCGCTTTTGCTTATCGAGAAGAGTTGCATAAGTCGTTCAATTCTCTTCTTTCACAGCTTCAAATGGCACACTGAGCACATTTTCTTTTGTAATCTGCTCAAATGCTATTTGTGTCGTAAATCCTTCTTTTGCTCAAGAATCTTTTGCATCAAAAGGAATCTCAACTTTGTAAGTGACAATTCAATTCTGATCCGTTTCAGCCTTATCTGAAATATATGAAACTGCTCAATCCAGGACCACGTTTTCTATAGAATTGAAAGTCAGCTTTGTTTTCTGTCAAAGATGCAATTTGGATATGTCTCACTCTTCAATTTTGGCTTCTACATATAGCGAATTCTTATTAATGATTGTCGCAAATGGAATTGTGGGATTAATATTTATAAGAGTTCAGATCTTGGTTGTGGAAAGCTTTCAGATTTTTCAATCAATAGGACTTCTAAGATACGCATCATCAAGTTTTTTTTGAGCTTCCTCAACTCATTTGTTCGCATTCTGAATTGCAACCCTAAATGGTTCCAGTTCACGAGGATCGAATGAATCTTTCTTGAGATTCAGATTAGCTTCCGAAATTCATATTTGTGATTTTGCTATAGCAATGCTATTATCCAATTTTGTTTTTGCAGCATCAAGGGCGTTCTGAGACAGTCTTACTTTTATCTCCAATGAATCAATATTGTTCTGTTGAGAATCTGCTTTGGTAGATAGTGAATTCTTTGCAATATCGATAGCCTGTCTAGCCAAAGTTATTTTCTGCACCTGAGCATCGAGAGAGCTTATATTATTTTTTAGGTTAACAATATTTGAATCTATTGAAGTCTGCAGGAAGGCACTTGAAGGAAGGCTGAATTTTAGCACTTCAACAGTATCATTGAGTGCTTGATTTGTTTGATTGCCAACCAATGATATATTCTGGATATAGTCTCAGATTTTTTCATAATCCGGATTAGCTTTAAATATTCTCCAGCTATCATTAAATGCTTTAAAGGAAATGGCAGCTTGATTATAAGATTTTACCGCATCAAGATAAGTTTGCGGATTTTTTGCTCACAAGAAAATCTCATACGCATTATTAAGCGATCTATTTGCATCGCTAACACCCAAGATAACATCCGTCTCATTAAGAAATTTATCCAGCAAAGGCATTATTGCATCAGCTTCTATAAGCGCCCTTTCTTGTGAATTCTTGATATTAAGGTTCTCTTGAGATCTGATTATTTCAAGGTTCGAAATTGCATTTTCCAGATCCTTTTTGGTTGATGTCAGATTATCTTCAGCAGCCTTTACTTCAAGCTGTCATTGGGCAATATTCGTCTCTAGAGCAGTTTTACTGGATTCAAGCTGAGCCTCAGATACATTTATATCAGAAGCTTGTCATTTGCTTGCAAGCTTAGCGTTCAGGCTCGCTTGTGCATTTGTGACAGCGATGCGTGCCTTATCAAGATTGATCTTCAGATAAGTATCATCCAGTTTAGCGATGAGATCTCATTTTTTAATATCTTCTCATTCTTTTTTATATATATTTGAAAGTGTTCAAGAAATGGGGAAATTCAGATCATATTGTTCCTTGTAGAGAACCTTTCAATCAGAGGTTAGGGAAGATGTTATTGTTTTTCTTGATACCGTATATGTTTTGAATTGCTCTTGAATATCATTTGACTTTGTATAGAAGAAATACCCTCATATCATTAAGCCGATTAAAACTAAAGCAGAAATGGTTCGCCATATCTTTTTTCTGTTTTTGGTCTTGATTTCTTTAAGTATTGACATATCTAATATTATTATAGATACTTTATCTTTTACTCAAAAATCAAAAAAAATCAAGGTCAATTATTGACCTTGATTGAAAGTGTAGTCGGATAGTCAGGGTTGCTTATAGAAAATGGCTTTATCTTGGCAACTTTTCGGTTTGGTTGTATAGTCGAATTTTATGGTTCACACCTGTCATACATCTGTTTTTGCATAGAATTTGAAGAATGTATAATTAGGATTTGAATCATCTGCATTTATATTATTTCAGTAGGTGTTCCCAAGTATGCTTCATTTTGGCGTCAGTACTCGTACGAATTGCCTATTTTCAGCAGCTCATTGTATAGCAATCAATCTATCTCTTTCCTCTGTATCTGTAATTTTCAACTCATCAAAAACTTGTCTTATTGAATTTTGAGTATTAGCATCATATGTATTTTTTGATGTGAGAGCGAAGCTGTTGCTTATCTCACAATTTCATTTATTTGCAGTTCTGAGGGTAAAATCCCTTTTCATATATCTATCTGATTTATTTCAGGATATGGATGTGAAAACAGGATAAATCCAATTTCATGTATCAGTTTTCCAATTCTCAAATATTCATAAAGAATCAAAATATTTCTGTATTTCCGTATCTCTTGATGCTAAAGCTATTTCTCATGCTAAAATATTATTCAAGAACATATCTATATATCACATGAAGTCTCTTTTTTCAATTAGCTTTTTCTCTAATTTATCTGTGAATTTGAAAAGTATGTCTTTAGGAGAATCTACTTTTTGGAATTTATTTTCAACAAGCGTGGACATTATAAGGCTGAAATTGTCAGCTGTTATATCAGTACCGATCTCATCCATGTGTACGCTTCAATATTTCTTGAGCAATTCTTCTATTAATCATTGATTGATTGCTATTACGGTATCTAGAGTTGATCCTCATGCTTTTTCATAGAAAAAATTTATCTTTTTGACGCTGTCAAGAAAAACTGGAGAATAATTTGCATCTCTTAGTCAATGATTAGGCGAGATGATATTTAGTCATTCCGGTGGAGTCTCTCTGTAAGGCGAAAGATGCCAGTCGTAATAATAAATATCTTTCTTATCATATTTAAGTATCGTTCATTTATATACCTCAAGAGTTATAACGCTTCCAGGAAATCATCAATTTGCCCTGATTTCATCTTTATTTTGGTTCAGTATGAAGTATCTCATAGGTTTTGCATCTCATGCCAACTTCAATAGCATATCCTTATTCTTAAGTACGAAATCAATATATTTATCTGATTTTATAAGAGATTCAAGAGTTGATTGGAATTTATTATCAAGTGCAGGATTTCAAAGTGTCTCGACCTGAGAAAAATAAGTTATGGTCTTTTTTAGAGATTTATCCAGATTTTCAAGGTTATTGAATTCCTGTTTGAAAAATTCTGTAATCTTAACGTTTGAAATTCATTTGATTCATTCTCCTTTCGGTGTTTTTGAAGCTTCTTTTTCTGTATTGAAGTCTTTCCAGATAGAGCCTCCGATAAGAGCAATATTGGATATTTCCGCTCATCAATCTATGATATTGCTTGCGAGTTTAACCGATTCATTTGTATAAATGAAATTGTTTCAAAGCATATTTATCGGTCAGAACATCAGTTGCAGAATTCTGAATTTCGTTCTCAGATCTTTGGCGGAGTTCTTTAGGGAATCTGCATCTTTGATTCATTTAAGAGCATATATTCATTGATATCATTTTGTCACTTCTGCCTGAATATAATTCTTGTATCATAAAGCGAACAATCCTAATGCCAAAAAAACAACAGCTGCAAGACTTCATATTTTTGTCCATTTTCAAGCCGATAGTCTAATGGTGATTATGTTCTTCTTATATAACTTCTTGATCTTCTGATTCGGAAGAAGCGGCAGGATGTATATATCAGGATATGTTTTGAGGTTTTGGCTTATTTCAAGCGTCCGCACATCCAATGTATTTCTTATTGATTTTGGCAAAGGCTGAATGATGCCTATGGGGTCTTGAAGCGTTCTTTGTTTTTTCCTGTATAAAATTGCTCAAAAGGGGCTTTGGGAACGTCTTCTCTTTATTATATCCTTGAAATCATCTTTTGTGAATTTTCGAACTTTCAGTATTTTCCTGCGTCTTAGGTCTATTTTCTTTTCAAGCTCCTGATAGAGGTCGCTAAAAAGATTGGACTGGTTAAGCCTTATGGCATTAAGCATGACCTGCGGAAAAAATTGTGCCACATCAACAATTATGTCTTTGTTTCACTCTTTTGGCTGAAGTATGTCATTAATCTTATCTAGATTTTCCATATTTTTCAATTTTTTCATTATATTGATTTTACGAAAAAATCTATTTTTATTGTTTGACGATTGCTTATTTTATCTTGTGATGTTATTTCTTCATTACCTCTGTTCAATAATGGACGGTAATGTAATATTTACGTTTTGATTCATCCAATGTTATTCCGACTCAAATCTGTGAGAATAGGGGATTCATAATTGAATTATAATGAGGTTTATATTTTTTTCCCTTCTCTCGCATATACATTTCAAATGTCTTATAAACAGCTTTTGAAATATCTTGAGTGCAATCTTCTTTCGTACATCTGTAATTATTCCATCCGATGCTTTCTGAAAAAGTATTTGCTTTTACTTTTTTGAAGGAAACTCATTTTGAGCTGAACCAATTCGTTATTTTCTTAAAATCATAATATGCCTTTTGTCACGGACGCTTATGATCTATATGTCATTTTGTCTTACTATATTCCGACCAACTTAATGCTGTAGAATTAAGATTTTCATTTACGATAAGATTTTTAACTCAAGCATTTTCTCTTACTTCATTCGTCCATCCAAGCCAATTCTGCTGAATGACGCTTATGTCATACGAAGCGCTTGTCCTAGAGAAAAAAAGAAGTGATATCGCAAACAAGAATAAGAATGATTTCAATTTCATGATTTATATTTTGCAATTTTTAAAACCTCGGTATTATATGGATATTGAAAATTTGTAAACTTTTTATGATTAGAAACAAAATAAATATTAAGACAAATAAGGATATAGAATGAATTAGAATTGCTTCAAAAATCGCCGCCGAAACACTCGACATGATATGACAATATGTCAAAGCGGGAATTTCAACAGAAGAGCTAGATCATATCTGCAACACTTTCATTATGACTAGGTGAGGAAGATCTGCATGCAAATGATATCAATGATACCCGAAGTATACCTGCATATCCCTTAATGATACCATATGCCATTGAATTCCTTCGAAGTGAGAATTGCTTAAGGATTGAGATATCCTTAATATTGATGTGACTGTCATAAAAGATGGTTATTATTGAGATACCAGCAGGATGTATTCGGTCTGAACAATAAATCCTCAAGCAAAAAAGCTTATCGAGGTTACTCAAAAAGCATTGGAAATCTGAATAGGCCAAGCCTATCCCTGAAACATGACATGAAATATCTGATATGAAATATCAAAATATGTCGAATCGAAATGATTTAGTGTCGTGCTTGAATATACTTGACACGGAATATGAAGGCAATTTCATGAGGAGCCTTTCATTTACCACAAGTCAAAGCTAGGATCATGAGTTAAGATACTTCCGGGAATGGTTTTCACAATCGAACCGATGATCAATCTATGAGGCAACAAGACAATGGTTTTATGAGATAAATGGACAGTCAAAACTGTTGACGGAAGGTTGTCTGCACAATTTGAACATACCATTGCCATTACTCCTAATTGACATGAAATTCTTACTTTAGCATAAATAACTATAAAAAAATTTTGAATTATTGAATTTTGCGATATAATTCACACTATTAAAGTTAAAAAACCTAATGGGATTTAACTATTAAATTTTAACACATACAAAGTTTATGGCACAAATAACAAAAGACTGATTTACATTTCAGATTTTGGATGAGATTCAAGCACAATATTCAGAATTAGTCAAGCTGACTCTGAACACTGAATCCATGGATAATAATGAAAAGCAATACTGGTTTGACATCCTTCCTTCAATGACGGACGAACAAATCGACAGGTTATTTGATATCCTTGAAACGGAACGAAGAAAACTAGAAGAATTGGAAGTGAAATATCAAGAAGAAATCAAATCATTAAATGAAAAACATCTTATAGAATGGCAAGAATTCCAAACTAAAGAAAGCAGAGAAAAAATCAAACAAGCAGAAGCAAGCGATAAAGACGGTTCAGCTTCAGCTGATGAGGTTCTAAAAATGTTAGATGATTTTTAGTAAAAACAAAAACAAATAACATACGACTTTTATTTTAAGAGTCGTATTTTTCAATTAATTTCATTAAACGCATTAAATCTAAAATCTAAGCTATAAATATGTTGAATATCAATATCAAAAAAAGCAATCTTCCTATAATTGAAGAAAAGAATTTCGTAACTTCAAAAAAAATCGCTATAGACATAAATCTAGAGTGAGTGCTGCAGATTTCATATAGCGACAGGAATATCGTAGATATAATCGAAAAACTAATAATCGATCTTCTTATAACCAAAATCGATAAATTTTGAGATGTATATGATTCGTTTTCTTTGGTTCTTGAAAAGCTTAACAAAGAACTGCGAACCTTATCAAAAGATTATAATCTGGAGACAATAAATATCTTCTTGTGAATAATACAATGAGAAATTTTTCATTTTTCTATTCTAGGAAGCTATTCTATCTATCTGATAAAAAATCATAAGATTATCGATATTGCCGAATGAATGCAAGGGAAGAATCTTGAATTCTCATATATCTCAAGCTGAAATGTCAATCTGAATGACACCATTTTTCTTTCCAATCTCAATCTGCTTGATTATGTCACTAGAGATGATATATTTGAAATAACAAAAACAGATAAGATTGATAAATTAGAGATCGTAGAGCAGATATTATCCCAAGAAGCTGTAATCGAGCAATATAATATCATTTCCATTTCTAATCATAATGAAGCTACAGATGAATCAAAAAGCATTGCTTTTGACTTGATCAAAAGCAAATTTCTGTCGCTTAAAGATAAAATCATAGAAAATGAGAAAGTCGAAACTGTTCTCTCAAAGTTCAAGAAGAAAGTCGATATAAATAATAAATATGTTTATGTAAGCCTTCTTTCAACATGAGTTCTTTGTGCCGTATTCTTCTTGTATGTTATCATCAATTCGATAATGTATCACGAGATGCAGAAATCCATACCTGAACAATATAAGAATAAGCTTATAGAAGCTAAGATGATTCTTGAAAGGACAAATAAGGATCTTTGAAATAAAGCAGTTTTTGATTCAAACATCAAAAAAGCAGAGAATATGATATTTGAGGTCAGATGAAAGGGTGTCTTCTTAAATGATGTTAGTAAGCTTCTTGATTATATTTCAATCTTAAAAAAGCAAAGCAATTGAATAGAGACATTTGTTCTAAGCCAAGATAAAGCAGAAATCGAATTCAAACAAAAGGATTTCAATATAAATTGAATATTCGAAGTTAATAAGAAATATTATTTCATAGGAAAGAACTCGATAATCGGTCCTTATATTAAATGAGAACCGGTAAAATCTTATAATTACCCTGATTGAGAAGAAGTGGTTGACGCAGATGTTACCCCAGAATGAAACGTGTATCTTCTCACTAAGACTTTCAGAATATTAGAATTCTATAAACAAGAGTTCAAGTATGTGAATGTCGAATGACAGAAAACTTGGGAAAATACTATAGGAATTAAGACATTCAACGGCAATCTTTATCTTTTGAGCGATAAGCTTAATCAGATATTCAGGCATAAGCCAGGAGTGAATTGATTCTCAACAAAATCTGCATTGATAGATGAAAAGGACTCAAAGAATATTACGATATCAGATTTTGCCATTGACGGAGGATTCTATATCTTAAAAAAAGATCTGGCTGTCGACAAATTTTTCACGACTCCTGACTATATCAAAAGATCAATTCTGGTTAATAATATAAAGAATATAGATTATTCAAATAAATCTTGAAAATCGCCAATGCTATATGTGGGTCAGAATCTTAATTATGTGTACTTCCTTCTTGATAATAAGATTTGGATTTTTGAAGCGGATAATAGGAATTATAAAGACGTCAAATCTCTTAAATATATTTGACAGCTTGAGCCTTCAGAAGGCAATATACAAACCATATACATACCAAAAGATGGAACAATCTATGTGGCCACACAGAGTTGAGTGTATATAATTCATTTTGAGGTCTCTGATAACAAGGTAATTGTGAGATAATGTTCAGTTTTAATGCAATTGTACTAAAAAAGATTCAGGTCAAAGATTCCAAAAATATAATTTCTCTTTTTTCAAAAGATTATTGAAAGATTTCAGTATGGATGAAAGAAAGCAAGAATAGATCTCCTGTTGATATCGGCAATATATATAACTTCTCTTCAAAACATGAGAATTGAATCAATAGTATAGATTCATATAAATCACAGATTGTCATTGATTCCAGCTCGCTTTGATTCAAAGAGATTAATAATATACTTAAGATTTGTGCATATTTTGAAAAGGTGCTGCCAAATTGAATGCTTTTTGAATCAATATTCAGCGACTATTCAGAATCGATTCCATATCTGCAGCAGATGGAATACAACGATATGATTTACCATTTATTCATACTGAGGTTCACAAAGAAACTTTGAGTGGCAAAAATGCCAAGTGATTATTCCTGTAAAAACCTTAAGAAGCTATTCTCCATAATAGAGACATACCCGATGGATACGATAATTAAGATCCAGTGAATCTCTCTTGCTGATTTTAAGGAGATTGAAACCTTTAATTATGAGACTTTATATAATTATATTCATTAAATATGACAGCCTTATATCTTGTATATCTTATAATACTTTGACTAATTTTCTGAAGTTTCTGATCTGTCCTGATTAGCAGATTCTATTCAAAAGAATCAGGGATATACACATGAAGAAGCCATTGTACAAGTTGTGGACATACCCTTAATGCTCTGGATCTTTTTCCTCTTTTCTCCTACTTATTCCTTGGGGGCAAGTGCAGGTATTGTAAAAAAAAGATATCTTTCATTTATCCTCTGTTAGAGCTTACAATGGCTATTTTCTTTTTTTTCAGCTGATATTTGCTTGTTGATTACAATCTTGTTTTAAGCTGAGATTGACTTGAAATACTTAGATTATTTATGTTTCTGTTCATTTCATTTGTAATTGTTGTTATAAGCTTCTATGATATTCTTTATCAGTTGATTCCCACTGAGCTTCTTGGTCCATCCGTCTTCATATTCTTCATTTTGCTTCTAGCCGCTTATTTCTCTCCTTCTGTCTCACAGCTTTTTTCTCATTTTCTGCCCTTTCAAAATGACTTCTTATCTACGCCAATTATAAATGCGCTGCTTTGAGCCGCTCTGGTTTATACTTTTTTCTATATACAGATACTTCTTCCATGACTTTATTATGCATTTGAAAAGAAGAAATATAAGATAGCATGGCAATTGATTTTAGACTATTTCACCTTGCCTTTTATGATTGTTTTTTCTCCTTTCATTAAATTTAAAGATGAGCCTCAGGAGGGATGACTTGAGGAGGAAGATGAGGTCTACACTTTTATGTGACATGGTGATTTATGGATAGCTATTTTCATGGGATTCACTGCATGATTCAAGATGGCTGCAATGTGACTTGCAATCGCATATCTTATTTGAAGCATAATTTGAGTTTGAATCCTAGCTACAAGAAAAGAAAGGAATATTGCAATTGCTTTCTGACCATTCCTCTGAGCTGGGCTTTTTATCTCGCTTTTGTACTACCAGCCTATGCTCTCAGCTTATTTTAGCATCTTCTGAATAAAATAAAATAATTGTCAATACTTCTTTTTTTGTAGTTTGCATATGTTTTGAATATAATGTGCAAGTTAATATATAAAATACAAACAAAATGGATACCAAAAAGATCATAGCGATCAAAGATTTCATACTTTCAGCTGAGAAATCAATCCAATCTGCAAAGAAGATTCTTGCTACGTTAGTAGACAGTAAAGACCTTAAAAAAGACTTAGAACTTGAGACCACCGATTTACATGCTTACGATAGCTGAGATGACAAGATAGTCGAAGGTGTTTTTACTTGAGAATCAATGCTTTGAGCTGACGGTAATATCTATCCCGTTCCTCAGAATTACGCATCGAAATCAAGGCTTGTGCAATGAAGTAAGCTAAAGGCAATCATTAAGCCTGATTGAAAAATATTATATAAGATTATCGAGGAAATCGAATCAGAGACTAAAATCTGATTATTATCAAAAACTTGAGATAAATATCATGTGATTGCCGATGGTAAAACATACAATGTTCTGCTTGCTGCTGTCACCTATATAAAATGAGAACTTTGAGACAAGGTTTCAATAAAAGTCCCGAAATGAAAAGATGCAACATATGCGGCAGTTGAATCTATAATCCCTAAATAACCAAAAATATAAAAAAATCTCTTCTAGGAGATTTTTTTGCCTTTAAGCATCAATGTAAAACCATTTTCAGAAATAAAATCAACTTTCCCTAAATTAGATTTGGGAAATATGCATTAATTGATTATTATATATGAAATTATCGTTAATAAATTATTTGATGCATAAGCATAAGGAAGTAGAAAAAGAAATAGCAAAGGAAATAATTGATGTGGATTATTCAAAGACAGATATCATAATTGATGATCTGATTTTAAAGGTGACTGAATACATGAATAATGTTCCTGCAACCTTAGTTAGGGATTCGATATTAAAAGCCTATATCTTTGCAAAGGAAGCCCATCATTGACAATTCAGAAAATCAGGTGATCCTTATCTGATACATCCTGTAGAAGCCACAAAAGAATTGCTCGTCCTTAAGCCAGACCTTGTAACGATTCAGGCTTGTTTGCTTCATGATGTGCCTGAGGACACTCCGCGTACTGTGGAAGAGATTCAAGTGATATTTTGAGACGAAGTTGCCCATATCACAAACTGAATGGAAAAACTATCAAAACTTAAATATCGCTGAGAAGAGAGGATGGTATGAAGTTTGAGAAAGATGTTCATAGCCATGAGTGAAGATGTCCGTGTAATATTCGTAAAGCTTGCTGATCGAATTCACAATATGAGGACGCTGCAATATCACCCAGATGCTGAAAAAAGAAAAAGAATCGCACTTGAAACAATAAATATATATTCGCCTATTGCAGACAGATTAGGTATCTTTGATTTCAAGGAGATTCTTGAAACCTTATGCTTCAAGAATCTATATCCGGAAGAGTATGAAAAGGTCAAATTAGAGCTTGATTGACTCAAATGAGAGCAGAAAGTTTTCGTTGAGCGAGTCAGGGATGTCATTTACGAGACAATTCCAGCTCATGTGCCCCTTATAGATGTATCTTACAGAATAAAGTCTCCATTCAGCATTTATAAGAAAATGAACCGCAAGTGATATGAGAGAGTTCGTGATCTTCATGATTTATTTGCCATAAGGATCATTACTGACACTATACCCCATTGTTATGAAATCTTATGAGAAATTCATAACAGATGGTCGCCGATTCCAAAAAGATTCAAGGATTACATAGCACTGCCGAAGGAGAATTGATATCAGAGTCTTCATACGACTGTAATATGAGTACTCAGAGAGCTTCGCTCACAGCCAACAGAGGTTCAAATCAGGACAAAGGATATGCATATTCAAGCAGAAATCTGAGTTGCTGCGCATTTTGAGTACTCAGAATCAGGACATTCCACAATTGCAAAAGATGTTTATTGGGTTTCTGAAATCAAAAAAATAGTCGATCAAAGCAAAGAGCAAGAGGATACCGAATTCATGTCATCCATGAAATTATGATTATTTGATGATAGGATATTTATATTTTCCCCAAAAGGAGATGTAATAAATCTTTTGAAGTGATCTACACCGATTGATTTCGCTTATTCCATACATTCAGATCTGGGCAATCATCTTGCTATAGCTAAAGTAAATGGGAAAATCGTGCCTCTGGATTTTGAGCTTCAGAATTGAGATAGGGTAGAGGTCATCATAGATAAGAATAGGAAGCCTCTCATAACTTGGCTGTCTTTCGTCAAAACTGCCCGCGCTAAGGAGGTGATAAAAAGTTATATAAACAAATCAAATAGGGAAGAGCTTATTGAAAAGGGTAAATTTATTTTGAATTCGTATCTTCATAAGAATTATTGAACAGCTCTTGATAAGGAATTATCAATACTTAAGAATATCGATTGAAAATTACTGGATACAAAGGAAAAAGAGGATATTTTAGTGCAGATCGGTAATCTTTCCAGAAAACCGGTCAGCGTGATCCGTTGAATAATGGAACATGGAAACTTCTGACTCAAAAGAATAGTTGAAGCAGACGAGAAGAAGCATAAGAAAGAAAAGACGACTCCTTTAAAATCGGATTCCCCTGAAGCTGTTATTATCTGAGGAGAAAAAAATATTCCTTATAAAATGGCACTTTGTTGCAATCCGAAACATTGAGACAAGATCCTCGGTTATCTTACACGTATCTGAGTAAATATACATAAGACAAATTGCAGCTCCCTCAGGAAATGAAATCTTGAAAGATTCATAGATGCTTGCTGGTGAGATTCACAAGAAACCAGAACATGAGTTTCTCTTAATATTGAAATGACTTTTGAAAATAAGATTTGAGTTCTTAGGAAATTGACTGATATCTTATTTAAGATGAATATCAGCATTGAAGAGATTAAAAGTGAAAAAATATGAACAGACTTAGTTAAGAATATAATGACCCTGGAATCAAAGATAGAAGATTATTATATTTTTGAAAGACTTATAGAGAGAGTGAGTCTGTCTATTGCTGAATTCAAAGATGCAAAACTGTTAGAAATGAAATAAGAGCCCCGAAGAGCTCTTACCTTGTTTCTTGCAGCATTGCATAACACATGCCTAATTCATTTTCCTGTTGACCAAGTCTTTTCTCCTGGTACTTCTACGAGATCAATGACTCCTGTTTGCTTGTCGTAAGCGAGGAAGCCGTTGTCTTCGTAGAGCCCAACTGATCTGCGCACGGTAGGCGGCGGATCTTTGGTTTTATTGTCATGCTCAAGCACCTGAAATAAGACAATCAAGGCGTTTGGGATGAACAATAAACCTTTGTCAGTTATGGCAAAAATGATACTTGGTGCAGTTTGGTAAATGAACAAATACAGCATTAATAAAAACAATTGCAAAAATAAGTACCTCACCGTTTTCTCCTTTTCTACATTAAATTAAAATCCAAAATTTGCTACAACCTCCTTTGGTAGAATTATTTCAAATTTTGCGTTAAAACATACTGAGAATAATTTCATTACACCTTTTAAAATCAGAGTATGAATCTTCGATATAATATCAGAAATAAATTTAATGCAATTTTTTTTATTTTTTTTATTTTCATTATTTTTTTTGTAACAAGTCTTTTCTTTGTTCCTCTGCCAGTCACCGAAATGGATAATTCTATAATAATCTTTGATAGGAATAACATAGAGATTTGAGAAATTCCTCACGAGAATAAAATCAGGCATAGGAATCTTAAATTTTCTGAAATTCCTGAGTTTTATAAGAAAATACTTATATATTGGGAAGATAAAAGTTTTTTCTATAATTATTGAATTAGCCTTAAATGATTGGCTAGAAGCATCATAAATAATTTATGATCGGACCCTATTCAATGAGCATCGACAATTTCAGCTCAATTCATAAGGAATAATCTTTGGCTTAATGAAGAAAGGTGAATCAGAAAGAAGCTCTATGAAACTTACTACAGCCTGATACTTAATCTGCGTTATTCAAAAGGAGAGATTATTGAGAAATATGTAAATCAAATTTATTTCTCGAACTTGAATTATGGATTAAAATCAGCTTCAATCTATTATTTTTGAAAAGAGCCTTCAAATCTTACAAAAGCGGAAATCCTTGGTTTATTTGCAATCCAGAAGAATTCCAGTAAATATGATCCATATAAAAAATATGAGAACTGGAGGAAAAGATTTGAATTCATAGCAAAAAACCTTAAAGATAATTCTCAGATTACCAATGCAGAATATGAAGATATTGTCTCAGAAAAAATAATTTTTATAAAAGAGCACAGAGATAAGCTGCCATATGCAGAAGATTTTCTTCAATCTGTAAAAAAACAAGAAATACCTTTTGTTAAGCAAAAAGTATCCGAAGATACAAATGAAATTAAAACCACTTTTGATTATGATCTTACAAAAAAGATTGAGAAGATCGGAGAAAATGCAATTTATGAGTTATCTTGGAAGAATGTAAAAGATTATTCCGTAATTATTGCAGATCGTAAAACAAGCGAGATACTAGTCATGATTTGATGAAAAAATTATTACTCTCAAGAGTGACAAGTGAATTCTGCACTTGCATTAAGACAGCCCTGATCCACAATCAAACCCTTTACTTACATACTTGCAGATAAGATATTATGACTGAAGCCCTCTGACTGAGTCTTGGATTTGCCTGTTTCTTATCAGACAAAGGATTGATATTCTTATGAGCCTCAAAATTATTCAACGAAATTTGAATGAGAAGTTTCAGCCTGAGAGGCTCTGGCACAAAGTATGAATGTCCCCGCAGTTCGGACTCTGGAGAAAGTGTGAGTGCAGAATCTGCTTAATTTTCTTAATCTGCTTTGAATAACTTCCTTAAATAAGGATGCAGATGAATATTGATTGGCCTTAACGCTATGAGACGGGGAAGTCAGTCTTTATGAGCTGCTTCGCGCTTATTCAATTTTTTCTAATGATTGAAAATTGTGTGATTTTAATTTTCTGAAATTTAAAGAATCATCATGCAAACAAATCATAGAAAAAAAATATACTGATGACATCAATGATGTGCTTAGTTCAAGATTCCTCAAAATTTGAGGATATCCTATTAATTCTGCTTTAGATTTCAAGGATCTGAATGTATTTTTTAAAACTTGAACTTCAAGGAATTTCAGAGATAACTGGACGATCGGATATTCGTCAAATTATCTTATTTGAGTCTGGGCATGAAATAAGGATGCCTCAAATATGAAATGAGTCAGCTGAGCTACTTGAGCTTGAGAGATTTTTAGCAGAATAGTAAGAAATCTGGAAGCCTCATGAGTAAGAAGAATTGAAACTAGCATGACTCTGAACTCTAAGAAATACCTTGAAATTTCATCTCCTTTGCCAAATCAACTGTTTAAAATCAACAAATATCTTCCTTCAGATAAGCAAAAGATAAAACTTTCTTTTTCGACCAATTATAAACATGAAAAAGCCATCTGGCAATTAGATGGCAAAAATATTGATTCAGATTTTCTTGAGTTGAGTGTATGAAAGCATATTTTATATTTAAGTATTATGCAAGATTGAAATGTTATTGCAAATGAGAATATCTCTTTTGAGGTTGTAGACGATTATGAGTAAAATAATCCTCACTGGAAATATGGCTCCAAGAGGATTTTTTACTATCTAGTTTTATTAAATTAGATATTCGCGTTATAGCTTCTTAAGCCAATAAATACGAGTCTATATTGTTTTTTATTTTATCAATTTCCATTTTAAGTTCTTCATCACTTGCTGCATTGACTCATTCAAGCCAGAAATTTGTAGTTTTTGTAAGTCAAATAAATTTGAAAAGCCAGTTTATCTGTGGTGTCAGTTGATCATAAGCTTCATACGGCGTTCAGATATATTTACCTCATCTTGCTCAAACAATTGTAACTTTTTTTGCGTTATCTATGAGTCCTATATAATTTCCATTTTCAATGGCAAACGTATCATTTATCTTGATTACCATATCAAACCAGGATTTAAGAGCTGCTGGCATTCAGAAATTCCACATAGGAGTCGCTATGACTATATTGTCAGCTTCCTTTACTTGACCGATATACTTTGATTGCAAATCCGCTATTTTTTTATCTTCAGTTGATAATTCTTCATATTTTCAGTATCAATAATTCATAGAAACAACTGAGGCGCTGATGTATGGCATATGCTCTTTATTTACATCAAGAATAGTTATTTCTCATCCTATTTTAGAAGTCAGATGATTTCATAAATCTATTGATTTTGACATTTCTCACCTTGGAGAGGCTATTATGTATAAGGTTTTCATTTATTTGTTTGATTAAAAATTAAAACCGAGTATAGTATATCAACTAAGTTACTAATAACAACCATTAAGTAGTTACCAAAAAACAACCATGCACAAAAAATGCCCTGTAATGTCCGTATTCTGATTATTATCAAAAAGATGGATGCTCCTTATACTCCGTTCTCTTAATGAATGAAAAGAGACTTTCGGTGATATAAAAAGATCACTTATTTGAATCAGCTCTAAAATCTTATCTGAAAGGCTTTCGGAATTACAAATGGAATGATATGTTGATAGGATGATTATCCAAGAAAAACCCATAAAGATAAGATATTCAGTTACAGAAAAATGAAAATCCTTATGAGATTGCATATGAGAGATCGACAATTGGGCAAGATTAAATACAAACTAATTTATGACTTTGTAAAGCTATTTTTTCAAATTCTATTGCAGTCCTTTACCTAAAGTATATTATGAGATAATTCTCTTGATATACTTTTTTTGTCAGTTAATTTTTTGGCTTTTTATTAAGGAATTATTTATATCTTATCTTCATCTATGCAAACCAACCACAAAAAACCGATATACTCAGCAATTATATTTTTCTCTACCTTGTGAGTATTATCAATATGATACTCAGCATATAATGCACTTTCTCCAGTAAACACATGAGATCCCCTCACTAAGACAATCTGGAATCAGATGACTGACAATATAGCTGATCTTAATACCAGAGTGAGTACTCTAGCCTCATCCGGTTCTCTGTGGACTTCCAACGGATCTAGTATCTGATATACTGCTTGAAATGTCTGAATAGGTACCACGTCTCCTTGATACCCCTTAGATATTCAGAATAACAGCTCAGCTTGAACTTCAGAAATGAGATTGGCTAATAATAATTCGACGAAACTCTGGACATGATTGCGACTTGACAGGAATTCTCTTACCGAGAAATGGTACATATGAATGAATTCAAATGATGACAATTTGAGGATCAGATCAAATGGAGCAACCGACGTCATGACATTCGTATGATCCAATGTCTGAATATGAACATCTGACCCCTGAGCAAAAATGGAAATACAAGATGCCACAAATTCCAACATAAAGCTTTTGCGCACTTCAGATGGCCATAACTTAACCGTTTCACAACAATTCAATACTTATTTCAATTCAAGCCATGGAATGTATTTTGATGTGAATTGAGATACTGCATGAGATTGACTTTCAATAATTTCAAATTGAAATGTTTGAATATGAACCATTTTGCCATGAGTAAAACTTCATGTTGCTGAATCAGGCGCGGGTGGTGCAAATATTCGTTCCTCTGGTCCGGCAGCTGATAACAACTGGGCATGAGGCATAGAATTCTTGTCTAATAATGCTACTTCTGTAAATGCTAAGATCAATGCCTCTGTAAGTTGATTATTCTTTAATTTTGGAGGATCTGAAAAAATGAGAATAAATAGTTTGTGAAATGTATGAATAGGTACTACAAATCCTTGAGTTAAATTAGAGGTCGCAGGTTCTGTCAGAGGTAATTCAAATGGTTGAAGCTTAAGGATTGATACAGGGAATTGATATGTAGATATAGGTCCTCAAAATGCAAATTGGTCACATTTTATGACAGACAGGGCAAGTTTCTATTTCAATAAGGATGTTCAGTCAGCTGTAGGTTTTAACGCTGGTTATATTTGAACCTGAAATACACCGGCTGGAGGAGCTATCTTTAGTGGTGATGTCTGAATCGGTACCTCAAGTCCATCCTATAAGCTTCATGTCAGCTGAACTGCAGCATGAACTTCTTGGACTAATCTTTCAGATCAGAGATATAAGAAAAACATCGAAACAATTGAGAATCCTCTTGATATAATATCAAAATTGAGATGAGTCACATTTGATTGGAGAAAAGACGAGTTTAAAAACAAAAATTTCACATCCGGACAAAAAGTCTGATTCATAGCCCAGGAAGTGGAAGGAGTACTTCCTCAAGTCGTCACCACCGATAAAGAGTGATATAAATGAGTAGAATATGCCAATCTGACTGCGGTATTGGTAGAGGCTGTAAAGGAACTGAAGAAACAGAATGAGATACTGAAAGCTGAAAAGGATTCCGAAGTCAAACAGCTTAAAGGAGAAATCGAAAAACTAAAAATCAGATAATGCTTATAAATTAATTTTTTTTTATGCATACCAACTTCAAAAAACCACTATACTCAGCTCTGATCTTCTTCTCTACCTTATGAGTATTATCAATATGATACGGAGCATATAATGCACTTTCTCCTGTAAATACCTGAGATCCATTGACAAAGACAATCTGGAATCAGATGGCTGATAATATAGCCGATCTAAATACCAGAGTCTCAACTCTTGCCTCATCCGGTTCTTTATGGACCTCTAATGGTTCAAATATCTCATATTCAGCATGAAATGTTTGAATCTGAACAACAACACCTGCAGATAAAATCGCTATTGCTTCAGGAGTGGGAGATGTTTCTACCGGTTGAATATTTTCGCTTAAAAAAATATGAGGTAGCACTTTCCGTTTTTATTTCGGACCTACTGATAATAACTTATATTTCTGAATTCCAGGTCTAAGATTAGGTGGTTTCTGAGTTGATGGTACAGTTGCGTTTGGCGGTTTGGGTGGAGATTCTTTAACTGCAGGTCCTAAATTCTTTATTCAGTGATCAACTGGCAATGTCTGAATCTGAACCTCAAGCCCCGAGAAACAGCTGCATATAAAAACTGCGGCTTGAAATGCCGAGCTTGATATCCAAACTGCAGCAAAAGATAAATGGGGGATTTATCATGATGAAGACTCTGAAGATTTGAGATTCTGGAACCTTGCAAATGTATTGACTTTGCAGAAAAATGGACATGTTTGAATAGGTACTCTGGCGACAGCTCCTTGAGCAATGTTGGATTTAAGGTGACATACATCAACCAGTGAAACCCAAGCCTTTTTATGATATATCCCAAATCGCCATACAGGCCTTAAGATATCAACACCTTCAACAAATAGCAAATCACGATATGAATTCTTTAATTGGGATGGCGCTGCATCGTATAGTCAAATGTTACTTAATGAAAACGGCAATGTCTGAATAGGTACTACGAGTCCTGGTTCTAAATTAGATGTCAATGGAGTTGTTAGTTCGTCAGAGTATAGATTAAACAATGCGAGTTTCACTAGAATCGCAACCATGGATGCCTGATGAAGTTATGGAGGATGATATAATTTTAATTGGAGTAACGGAGTTCCTACCCATGATGTAGTTGGTGCATTGTCTGGGTATGGTTATAAAAATAATGGTACTATAAGTCTTTTTACTAATTCTTCCCGAGCTGGCGGAACTGCTGCTCAGGAAAGAATGACAATCCTAAGTAGTGGTAATGTCTGAATAGGTACCACAAACCCTTGAGCTAAGTTAGATGTTTCTTGAGATATGCTATTCTGAAGCCGCATACATCTTGATCCAACTGGACAGGGGGTTCCTTGATCCACGGCTAGTTTTTGGTCAGATAGCAATGAGACCATGTATTTTTTCGGTAATGGTGGAAATACTTTTAATGTAAGAACTGATGGAAATATGTTAGTGGATGGCAAAGTCTGAATAGGTACAACATCCCCATCCTACCAACTCCAGTTATCTACGGACTCAGCTGCCAAGCCAGGTACTTCATCTTGGACAATAGCTTCTGATAGCAGATTAAAGACAAACATATCAAACTTTAATGACGGGCTCGATATCATAAATCAGATAAATCCTGTCTGGTTCAATTATAATGGCAAGGCATGATTGCCAACCGATAAGAAATATGTAGGTATAATAGCACAAGATATGCAAAAGATTGCGCCATATACAATAAGTACGTATAAAGCAAAACTGAATCCTCAGGATACCAAAGAAACAGAATTATTGAATTTCAATGAAAGTGCTCTGAATTTTGTAATGATAAATGCAATAAAAGAACAGCAAAGACAAATTCAGGAATTAAAAGATGAAATCGCTAATCTAAAAAAATAAAACTAATCTAGCTTATTTTTTATTAAATGCATATGAATCTAAAAAAACCAATTTACTCAGCTCTGATCTTCTTCTCAACCTTATGAGCATTATCAATATGATACGGGGCATATAATGCGCTTTCTCCTGTAAATACCTGAGATCCATTGACAAAGACAATCTGGAATCAGATGGCTGATAATATAGCCGATCTAAATACCAGAGTCTCAACTCTTGCCTCATCCGGTTCTTTATGGACTTCTAATTGATCAGATATTTCCTATACAGCTTGAAATGTATGAATCTGAATATCTGCACCTGATAAGCAATTGCATATCAAAACCTCAAGTTGAAATGCGGAAATAAATATTCAATCTATGAATAAAGACAAATGGGGGATATATCATGGTTGAGAAGATCTTATATTCTGGAATCTTAAAAATATCTTGACATTGCAAAAGAATTGAAATGTGTGAATATGAACTTCTACTCCACAAGCAAACCTAACTATACAAAATGAAACGGATGGCAGCGATACAATAACCCAATTGAGAAGTTCAGATTCCGGATTCGGCACAAATCAGGAGTTGAGAGTGGACTTTCAACAAACCCTAACAACTACAGCCAGACAATCTATGGCTTATTTTGGCCCCGATTGGTGATTTAATTTTTATTGATATGTAAGTTGATTGAATGCTACTCCGATTTTAACAATGAGAGGAAACAGTAAAGTATGAATCTGAACAACAAACCCTTGAACTAAATTAGATATTAAAAGCACTCGAACCAGTGGAAATAATGAAAATTTGATAACCTTGTCTGATCCAGTTACATGACTTCAGACTCCAGGATTCGGAACAAGAATATTATGATCATCAAATGCGGGTAATGCTTTATCTGCAATAGGATTTGAGGCGGGCACTACCTGAACAAATAATGACACTCAACTAAGTTTCTATACGCAGTCCTCTGCGGGTGGCTTAGCTCAACGAATGGTTGTAAATCAGGTAGGCAATATATGAATATGAGTTTCTAATCCTTGATCTAAACTGGAAGTGAAATGAGATATTAAAATAAAATGAGTTTCAGGTTGATGATGAACCCCTATAGATTTATGATTAAATATAAATTGAGGTAATGGGTGAGCTACAAGTCTAGTCCTATGTTCAATGAATCATGGGGCTTGAGATAATACAATATCGGCCATATATATGATAAGAAGCGGTTATGATTGAAATAATTATTGAAGATATTATTTATGATGAAGTTCGGATTATGTCACATTTACCATAGATTGATCGTGAAATCTTTTCTATACATGACCTGCATGAAATAATCAATGCAGTGTATTTAAATCATCACGTTAATGTTCTGTTGTTTTATTTAATATCCATTAATATTAAATTTATGCAAATCCCATTCAAAAAA
The DNA here is from genome assembly GCA_964618565.1 of uncultured Candidatus Peribacteria bacterium. GTDB lineage: Bacteria > Patescibacteriota > Gracilibacteria > BD1-5 > UBA2023 > STC-113. Next base: position 11,313 of record CAZUBA010000022.1, on the reverse strand, counting down.
CCGGTATATTTGGCAATCATATTCTTCTCAACCTTATGAATATTATCAATATGATACGGGGCATATAATGCGCTTTCTCCTGTAAATACTTGAGATCCTCTCACCAAGACAATCTGGAATCAGATGGCTGATAATATAGCCGATCTCAATACCAGAGTGAGCACTCTGGTTTCATCTGGATCACTGTGGACTTCATCTGGTTCGGATATCTCTTACAATGCTTGAAATGTCTGAATAGGTACCTCGTCTCCAGAAAAGAGTCTTCATATTAAAACGACCGCTTGAAATGCAGAGCTTGATATTCAAACTACCACAAAAGATAAATGGGGAATTTTTCAGGAGTGATCAACTGAAGACTTGAAATTCTGGAGCAATTGATCTAATACCCTTATCTTAAAGAAAAATGGCGATGCTGTAATTAATACCGTTTCTGTCTGACTCGGATCTGGCAGCATCTATACAAATACACGATTGGGAGTATCTGCCCTTGCTTCAAATACAACCGGAAACCAGAATACTGCAGTCGGTTATTCAACGCTTACCGCTAACACTACAGGTATTTACAACTCAGCGCTAGGCCTTGCCGCTCTAGGGTGAAACACAACAGGAAGCTTTAATTCAGCCTGATGACACACCGCTCTGCAGAGCAATTCTTCAGGAAACTCAAATACTGGATTCGGATACCAGACTCTAGTAGGCAACACAAGCGGAAACTATAATGTTGCTCTTGGTGCAAGAGCGCTTTATCATAATAATTCTGACGGTAATGTCGCAATCGGCAGAGACTCATTGATAAATAATTCAAGCGGTGATTATAATGTCGCTAATTGATTCTACTCTCTTTATAATAATACGCTTGGCAATCATAATACCTCAATCGGAGCCTATACACTCTATAATAACTCATCAGGAGTAGGAAATACTGTACTGGGATATAATACATGAAGAGGCATTGTAACTGGCTCAAACAATACGATCATCTGAGCTAATGTCACAGGATTGGATCCGGATCTCAGTAATACAATTATAATTGCGGATGGCGCATGAGTCAATAGGATTCATGTCAATTCTTCATGAAACGTCTGAATCGGTACTGCAAGTCCATCCTATAAGCTCCATGTCAGCTGAACTGCAGCATGAACTTCTTGGACCAATCTTTCAGATCAGAGATATAAGAAAAACATCGAAACAATTGAGAATCCTCTTGATATAATATCAAAATTGAGATGAGTCACATTTGATTGGAGAAAAGATGAATTCAAAAACAAAAATTTCACATCCTGACAAAAAGTTTGATTCATAGCCCAAGAAGTGGAAAGGGTACTTCCTCAAGCTGTCACTACCGATAAAGAGGGATATAAATGAGTGGAATATGCCAATCTGACTGCGGTATTGGTAGAGGCAGTAAAGGAACAGCAGAAACAAATCCAAGAATTAAAAAAAGAAATTGCCAGCTTAAAACAATAATCAGTTTATAATTTATTTATTACAAATGCATAATAACCTCAAAAAACCAATTTACTCGGCTCTAATCTTCTTCTCGACCCTCTGCATACTTTCAATATGATATTGAGCTTATTCAGCTCTTTCTCCTGTAAATACCTGAGATCCCCTCACCAAGACAATCTGGAATCAGATGGTTGATAATATTGCTGATCTCAACACCAGAGTAAGCACCCTTGCTTCATCTGGCTCTTTATGGACTTCCAATGGATCAGATATATCCTATACAGCATGAAATGTCTGAATAGGTACTTCAGCTCCAGAAAAATCTCTTCATATTAAAACGACTGCTTGAAATGCCGAGCTTGATATCCAAACTGCGACAAAAGATAAATGGGGGATTTATCATGATGACACTACAGAAGACCTGAGATTCTGGAACCTTGCAAATGTATTGACTTTGCAGAAAAATGGAAAAATCTGAATATGAACCGCAAGCCCTTGAGCGACTTTTGAAGTGAATTGACCACACACAAGCTGAAAAGGACTTATTTATGCAAACTGAACAAATCATTGATATTTCATGGCAAATGCTCCTGCAAATTGAGAGGCTTGAATATCAATAAAAAATAACGGGTGATTATGATGGCATATGTACAGGCCGGCAAGCTCCTGAGATCTGAGGTTTTTTGATGAAATTTCAGCCAAAGATGTATTATCTATTAAGGCTGGATGAAATATATGAATAGGTACATCATCGCCAACCCAAAAATTATCAATGGAAGACAATTCTTCATACACTGCATTGAATATCTATAATTCCAAATGATCAGCTTGATGAGCTGCGGCTATACAATTTGGATTAAATGACGGAGCTTTTGTTACGCCCGATGCAGCAAGAATCGAATGACGCGTAGTAGCTAATCCGAATATGGCTTTGGATTTCAAGACATATCATTGATCGCTTAAAACTGATATGACATTATATAATTGAAATCTATGAATCGGTACGACCGATCCAAGCCTCAAACTTCATGTTCTTTGAAACGCAAAGATACAATCAACATCCAGTTCTCAGGCTTATGCGACTTTTGCCTGAACTACCTGAACAGTTGGGTGGTTCTGAACATCGGCAAATTGATGATTGGCCTCATGAATCTCAGATGGCGACATTGTTGCGCGATGACAATGAGCAAGCATTCATCTCGCGACTGATGCATGAGTTGCCTTAACTGCGACAACTTGAGGTAAAGTCTGAATATGAACAACTTCTCCATGAGCAAAGCTATCTGTATATAGCACAAATGATACCATAGTTAAGCTTGAGGATAATAGAACTGAAACATCATGAGATTTTTTATCAAAACAAGCATTTTATGATTATTCTTGAGAGGCTGGTTATGTTTGAATAAGGCATAATGCTTATTTTGCCTCAGGTCCTAGGGCTGTGGTTTTATGAGTAAGCTGAAATGAAATCATGAGATTGACACATGCGGGCAAAGTCTGAATAGGTACAACATCCCCATCCTACCAACTCCAGTTATCTACGGACTCAGCTGCCAAGCCGGGTACTTCATCTTGGACAATAGCTTCTGACAGCAGATTAAAGACAAACATATCAAACTTTAATGACGGGCTTGATATCATCAATCAGATAAATCCTGTCTGGTTCAATTATAATGGCAAGGCCTGATTGCCAACTGATAAGAAATATGTAGGTATAATAGCACAAGATATGCAAAAGATTGCCCCTTATACCATAAACTCTTACAAAGCTAAGCTTAATCCTCAAGATGTTAAAGAAACAGAATTATTGAATTTTAATGAAAGTGCTCTGAATTTTGTAATGATAAATGCAATAAAAGAACAGCAGAAACAGATTCAAGATCTCAAGAAGATCAATGAAAGCTTAAGTGAGCGTTTGGAAAAACTAGAAACAAATTAACATTATTTATTATTTTACTTAAATTATGAAAACCTACTTCAAAAAACCGATTTACTCAGCTCTGATCTTCTTCTCAACCTTATGAGTATTATCAATATGATACGGGGCATATAATGCGCTTTCTCCTGTAAATACCTGAGACCCTCTCACCAAGACAATCTGGAATCAGATGGTTGATAATATTGCTGATCTCAACACCAGAGTAAGCACTCTAGCTTCATCCGGTTCTTTATGGGCTTCTAATTGATCAGATATTTCCTATACAGCTTGAAATGTATGAATCTGAATATCTGCACCTGATAAACAATTGCATATCAAAACATCAAGTTGAAATGCGGAAATAAATATCCAATCTACGAATAAAGATAAATGGGGGATTTATCATAAAGATGATTGAGAAGATCTTATATTCTGGAATCTCAGCAATATCTTGACATTGCAGAAGAATTGAAATGTATGAATATGAACAGACGATCCATCTTCTAGGCTGACTTTAGCAAAAAGCTTGACCACATGATATAATACTATGCTTAGGCTCGATGAAAATTCAAATGCATGAGCAAATGCAATGGGAATCGACTGGAGATTCTGATGACTTGCCTGATTTCCTTGGGGCGATGGCGGATCTGTTTGAAGGGTGTCAGTGGAAAGGCAATGATCAACAAGCAATTTTGATATGGTCTTTTGAAATGCCAGTTCTACGAATTTCTCTGAAAAGATGAGGATAGTAGCCTCAAATTGAAAGGTATGAATATGAACTGCAAGTCCCAATGCGAATCTTACAGTACAGAATCCTACTGATTGAAGCGATACAGCTTTACAATTGAGAAGTGCTGATTGAAGTTTCAGTACCAATCAGGAATTGAGATTGGATTTTCAGCAACAGGCAGGAAATATAGCAAGAATAGCAATGGCATATTTCTGATCCGATTGGTGACTCAATTTTTACTGAAATAACTCATGATTGAACACGAATCCAATAATGAGTATGAGAGGGAATGGAAATGTTTGAATCTGAACAAGTTCACCTAAATCTCTTTTGAGCTTGAAATGAACCAATTCCACAGTGACAACAAATGCTTTGGTCGGTTCTCCAGCTACTGCTATGATGGTTTTGCATGATATTAGTTCTTCGCAGTGAGCCGGCGGACAAATCGCTTTTATCAGTGGTTATGGTGATTCAAGTGGTGTAAATACAATCACACAAGCTAGCCTTTGAGCATATAAGGAATCTTCACAATGAAGTGATTGATGACAGTACAATCATTCTCTGGTTTTCAATACCGATAGTTACCCAAGCTGATTGGCTGAGAAAATGAGAATCACTTCTGCCTGAAACGTCTGAATCGGTACTGCAAGTCCATCCTATAAGCTCCATGTCAGCTGAACTGCAGCATGAACTTCTTGGACCAATCTTTCAGATCAGAGATATAAGAAAAACATCGAAACAATTGAGAATCCTCTTGATATAATATCAAAATTGAGATGAGTCACATTTGATTGGAGAAAAGACGAGTTTAAAAACAAAAATTTCACATCCGGACAAAAAGTCTGATTCATAGCCCAGGAAGTGGAAGGAGTACTTCCTCAAGTCGTCACCACCGATAAAGAGTGATATAAATGAGTAGAATACGCCAATCTGACTGCGGTATTGGTAGAGGCTGTAAAGGAGTTGAGGAAACAAAATATTGAATTGAAAAATAAAATTGAACTTTTGGAGAAAATAAAGTAGAATATATAAAATTTATTATTATCATTATTATTTATGGATAAAATTAAAAATATGAGATCAAAGGAGATTGATTCAAAAAACTCAGGATTATTTTGATTCACATTAGTTGAGTTGATAGTAGTAATTAGCATTTTGGCCATACTGGCCACGATTTCAATCATATCTTTTAACTCTTATTCAGCCTCATCCAGAGACTCTAAGAGAATGTCAAATGTTGCAATGATAGCTAAATGAATCGATGTAACTCTTGCAGCTGGCAAGTCTTTGAATACTTCAGAATTCTCAACTTGAAATAATCTTATAATAAATTGAAATTCTTGAGTAACTTTCACTTGAATCTATGCTAATCACTTAGGAAGCAAGTTCTTAAATTGAATAAATGTTTTCTGAGAAAGCCTTTTAAATGATGATTTCCAAACATATCAGCTTTCTTTTATTCCAGCACAAAAATTCTATCAGGTATTGGCTCTTCTGGAGAAATCTCAGGGCTTTTCTTATGGCATTGATTTTGGGTTGGACAACGTGATTGCAACTTGAACATGAACTGTCTGATATGCATTTTTAAAATGAAATTTCCCTAATTGAACATGATGAATAGTTTGAATCATCCCAACACCAGAAGCTTGGGAAACCTCTTCTGGAATTACTGTTTGATGAGATAATGTAAAAATTATTTCTTGAACTTGAGATTTGGTTATAACAAATTCTGCAACTGCTTGAGCTACGGCTAGCTCTTGATGATGAGGCGGATGATGAGGTTGAACTTGATCAACGGTTTGTGTTTTTGATGAAAGCACATTTGATAATTGTACATTCCAATAAAGCAGATTTCAAAAAACCCCTTCTCATTTTGAGAAGGGGTTTTTTGAAATTTCTTAATCAAGATTTACGAAAATAACCTCATTTTCTGCTATCTGTTCTTTTATTCTCATGCTTGTTACCGGATCAGGATGTTGTCATAGGGTTGAGAAGAATATTTCTTTGGATTCACCATATGGAACTACGTATTTCGCTTCAAGATTTTCGAATATCTTTATAGAACTCTTTGTTCATTTTATTACCAATATGTCAATATCTCAGAAAAAATCAGCCAATTCTTCATCTATCTCAAGTTCTTCATGACAAATATATCATACGATCTTATCAAGGAATCTCATCTGGAATAATATCTTTCAATTTTTAATGATAACATGAGCCATGATTCCTGATTTCTCATACTCTCCTGGAAAATCAAGCTTCAGTCAATCCAATAATACATAATCGTTTTCAAATACTATTTCTTTCTTGTCTCAAGAAAGAACAATTGAATTTCATTTTTTTGTAATATCCATAGTTATTATAGTTAATAGCTTATAGCTAAGAGCTAGTAGCCGAAGGTAATTATTTTTTTATTGATTTGATTAAACCGCTAATCATTCTGTGTAATTCTTCAATATTTTCAAATATTTTTTGTAATTTGAGACCACTCCCAATTTGTCATTCCCGTGAAAACGGGAATCCAGTACGTCGCATAAGTAGTTTTCTGGATCCCCAGTCAAGCTGAGGATGACAGAGGTAGATTATGTCGCTAATATTCCCTCTGATTTGTCATTCCCGTGAAAACGGGAATCCAGTACGTCGCATAAGTAGTTTTCTGGATCCCCAGTCAAGCTGAGGATGACAGAGGTAGATTATGTTGCTAATATTCCCTCTGATTTGTCATTCCCGTGAAAACGGGAATCCAGTAATTTAACTGGTAAACTCTTTGTATAAATCTTTCCATTCAGGATTATTTTTTTCTATTAGTTCTAATTTCCAAGTCCTATTCCATTTCTTTATCCGTTTCTCTCTTTCTATGGCATCCCAGATATCATTGAATATTTCAAAGTACACTAAGTGCTTTATATTATACTTATTCGTAAATTCGGCATTGATTCAATTTTTATGCTCGTAAACTCTTTTTATCAAATCAGAAGTAACTCAAACATACAATGTTCAATTTCTTTCGCTTGCGAGAATATAAGTATAATATTGTTTCATTGTCTATTTTAATTCTGGATTCCCGTTTTCACGGGAATGACATGTGTTAAATATTCTTACTTATTTATATCAGCCATCTGCTATCAGCCATTGGGGCCTATAAGCTATCAGCTTTATTCTTACATGAATTGTATATTTTTCTTGATGTATGAATATACGTCAGGCTTCAGTTCAATTCATCTTAGTTCTTCTATTTTAAACCACTTGAATCAAATGAAGCGTTCTCATTTTTCTTCGGGGTCTTTTTCTACTATAACAGGTTCTTGTTTTCAAGTATACTTCACCAAAAAAAGATACACATCCTTATTTATAGTAGGGGAATCTGGAAGGTACGTGGCGATGAACGTAAAGTTGATTTTGGTAATGAACTTAATAACCTCGAGGTCTTCAATCGGTAATCATGTTTCTTCGCTAATTTCACGGATAGCCGTTTCCTTAGCCTTCTCTTCATTTTCTATTCGTCATTTTGGAAGCACATAAATGCTTTTACCCTTTTGGTTTTTTCTCTCTAGCAAAAGGATCTCAAAATTTCAAAAAACATTTTCACGATATATAATACCTCAAGAACTCTTTTCAAAGATTCTCGACATAATTAATTGTTTCTTAAAGGTAAAAATATAGTTTTATCTGTTGACACTATAATCATTTATTCTCAAATTTCAAAAAAATAATTTTTTTGTTTGATTTTTGGCAGTTTATTTGTAAATTATAGTGCAATAAATAAACGTTTTTTATTTGTGAAACAATAACATCTTTTAATATGCATTTTGAAATTGCTACAAAGACACTGAAAAATGGTATAGATATAGTATCGCACGCTAGTATGTCCTGAAGCATGACGCCTATATTAGAAAATATTCTAATGAATGTGCAATATAAGAAAGTCGTTTTCACTGCAAATAATCTTGAAATGGCAATAGAATACATTGTCGATGAATGAGTAGAAATCCAATCAGAATGAAGTTTCACCATTTCTTCAAAATTTATAACTTCTTTCGTTTCTCTTGTTCAGGACGATAAGATAAATATTGAGCTTCTGCAAAGCTCTTCTCTTGCATTCAAGACTCCTTCGTCCGATACCAAAATCAAATGAATCGAAGCTTCAAAATTCCCGCTCATTCCAAACTTGAAGCAAGAATACTCATTTAGGATGTCATCTGATTCCCTTAAAAAAGCAATAGAGAAAACAATATTCTCAACAGCTGAGTGAACAATAAGGCCAACATTAGCTTGAATTTATCTGCATATCACTGATGAAGAGATTATATTCGCTTCAACAGATTCTTATAGATTATCTGAATATAAAGTTAAGAACAGCATAAATGTAACTAAGCCGATTTCAATAATCATACCACAGAAAACAGCACACGAATTATCAAGAATCCTACCTGAGAATACTTCTGTAGAATTAGTAGTGAGTGAAAATCAGATACTTTTTGTCTTTGAGAATATCCGTCTTTATTCCAGACTTCTAAATGGTCATTTTCCAGATTACAGGTCTTTCTTCCCAAAAGGTTACCAAACAAAATGAGTTGTCCTAAGAACTGATCTTATTATGGCTCTTAAGAGGATAAATCTGATTTCAAAAGAAAACAATTTCAATACCAGAATGAATTTTGATTCTGATCATGGCATTGAACTTTCAACTTGAGATACAGAAATCTGAGCATGAAGAATAGAATTGCCAGCTTCAATTGAATGAGAAAATGCGATGATATGACTGAACTCTACATACATGCTAGAAGTGCTTTGAGTAATCAAAGATGATTATGTAAGCATCGATTTTGAGACAAGCCTTTCTCCGGTCATGATACGATGAATAACTGAAAAAGAGCACGATTTTGATTATAAGCACATAATAATGCCTCTAAAGATATAGTAGAAAGTTAAAAAATAGAAAGTTAAAAATAGAAAATAAAAAGTTAAAAGTTAAAAGTTAAAAATTTATAAAGAAATGCAACAAAAACTGATCACATTAAAAGAAGAATCTTTAAAAAAGATACTATCTCTTGCTTCTGAGCAAGAGATTATTGAGTATCGCAATTTAATAACGGGCAAGAATTGAACATTGACTGAAATCCTAAAATGAATAAAGGATCTTTCTGTTGAAGAGAAACAAACAATAGGTAAATTATCAAATGACATAAAAAATGATATTTTAGCCGCATTCGATGAAAGGCTTAAAACTATCAAAAATGCAGAAATAGCTGCAAAATTGGCAAATGAATTCTTTGACGTAACTGAGCCGCCTAATGATGATAAAGCAATCCACAAGCACCCTTTAACACGTACTCTCGATAAGGTTTATGATACATTCAAGAGAATGTGATTTGCAATCTATGAATCAGCAGAGCTTACAACAGAATATTTGAATTTCGATTCACTTAATATTCCAGAAACACATCCTGCAAGAGATATGACAGATACTTTTTTCTTAGAATGAAAAGGAAATGTTCTTGCTACTCAGACTTCTAGTATGCAGAATATAATCTATAAATCATCAACCCTCCCAATCAGAGCCATAGTCCCAGGCAGGGTATTCCGAAATGAAGACATCGATGCTACGCATGAAAATACATTTTATCAAGTGGAATGAATCGTCGTAGATAAGGATATAAATTTAGGACACCTTAAATTCACTATAAAGACAATGTTGTCAGATATATTCTGAAGGGAAGTTTCGATTAGGTTAAGACCTTGATTCTTTCCATTTGTCGAACCAGGTGTTGAGATTGATTTTTCTTGCCCTTTCTGTGCTGGTAATTGAGAGAAATGCAAAGTTTGCAAATGAAGCTGATGGATAGAATTCATGTGAGCATGACTTATTCATCCTACAGTACTCAGAGAATGATGAATAGATCCAGAAATCTACAGTTGATTTGCATTCGGTTTCTGACTTAATCGTCTTGTTATGATAAGGTATGCAATTAATGATATCCGTTACTTCCAACACCCGAATCTAGCATTCCTAAAACAGTTTTAAACAAATAGCCCCGACAAGTCGGGGCTATTTTTTTGAGCAAATACAAATACAAAAACACATAAATACTCCCGTTCAAGCCCGGGCTTGAACTCTGAACCCGAAATATTCTTTTATTATTTTAACTTTCTTATTTATGGCTTCTAATGTTTATAGTACGCAACATAATTGTTCTCCAATGCACAAGATATGAGACTTTTTATACAGGCAACTCAAGCATTGTAAGAGCCAAAAGCTCTGCATGATGTGTGGAAATAGCAAAGTGAAAAGTAATTTATATATTCAATAATCCTTCTTAAATAAAAAATAAGTACTGAAACCGTGTTGAAGTACTTATTTGTGGCGCTTGAGAAAGGGAATAATTAAATGAATTCTATATCGTTTTCTTGGATGTTTTTAGATTCCATTATCCTGATTTCATTAAGCTTCATATTATTCATTTTGAATATGTCCATTCTCTTATTGAGCTCATCTTGTTTCACTTGCGTTACAGAATCAACTATTGATTCATAAACCTTATCAAGCTCAAGTTCAGTTATAACTTCTTTCGCTGATAGCCAAAGATAATATGCCTTAACTTTAAAATCATATTTCTTCAGTTCTCATAATAGGCTGAATACTTTATCCTTTTTTTGATTATATGTGATCTGTGGCTGAACGATGAACATATTTTAACTTTCTTGATAAATTAAACTGAATGAGGGGATTGTTTGCGTAACGCAGAGTTTATTTTCTTTATCGATAGATATTTTATAACAATTATTTTCTATTTCGTTATAGACCATAAATGAAATATCCTTATTACCCTCGGATTCAAATTTGAATATCTCAGATTTTTCATTCATCGGAACAACGCCTTTTTTATCAAAAATGGCATTATCCTGATAAATCTCAACTCTGTTTTTAAAATATCTCTGCATTTCTTCCTTAGTTGCAGCCTTAGGCAAGATTTCTGTAATTTTGTCTCATTCTCTTTTTGCAACATCTTTCTTTGTTGTCTCATTCATTCAGGATAATATGTTTTTATTGTCCTGAACTTCTTTATTTTCTGGATTCATAAAGTTTTAATTAATTTAAAGAAGTTTACCATTATAATTTTAAATTGTCAAAAAACAGCAGAATTTAATTCTGCTGTTTTTTTAAAATTATCTAAGTCCTATCTTTCAATGGTGAGAGAAGGTTCTTGAAAATACT